>DUMF01000005.1 GCA_012840015.1 Bacillota bacterium
GATCAGCCTCAATACCTCAATCTGGTTCGATGGAAAACCATTCACCCTGGAAGGGCAGCTTCAGATGCCCGAGTTCATCGAACTCGCCCGCCAGCTGGGTAAGGTGTAGCGCCATGACCAAACGACTGGTGAGGGCTGCCCATGAATGCGGGTGAGTTAGCAGTCGGAAAAGCTGGCGGCATTCTCGTGGAGAGCCCCAGCTAGCTTTTTACTCGGAGTGAGCGCAGTCCGCCGCCTGAGCGTAACGGCTGCATCTAACGAACGAGAGGACGGGAGGAGAAAACGATGAAGAGAATCCGCGTTATCGTGCCGGTCATAACCGATATGTGGAATGAGCCGCTCTTGAGGGAGATGGAGGCTTGCAAGGAGCCCGACACAGTGCTCGAGGTTACAAACCTGGAAAAGGGAACCATTTCTGTGGAAGACTCGTTTGATGTGACCTGGGCGGGGCTTTTCGTATTGCAAAAGGTGCTAGAGGCTGAGCGGGATGGGTGCGACGGTGCTATTATCTACTGCTTTGATGACCCAGCGGTAAGAGGTGCCAAAGAAGCAGTGCGCATCCCAGTAGTAGGCATAGGCGAGGCCAGCGTGCATGTTGCCTCGCTGATAGGTCACAAGTTTGGTATAGTGACTGCAGGTAATCCGCAGAAAACGTGCTCAGTTATCTGGGACAATCTCCGAATGTACGAGATGGACCACAAGTGCGTTGGAGTAAAGCCGGTTGGTGTGCCCGTCCTTCGCCTGAAGGAAGACATCGCCGAGGAGGAACGCAACTTGACCGAGCTTGCCTCCGAGATGATTGCGAAGGGAGCAGACGTAATAGTGCTCGGCTGCGGAAGTATGTTGGGGGTGGCCGACTCTGTCTCGCGCAAACTGCAGATTCCTATCGTGGTCCCAGCCCGTGCCGCGGTGAAGATGTGTGAGAGTCTCATAGCCATGGGTTTGTCGCAAAGCAAGCGTGGGTTTGCAACTCCATTAGAGAAGAAACGGATCGGATGAAGATCTAGGAGGTGGGGTCTCAACAGATACAGACCGTTAGAGGGCTCTCGGGCATCAGAAATAACGAGGAGGGGACAGAAAGGTGACTCTAAAGCAATTCCGCGTATCGAGAAGGGGGCTCTTGGCCGGTATCGGGTTACTTCTCTCGGTTGCCATCTTGACATCGTGCTCAAGCAGGTCAACTCCGTCTCAGACGAGTAATAAGCCCCAGAAAGAGATGATCGTCAGGATGACACAGGCTTGGCCTGTTAAACTAGATCCAGCTATGGGGTACGATAATGCTTCCAGCGTGGCCTATGCGAACCTCTATGATACGCTGGTCATGGTCGATCCGGACGGTACTATCAAACCATGGGTAGCGAAGAGTTGGGACTATGACGCGACAAGCAAGACGTATACGTTTAAGTTGGAAAAGGGGATCAAGTTCCATAACGGCGATACTCTCACCGCGGCAGACGTAGTTTTTAGCGCCAAACGCATGCTCACCATCGGAGGAGGTTGGGCCTTTGTCTTCAAGAACGTCATAAAGGACGTCGTAGCCGAAGGTGAGGACACAGTCAAATTCATTTTGACTGGTGACTACGGGCCATTCCTTAAGACGCTTGTCCACCTACCGATTCTCAATCAGAAGCAAGTGATGGCGAACATCAAGAAAGATGGGACCTACGGTGAATTCGGAGACTACGGCAAGGAATGGCTGGTTACGCATGATGCCGGTTCAGGCCCGTACATGGTCAAAGAGATGAAAACATCCGAATACCTTAGCGCCGTGCGCTTCCCAGACTACTGGAAAGGTGTCGAAAATGGGTCGCCCGAGTCCTTCAAGATAATCGGCACCACCGAAGCGGCTACAGTCCGCACTCTGATGAGCCGAAAGGAATTGGAGATCACGGATGAATGGCAGACAGCGGAAGCTTACAGCAAACTGAAAGAGTTGCCGGGTGTCAAGGTAGCGGATTTCGTGTCTGGCGGTCTGATGATCTTCCACTTCAATACTTCAAAAAAGCCTCTGGATGACGTGCATGTGCGCAGGGCCTTGCAGTACTGTTTCGATTACGATAGTGCGCTGAAGATCTTCCCAGGCGGCAAGTTAACCAGTGGGCCAGTTGGCTCTGCTCTACCCGGGTACGATGCGTCTTTGCCGAAGTTCCGCCAGAATTTGGACAAGGCCCGTGAGGAACTGAAACAGTCCAAGTACAAGGATACCATCGGCAATTACGAAATCGAACTAGCGTGGACTGCAGAGGTGCCTGACGAGGAGAAGGTGGCTTTGCTATTGCAGAGCAATGCCGAACAGCTAGGCATCAAGATAAAAGTGACCAAAGGGCCTTGGTTGACCTGGCTGGACAAAGTGCGTAAGCCTGAAACCACACCACACATATTCACTCGCGTGCAAACGTCCATCTCTTTCCCGGAGGCGGGAGCGATTTTGGACTATTTCCGCTCCACGGCTCGTGGCCAACCGACCAACTGCCATTGGTTTGCCGACAATGTTCAGAAGGAAATTGACACCCTCGTGGGTGATGCTTTAGCAACGATGGACACCAACGCGCGTTACGAGAAATATAAGACTATCACAAGGAAAATCGTTGACTTGGCTTCTGACATCTGGGTGGTGGAGTTGCCGCAGAGGCAGGCTTACCAAGCTGACTACCTCATCTGGCCGGCTGCACAGGCTGCCGAGAAAGGTGAGCCCGTAAACACTCTTGTGGGGCTGCGAACCTACTTCAGGGACATGAGACTCGTCCCAGAGAAGATGCCGTAAGCAATCCGCCATATCTTTGGCAGGTAAGATGGGTGGATAGGTTCACCCGTCTTACCCTCGGAAGCGAGGAGGTAATCCTGTGGATCTGAGGTCGTTTTTGCTTCGGCGGGTCTTTCACAGCATATTTGTGGTCGTGGGGATCTCTATTGTCATCTTCTGCATCGCACGTCTGGTCCCTGGAGACCCGGCCCGCATGGCTTTGGGAGAGGAGGCCCCCGACGAGGTAGTTGAGAGGCTGCGCCAGGAAATGCACCTAGACAAACCGATCTATGAGCAGTACTACTACTGGTTGACTGGCGTCCTCCGCGGCGACTTCGGACGATCCTTGGTGACCCACCAGCCTGTGTTGCAGGACATCAAAGAAACTCTTCCAGCTACAATGGAAATAGCCTTGGTAGCTGGGGTAATTATGGTGGTGCTTTCGATAATACTCGGTTCCATTGCCGCCTGGTATCGCGATACCGTCATAGACGGAATAATCCGCGTCATGGCCTACTTCGGCGTAGCCATCCCGGGGTTTGTCGTCGCTACGGTGTTCATTTTGGTGTTCGGGTATTATTGGCACGTACTTCCGGTCCTGGGTCGCCTCAGCTCGAATATCTCCGTACCGCCAAGGGTAACAGGGCTACTCTTAGTAGACAGCCTTATCGCTGGAAATATGGTGGCGTTTAAGGATGCCTTGCTGCATTTACTTCTACCGGCTTCTTCGGTTGCCATGGCGTCAACTTTTCAGGCCGCACGCATCACCCGGTCTAGTATGGTAGATAACATGCAAAGGGATTTCGTGGCAGCGGAGCGAGGCTATGGCATACCCGAGCGAAGAATCGCCCTGCGGTACCTTCTAAAGCCTTCTCTCATTCCCACTGTATCCGTTCTTGGGCTTAGTCTGGCCAACATCATAGAAACGAGTTTCCTGGTGGAACTCATTTTCAACTGGCCGGGGATTTCACGTTACGGCATGCAAGCCATCCTGTCAAAAGATCTGAACGCCATTTCCGGGGTAGTGGTTATCGCCGGTCTTGGATTTGCCGTGGCCAACGTGATCGTTGACCTAGTGGTGGCTAACCTGGATCCGCGCATCCGGCTCGGAGGGGTGAAAGGAGCATGACGGCAGTACAGCACTCAAAAAGCCGCCCTGAAGCAGTCTTGGGCCTGAATATGAAGCGGCAGCGGTTTGCCGAGAATATGGGAAAGTACTGGTACGCCTTCTCGCGCAACAAGTTGTCGGTAGTAGGTCTTGCGATCGTGTTGACGATAGTCATCCTTGCGATTTTGGCTCCCGTGGTCACTCCCTATCCCGAGCACGCCGGTGCATTTGTGGATTACGATAATGCCAGTAAGCCTCCGTCAAGGTCTCATATCTTCGGCACAGACGTGTTCGGCCGGGACATCTTCACCCGCATCGTTTTTTCATTCCGCGGAGCTCTGCTGATTGCGCTGGTGGTTCTTTCGATCGCCGTTCCAGTGGGGGTATTGCTTGGATTGATTGCCGGCTACTTTAAGGGAACCCTCCTGGACACCGTGATCATGCGGACCACGGATGTTTTCCTCGCCGTGCCACCTTTGATCTTGGCGCTCGCAATTGCTTCAATGCTCAAGCCAAACATGATGAACTCCATGATCGCCGTTACCCTGATGTGGTGGCCCTGGTATACCCGGATCGTCTATGGTATGGCTGCTTCGTGTAGAAATGAGTATTTCGTGATAGCGGCGGAGCTAACTGGCGCTTCCAAACTCCACATCCTGTTTCGTGAGATCTTGCCGAATTGCCTATCACCGGTTTTCACAAAAATCGCCCTGGATGTGGGTTGGGTCATTTTGATATCGGCTTCCCTCAGCTTTGTCGGATTGGGGGAGCAGCCACCAACTCCTGCACTTGGACAAATGGTCTCCGACGGGGCGAAGTACATGCCTGACTTGTGGTGGATGACTATATTCCCTGCGCTGGCCATTGTGGTAATTATCCTCGGTTTTAACCTGGCTGGGGATGGCCTGCGCGATATGCTGGAAACGGGTGTGAAATAGAATGCCTGAAGAGATATTGCTGGACATCAAAGGACTAAATGTCTGGTACCGTGTCTATGGGGGTTATCTGAAAGTAGTTCACAACCTCAGCTTGCAGGTCTACCGGGGCGAGAGGGTTGGTCTTGTGGGAGAGGCTGGCTGCGGCAAGACGACGACTATGAAAGCAATCCTCCGCATCCTGCCGGAGTCGGTAGCGCATATCCCTCGGGGCGAGATTATCTTTCGAGGTAGAGACGTCCTTAAAATGAACCGCGCAGAACTTCAGAAGCTTCGTTCCAGGGGCATAGCCATGATATTTCAGGATCCTACCTCTGCTCTAAATCCGGTCTTCACGGTAGGGGAGCAGTTGGAGGACGTAATCCGGTTCGCTCTTCCCCCCGAAGAACGCCAGAAGAAGAGAATTCATGATATTGCTGTACAGGCGTTGAAGGAAGTCTACCTTCCTGATCAGGAGAGAATCCTCCAAAGCTATCCGGTCCAGCTATCGGGGGGTATGAGGCAGCGAATCTGCATCTCCATGGCAATCACCACACCGCGCGAACTGCTGATTGCAGATGAGCCCGGTACCTCTTTGGATGTAACAATACAAGACCAGATCCTTCGGCTGTTGCGTGAACTGGTGGAGAAGCACGGTACATCCATTATCTTGATCACCCATTCCTTGGGCGTTGCCAGGCAGATGACCGACCGCATTTACGTCATGTACGCAGGGTCGATAGTGGAGGCGGCCCCTTCTGCCACACTGTTCAAAGAACCGCTTCATCCGTACACCGTGGGGCTCCTAGCCTCGGTACCGAAGATATCAGGGGGAGGAATCGCCGAGGGCATCCCAGGGCGAATTCCCAATTACCTCAACCCCCCAAATGGATGTCGATTCCAGCCTCGTTGCTCGCTCTCGGACGATAGGTGTCTGAGTCAGAGCCCCCCTATTTTGGACGTAGGGGGCGGACACTACGTCGCCTGCTTCCGCTATGAGAGGTGATCTGGATGGCCGTGATACTTGAATGCCGTGATTTGACGAAATACTTCAGAGTAGGAAGAAACAAACAGGGGCCCGTCTATCTGCGCGCAGTCGACGGCGTGAGCTTCGAAGTGCAAGAGGGGGAAACACTAGGGCTTGTTGGGGAGTCTGGTTCGGGAAAAAGCACCCTGGCGTACACTATAGTGGGGATGTACCGGCCAACAGGGGGTCACATCCTTTTCCGTGGGCAGGATATTGGCATGGAAGCGGACCGCCGCTCGATGGCCTTGAAAAAGGAAATACAAATTGTGTTCCAGGATCCAGGTTCTTCGCTGAACCCGCGCAGGACAATTGGCCAGATCCTCGGCTTGCCTTTGGTCTTACATCGTGGGCTCAGAGGCGCCGCACAGGAAGAAGCTGCAATTGAATTGCTAAGGAAGGTCGAGCTTCCACCTGAGTACCTGCTTAAGTCGCCGTCTTCAATAGGCGGTGGGGAAAAGCAGATGGTGGCCATAGCTCGCGCGCTGGCGTCCGAACCATCCATGGTGGTGTTGGACGAACCAACTTCTGCTTTAGATGTTTCTGTGCAGGCCAAGATTATCAATAAATTGATCGCGTTGCAGCGTGAGATGAATCTGACCTACCTTTTCATCACACACGATCTCAGCGTAATACGCAACGTAGCTACTCGCATCGCCATAATGTACCTGGGTAGGCTATGCGAGCTTGCCCAGGCGGCGGAGTTTTTCGAACAGCCTGAACACCCCTATACCCGTATGCTGATCTCTTCGGTACCCGTGATTTCAGATGAGGAAGAAAGGCTCAAACCAAAAAAGGTCGAGTCCCGTGGAGAAATTCCAAGCCCGGTAAACATTCCTTCTGGGTGCAGTTTCCATCCAAGATGTCCTGAGCGGGCAAGTGTCTGTAGCAAAGTCAACCCCGAAATGGTGCTCGTGCGGCCAGGACATTACGTCCGTTGCCACCAGTTTACATCGTGCTGGTCAGATACTAAAAAGGTGGGTGAGATAGGATGACTAGTCGAAGAATACTTTACATCGAACCTACACGCCATGACCCGGTTAAACAAGAACGATTGGCGACTTACCTACGAAAATACGCAGCTCCGGGAACGGAGCTTTCCGTGGTAGGTCTGGAACAGGGTACAGCGCATTTGGAATACCATGCCTATGCTGCAGCGTCGCTGCCGGAGATCCTATGCAAGATACAGGATGCAGAACAAAGCGGCTTCGATGCGGCAATCATCGGTTGCTTTTACGATCCCGGCTTACGTGAAGCGCGCGAAGTAGCGGTGCGCATGCCTGTCACCGCTCCGGCGGAATCCGCTCTTCACCTGGCGGCCCTTCTTGGCCACCGGTTTTCGATCCTGGTAGGGCGCCGCAAATGGATTCCGGCGATGGAAGAGAACGTCCGGAGGTACGGGTTCGCAGACCGCTTAGCATCGTTCAGGCCGATAGGCATGGGTGTCCTGGACTTCCGCCGAGATCCGGAAGAGACAGGCAGACGTCTGCTCAGTGCTGCGCGGTCGGCGATCGAGGAGGACGGCGCTGAGGTAATCATCCTGGGGTGCACTATGCAGCTTGGATTCTTCCAACAGTTGCAGGAATCCCTCGGCGTGCCCGTAATCGATGTGGCTGTGGCGGCTCTCAAACACGCTGAAATGCTCTCCGAGGTACGCGCCTGGGGTTGGACTCCGAGCAAGATCGGCGGCTACGAGACCCCGCCCGAGCATGAGCTCGCGTGTTGGGGCTTGCGCAATCAGGCCAAGGAATGAATAAAACGACTCCGTATTGTCGCTCCCCACGTGACTTGTCTTTATTATTCGCCAGCGAAGTGCCTTAAGATTCTGACGAGGATCTCCACTGCTCGCTCCATATCTGCCAGGCCGATGTGCTCACTGCGGGTATGTTCGTTGCGTACGCCGATGCCCAAGACAGCAGTCTGGATGCCATGCTCATTATAAACGCTTGCGTCCGTACCGCCCACAATCGAAAGGATGCGGGGCGTCAACCCAATATCTTGAATAGCCTCGGCAGCGGCCCGCACAACCTCCGCATCGCTAGGTATATTGACGGCGCGGTACGCTGTGGACACTACCACTTCCGCAACGGCACCAATTGAAGCAGCTGCTTCCTCAAAAGCCTTACGAACGCGCTCCGCAACCGCGACACATTTTTCGTGATCCAGACTCCGAACCTCACCCTGCATGAATACACGCTCCGGCACGCTGTTCCGGTTCTCCCCTCCATGGATAGTGCCCACGTTCCACGTGGTTACGGGATCGATTCGACCGTCCGGCAGCCGAACAATGGCCAGCGAGGCTGCCTTGATGGCAGATACTCCTTTCTCCGGCTCCATGCCCGCGTGCGCAGCGCGACCGTGCACTGTTATCTCTAGATTTAGCTTCGTTGGCCCTCCAACGACGATGCTGTCCACCGAGTCCATGTCCAGCACATACCCTTGTCTGGCCTGCAGCAGACTGAAGTCAAGATGCCGGGCTCCTTGCATCCCACACTCCTCTTCGCGAGTGACCACGATTTCCAGCGGCGGAAAGCGATCCGCGCGCTTTACCGCCTCGAACACTTCTGCAATCCCGGCCTTGTCATCGGCACCTAGCACCGTTCTGCCGTCCGAGCGAATCACATCCCCTTCAATAACCGGCCTGATGTCACATCCCGGGGCTACAGTATCCGCGTGCACACCCAGCAATAGCGGGCTCTGGACTTTGCTCCGCCGTCCAGGAATCCGTGCCACCAGGTTGCCATACCGGTCGCGACGGCACTCCGCCCCAAAGTCCCGCCCAAACCGCTCCGCGAGGTGTAGCAAGAACTCCTCCTCGTGCCCTGATTCACTGGCGATCTGAACGAATTCTATGAAAGTCTCAATAAGTCGTTTGGTCATGGCGCTACACCTTACCCAGCTGGCGGGCGAGTTCGATGAACTCGGGCATCTGAAGCTGCCCTTCCAGGGTGAATGGTTTTCCATCGAACCAGATTGAGGTATTGAGGCTGATC
>DUMF01000006.1 GCA_012840015.1 Bacillota bacterium
CAGTCCCCTCTACATCGGGGTGAGTGGTGCAACGACTGCGCTCCAGCCACATGATCGCTTGGGCTGGAATCTTTCAGTCCCCTCTACATCGGGGTGAGTGGTGCAACTTGATGTCGGTGGCTGCTACCAGCAAGGCGTCGATTTCTTTCAGTCCCCTCTACATCGGGGTGAGTGGTGCAACTTCGCACCGGACAAGCCATGGCAGGATTTGCTAAGGGACTTTCAGTCCCCTCTACATCGGGGTGAGTGGTGCAACCTCATACAGCGTGAAGTTCCTCGCAATCTTCAAGGATACCTTTCAGTCCCCTCTACATCGGGGTGAGTGGTGCAACATCCGAGCGTTGGACAGGTACAGCATCACCGAAAAGCTTTCAGTCCCCTCTACATCGGGGTGAGTGGTGCAACAAGGGGCGGGGCCGCTTTCAGCTTGCGGTAAAAGTACACTTTCAGTCCCCTCTACATCGGGGTGAGTGGTGCAACCGAGAGTGGTTGGGAGG
Source organism: Bacillota bacterium (assembly GCA_012840015.1). Lineage (GTDB taxonomy): Bacteria > Bacillota > Sulfobacillia > DUMF01 > DUMF01 > DUMF01. The sequence continues at coordinate 498 of DUMF01000006.1, forward strand.
CGAATGGGTGCTTGAGCAGGGCAGGTGGGAGGGCATACGCGGGGGGCAGGAGATAAAGCAGCCGACTGTAGTGATTCTGCAGTAGGAAGCGGCTCTTGCGTCGGGAAGAAAAGCGCCTGTAGACGGAGGAACGAGTCGGTTAGGTGAGCAGATAAATGATCGTGTAGGAGCTACGCCGGCGAGCGTCGGGAGATGCCGAGGCTGAACTGCCATTGGTTGCCCTCCTTTCTGTCGTAGGGTTGCGGTTTGTGGCGCTCGCTGAGTTAAAGAATTCTCCAGCTTTGTTGCCGGTTCCTTCTTGTGGGTGTATGGCAGGTGTGGTGGCCTGCCGTGGGAGGGCCGAGAGTGGGTTAGGGCTGATATCCGGGAGGTGGCAGTGCATTGAAGGCAATGGAAGGTGGACGCTGCTGTGTCGCCGCTTGCGGCTGTCTCGCCTGAAGGGTGGATGTGAGTATCAGGCTGGGATCACCCCATTTAGCACTGAATCCTTCCGAACGACCGCGGGCGTTAGCTGGTGTCATGGGACCGTGGGCAGTGACTGCCTGCAAACCACAGCGTTTCAGGAGCCTCGTTTGCGCGATTCTCTTGCAGTTGTGAGAGAAAGACACTGGGGACCCACGTTGGTGGGATTGAAGGCGCTGAGACTGAACAGGCCGCGGGTCTGGAGAAGCTGCCGTGGTCTCCAGCTCGTGTCTCGACGGGACGAAGGTCAGGGTGGGGGAGGAAGTTGCGGGGTTTAGGATGAGCCGGCTAGCGCGGCCTGGTGCCCAAGGGTATCATCGGAAAACGTCACTCAGTGATGATAGAGTTATCGGGTCTAACCGCTGGTTAGCGGGAGGTATGCGTTGAACCACTTCCGCTGCCTCTTATCGTTGGAAACAGGCCTGGTTACATGCAGGAGCCCTGCAAGTTAATCGTGCTTTACGAAGACGAAGGCCTGCCATGATCCGTTAGGGCGTACTGTGATTCGGCGTTCTCAGGCTTGGCCATCTCAGACACTGCACTCCGGGGCATACGGGCACTGATCGTAGCACTCCTCGGACTTCCCGGGGTCCAATTCGTCGGAGACGATCCTCATCTTCTGGTCTCGTTCCTCGATGAACCATTGTCTGAGCTCGTCATCGATTAGGTGAAACTCCCTCTTTATCACCACACGATCGCCCTGGAAATCGACGTACACGATGCATCCGATGTCTACCGGGAACTCGTATATTGCCTCCATCACCATGGCGTAACCCGTGGTTCCCAACCTATGAAAATCGCGAGGTTTCCCATACTTGAGATCCAGTACCATTGGTTCCGTGAAAGTGCAGGCATCTGCGCTCAAGTTCCTGCTCAAACCGAGAAACGTTCCATCCAATTTCTGCTCAACCACAACTGGCACGGCCAGAGCCACCAAGGCGTCTTCACCTACGTATGGCTGCCGCGAAAGCACGTCTTGCAGGCGTGCGATAATTCGCGAGGATTCAAACTGCCATACCGATTCCGCTCGTTGTCGGGCCAGTTCGGACGATCCTTCGGGCATTTGCTGAACGAGGGCCGGGATATAATCGTTGCCGTCAGGCTGGAGGAGTTCCGACACAATCTGGCGGTAGTTCTGCACGCCGTGCTGATAAATGAGGCGCTTTGCCTTGACCAGGACTTTGCTTACCACTTCGTGAATGAGAGATCCCATCATCATAGCCTCGTTGGGACGGGCCTTGATGTTCCGAACCCGTCTCAGAAACAAATCTCTAGCCGTGGGGCAGTAACACGAGGCCACCTCATAGACGCCGAGCCTCACGGCATAAATAGGCTCTAAAGGTGGCCTATGCCAGTTCCATCCACGCAGTTCTTCATTGACCTCAGCTGCTCGTGCTTTTGGGATGAGACCCTTGACCAAGATCTTTCTTTCCTCATCTGAGAGGAAATACACCGTCATCCCACCTTTCGCGCGTCGATTCTGACCGGGAAGCTTCCAGACGGCTGCCAAGTACGTTGTCAGGCGGCGTACCTCGCGCCTTATCTCACGTCATTGCAGAACCTGATGTGCTCACATTCTCGACACCGTTGAATGGACCTGCTCAGAGGAGGTAAGCGTTCCGACCGGATCATATTTCTTATGGCTCCCATAATCCTCAGACAATGGAGTCTGGCGTTTGGGGTGATCTGGATAGGCCACAGTCTCTTCTCACCTTCCGACGTACACACGAAACCACATCGCACAGGCCGCTTCATCACGTCTTCGAGCAGGAGTGCATAAGCGGTCAGCTGGTATTTGTGGTTCAGGCCTGGCGGTCGAGCCGTATCTTTGAATTCCACGGGGAAATATCCGGCAGGGCTCACTATCAGTAAGTCTAAGAGCCCGTTCAAGCCGAGCCTTTCCGATCGAAGGTAGACCCCGAACTGCCTTTCGCCTTCGTCCAGGCGGTATCGCCGCAAGCTCCTGCGATTCTCATAACCCTGAAACTCCAGATGCCGTTCTTTGCCGTACTCCATTTTTCTAGTGATCTTGGTTTTGAGTGGCATCACATAATCGAAGTAGACCACTCTCGGGCAGTAAACGAATTGCTTTATGTCGGAAACCCGCAGCTCCATCGGTAACCTCACTTTCTGCTCCCACCCGGAGTCACAGAGTCTTCGGCCACGCGGACGCCCTTCGTTGGGAACCTTACAGGTCTGCTCTGAGCACTACTTGGCGTTATGGGAGACATGCCATCTTCGGAAATGGCGAGGGGTTCTTCCTCGAACTCTGGATAGGATAGGCTCTGGCCGATTTGACGGCTCAAGGCCATGTCCTTTTCGCAGATTGGGTAGAACTGGATGTTGCCTTTCGCTTTCCCGAGTACCCGCTTCAAACGCTTCTGCAGTTCTTCCAGGCGGTTGTGGGTGAGATAACCTCTGAACGCGCTATACTGAATTCTTTCCAGGCCGTAGTCCTTGCAGGCCTCGGCCACCTTGTACCGCAGCCTGTCATCCACTATGTCGTATATGACCAGCGTCTCCACGATAGCCACCTACCCGGTATATCAACTCCAGCCTACCATCCCGCTACGAACGCTCTGTACCGCCCTTCCCGGCGCACATGAGCTGCCACTGCCCTCGCTTGCCTTTGTATGATTGCCTTCAATGCAAGCTTCTTCCCATCGTAGGTGTCTTGAGCTTCGAGCCGTTCTCCAATGCGCTCAGCGATTTCACGCCTGGTTTCTAAGGTCAACCCCTGCTTATCCATCCCTATCCTCATGCCTCTTAGGACTGCTACGATGAGCGGGCGGTCGATCAAATGAGGCCGAAACTCCTCGACCAAGTCCAGCACGAGCGAAGGTTTGCCGGGTCTATCCACGTGAATGAAACCAGCGAATTCGTCGAGGCCGGCTAGAATCACCGCGCCCCATACCGTGTGGTAAAGTATGCCATACCCGTAGTTCAGCATAGAGTTCAGAGGATCGGTTGCCTCGCGATGTTCTCTCCCGGGGAAATCCACCTTGGAGGACACGAGCTTCTTCAAGCATTCCCAATAGTGCGTGGCAGCTCTCCCTTCTATTGAAAGCAGTTGTGGGCGTAGCTCGTCAATCGTCGTACCCCCGAGCCTGTCTATCTCGCGACGCACCGAGTCTATTCTCGAGGCGGCATCATAAAGGCTTTCGTACATCACCGGATCGGATTCTTTCCGATGCTTGGCGAAATACCGCAAAACATTGGCCTGATTGTGGACCTTCCCCATGACAAACGCCCTGCCCAGCTCAGCTCCGCGCACGTCGGAATACGCCGCAAGCTGCTCCCTTCTGGTCATGACAGTCCCAACGAGGTTGGGCGAGACGATTTTTGCGTAAGGGGAACCCGAGGAACTAACGAAGTTTATTTGGATGCCGTGCTCCACGCATTCTCGGAGAAAATCTGTGGATAAACCAACACCAGGGCACGCGATAGTAACTTGTTCCACGTTAGCAAAAGGAACTTCGAGAGCTACCTGTCCGTTCTTCTTGACTACCAGGCGCTCGCTCCTCTTGGAGAGAAAAGTACCGAACTCATCCAGAATCAGGTGCTCCACGACGGTTCACCAGCCTGTATTGGCCGAGCCCGAAAGTGGTCCCTTTCCCCACGTGAATCAGCTCACCCAGCATCAGTAGGGATCCGAACGGCTCGATATCCCCGGAGTAGGTCACGGTCCCAATTATGCCGCCCATGTTCATTGAAGCTTTCTGTCTGGTGGAGTAGCGCTCCCAGTCGACCCAGCGCAGGCGAGAATCGACGGTCCTAACTCCCGTAGCCTCCTTGATGAGTGCGGCAAAATCGAGGTCCGGCTCAATCCCGTGATAGAAGTACGCGATGGTGGAGTACCGCCGTAGCAGTGACCTCAATAGAACGTGGAACGGCGGCGAAGCTACGAACTCATTTTCGTATTTCAATCTAGTCATGGTCAGGAACTCTACGGTGAGTGGATTCCAGGACCGGAGGCGCGTCTCCTCGTCGATCTGCTGACCGGTTACGATTAGCGAGTCGTTAGGGCTATATACGATCTTTCCGTCGAAAACCGTAAATTCGTCAGGATAGAGTGGGTTAAACATCCGGACCCTTTCCAGTTCGACTTTTCCCCTCTTGCCGTTTTGTTTACTGCCAAGCCCATCATGCCCGAGCTCGTTCAAGGCTACGATGAAATAAGGCAGGTATTCGATAGCCCAGCCTGCGAGCACAACCCAGAAAACGATTTGGTCGTCGGGAGCATACTCGAGCTTTGCATCCAGCGGTGGCCTCAGGACGAAAGGCCGCGGCACGTTCTCCAAGTTCCGGAGGCGCGTGGAGTTGTTGGGCGGTCCTGGCTCGAATATTTTGCCGTAAGGGCATGCGCTGCGGAGATCGCACGGAGAACAGTCGTTCAGCCCTCGTTCGCTGCAAGTTATCCTGCGGAAGATCGTGCCAAAAGCTCCCCGAAGCGCGCTGCCTTTATAAGGCGGAAGCAGTACCTTGCTCTGGACTCTGAACGAGAACTCAAACAGGGCTATTCTAATGTCGCCCAAGGCAACAACGCTCATAGCACCCTCCGTAATTCTTTCTCTCACTAAATTTCTACATGAAGTGAGGCGTTTCCTCTCATGAGTTGCCAAAACATGCAGGATTTTGAAGCCTTTTGCAGAAAATGCAAATGGAGGCAATGGCGACCGTCGGGACTGCAAGCTAACCAGGAGGCGAAAGGATGTCGCGAAGTTCCTCGGCTCAGGCCGGTATTAAGCCGGGCTTGGGGACGAACTTGGTGGGATTCTGGAGGCTTTGCGAGATTCACCGGCTGATATCAGAAGGGAGTTACCCCAATTGCAGTTCCCTTGCCAAACGTTTCGAGGTACACCCCAGGACCGTCGAGCGAGATATCGAGCGCCTGAGGGATCTGTTCGCCGCCCCGGTGGCTTACGATCCAATCCGCCGCGGGTATTACTACACTGAGCCTTTCAGTCTCCCCGCGATGCGTTTGAAGGAAGGGGAAGCCATCGCTTTATTCCTCGGCCAGAAGATCCTCTTGCAATGCAAGGGTACTCCCTTTGAGCAGTTCGTACGCCAGGCCATGCAGAAAATCAGGGTGTTCCTGCCACACGAGGTAGAAATCAATCTGGAACGAATGGTTGGAGCCGTCTCATTTCACGTCGAACCACTGCGGGGAGAAGAGGTCCGGGTGGCAGAAATTTATCAGGCACTGGTGCAAGCCATCGAAGAGCGCCGAACTGTGGAAGTGAATTACTTCACTGCGAGCAGGGGCGTTACAACTCGGCGACGCATTGATCCGTATCATTTGCGTTTCGTGGATGGTGCATGGTACTGCATCGGGTACTGCCATTCTAGGTCTTCGGTTCGCACTTTCGCTCTGGACAGGATGTCCGCACTTACCGTGACACAGGATCGCTTTGAGTATCCGGCCGATTTTTCACTGGAGGAGTACCTGGCCGATGCCTGGGTCATAGAGAGGGGCGTGCCGAGAAACGTAGTTATCCAATTCGATACCCAGGAAGCTCCCTATATTCGGGGGAGGCAATGGCACCCGAGCCAGAAGCTTGAAGAGTTACCCGACGGATCCCTGAGGATGACGCTTGTCATAGGAGGATTGGGGGAGCTCAAAAGGTGGATCATGAGCTTTGGACCTCATGCGGTTGTGATAGACCCGGAAGAGCTGAGGGCTGAGATCGTATCTGACCTGCGCCGGGCGCTGGAACAGTATGAGGGCATGGTTGCCCCTTCCGTTCGCGTTGCAGAAGGGCGAGAGGGGCGCTCCGACACTGCGTGACGGGGTTGCCCCTGTAGTATCGAGGGGAGAGATAACTGCGGAGGCGGGGGCCGATGAAGTCTCTCCTTAAAGAGCTGGCAACGAGTGGGCAGTTGGACGCCTATACAGGAGACGAATTGCAGCTACCGGCCTTGATCATGGGCATTGCGCTGCTTCGGAAGGGGGCTCTCTCTGCCGGTATCAGGGCGTTGAGTGGAGTCTCGAAGTGGGGGCATGGTGAAATTGGGTTCGTGCGCTCTCTGGCTCCAAAGGAACTCATCCTGAACGCTGCGGCTGAAGATTATCATTGCTCTTTCGGAGGCGGCTTCGAAGTAAGCGGATTGGCCTTCGTCTGGGGTGCGCTGCTGGGGGATTCTGCTGGCAGAGTTCTGGCGTTTTACGAAGAAGCCAACGAGTTCTTCACGCGCGTGGTGGGGCTGCGTCACGAGAGGCGCCTGGAACGGGTCAAGGAAGTTTCTCCCGGAGACTGCGCCCTGCTGGTGTGGGACCCAGCCAACCCCTATGACCCAATGGCGATCCGGGTTCTGGACGACAAAGGGCGTGACCTGGGCTATCTCCGGGCCACAGTGGCTCGTTTCCTGGTCCCGAGGATCAAGAAAGGTGCTCTCTTGAAGGCGCGGGTAGCTGCGGTGCTCGGGGAGCAGTTCGGTCCAAACGATAGGCTTCATCTGAAGGTACGTGTCAGTCCCGAGCCGGGATACGTGTCAGTAATGAATTAGGAGGGCGACTGTGCTTGTTTGAACAGGGCTCCTTCTGCGAGTTCTTCAGTAGGTTGACCGGGTTTCAACCCTACCCATACCAGGTTGAGACCGCACGCATGCTTTACGAAGAGCATAACGTTATACTCCGGGCTCCCACCGGGGCGGGGGAAACCCTCTCTGTCCTGGCCCCTTTTCTTTTCGGCCGGAAGACGCTGGGGCTCTCCCGCTTGATTTACGCCCTCCCACTGCGCTCTCTGGCTCATGGCGTCTTCGCGGAGGCCAAGTCGCTTGCGGAGAAGATCGGACTGCTGCCCCGGTCCGTGACCATACAGACCGGAGATAATCCCGACGACCCGTTCTTCGATACTGGCACGATGATTATCACACATATGACCCTGCTACTGAGCAGGTCGTGTTTCTGAACAGACTAGGTCAAGACACATTGCGAAGACTTTTTGTGCGGATGAGGACGCAGGCAAACCAAAAGGACGTTGCCCGGAGCAAGGAGGAGGCACTGGACTGGACCAGCGTGATAGCGCACGCTAGCCGTGCGGATGGCTAGCAGTGGACCGTATTAATGACTGGTGTCTAGATAGTCACTCCAAATGATCATGGTAAAACGGTATGAAGGTTTTGCCGGGTAAACAGGTGTTGGGGCCTGCCTTTGTCAGAATTGGTTACTAACCGAGCGCCCGAGATAGAGAAAAACATCCCAGAAGAAATAAGGGAACTTCTCCAGGCCTATACGCAAGCTAAAAGACCTATTTCCCTCTTAGCCACCAAGCTGAGGTGTTTAATCGGGTATTAGAAGATCAGGAAGTGTTCCTGGTAGCGGGGACGGCGGCAGGAAAGACTCTGGCTATCGCCGTGCCGCTGTTCCATAAGTTGCGGCAGGGGACCCTGCCCGATGACCGGGTGCGCATGGCTTCCACGTGGGCACCACCCCCGAGATGGTCAGTTGGCTTCTCTACTATGGCACCCTGGTGGAGGTCCTGTAGCCATACTAGCTGCGGGTGCGGGTAGCAGAGAACATGGAAGGCAGGAGGGACATACGAGGGAGATTTGGGCAAGGAAAGAGTGATTTGAAGCAAGGTGGAAAGACCCACAGACATTCCTGTGTGGGAAAGCGGTTCACTATTGGTTTTTGAGGAGGATACTGCCGTGAGGATTGGTCTCCAAGAAGCCTACGATAGGATAGGGATTGAGCATAGTTACGATCACCAGGAAAAAGCCTGGGACGCTGTGCATAAAAACCAAAACGTAATTCTCGCAGCCGGAACAGGCTCTGGTAAAACGGAAGCTGTCCTTGTTCCTGCTCTGGCGAAAAATCTGCGGGTGATTCTTGTCTATCCCACTAAAGCGCTTCTACAGGATCAGGTTCCTAGAGTCCAAGAGCTATGGGAGAAAATCCATGAAAAACCTGCAACTGGACACGTCTCGATAGACACTGGCGATGACAATGACGAGACCCTCTTTCGAGGCGATGTCATTCTGACAACAATAGACAAGTTGCTTTACCGCGTCTTTGGCTACGGTAGTGCCCGCTGGGGTTACATCTACCCCTGGCGCATCGCGCAAAGCTCTCAGAAGAAGACACTCCTAGTTTTTGATGAGGCCCATGCCTACGATGAGGTCTCCCTTACTCACTTCCTTTTCTTGATTGATAGACTGACCTACGAGAAAGGCATCCAAACTGCCATACTGTCTGCCACCTTGCCGCAGGCTCTGGTGGAGCATCTTCAGGATACTCCAGGCAAAAGTTTCCCGAGAGCTAGTGGTGAGGGGGAATTCTTTCAGCTCATTAGCGAAAAAGCTGGTGAGGTCAAGAGAGGGCAGGTCCGGTACGGTGGGCATCTCGAAAATCCCAGCGAAGTTATGCAAAAAGCATCCGATGCCTACAAGCGAGGACAACAGGTGATTATCATCGTTAACAGTGTGTACCCCCCAAAAGAAGAAGAACCTACAAGCAGCGAGGAGGCGCAAGGATTTTCGGTCAAAGAGCTATGGGAAGCCCTGCGAGACGAGTTGGGTGATCGAGCTTTAGAAGATTTGATCCTCTATCATGGCCATCAATCGCCAGGCCAGCGGCGGGAATTTCTGAAGAAGCTCCAAGAACGAGATGCGTCCCGTAGAGATGCCCCGAAGCCATACATACTGGTGACTACATCGGCCTTCGAGCTAGGAGTGAATGTCTCTTGTGATTTAATGCTCACCGAGGTGTGCAGTCCTGATGCCTTTGCCCAGCGGATTGGACGCTGTGCTCGACGATCGAAGAGAAGGGACGATGGTACCGAAGAGCCTGAGCAAGGGGAAGTTTATACCTTCGGAGATGTTTCTCCAAAAGTGTCACCTGGAGAGAAAGAGGCTCAGCACAAACTAATGGATTTACTTCAACACTATAAAGGAAAAACACTAGACGCTGATGTGAAAGCTCAGATCAATGCTTTCAACATCTTTGACACCGCTCTATTGGCTCGCCGTCGCAATACGGTTATCTACACAGTGGATGCTTCCCTGTACGACTACGTATACGGCTTTGTGGCCACTGGGGCCGAGGTATGGCGGAAGGGTGTTCTGGTCACACGGGATTGGGTACCAACGTTGGAAATCCAACCAGATGGGGAAGACCCCAAAGAACGGCTACGGTTGTCTGCTAGTTATTCTGTCCCTAGAGAGTTGGTGAAGGGTTGGTGGTTCGAGACAAGAGATATAGACGGACGGGCCATTCGCATCCACGGCAAGGATGTGCTTGGGCAGTTGGAGGCATGTGGGGTAAGCACCCAACAGAAAGCAGTGAACGCTTATCAAGCCACCTTAGTTGTCTGGCTGAAACCCGAAGCCTGGGATAATGTATTCGGATTGAAGGAGCGAAAACGCTCGGATCCTGCGAAAGGTAATATACCATGCCCACCCGAGATGAGAGCAGTTTTCGTCAAGCCCTTGCCCGATGCTCCAGCGCTCTTTTGGTTCGAGCCCGAGGAGGAAGTGTGAGATGAGTGAGAAAGGATTCTACGCCGCTAAGATTATTAGATGCGGCAATGCTTTCTATCTCATTGAAGTTGACGATCATAATAGACACGTAGGTGAGATTGCAAAAACGCTTGGGGCCTCAGAAGCGGGGTGTGCGGCAGCTCTGTGTCATGATCTGGGCAAAGTTGGCAATCTGGAGAGGGCTATTGCCGATCGCAAGCCACAGATAACACGGGATTATTTGCAGGCTTATGTGGATTGGATTGTTAGACAAGCGGGGCTGGATAAAGTATTGAAAGGGCCGATAAGACAACATTTCGTCCTGGCTTTGCTTTGCAAAGGCACGTTGCAAGAGCGGTATATAGCAGTCAAAACTGCCCTTAGCGGTTTACAGGATGACCGCTTACAAAAATTAGCGGGCCTTTCCGTGTCACCTTTCCCTCGCCATGCCGATGGCATCCCCGAAATGGTGCTGGGACGCTCAGTGAAAAATGAGTACTTGCCGCAGGCAGGGTGTCCGCATGAATTGATTGATTACGCCTTTGAATTGATTCGCCTGCACCATTCCTTCCGGGTAGATCGTATCGTAGAAGCCGCCAGCGCTCTAGAAGCCCGCTTACCGAATGCCTCCGCCAAGCAATTTGTACAGGACTTGCACACCCTTATCTCAGCCGACAATGTGGCCTCTGGTCTGTACGAGAAAGCACTGTCGGCTACGGACGGGACATTTTCGTTTGGGGACCCGGCCCAGGAGTCGTTTCTACTCCATGATTTGGAAGGTGCCGGTAAGGTAGAATGGCTCTCATCATCGGGCGAACTTCGCCGCTGCTGCATGCACCTTGAGTGGCAAGCGTCTGGTGGTCCGAAAGAGCTCTACCTTGACGTGACCTATCATGTAGTGGAGGTGGGATGATGGAGTCCTATTCAACAGCCGTTCGTGCCCTGCTGAAATTTGCCGACCTTCCGCGAGAGGCCACAGCCCTGGCTCGCGCTTTGTTGGGAAGCACGCTGACGGAGCCCCAGTACCGGGCCCTTCTGGCAGCCGTGGGGGCTTTTGCTAAGGACAATGAATCATACTTCCTGCGCTATGACGATATCAAAGCACCCGTACCTAATGAATTACGAAGCCAATTCGAGAGTTGGTTAGACAGCATGGAGAAGAGGGACGATGAGGCGCTTCGCTGGCTGGTCTTCCGCAAGCCCAACGAACCCCGTATGCGAGCAGCTTACGAGGTCCTAGCGGGATGGGTGCTGAAATTCTTGTACCAAACCTGGGGTGCTATTCCAGTGGATTACGCTGATGGTCAGGCAAGGATATGGTGGCCCGAAGCTAGAGCAGAAGAAGTGAAAAACATATGGAAAACGTTCCAAGAGTGGTTTCTCAATAACCACAAACATCTCTTAGAACAGAATGTAAGAATGCTACTCACACTACTAAAAAAGGATTTACGCGGTACAAAGAAAGTCTACTTGCCAAAAGGTGAGTTATTTGACACAGCCGGGTCAATTATCTGCGAATACGGGTACGAAACGCCACGGCGGAAGAAAGTGACAAACCTACCTCCGTTTTCGATAAACGGTTGCCCAAATTATTTGGATACTTTGGCATCACCGTGCCTTTTTTGTGGCTCACTTAATGGTATCAAAAGGATCGGAGTAAAGTTAGTTATACCTGAGTCAAAGAAGATATGGACAGATTCACCTGGAACTAGAGAGCATCCAACTATTTGCCCTGAATGTTTCTTTGCTGCCCTCATCAGCGGCTTTTACCCTTCAGAGGCCTACTCAGTGTGCGAACTTCCTATCGCTTCAGCGTACCAGACCTTTGTACTGGCCCAACGCCTATCCAATGTCACGGCATCGCTGGGTGCAATGGCTATCGCCCGTTCAGCGTTGCTAACTGTTCTACCTTCCAGGTATTTCCTCGTTCAGCTCGCAACAGGCAGAAGAGCTTTGCCAAAGAAGACCCAACTCTATCTCCTTCTGGCAGACTACAGCTTTTCATTTCCAGCCGACGGGGGCGCGATAAGGGCCTATGTGGAGGCCACTGGAGCGATTAATTACTTGAACATCCACTTGGATGTGTTAAGGATTCTGAACCTGTTCCGGCGCGGGGAGGTGCTACCGCCTCACTTCGTCACAGATGGCAAATCGAAAGCTCGGGCTAACGACGCAGTACATTTGCTGGAAGCAGGTAAGCCCTATGCAGCTCTGTATCGGCTGCTCTATGATCCCTACAAGAAGGCAGAAGAGCAAAGGGGGTGGCTTGGCGAACGGAGTCTTTTCAAATCACCAAACACCCTGGCAACATTCGACGAGATAGTGCAGCAGGGTGCCAGGACCTTGCTGGAATTTCTTCTGAGAGGAGGCGAAAGCAAGATGTTAACCAGAGACGACCCTGGGGCGTTCTACCAGGATGTCAAGGACCTTTCCGATGCCCTTTACGACTTACTTCAGCCCATCGCCCAGGACGACGTGAACAAAAGTCGCTCCAACGTTTCCGTGGAAGTCCGTAAATACGTAAAGGCTGTTGAGAAACGCTTTCCCCAGCTTAATTTGGTCGAACTTCAGTACATGGTTGCCAAAGCTGGTGACGATGCGGAGAAGCGACGGACGGCAGGTGAAACCGTCTACGTGAAAGGCAAGGAGGGGCTACTACAGGGTCTGGACGACATTGAAAGAAAAGTCGCCGAGATGTATGGCAAGTACTTCCAGAGCGGAAATGCCTACATCTGGCGGGAGTTTATCAAAGAGGTGAGCCAGCGCTTGCTGGCTAGGCTGTTGTTGGGTGTTCGGGCAGCATCACAACGGTAGGATCTGCCTGTTTCAACCAGAGGGACAACTCCTTACTCATTCCCTAGAAAGGAGAAAAAACATGTCCGAAAAGAAGAATCTAGATTGCGGGCTGATTTCGCCAAATGCCAAGACGGTGATCGTCTCTGCTGTCCTGGAGACAGTGGGACAGGTGCGTTTCGGCGATGGTACGGAAGTTAACCTAACGATCACTGAGAAAGACCTCGTCCCTACACAAAGCGGGGGATTTGTGGAAAAGGTCGTCTTCTCCGGTTCCAAGCGGCGAGGAGTGGATCGACGGACGGTACATACTCTGCGGAATCAGTTTTTGGCGCTCAATCCGTTCTGCTACATTCCTGAACTGTGCCGTCGCTGCCCCACCTGCTGGCTCTTCGGCGGCACAGCTATGGGAGAGGGCTACAACATCAAGTCACGTGTCCTTTATGCTTCGGCTCTTTCAGTGGAACCGGCCGACATTGCCGTTGCTGTTCACAATCGCAATGCTCCCAACGAGTTAGACCACACCACAGGCGAAGCCGGTATTCACAGCGAGGAACTGATCAAGGCCAATGTTCACTTCCCTACGATAACCGTTCTCGACCGGGTAGTGGACTGGGAAATCGGGGCCTTTGCTCATGCCTTGCTGGAGAACGTCAATGGTAATCGCTACACCGCTGCTTCGGCCCGCCAAGGAGGGATTCGCTTCAGCGAAGGCGACGGCGGCAAGCTAATTGTGGTGGATGTCTCGGAGCAGGGTATCTTCCCACTAGAAACAGTAAAAGTGCCCGGTGAGGAAACCGACTTTGCCAGGGTGAAGGCTATGTTCGTTGATGCTGCTAATCTCGAGAAAATCAAAGCAGCCTTCCACGGCCAAGGCTTCACCTGCGACACTGGGAGTGGAGGCAGCTCCTTCACGGTCAAGAGCGGTGCCAGGACACTGTGGACCATTGAAAAGGCAGACAATGTAATCACGGTCAAGCAGGGCCAGGGCGAGCAGGCCAAGGTCTTGATGACCCGTTTTGTTGGTGAACGGGCCTACGGTTTCCTGCGGGAGCGACAAGAGGACTGCAAACACTTTTTTGATGAGTTCACTCCAACTGAGTGGGAGAAGACTTTGGCTGAAATCAAAAGAAGGCTGAAGCTCGAGACGGACACAGCATTGCCTGAAGAGGTGGCCAGGCTGGTGGAATCCGGGGCTCAGAAGGAGCAAGTTGTTGAAGCTTTGAAGAAGCACAAGCTCAGCCCTAAGGAAGAAGGTAGTGTGCTGATTGTCACCAAGGGCAAGAAAGAACTTACACGCTTGACCGTGGAACCTGATGGAACGGTGAAGAGGCAAGAAGCCGCACCGTCCGATACACCCTCGGAGGAGGATGCTGAGGAATGAGTTCCAAAACGTTATGGTGTCTGGAACTCCGCCTGCAGCCTCTTTCTGAGTTGCTGATTCGGCAGGTGGGCAAGTCCAACGTGCAATGGTTTTCCTACCCCTTCCTGCCACCGACTACCTTTAGTGGTTTTGTTGCCAGCCTGCTGGCTGACCCAGGAGAGGACGCATGGCGAAAAAACTACATCGAGGTGAACGATGACACCGCGCGGGAAGTGAATGCATTCTCTCCAGGAGTCTTCTCTGTGGGTGCTTACCCTGATCCGGCGCTTGTCAGGCGCAATCGCCACTATCGGCAGCATCTGGGCGATGTGTACAATTACGAGGAGTTTGCCTGGGCAGGCAACAAGAAGCTGGCGGTTGCTGAAGCCTTTTGGACGCCGGAGTTGAGAGGATTTCTGCTGGCTTCGACTGCCGAGTTCTTGCGGCAACTTGCTCATCGTACTGGCCTGCTTTTTCGGGCAATGCGAGTAGGGAAGAAAGGAGTAACAAAGGTCAAGGCAGTAATAGGACCGTACGAAGTCACACTTCAGCCGGCTCAGGGCGTCATACCGTCTACCGTTGCCCCTCTGGAGATGATCCGTCATTTCCCGAGCGGTCTGGAAGTGTTCCATGTGCCCGTACGGAAAAGAGCGGGGCCACAGCTTGTCCGCCATGTTTATCCCTGTGTGTTTGGGCAGGCCATTTATGGACAAGTCTACACCAACAATTCTAGAGCGGTGATTATTCCTGAACCATTGGTACGTCTTACGCAGTCTGGTGCTAGCTAACTGGAGACCTGGAAGAGACATCATCGTGACATCTACCGTTCGTTTGGCGCGCTCCAGCCGGAGTTTCAGCTGCTGCGAGCGGATGTAAAGTAACCAATGGCCGGCGGGCGAGCAGATTGCAGGCTGTTAACTGACCCACCACGTTATTTGTCTTGATCGCAGACCACCAGGGCTGGCCCTAGCAAACCCGCCTCCAGCACAGGGACAAGGAGATTGAAGCCATGGCCGGCAAACTTACGGAGGCCTTCGAAGAGTACTTTACGGCTCTGGGATAAGAGGTGATGGACTGCGCTTTACGCTAGACCCATCACTCTCAGGAACTGCGAGCGCTTTACAATAGCAAAGGGTTAACGGGGAGGAACAACCGTGCTTGCTCAGCGCAGCCCAGCTCGCAGCATCAATCTCTCCATCTTGGCCGTGGTAACTATTGTAATAACGATGGCAACAACGTCTTGCTCGGTGAAGAACTGCAATACGGAAGCACCTGCTGTTGACGATCTGCGTATTCGCGAACAGGGTCAAACTGGCGCAGAGTCCCCGCGTGGAGGGTTTCCTGTTTCGGAAAGCAAGCCAAACGCCAAAAGCGCGCTGGTGAACGTAGCTGGGAAAACCGTTGAGGACAGGTTCTTGACGCCTGAAGGGTTTGTTAGAACGACGGTGGCTCCAGGTTCATTTGGGGAGTACTTGAGGACTCTCCCGCTAAAACCAGATGGCTCAGACGTCCGCTATTACGATGGAAGAGTCAAATCTAACAGGGTCTGGGAGGCCGTTTTGGACATTGACGTGGGCAACAGGGACCTCCAGCAGTGCGCTGACGCGGTGATCAGGCTGAGAGCCGAATACCTCTACAAGAATAGAAGGTACGACCAAATCCATTTCAACTTCGCCAACGGGTTCAGGGCGGATTACAAGAAATGGATGGACGGGTATAGGATCATCGTCGAGGGTAACGAGGCGTATTGGGCCAAAACCGCGGCGCGCGGATTAACCCCCGGGTACCGGGAATTCAGAAAATACATGGACGTGGTGTTCGCTTATGCGAATACCGTATCCTTGGCGAAAGAAATGAAGCCTGTGGACGTGGCAAAGATGGGTATTGGAGATGTGTTCGTCGACAGCGGTCACGCCGTGATCGTCGTGGATATGGCCGAAAACAAGGCTACCGGCAAGAGGCTATTCATGATTGCCCAGAGCTACATGCCTGCGCAGGACATACACATCCTTAAGAACCCTGCTAATGAGGACCTCAGCCCATGGTACGAGTTAGATTTCGGGGAGACGTTGCGGACCCCAGAGTGGACGTTTACAAAGCGGGATTTGAGGAGCTTCAGATGATCCTTGGCAGCCCGGCCTTCTCCGCCTGCCGGACTGCCCAGAGGAATTCTTCCCTCGTTATCTTCCTCGATAACTCGGAGAAAGCATAGGATTTGTGCGCGGGGTAATACTGGCCCATGATGTTTGCCATTGTGTCCTTAGACACTTTTGTGGCCAGAGACTGCATCACCTTATCTGTCCCTGCTAGATTGTCAGGCATCACGAGGTGCCTTACAAGGAGGCCACGGTAGGCTATGCCTCTCTCGTCCATCTTCAGATCACCCACCTGCCTGTGCATTTCCTTTACCGCAGACTTCGCCACGTCGAAATACCTCAGTGACTTTGTGTACTTCCTCGCCACGTCGTTGTCACCGAACTTTATGTCTGGCATATAAGATGTCCACACTCCCGTCGAGGAGCCTGAGAGTGTCCGTCTCATCGTAGCCGTCGGTGTTATAAACGATGGGAATCGCCAGGCCTTCCGCTGCCGAGAGGTTTATGGCCTCCATGATCTGGGGGACGTAATGGCTTGGGGAAACGAGGTTTACGTTGTGGCATCCCTTCTTCTGAAGGGAAAGCATAATCTGCGAAAGCTCGGCAGCCCCAACCTCGTAACCCTCACCGTAATAACTGATCTCGCAATTCTGGCAGAAGACGCACTGCAGGACGCAGTAACTGAAGAATATGGTGCCGGACCGCCCGTGCCTACCAGGACATCTTCCTCACCGTAATGGGTGCGACCTTCTGCCTGCCTCGCCAACCCCTCGTCCCTGCTGATGTCCTTGCTCCTGGGCGTGCCTATACCCTACCAGAACCTGGCGCCATCGTTAAATATCGTTTACATAAAGGAGAACCGGTCCATGTGGCGAATCTATCCTAGCGTATGGGCAGAAACGTGCGTATGGGCAAGAACGTAAATGAGAACGAGAAAGCTGTCGCTACAGGGAAGTTTACATATTTACGACCCATTATGGAAGAAGACCTAGAGAAGCTCCTAGAATGGGACAACGACCCAGAGATCAACCGGTGGACGGGTAAGAAATTTGAATCATTGGAACAGGGACATCGGTGGCTTGGCTCTTCCCGTGCGGGGAGAAGTAACAGGCTCGCTTTCGCCATCGTGAAGCATGATGGGCGGCTGGTCGGAGATCTGGAATTCGAACAGGTGAACTGGCGGTCAAAGATGGCTGAGCTCAGGATTAGTATCGGGGATAAGACCCAGTGGGGCAAGGGGCTGGGCACCGATGCCGTGCATTGCGCGCTGAGGTTTGCCAAGGAGCGTCTTCGCCTAAAACGGATGTATCTCCGGGTAGCTGCCGACAACTCAAGAGCGATCAAGTGTTACATAAAGTGCGGCTTCAGAAAGCGGGGAGTATTGCGGGTGAGCCACACCCGTGAAGGGATGCAAGACCTTATACTAATGGAAGCGACTTTGCCTTAGAGTGCCCAATTAGGGTATAATTGGGCACGAACTTCGAGGTTTTGCACTTTTCGGGGGTGCATTTAGTGGCTATTACTGATATACCCAAAGTGTACGATGCCTCTCAAGTCGAGGCCGGCATTTACAAGAAGTGGCTCGAAAACGGTTACTTTAAAGCTGATGCCGGATCTAAGAAACCTGGTTTCGTTATCGTTATGCCCCCGCCCAATGTTACTGGAAACCTTCACATGGGACATGCTCTCGACAATACTATCCAAGACGTGTTGATTAGGTGGAAGCGTATGTCCGGGTACGAAGCCTTGTGGGTGCCCGGCACTGATCATGCCAGCATTGCAACTCAACACAAGATAGAAGAGAAACTTGCTAAAGAAGGGATCACGAGGTGGGACCTGGGCAGGGAAAAGTTCCTGGAGAAAGCCTGGGAGTGGAAGGAAAGGTATGAGGCGAATATACTCAATCAGCTGAAACGGCTGGGAGCCTCGTGCGATTGGTCAAGGACCAGGTTCACTATGGACGAGGGTTGCTCCCGTGCGGTGCTCGAGGTTTTTACCAGACTCTATAAGAAAGGTTTGATTTACCGCGGGCAATACATCACGAATTGGTGTCCGGAGTGTAACACCGTAATCTCGGATATCGAAGTGGAATACCGGGAGGACGCAGGTAAGCTTTACTACGTCAGGTACCCTGCTGCTGATGGAGACGGCTATATCGTTGTAGCCACCACAAGGCCAGAGACGATGCCTGGAGACGTCGCGGTGGCTGTGCACCCCCAGGACGAGAGGTACAGGCGCTTCGTAGGGAGGAGGGTGATCCTACCTCCTATGGGACGCGAGATTCCGGTGATCGCAGACGAGTATGCGGACCCGAACTTCGGCACGGGCGCCGTGAAAGTCACACCGGGTCACGACCCTTCCGACTTCGAGGCAGGGAAACGCCATGGTCTACCCATCGTCAATGTGATGGATAAGAACGGCCGGATGAATCAGAATGCCGGTAAGTATGCCGGCATGACGAGGGATGAGTGCCGGGCCACCATCGTGAAGTTCCTTGGGGAGAATGGCTACCTCGAGAAGGTTGAGGACTACAAGCACTCGGTCGGGCACTGCTACAGGTGTGGCTCTACGGTGGAGCCCCTTGTGTCTGAACAGTGGTTCGTGAAAATGAAGCCACTGGCTGAACCAGCAATACGCGCGGTCAAGGAAGGCCGGATCAAGTTCGTGCCGGAGCGGTTCGATAAGATATATCTTAACTGGATGGAGAATATTCGCGACTGGTGCATCTCCAGGCAGCTCTGGTGGGGCCACAGGATTCCCGCGTGGTACTGTAAGGATTGCGGAGAAATGATCGTGCAGACCACGGCGCCTGAGAAATGTCCGGGCTGTGGGGGAGTAATACTGGAGCAGGATCCCGATGTGCTCGACACGTGGTTCAGCTCAGCGCTGTGGCCGTTCTCCACTTTGGGTTGGCCGGACGACACCGAGGATTTGAGAAGGTTCTATCCTACCAGCGTGCTCGTTACGGGTTATGACATCATCTTCTTCTGGGTGGCGCGGATGATTTTGATGGGGATAGAGTTCACGGGCTCGGAACCATTTGAGCACGTGTTAGTACACGGACTTGTGCGCGACGCTCTCGGGAGAAAGATGTCCAAATCCCTGGGGAACGGAATAGATCCACTAGAAGTGATCGACAAATACGGTGCCGATGCCTTGCGTTTCAGCCTCATAACGGGTAACACCCCTGGAAACGACATGAGGTTTTCGTGGGAAAAGGCTGAGGGTGCCAGAAACTTCTGCAATAAGATTTGGAATGCTGCGCGCTTCGTGGCGATGAATCTCGAAGGGTTCAACCCGCTCGATATCGACAGCGTCAAGCTCGAGGTGGAAGACACTTGGATAGAGGGAAGGTTTGAAACCGTATGCCGTGCGGTCAACGCGGCCATGCAGCGCTACGAGCTGGGAGAGGCGGCTCGGGAGCTATACGATTTCTTCTGGGGCGATTTCTGTGATTGGTATATAGAGATGGTAAAGCCGAGGCTGGCGCTGGACGAAGGCAATCCTTCCAAGATCGCCGCTCGGTACACCCTATGGCGAATAATTGAGGGCAGCATGCGCTTGCTTCACCCGTTTATGCCGTTCATAACGGAGGAGATATGGGGTAAGTTGCCTCACGAGGGAGAGGCATTGATCGTGGCACGGTACCCTGTCGCGCCGGACGTGGAAAAGTACGAAGAGCTTTACGGAGCTGTCACGAGGAAAATCTCTTCCGTACAGGAAGTTGTCCGGGCGATTCGAAACATGAGGCAGGAGCTCAATGTCCAGCCTGGCAGGGAGGTGCAGGCGATAATCCGGGTGGCCGATCCCGACTACTTACCCACGTTCAAGGAGTTCCGGAGCATGATCGAAAACCTATCCGACAGTAAGGTGCAGATACAACTGATCGCTGGAGAAGCGAGAATGAAGAAGGCCCTGTCCAGCGTCGTGAGCGGTGGCACGGTTTACCTTCCTTTAGAAGGATTGGTTGATCCGGCGCAGGAGATTGCCAGGGTAAAGAAGGCTCGGGAAGAAGCCCTCATTGATTTCGAACGTTCCAAGCAAAGGTTGTCAAATCAGGGGTTTCTGCAGAAGGCGCCGCCAGAGGTGGTAGAGAAGGAAAGGGCTAATTATGCGGAGCTCGAAGCCAGGATAAGGCGGCTAGACGAAAGGCTGGGGGTGCTGAATGAACTATGAGGAAGCACTAGCTTTCCTCAATGGGCTACCTTCGTTCGGCAGGCAGCCGGGCCTGGGACGAATGGGGAGGTTGATGAAAGCGCTCGGCAGCCCCCACAAAGGCCCGAAGTGGGTCCATGTCGCTGGCACCAACGCCAAGGGTTCAGTGTGCGCCATGGTCGATTCTATACTCAGAGAGGCCGGTTATGTGACTGGCCTCTACATTTCCCCTCACTTGGAACGATTCGAGGAAAGAATATCCGTTAATTCTTGCTCCATAACGAGGGAAGACGTAGCGCGTCTCGTTAAGCGCTTGGCGCAAATGGTGAAAGAGCTGTTCGATGAGCCCATCACCCACTTCGAATTCGTGACCGCAATGTGCTTCGAATACTTCAGAGAGCTGGGGATAGAAGTGGGCGTGCTGGAAGTGGGTCTCGGGGGACGGTTGGATGCTACCAACATCATCGAGGATCCAGCGGTGGTCGTGATAACCCCCGTAAGCTTGGACCACACCGATAGACTCGGGCATACCGTCACCGAAATAGCCCGTGAGAAGGCTGGAATAATCAAACGGGGGGCGATAGTAGTTTGCGGCCCCCAGTTGCCTGAGGCCGAAGTAGTAGTCCGCGAGACCTGTGCCATGAACGGCTGTAGGATATTCGATGTCCGGGAAGGAGTGAGCTGGCAGGAGCGGAGTTTCGGCCTTGATGGGCAGGAGCTGGAGATCGAGACTCCCAAGAGGCATCTATCGGGAGTGCGTATACCCTTACTTGGGAGGCACCAGCAGGCGAACGCTGCTACGGCGGTGCTCGTGGCGGATGCTTTGGGCGAATCAGGGCTCGAGATCGACGATGACGCGGTGAAGGCGGGGCTAGCCAAGGTGAAGTGGCCCGGCAGACTGGAAATCCTGAAGAGGGAGCCATGTGTGGTCGTGGACGGTGCTCACAATCCTGCAGCGGCAGCAGCACTGTCTCAGGCACTGAAGGACCTATTCCCCGGCAAGAGGCTGGTCCTTTTGCTGGGGATGTTGCGCGATAAAGCTGTGAAAGACGTAGTGGAGCGGCTGGTACCTTTGGCGGAAACGGTCGTCGTGAGTTCCCCCCCAAGTGCACGAGCGCTTCCAGCTGAGAAACTGGCAGAACATGTTAAGGCTCATACACATAATGTGATAGTGCGAGAGGAAATTGAGCAAGGGATGGACGAGGCGCTCGGTATGTTGAACGCTTGCGATGTTCTATGCATTACAGGATCGCTATACATGGTTGGAAAAGCACGTGAGCACCTCTTGGGGAGTGGGGTGAACCGGGGAGTGAAAGCGGCCACTCGTGTCAGGTTCCGTAGGCTCGATCCGGGGAAGCTCGGCTTTTGCGAGGCATCCAAGGAAGCCGGTATCCATGTTTACTCCAACGCAGAACATTTCGAACGAAGCTTCGGCGTAAGCGAGAAACGACTAGGGGTGAATTTTCGTAGCGAAGTGGTGTGCCTCGTTTCTAGAGGTACCAAACCCACAGGAGGATATTCCATAAACGTAAAAGAGGTGCGCCGCGAGGGCGACACTATTGTGATCGATGTAACGACAAATGATCCTGGACCATACCAGTTCGTCACTATGATGATGTGTACACCGCTAGCTGTGATCGCGCTTCCAAAGAGGGAGTTACAGGGTAGCACCGAACTTTGCTTTGTTGTCACAGATACTACGGGATGCACGCTGGCTTCCAGACGGGCCCTAATCTGGTGAGGAGTGTGGTAGGTATTGGAGAGACGGCATCGGAGGACGGTCAGGCGCGATCGCGCACGCCGGTTGACCAAAAGAGGCGCTTTGGTACTGCTGGTTATTCTCATCTGGGGAGGATGCGTGCTGGCCGGTTTCGTGCTGGCAAAGTACATCATAACTCCCTACTTATTGTCGAATAGGCTTCCTACTTCAAAAGTAGACAAGCCCACAATCGCCCAGCCGTCGGAGCCGGTGCAGCAATTACCATCTCAGCCGCGTACGGATCAGCCTTCGCAGACTCCACCACCCGAGGCAGCGGCCGGTACCGTGGTGCTACCAGCCATGCGGCTTTACAAGATTCAGCTGGGTGCGTTCTCTACACAGGCTAATGCCGAAGCAGCCAGAGGCCAGGTGCAATCAAAGGGGCTCAGTGCCATGGTCGTCCAGAGCGGTGGAGCATACAGGGTGATGGGTGCTTATACGGCGTCTCAGGATGGTGCCAGAGCGGCCTCTGCGGCCTACAAACGTGCTGGCTTCGAGACTTACGTCGATGCGCTTCAGATCTCCCAACGGCAAGTGAAAACCGAACTAGACGCGAAGGCAGTCCAATCTGCTCTGAACGAGGGCGTCAAGTTCCTTGAGGAAATGGCTGCCAGGTGGGACAAGTTCTACCTAGGGCAGGGCGTGCTTCAAGTCCCCCCATCACAGGGGATAGCGTCTGCGCTGAGCCGTCTGTCTGCTATGGGAAAACTAGATATAGCCGGCGAGAATGTGAAGAAGCTGTTAAGCGCGTGCAAGGAGGTTGCTGCCGCGGGTAACAGTGCGAGTCCCGCTACCATGGAAAAGTTCATGGATGCGGTGAACCGATACTGGTTCCTGACAGGCGACAGCAGGTTGTGATATCATCTTCTCGGCGTTAGGCAAGCTCTGCGCTTGGATAGTGAGGCGCAGGGATCTTTTTTGGTGATAGGGGGGATTTCGTTGATAGCGGTGAAGGGCTTTAGGGGTGGCGTCCATCCTCCGACGAACAAGCACCTGACTGAAGACAAACCGATCAGGAAAGCGAGCGAGCCTGCCAGAGCCATCGTACTTTTGTCCCAACACACTGGCGCGCCATGCGAACCTCTCGTAAAAGTGGGCGATTACGTTAAGGTCGGGCAGAAGATAGGCGATTCCAAAGCCTTCGTCTCGGCCAGCGTACATTCCCCCGTCTCAGGCAAGGTGGCTTCGATAGAGCCATGGATTCACCCTGCACTGGGCAAGAAAGTCCCTGCAGTGATAATCGATTCCGACGGACAATCTACTTTGCACGAAAGTGTTACACCGAAGGGTTCTGCCGAAAGCTTAAGTCAGGAAGAGATCCGTGCGATAATCAGAGAATCCGGCCTCGTAGGCCTGGGGGGCGCATGCTTTCCAACAGCCGTAAAGGTCTCTCCCCCTAAGGGCAAGACCATAGACACCTTCTTGCTTAACGGGGCTGAGTGCGAGCCCTATCTTACTGCGGATCACAGGATCATGCTCGAGCGCGCGGACTTAGTCGTAGAGGGCGCGAAGGCGCTCATGCGGGCGGCGGGAGTCCGTAAAGGCATAATTTGCATAGAGGACAATAAGGCCGATGCTGTGAAAGCTGTGGAACGGGCGCTGAGGGGTGTCAGCGGTTTGGAGATAGCCGTTCTGCCTACTCATTATCCGCAAGGAGCTGAGAAGCAGCTGATTAAGGCCGTGCTTGGCAGAGAGGTACCTCCGCCGCCGGGACTGCCGCTAGACGTAGGTGTGGTGGTATCCAACGTTGGTACGGCAGCGGCTCTCGCTACCACGCTGCGGACAGGTCTCCCGCTAATTAGCCGCATAGTGACTGTGACCGGGCAATCTGTAGTCGAGCCCTCCAATCTGGAAGTTAAGATCGGTACCCTCTTCAGCTCAGTGATACAAGATTGCGGTGGCCTGAAAGGTGAGCCTGGAAAGCTGATCATGGGAGGGCCGATGATGGGTGTGGCGCAATACACCATGGAGGCTCCCGTGGTAAAAGGCACCTCTGGGCTCTTGGTGATGAGTCCGGAGGAGGCCAGAGAAGAGGAAGGGACGAACTGTATAAGGTGCGGTCGCTGCGTAGAAGCATGCCCCGTAAATCTTATGCCTCTGTTTATCAGGGCATACACTGAGGCGGGAAAGTGGGATATGGTGGAAAGATACGATGCGTTTGATTGCATTGAATGCGGGTGCTGTGCCTACGTTTGTCCTGCCAAGATACCCCTGGTGCAGTGGATCAGGCTGGGTAAGAATGAACTGATGTCCAGACGAAAGGGGGGCAAGTAGCATGTTGAAAGTGACCTCGTCGCCCCACATAAGGGCCCAGGAGAACACCAGATATTTAATGAGATGGGTACTTATCGCGCTGGCGCCATCTGCGCTATATTCCGTTTATCTTATCGGGACAAATGCCCTCTCGGTCATATTAGTGAGCGTTCTTTCCTGTTTGGGAGTGGAAGTGATCTGGCATAACCTTCGGGATGGCAAGCACGTGTCGAGGACATGGTGGGAGTTGGTCTTTCTGCTGGCGATCCCGCTGCTTGGGATGGTGCCTGCTTTGGGTGCGTTCGTGCAATGGATCGAATGCGTTGCGATACTCGTGGTGCTTTGGTTCGAGAGGGAGCACCGTTTCGATGGTAGCGCGGCAGTCACCGGGCTTTTGCTGGCGATGGTACTGCCACCGATGATACCATGGTGGGTTCCGTTCTTCGGCGCGATACTTGCCATCGCCATTGGCAAAGAAATCTTCGGAGGGCTGGGTTACAATGTATTCAACCCTGCACTCGTTGCTAGAGCTGCCTTGTTGATATCATGGCCGAGGTACCTTACAGCGGGGTGGTTCAAGCCCGTTGTGGATGCATCTACTTCTGCGACGCCCTTGGTGCTGTTCAAAAACAGGCTGGGAGCAGAGGTAAGCGCAGTTTATGGCCCACTTCTTTTCTCTAACACGGGCGGATGTATCGGCGAAGTGTCTGCATTTTTGCTCTTGCTGGGCGGGTTAGTATTAGCTTGGAAAAAGGTGATCCACGTAGAAATCCCGCTGGCTTACCTGGGTACTATGGCAGTTTTCGCTGCTCTGGCTCATAACGACCCGATTTTCCACTTACTGGCTGGTGGAGCTATGCTCGGAGCCTGGTTCATGGCAACCGACTACGTAACTTCGCCGCTTACCACAAAGGGCAGAATCCTGTTTGGTGTCGGCTGCGGGTTCATTACCATGCTGCTCAGACTATATGGGAAAGCGCCCGAAGGCGTGACTTATGCCATACTGTTCATGAATATGCTAACGCCACTCATAGACAGGTCTTTGAGGCCGCGTGTCTATGGACATATCGCAAAGCCAGTCCGAGGAGGCAAGTGAGATGAACGGCTTGACCGGTGAGTTCGCACGGGGTGTGGTGAGAGAGAATCCCCTGCTGAGGTTAATGATAGGTTTGTGCTCCGCGCTGGCGGTGTCAGTGAAACTGGAAAGCTCTCTGTTCATGAGCCTGGCAGTCATATTTGTGTTGACGATGTCTAACATCGTGATTTCCGCTCTAAGGCGGGTGACCCCCGAGAACATCAGGATTCCCATATTCATCGTGGTTGTGTCCTCATTCACGACGATCGTAGACCTGGTGTTGCGCGCCTATTTCCCCGCGATTTATTCCAGGTTGGGCGTGTGGATTCCTCTGATAGTCGTGAACTGCATTATTTTGGGACGAGCGGAGGCCTATGCTTACAAGAACAATATAATCAGGTCCGCCATGGATGGCCTGGGTATGGGGTTGGGTTACACCTTGGTGCTACTGATCATGGGCTTTGTACGAGAGCTCATTGGAACGGGAGCGATAACCTTATTAGGTGCTACACTCATACATATGGGTTCCAGGTTCGAAGCTCCCATACTAGCAATATCTTTCCCGGGTGCCTTTTTGGCTTTTGGATTGCTCATGGGCCTGCTGAATAAACTCGAGCAGCGGCAGAGGAGGGCAAAATAATGGACCTCAATCGCTATTTCTTGATATTCCTCGCGGCGTTCTTGATACAGAACATCCTCCTTATTCGCTTTATCGCCCTGTGCTCGTTTTTCGGGATCTCTACGTCTGTGGAAACCTCGGTCGGGATGAGTCTTGCGGTCATTTTCGTAATGATGGTATCGAGCACTCTGACCTGGGCCCTGTGGAATTTCGTACTTGAGCCACTTGGCATAGGCGAATTCCTATATATACCCTCATTCATTCTCGTTATTGCGGCCTTCGTGCAGCTGGAAGAGCTTTTCATCAAGAAGACGGCTCCGGCATTATACAAGGCTATGGGGATTTATTTGCCGTTGATAACTACCAACTGCGCGGTACTGGCTGCCGCTACAGAGGTGGCCAAACCCGGCTTTATAAAGCTTTCCGTCGCCTATCATTACACGCTGCCGGAGGCCTGGGTGTACACGTTTGGCGTTGCGTTGGGATATAGCGCCGCGCTACTGGTGTTCGCCACTCTAAGGGAGCGCATAGACATCGCTCCCGTGCCGCCAGCCATGAAAGGCTATCCGATCGCTTTCATCACGGCATCTTTGATGTCTTTGGCGCTTACAGGATTCGCAGGGTTGTTCGGCGTTTGAGGCAAAACGAGGCGAGGGGTGGATCGAATTGTTGATATACGCTATCGCCACTATGGGCTTAATGGGGCTGATCTTCGGCGCGTTGCTCGCCGTGGCATCCAAGAAGTTCGCTGTAGCGAGTGATGAGAGGGTGGGTAAGGTCAGGGCTGTGCTTCCGGGCGTAAACTGCGGTGCCTGTGGGTACGCGGGTTGTGACGCCCTCGCTGAAGCGATTGTAGCTGGTAAAGCGGCTCTTGACGCCTGCAAGGCGGGCGGGCCCAGGGTCGCTGAAAAAGTTGCGGATATAATGGGAGCCAAGTTAGATAAGCATCCTGAGCGCATGGTGGCTCTCGTGAAGTGTGTGGGGAACAAGGACAAAACGAAGTACCGCGGAGAGTATTCCGGGGTGCCAAGCTGTAGAGCAGCCGTAATGGCGGGAAACGGACCCAAAGATTGCCTTTACGGTTGCCTGGGATTTGGCGACTGCGTGCGCGCCTGTCCGTTCGATGCTATCCACATAAGTCCGGGCGGTGTAGCAGTTGTAGATGCTGATAAGTGTACCGCGTGCGGCAA
Source organism: Bacillota bacterium (assembly GCA_012840015.1). GTDB lineage: Bacteria > Bacillota > Sulfobacillia > DUMF01 > DUMF01 > DUMF01. The sequence continues at coordinate 27,722 of DUMF01000006.1, forward strand.
ATGCGTTGCCGCCTGTCCTCGTGGGATAATAGAGTTGGTACCTGCGAGCCACAAGGTGCATGTACTGTGTATGAATCAGGAGAAGGGTGTTGTAACCAGAAAGCAATGCACGGTAGGTTGTATTGCCTGTCAGGCTTGCGTGCGCGCGTGCCCGAAGGGTGCGATATCGGTACAAAACAACGTAGCGAAGATAGATTATTCGAAGTGCGACGACTGTGCCCTTTGCGCCGCGAAATGCCCTGTCAAAGTGATAAGCGGAAGAAAGGAGAGCGTGGAAGCGGCGGCCAGTTGAGCGACCTCTCTAGGCGTGCTCACAGTTTTTGGGCTGCTTGTGTAGCACTGGCCCTCGTGGCCTGGCCCTTAAGTGGATGTATTGGCTCCTCTCGGGGTTCACCTGGCTCTTACGATGAGGTGCGGCTGCTCATGGACACGGTGGTGGAGATAAACGCATGTGCACCAGAAGGGATGGGAAGGGATGAACTCCGGAAGGCTGTAGAGGACGCGTTTGAAGCCATGGCGCGCGTGGACAGGCTGATGAATGCTAGGGCCGAGGGCAGCGATATTTGGAGAGTTAACCGGGCTGCAGGAAGCGGCTCCTGGATATCTGTGGACGAATGGACTTTCAGGGTGATAAAAAGGGCGCTGTTCTTCGCCAGACTGAGTTCGGGAGCGTTTGACCCGACGATACTACCGCTCATGGAACTTTGGGGGTTCGGAACAAAGCCGCATGTCCCTCGTCAGGAGGAAATAGGGAAAGCCAAGAGGCTGGTGGACTGGACTGCCGTCGATTTGGACGAGTCGAACTTCAGCGTCAGGTTGAACAGACCCGGAATGGGACTCGATCTGGGGGCGATCGCCAAGGGCTTTGCGGTTGATAGGGCCTTCGAGGCATTGAAGCGGTCCGGCGTAACTCGAGCCATAGTGAACGCCGGAGGCAACGTTTACGCGCTGGGAAAGCGACCGGATGGCGGGAAGTGGAAAGTGGGTGTGCGTGATCCGGACGAGCCTGGCACGTACGTGACTGTAATGAGGCTTGAAGAACAGACTGCGGTCACATCGGGGGATTACGAGCGCTATTTTGAGGATGGAGGTAAACGATATCACCACATTATCGACCCGGCCTCCGGCTACCCGGCTGATTCGGACATTCGGAGTGTGACCGTTATCCTACCCAGAACACGAGAGGCCCAGTCGGACATCGGGCTTGTACCGAACGCCTCCATGGATGCCGACGCGCTTTCGACGATGCTTTTCATATTAGGGAAGGAAAAAGCTTTGAAGTTTGCGGACGAAAACGGAATCGGGTTGATAATCGTGGATGCGCGAAGAGGGATTTCGGCGTCCAAGTGGGCTCCCGAAATCTTTCCGAGCGAACACGTGTCGACAGGGGATGGCAAACAGCGATGAGACGAAGTAAGAGCACGGGCACGAGCCTTGTCATCATTCTGGTATTGGCCATATGCGGCAGCCTACTGGGGGTTCTGGTCGGGGAATACTTGCCATGGGCGGCGAAGAACGTGATGTTGGGAATCGAGCCGCCGGTTAACCTGGACCTTCTTGTGCTACGCCTTGCGTTTGGGCTCACGATTAAGGCCAACATCGGGACGTTGATAGGTGCAGTTTTGGGGGTTCTTCTGGTATTAGCCAGATAGAGATTGACGATGGGAGAAAACAGTCAGAAAAGGATAGTGCTGGCATCCTCTTCGCCCAGGAGAAGACAGCTGCTGTCACAGCTAGGGATCAAATTCGAAGTCCTGCCCAGCTATGCCGAGGAGAGTTGCGTCTCCGCGGACCCTCCCGCGATGGTCAGAGAGTTGGCCCTGAGAAAAGCCAGTGAGGTTGCGACCAGGGTGAAGGATGCTCTGGTGATAGGTGCGGACACTATAGTGGTGCTGGGGAGGAAAGTGCTGGGAAAGCCCACATCTCCCGAAGAAGCTGTTAAAATGCTATTAGAGTTGCAAGGGAAATGGCATACCGTCTTTACGGGAGTCGCGGTCATAGACACGTGCTCTGGGCGGACGGTAGTAGACTGTGAAGCTACACAGGTTCTGATGCGCCCCCTTAACGAGAAAGCGGTCCGCGCGTATGTGGAGACGGGCGAACCAATGGATAAGGCGGGGAGCTACGCCGTGCAGGGCCTCGGTGCGGCTCTCGTGGAGAGGATTGAAGGCTGCTTTTACAACGTGGTGGGCTTGCCGATCCCGAAATTGTGTCAAATACTGGAAACCTTTGGTGTAGAATTGTTTAAGGGCAATGGGCGCCGGAGTCCCGGAAAAAAGGGGGATTCTGGTGCATCGAAGTATCAAACAGCTTCCGGCGGATGAGCGGCCGAGGGAAAGAATGCTTATTCACGGAGCGGCCTCATTGTCCGACGCCGAACTCCTTGCGATTTTGCTGGGATCCGGCGCGCGGGGAGAGTCTGCAGTGGAGCTAGCCAGGCGGATTCTGGAGGACGGGGAAGGGAGCGGGCTGGCTCGCCTCGCCAGGATTGACGCCATGGAGCTGATGAGGATAAAAGGTGTGGGCAAAGCCAAGGCCTGCAGGGTCAAGGCTGCCATCGAAATGGGGGCGAGATTGCGGTCCGCGCAACGGAAACTGACTACGATACGCAATGCGGCTGATGTAGGCCAACTTATGATGCCGCGCCTCAGCTACTTGGACCGGGAGCACTTCTTCGTGGTTCTGCTCAGCACGAAGAACCAGGTGCTGGGGACTGAACTGGTGTCCGTGGGAAGCCTGAACGCTTCACTCGCTCACCCCAGAGAGATCTTCAAGACGTGCGTGCGTCATAGCGCGGCCTCGATAATTCTGGTACACAACCATCCGAGTGGGGATCCATCGCCTAGCCCTGAAGATATCCTGATGACCAGGAGACTGATCGAAGCGGGACGAATAATGGGTATCGAAGTGCTGGATCACGTCATAATAGGCGATGGACGCTACTTAAGCCTGAGGGAATCAGGGATAGAATGGTCGGGGAGGAACTGAACAGTGCTTGATTTCATATATAGTTACTTTTCCCGGGATATGGGCATCGACCTTGGGACAGCGAACACGGTAGTTTACGTGAAGGGCAAGGGGATTGTGCTGCAGGAGCCCTCCGTGGTGGCGCTGGACAAGGACTCGCGAGCTATCCTGGCTGTTGGTAATGAAGCGAAGCAGATGATAGGCAGGACGCCGGGTAACATCGTTGCCATACGTCCTATGAAAGACGGCGTCATAGCGGACTTTGAGGTCACTCAAACGATGTTAAAGTACTTCATTAAGAAAGCTCACCCAAGAGGGTTCGTAAAACCGCGAATCGTGGTAGGGGTTCCCAGTGGTGTAACCGAGGTGGAAAGAAGAGCCGTAATAGAGGCGGCCCTGCAAGCAGGGGCGAGAGAAGCGTATCCCATCGAAGAGCCGATGGCGGCGGCGATTGGAGCTGGGCTACCAGTACATGAACCCACGGGTAACATGGTGGTCGATATTGGAGGAGGTACCACCGAGGTGGGAATAATCTCGCTGGGCGGGATAGTTACGTGTAGGTCGATAAGGATTGCCGGAGACGAGATGGACGAGTCCATAATCAACTATGTGAAGCGTACTTATAACTTGATGATAGGCGAGAGAACTGCCGAAGAAGTCAAGATCAATCTGGGCTCGGCCTATCCTACGAACGATGGGGAAGCCATGGAGATCCGGGGGCGCGACCTAGTCACGGGCTTGCCGAAAACGCTGAAGATCACCGCGGAAGAAGTAAGAAAGGCTTTAGGCGAGCCAGTCGCCGCTATCATCGACGCCATTAAGGTGACGTTAGAGAAGACTCCACCCGAGCTTGCAGCAGATATCATGGACCGAGGGATCGTGCTGACGGGCGGAGGTTCGATGCTCCGCGGGCTGGACAGGCTAGTGTCAGAACAAACGGGCATGCCGGTGCACATTGCAGAGGAGCCACTCCTCTGTGTGGTACGTGGAACCAGCAAAGTGCTGGACGATATATTGATTCTGAGGAGGCTCGCCCAGAACTCGAGAAAAGCTTAAGAGGGCGTGGTGTGTTGTGAGTCGATTTACGAGGCACCGCTGGCTCGTTGTCTATACAATAGCGGTGCTTCTTGCTTTCGTGCTGGTGGCCAGGACGTCCAGAGAACCCGAAAGGCCGGGCTTTATCAGTAAAGTAATCGTGGGTATCGCAATGCCATTTCAGCGTGCGGCTAATAGGGTGACTCAGGCCATTGAGGGCGTGCGGGACTGGGGTTCGAGCCTTGTCATGAGGAAGCAAGAGATACAGGTACTGAAAGACAAGGCTGATCAGCTTACGGCTATGGAAGCACGGGTGACACAATTGGAACAAGAAGTGGACAGGCTCAGGAGCCTTCTCAGCTATAAAATGGACAGCAGCGTTTCTTCAGTGAGCGCTACAGTCATAGCGAGGCACCCGGATAACTGGTTCGCCAAACTTTATATCGATAGAGGTGCTGCTGACGGCATCCTCAAGAACGATATGGTTGTGACGAGTAGGGGGCTGGTAGGTCGCATATCCGCCGTGTACCCTAAGGCTGCCAGGGTATCATTGGTGATTGATCCGGAAACGGAAACTGGTGCAATGATCCAGCGTAATGGGGAGCCCGGGCTGATCAAAGGTTCTATGTCTAGCCCGAAAAAACTCTACTTTCAGCTTTTCTCCAGGGATGCAGATGTCAGAGAAGGTGACATAGTGGTCACTTCAGGCCTGGGTGTATCATATCCAGCCGGGGTACTAGTAGGCAGCGTTCGCCAGGTGAGATTCGAGGAAAACGGGCTGATAAAAGTGGCGGAAGTGATTCCGCTCGTAGACCTCAACCGTATCAACGAGGTACTCGTGCTAAAGCCGCAAGGTAGGAGGGCAGAGATAGACATGGGGTCCTTGAGATGATTGGGCTTGTTGTTTTGGCTTTCCTATGCTTGTTCTTGGAAACAGTCTTGACGATACCAGACATCGCGTTTGCCCTATGTACAGCAGTAGCGCTCAAGAAGGGTGCCCTAGGAGGTGCCTTGCTGGGGGGATTGTGCGGTGCTTTGGTGGATTTGGCGATGGGAAAGTTCGTTGGGAGTAACGCATTTCCCATGATCGCTACGAGCCTGGGTGTCGGTTGGTTGGCCAGAGACTATTTGAGACCGAGCGAAGCGGTAGGGATGGTTTGTGGGCTGTTGGCTGGTTTGATGAATTACTCGCTCAAATTCCTTTTGTTGAGGACGTCTGGAGTTAACCTGATTCCTGGCGTGGCGATGCAAAAGATCATGATTGGGGCTCTTTGGGCAGCGTTGTTGGTACCGGTGTGGGTATATGTGCTTTCTAGGCGCGAGAAACGCGTTGGCAGGGTGTGGGTGGATTGACGGTCGAAGAGATACAGAAGAGGCTTGCAGTTTTCCTTATATTATTGTTGGTGATGACTTCCATCCTAAGCCTCAGGCTGGTAGGATTGCAACTGGTCAACGGCGAGAAGTACGAAAAGCTTTCCGTCGGTAACAAGCTCAGGGTTATCCCTTTGCAGGCTCCCAGAGGCGATATTCTGGATCGCAACCTCCAACCTCTCGCTTCCAGCAGGCCAGCCTTTTCTGTCTCGATCATGCTTCTGAACCCCAACGATGCACTAGAGAGTGCTAAGAAGCTGGGTGCCATCATAGGCAAGGACCCGGGAGAACTCGTGCGGAAAGTTCAAGAGGGACTAAAACTTAGGCCTTTCGATTCGGTGAAGGTGGCTTCGGATATTTCCCCGGAAATACATACGCAGATAGCTGAAATGTTGGACGAACTGCCCGGGGTGGTCATAGAAGCCGAACCTATAAGGTATTACCCCCAAGGCTCGCTGGCTGCGCACGTGCTCGGCTATGTCCACGAGATAAGTCAGGAGCAGCTGTCCAAACCACAGTTTCAGAGTTATAAACCGGGCGATCTCGTTGGGCAATTCGGCCTCGAAGCTTCTTATGAATCTGTTCTGAGGGGAACGAATGGTGGGAAGCAAGTGGAGGTAGATGCCACCGGCCATCCGAGGAGCATTCTTGGCCGAACTGAGCCGATTCCAGGCCAAACCATCCTGACTACGATTGACTCGAGGATTCAGAAAGTAGCCGAGGAGGCTCTGACTGAGCAAATGAAACGACTGAGGGAAAGCCCAGGTAGGCCATTCCCTAACGCAAAGTCGGGCGCCGTGGTTGTCTTGGACGTTCGAACCGGGGCCGTGCTTGCGCTGGTTAGCCTTCCTTCATTCGACCCCAATGAGTTTGCAAGGGGGATATCCGCCGCGAAGTTTAATGAGCTGCAGTCTCAAAACGCCTTTGTAGATAGGGCGATCAGTCTAGCTTATCCTCCCGGTTCCACCTTCAAAATGGTGACAGCAGTTGCTGCGTTGGAAGAGAAGAAGGTTGCCAAGGACGAGACAGTATATGATCCCGGTTACCACCCGGCAGTGCCGTCTCTGCACTGTTGGGGAGCCTCTGGCCACGGAGCCGTTAATCTCGTGAGGGCCATAAAGGAATCCTGTAACGTGTTTTTTTATGAAATGGGCCGGAGGCTGGGGCTGGATGCTATTGCCAAGTACGCAGCTCGATTCGGGCTGGGAAAGCAAACAGGCGTGGACCTGTATGGGGAAGCGACAGGCCTTCTGCCCACGACTAGCTGGAAGAAGAGTGTATATCACGAGGACGTGCTCATGGCGGAAAACATGATGGCAGGCATGGGGCAGACGTTTCACCTCTACACTCCAATTCAGCTTGCAAATTATATAGCTACGCTCGCCACCGGAGTCAGACATAAACCATTTCTGGTACAAAAGGTAATTGCTCCGGACGGCAAAATAGTGGAAGAAAAGGTGCCGGTTGTAGAGGACAACCTTGGTGATATCAAGCCGGAGACTTTGGAGCTCGTCAGGAAGGGAATGTTGGAGGTCACCAAGCCTGGTGGTACGGCGGCTGGCGTTTTTGCCGGCCTACCGATCGATGTGGCAGGAAAAACGGGAACCGCGGAAAACAGCCTTGGGGATAATCACGCGTGGTTTGTGGGTTATGCGCCTTTTCAGAATCCGGAAATCGCTGTCTGCGTTTTGATAGAGCAAGGTGGGCACGGCTCTTCAGCGGCGGCGCCTGTTGCGCGAAAGATTTTTGAGGCGTATTTTATCTCAGGAGGAGCCAATTAGAAGGAATTGGAAGATAAACAATAGAATTCCTAGGTAAATCGGGGGCCATCGGTTGTATGGATGAAGATGTAGTGTTCAAGGGGACCAGGGAGGGTGTGCTGGTCTTGCTCAACGATGTACAGGATTTCGAAACTCTGTGCAAACGACTCAAGGAAAAACTTGATGCGAATTCGCACTTTTTTCAAGGCGCTGAAGTGATCGTTGACACCGGGAAGATGAGCTTATCCGAGGAAGAAGTGGCTGAATTAGGCGATATGGTAAAGGCAAGTTGTGGGGGGAAGCTGCGTCTTCGTACAGCTGGGTCTTTGAGGAGGACTTTCCTTCTGAAAAGGACGATTCGCTGCGGACAAGAAGTGCTTTACGATGGCAACGTGGTGATAGTAGGGGACGTCAATCCGGGGGCGGAAGTGATAGCCACGGGAGATATCGTGGTCATGGGCAAGCTTAGGGGCATGGCCCACGCAGGTGCTCTCGGGGATGATGCAGCCGTTATAGCCGCTCTTAAGATGGAGCCGTTACAATTAAGGATAGGATCGTACATATCGAGGTCGCCCGACGACGATAGGGCTAATTCAAACGGCCCTGAGGTGGCGATGGTTAAGGATGGAGCGATAGTGATAGAGGAGCTGTTGGAGGTGTATCGGAATGGGTGAAGTGTATGTGGTGACCTCTGGGAAGGGAGGGGTAGGTAAAACCACTACGGTTGCGAATATAGGCACCGCTCTCGCCATGTGCGGGAACAAGGTGGCCCTCGTAGATGCGGATATAGGGCTCAGAAACCTCGATGTGGTGATGGGCTTGGAAAACCGCATCGTCTATGACCTGGTCGACGTGGTGGAGGGTTTCTGCAAAGTGAAACATGCGCTCATCAAGGACAAGAGGGTGGAAGGCCTGTACTTGCTACCGGCTGCGCAAACGAGGGACAAGTCCGCGGTCAATCCTGCGCAGATGAAAGAAGTCTGTGAGCAACTCTCGCAAGATTTCGATTTCGTGATCGTGGACTGCCCAGCAGGCATTGAGCAGGGATTTAGAAACGCCATTGCCGGGGCGGAAAAAGCTATAGTGGTTACTACTCCCGAGGTTTCTGCAGTGAGGGACGCCGATAGAGTTATCGGCCTGCTTCAGCCCACTAATCTTTATCCGCCGTATCTTGTTATCAACCGGTATAAGCCGCAGATGGCTCGACGTGGCGACATGCTGGATGTTTCCGATGTGCAAAGCACGCTGGCGTTGGATGTGCTGGGTGTAATACCGGACGATGAAGCCATCGTTGTCACGACAAACAAGGGAGAACCGGCCGTTTTCAAGAACAATTCTAAGGCTGGCCAGGCTTTCAGGAACATAGCCCGGCGTATTCTCGGGGAAGAGGTTCCACTTATGGAGTTGGAGCCATCGGATGGTTTATTGGGGCTCTTCAAGAGGATCGTGGGACTTTCCCGATAAGCGGAGGGAAACCACATGGGTTTTTGGGACAGGCTTTTCGGTAAAGAGACACCGAGTAAAGAGATTGCAAAAGAACGCTTGCGACTCGTACTCATACACGACAGGGCGGCCGTATCACCCAGCTTGATGGAGGCCCTGAGGGATGAGATCATCACTGTGGTGAACAAGTATATTGAGGTAGACGAGCGTTCGATGACAGTAGACCTAAAGACTGTAGATTCCAGCGTCGCCCTCGTGGCCAGTATACCGGTTCGAAACGTAAGGCGCGGTAGACTCGCATAAAAGGAGCAGGGCTCTTTGCAGAGACGACGACGGGACTGGAAAAACTTCGATATAACGTTAGTCGTGTGTTTCCTGCTTTTGAGCGTAGTGAGCCTGCTCATGGTGGCAAGTGCCACGAGAGCCCGTAGCACGCATGACTATTCGGTGGTTAAGAAGCAAGCTACCTGGGTCGCGACAGGCCTAGTTCTGATTATTGGTCTTGCCTTCACTCCTTACGAGCAGTGGCTTAGTCACGAGCGATGGCTTTACGTGGTCAACCTGGGACTTCTGCTGGCAGTGCTCATCTTTGGGCGAAGTGCATTGGGGGCTCAACGCTGGCTGAAGGTAGGGCCAGTGGTCATCCAACCGTCCGAGCTGGCAAAAGTGATCACAGTGCTTTCATTTGGTGCATATCTTTCCAAGAGCGACGCGCCTCCTAGGTCCTGGAAAGAAATCTTCGGCACGCTACTATATATCCTTCCTTCTGCGCTTTTAATATTCAAGCAACCAGACCTCGGTACGTCTCTCGTCTTGCCGGTTGTCGCCGTAGGCATGTTGTACATGGCGGGGGCTCCAGGGACCAAGCTGGCCACGATGATCTGCGGGGCACTGGCATTGGTAGGAGGGCTAATATGGGGCCATTTCCGGTATGGGATCCCGCTGCCGTTTCATGATTATCAACTCAAACGCGTGGCGGTGTTGTTTGATCCTTCTCTGGATCCTCTGGGCGCCGGGTATCATATAAGGCAATCCATCATCGCTCTCGGCTCCGGAAAATTGGTCGGGAAGGGTATCTTCATGGGCGACCAGAGCCAGCTGAAATTCCTGCCTGAAGCCTCTACCGATTTCATCTATGCAGTGATTGGAGAGGAACTTGGATTCTTAGGTACGATGGGTATACTGCTAGTGTACCTGGTGTTGCTTTTGCGTATGCTCAAAATAGCATCACAAGCGAAGGACACTTACGGGCGGCTCATTACAGCCGGCATGATGTCTATGCTCGCTTTTCACGTGCTGGTTAACGCGGGCATGACAATGGGGATAATGCCGGTAGTAGGGATACCCCTTCCATTCGTCAGCGCGGGCGGGAGTTCTTTCCTCGCCAACTCTATAGCCCTCGGTATAGTGGAAAGCGTATACGTGCACCGTCAGAAGATCCCCTTCTAGCTGACTCAAGCTGGCTGATGAGCAGCGAGACTACCGGTTGGAGGAGCACGTAGAAGGCATATCTGGTGTATTCCCAAGTGCTAACCCCGAGCATCAATGAGGCCATCACTGAGATGCCTGTCCATGGTATCACGATTGTGAGTATGGCGCCTGAATCATCTATCACTCTGGCCAGATCCCACCCAGAAAGCCGGCGTTTCTGATATTCAGGGAGTAGCGCCCGTGCAGGCACGATGACGGCCAGCGATTGGCTGCACGACACGACCGCCACGAGCGTACTGAGCCCCATGGTGGCGAGGCGTAGCTGGATTTCACCCCTGATGCTGCGAAGGCCGTTGCCAAGCAACTGATCCACTACTCCGGCCTCCTCGAGCATGCCATTGAGTGCACCTGCAGATAGCAGCAGCGTCGCGAGCTCGATGGTGGAGCGGAGACCTCCCGACTTGAGTAGTTGATCCAGGAGCGTAAAACCCGTATCGGGGTCGTAACCTATGAAACCATCTAGTATCACGCTGCTTAGCCTTACGCCTCGTATCCACACTGCAAGGACTGCACCCGATACGATTCCAGAAGCGAAGACCCACTTGAGAGGGATTTTTAGCAGGGAAAGCCCAATGAGAAGCACCGGAGGCAACAGTAGAAGCAAGGATGGATGAAAAACTTCCTGAATTGCTGGCAAGATCGGGCTCGATGTAGCCTGTGTCACATGCATAGAGCGGCCTGTCCAGCAGTACCCCAGCACTGACAGTACAAAGCAAGGCAGGCCGGTGAACATAAAGCGGTAAAAATTGAGGGCTGGGTCGCTGGAAGTCATCGCCGCTACGAGATGAAACTGTCCCGAGGTAAGAGACGACCTGTCTCCGACAATCCCCCCTGATACTATTGCACCAGCTACAGGCGCAGCGGGCAAGCCGAGCCCCCTGGCCACACCCATGAGTACGACACCCATGGTGGAGATGGCTCCAGTCGCGGACCCCAAAACCATGGACGTAGCGGACGTCAGTACGAAACAAAGGGGCAAAATGAAGCGCGGGTTAATACTCTTGAGGCCGTAATACATCAACGATGGGATCGTCCCGCTATTCATCCAGACGGTGGTCATGAAGGCGAGCATCAAAGTCACGAATACCACGGGCCAGATGGCTTTCATTCCAGCGAGCGATGCCTTGTACAGTTGATGCGGCTTACGCCCGTGGCGATAGAGGAATACCCAGGTCGCACCCGTTGAAAATAACATCGCCTGATAAGCGGGCGATCGAAAGATGGCTACGGTGCAGAAGAGCGAAGCAGCCGTCAGAACGACTGGAAATGCTGCTTGTCGTCCGGTCAAAGGTCTCATACCCTTTGAGTATAACACACTAACACGGCGGGAAACCTTGCTCGAGTCGGTATTGCAAGTCCGTGCCTTGGGTATGCCGGGAATGTTAGAATACCACTCGGATATCAGTCAAATTGTTTGATGACGAAAGAGAGGGGTGCGTGCGTGATTGGTGATCTGCTCAAACAAGGCGAAGAGCGGTTGCGGCAGCTCGGGTTAGGGGATTATCTGGATTACGGTGCGGAGACTGGTGCCACGCTGAGAATTACCCGTCAGTATTTTGACAGTTTTTGTTTCAAAATGCGCGTTATAGATTCCGCCTGGCCTGACACGAGTTGCCGGTTTTTTGGCAGGGAGCTGAAATACCCGGTTATGGTTGCCGCCCTTTCCGGGCTTCATAAGATACAGCCCAACGCCATGGAGGAGGTTGCTCGTGGTGCGATCGCGGCTGGATCAGCGGTATGGGTGGGTATCGGAAACAGCGAGGAACTCGCCCGTATAGTTGAAACCGGTGCGCCCGTAGTTAAGATCGTCAAGCCTTACAAGGATGAGGATATGGTCATGTCCAAACTGGAAGACGCACAGCGGCTGGGCTGTATCGCGGTCGGGATGGACGTGGACTTCTTTTTTGGCGGAAAGCGACAAGACAGTGTGATCATGCCGCGCCCGTTCGGCCCAAAGACTACTTCTGATTTGAAGAGATACATACGTTCAGTCGACATACCGTTTATCGTTAAAGGCGTGCTGAGCCTCGAAGATGCTCTCAAAGCTGCGGAAGCCGGCGCTGCGGCGATCGTGGTCTCGCACCACGGAGGAGCCGTGCTCGATTACTCGCTACCGCCGTTGGCCGTGTTGCCTGAGATAAGCGAGGCACTTAAGGGGAAAGTGGTCATACTTGTGGATAGCGGCTTCCGGCGTGGTACGGATGTGCTGAAGGCGCTCGCCCTGGGCGCTGATGGTGTGCTCGTGGGCCGCGCAGTGATGGCAGGACTTGCGGTGGGCGGTAGCCGTGGGGTGACCGAAGTGCTGACAGGATTGGGAGAGGAATTGAGCAGGGCGATGGCTTTGACGGGCTGCAGGCGTCTGGATGAAATAGATCGACAAATCCTGAGGCAGGTTTGGTGCGATGGGAGGGTTGACCATGCCATATAGGGATCCGGGGGAAGTTGAAGCTTTACGAGTGGCGGCACAGCTCATGAGTTTGGCAGCGCGTACCGCGCCCAAAGCGACGGGTAAAGATTTCGTCACGACCAAAATCATCTCGGGAGAAACCCTCGAGCGGCTGGCAGATGAGATGGTTGCTTACGGCAAAGCTTCAGGCAAGAAAAACTTCGATCGAGACGGGGAGAACGTCCGCAATTCAGGTGCAGTACTTCTGCTGGGCCTTAAGGACCCTGAGGTAGCGGGCCTGAATTGCGGAGCGTGTGGGTTTGATAACTGCTCTGAACTGCAAAAGCACAGCGGGCCTGAGTTCGAGGGGCCACTGTGCGTGTGGAGGATCATAGATCTCGGGATAGCTGCGGGCTCTGCAGTGAAGATGGCGTCTATGCTTAACGTGGACAACAGGGTCATGTACAGGATCGGCGTGGTGGCTAAGAAGATGGGCATCGTGGATGACGACGTGGTTATGGGCATACCGCTGAGTGCTACCGGCAAGAGCCCGTATTTTGACAGGGGTAGATAGGTAATAAGCTTTACGGGTACTTCATAGTAGTATTGCATGGATCTCATTTGGCTGGCACTCATAGTGGTGTCCGTAGTTTTTGGATGGGCGAACGGGGCAGGCAAGGAATTGACCGCTGCGGTTTTCGCTGGGGCAGCGGGAGCCGTGGATTCCGCTATCCAGTTACTCGGCATCGTAACAGTCTGGATGGGCATCTCCAGAGTGGCTGAGAAGAGCGGCCTGCTTCAAATCATAGCGCGCGCTATGGCACCCGTGCTGAGGCCGCTCTTCCCCGATCTGCCCAAGGGCCACCCGGCCTTCGCTCCAATTGCGATGAACTTCACGGCAAATATTCTTGGGCTCGGCAACGCCGCTACCCCGTTCGGGCTGATTGCCATGAAGGAGCTGCAGGCCTCAAACCCCCACCCAGCCGAGGCCACACGGCCGATGATCACCTTTCTCGCGTTGAACAGCGTGATCGTCACCCTCGTGCCATCTGGTACCATCGCCTTCAGGGCCGCTACCGGGGCTGCGAACCCGAGTGACGTTGTCCTTCCGGCGATCTTGGCGACAGCGATCCCCATGGTGTGTGTCATATTCTTCGATCTCCTCTTGAGGCGCTTCCAGCGCCTGTGAGCTAACATGGGCGATTGGTTGGTACCAACGGTTATTGCCGGAGTAATGGTGTTTGCCAAGCTCCGAGGCGTTAAGGTGTACGAGGAGTTCATAGAGGGGGCTAGAGAGGGCCTTCATCTTACTTATCGCCTTCTGCCCTATCTAGTGGGGATGCTAACTGCAGTGGAGATGTTCAAAAAGTCGGGCGCCCTCGAAGCATTGGGCAAAGCCTTGGCTCCTCTATTGGGCATACTTCGCATACCCCCGGAAATCCTCGCCCTCATGGTGATAAGGCCGGTGTCAGGGGGTGCGGCAGCCGCAATGGTGCTAAATATTCTTAGAACCTACGGGCCCGATTCAACCGTGGGCAGGATGGCTTCGATTATGCAAGGGAGTTCGGACACCACGTTTTACGTCTTAAGCCTGTACTTTGGGTCGGTCAACATTACGAAGACAAGGCATGCCTTGTGGGTGTGCCTCATTGGAGACATGGTTGGCTTTGCCTCCGCGATCTTGCTCACCTATTTGTTCTTTGGATAGCGATCCCGGGTGATGTAATTGCAATATTGTTCCCCTGAAAAAGTGGTGGATAGGCCAGGCGAGTATCACCATGGCATACGACCATGAGTTACTGCAGCTCGGTGAAAAGAGCGTGCAAGCCTGAGAACTAGACCAGCCGTTACAGGGAGATTGTTGCCGCTTCCCACGAGCACGGAATCCTGGTCGAGGCAGGAATTGTCACCAGCTTCGACAGCAGCGAAGACAGCTCTATTTTCAAGAAAACCCTTGAGATGCTCTCGGAAATCGGTGTTGACCTGGAGTTTCAAGATCCTGACTCCATACCCTGGACGACAGTGTAATACTGTCCCATGGCAGAGTCTGGAGCACACACACCGAGAGATTCCCTTCTTTTCACCGCTGCTGCAAAGCTCCGTACAGGCATGTTCAGCCTCAAACCCGACTTTGAAAGTAAACCGCCAGTTTCGAGTGCCACAGAGCCTGCAAGGCCTTGAAAATTATAGGTGGAGTGTGTGAAAAATCAACCGTCTGTAGTGCCACGTGAGGGGCGTTTAAATCTTGCATAGAAATAGTGCATATGTTACTATGGGACTGCCATGTTTGTCAGAACAAAAGTCTTCAAGAACAAAGACGGCTCCGCACGCACATACCTGCAGCTCGTTACAACCGAGCGCGTGGGTGGCAAGGTGCGCCAGAGGGTTGTGGCCAACCTGGGAAGGCTTGATGAGCTCCAGGATGGAGGCGCAATTGACAAGCTGATCGAGCACCTGGCGCGGTTTTCGAAGAAGCAGTACATTCTGGACAGGGTGCGGCAGATTGAAGCAAAGCAAGCCAAGACGTGGGGGCCAGTGCTGATCTTTCGGAGGCTGTGGGAAGAACTGAGGTTGTCGGCCACGTTTGACCACCTGCTGGAGAAGACTGGAGTGGAGACAGACTTCGAGGAAGCAGCATTTGCCATGGTGCTCAACCGGCTGCTCGACCCCATGTCAAAGCTCAGGGTGTCTGAGTGGGTAAAGACCATATACCGACCCGAGTGGGACAAACTGGAGTTACATCACTTCTACCGTGCACTTGACTTTCTCGCTGAGCACAAGATCGAGTTTGAGCAAGCCCTCCATGCGCGGGTGTGGGACCTATTTAACCTGAGGCTTGACCTGCTCTTGTGGGACACCACTACCACCTATTTCGAGGGGCGTGCTGCGGAAGACTTGGCTGAGTTCGGCTTTTCTAAGGACAACAGGCCAGACAGGGTACAAGTGATGATCGGGGTTTTGTTATCCCGTGATGGGTTTCCCATTGCTCACGAGGTATTCCCGGGCAATACGGCGGAGGTGGATACCTTCCGGCAGGTGGTAGACAAGGTGCAACGGCACTTCAACCTGAGGCGAGTGATTCTTGTTGCTGACAGGGGGATGGTTTCGGAGGAGCTGCTTGGTGAGATTGAGGCTGCTGGGCTGGAATACATCGTTGGGGTGAGGATGAGGAGGCTGAAGGTGGCAGAGGAAGTGCTGTCACGCCCGGGGCGTTACCACAAGGCAAATCCCAACCTGTGGGTGAAGGAAGTGATGCACCAGGGTGTACGGTACATCGTTTGTTTCAATCCTGAGGAAAAGGAGCGAGATCGCCAAACGCGCGAGGAAGCTGTGGGAAGGCTCCGAGATAAGCTGGAAGCCGGGCAACTGAGGCAGCTCATTGGCAACAGTGCATACCGCAGGTATCTCAAGCTCGACGGGGCTAATGTTTCCATCGACACGGAGGCATTGGAGCACGAAGCAAGATACGATGGTAAGTACGTGTTGAGGACCAACTGCTCGCTGAGTCCGGAAGAGGTGGCAGAAAGCTACAAGAGCCTTTGGCAAGTGGAACGTGCCTTTCGGGAGCTGAAGTCGGGTCTTGAGCTCAGACCCGTCTACCACTGGACAGAGAAGCGAATTCGGGGTCACATCATGGTGTGCTTCCTTGCCGTGGTACTGGAGATAGCCCTGCGACGTAAGATCAGGGACCAGGGTGTTGAGGTGCGTTACGATGACCTTTTGCTGGACCTATGCCAGCTGAAGGCTGTTGACCTGTGTGTAGACGGCACACGTTATCTTGCCAGAACAGAGCTTACGGGTTGTGCCGAGGTGGCGTTCCGCGCTGTAGGTGTGAGGCCACCGCAGCTGGTAACCGAGATGCCACGGGTTTGACCAGATACACGAGACGGCTTGTAGTGGAACGCGTGCCCCTCGTACCTTGCAGCCATTGCGCTGCAATGGCTTCCTAGGTCCGAGGTTTCAAACTTGGGTCAAAGAGATCTCTGAAAAAGTCCCCGACTTCTTTTCTCGTACCAAGTAGGATTTACGAGCGCGATGGCGTAATTGGAAAGTAGAAGCAGCATTCAGGAGGTAATCACCAGTGATCGGCTGCAAGGACTCGCAGACGACGTTTTTCGACTCAGAGATCTTCTCCCGGATGATTCCAGAGGACCACCCGCTGGTGCAGATTGCAAAATACGTGGATTTTTCGTTCGTGACGGAAGAAGTGAAGAAGCACTACCATCCAGACATAGGCAGACCCTAATTCCCTCCCGAAGTGCTGTTTCGTGTACTCTTCCTGGAGGTATGGGCGAATCTATCTGACGTGCAAGTGTGCAGGGAACTGAGGTACAACGTACTGTACCGTCACTTTTGCGGCATCGGCTGGGGTGACCCGATACCTGATGACACAACGCTTGTTGTGTTCAGGCGCAGACTTGGAGAGGAGACGTTCCGGAGGCTGTTTACGCGGGTGGTGGAGCAAGCGAAGGAGAAAGGTCTTATACGCGGCAAGTGGGCGATAATAGACGGCACGAAGGTCATAGCCCATGCAGCGGTGAAGAACAACGTTGCCCTGGCGAGGGAAGGCAGGAGGAAGCTTCTGAGCGTTCTGGCAAGGCACGATGCAAAGCGGGCGAAAGAGCTTGAAGTGCTTGCAGAGCCGGAGCGTGACATGGACTATGCCGATCACGAGCAGCTTCTTGCGGCAGAACTCTTGAAAGGTCAGGAGCTCATCTCCAGGCTTGAGGACCGGAAAGAAAAAGACGTAGTGGAAGTACGGGAGCTTTACCGGAAGGTAGTGCAGCTTGAGGGTGTAGCAAGCCTATCCGACCCTGATGCGAGGTGGGGTTTCAAGAAGAAGGGCGACCCGTTCCTGGGGTACAAGGCACACGTTGCATGTGACGAGACGGGTATTGCCACTGCAGTGACAGTCACACCTGGCAACGAATCAGAGCTTCCCCAACTGCCCACCCTGGTTGAGGAGATAAAGCAAGAAGGGATCGAGCCGATATATCTTGCTGCGGACAAGGGGTACGACGATGCTGACAAAAGGCGCGAGCTTGAACAGTCAGGCATACGAGCATATATGCCCTCCAGGAACGATCTGAGCAGGCTGGAGAAGCAGGGGTTTGCATACGATCGCAAGAGGCAAGTCCTAACTTGTGCTGCTGGGAAATGTTCAATCGGCCACAGTGTTCACCGTAAAGGCGGCTTCATCTATTATTTCTCCGAACGAGACTGCATGGGATGCCAGTATAGGAGCTCCTGCCTTGGGGAATCCCAAGCCCCGAAGTTGGTGTATGTGAAGCCCGAGGTTTACGAGCACAGGGCGCGTGGGCTGAAACGAGCAATGAAAGTGAGGAAGACAATAGAGCGACTGTTTGGTGAAGTGAAGACCTGGCACAGGATGGCAAGAGCAAGGTACCGTGGTTTGGAGAAAGTGGCCATCCAGGTGATCATGACCCTGATAGTGGCTAACGTGAAGAAAATGGCCAAGTGGCTGGCTTCAAGGGAAGTAGTATGCCCTCAAACGGGCTAAGAGGTACGAACTGGGAAGATGAAGGCTTCCAAAGGGATAGCACGAAGGGGTAAACGGTGCCTCCAATCACGACTGACCGAGTAGTGCCACGAATTGCTTCCAGTTGAAGGTAGAACTGCAGGGTCAAAAGCCCCAATAAGTTCCGGGATCTTCAGAGATCACGTCAAAGTGAAAGGTACTAGCTGTACTTTTGATCCAGGTGCTTGCGGAATTCTCCGAACGAAGGGTTTTTTGCGCCGCCCAAGCCAACCCTGTCAGAGCAATGGTTCCAGAAACCTGGCGACTGCGCCTGCAAGGAACGGCAGTAACATGCTGCTAATAAGCTGTATAAGGGTGAATCTTCCTCCCAGTACCGCGGCCTGAAAAGGAATGCGCCCTACGGACAACAGGCCCCAGGCACACACCATGGCTACTCCGGTCGGAAGGCTGGCCCCCATTCGGATTAGCCCTGCGAACAGTGGCATTGCAGCGTAAGGCGAGCCAGGAGTGAGCCCTCCCGCCAAGGCTCCGAGGATTATCCCGCGCCAGCCCGATGCGCTACCGAGGTATTTAGCGACCAGCTCCCTGGGAATCAGGGTTTGAAGAAGAGAAGCAATGGCCATCGAGGAAGCAATAAGCACAGCGTACCTCAGGAAAAGGCTCAGGCCACTTGTGAGCCCTGCCAAGGCGATAGCAGAACCCTTTGTCTCCCAGGCAATCAGGAAGAGAAGCAATGCGGCTAGCACGAATCCAAGAGTAGTGGAGTCCAAGATCTTGCCCATTTGGCACCACGCTCCTCATGATAACAGCCCGGATCTGAGTGGCTGTATGGCATAAAATTCCTTGCCATTGCTCGATTGTAAGAATTGGACAAGCAACCGGGATTTCCTTTATTTGGCCTAGCTGCTTCGACTCATGGCCCAAGGCTTGGCACAAAGAACCCCCGCGTCAATCATTTCTGCCGTTCAGACTGCTGCTGACAAAGCGGAAATCAAAGTACCCCCATGTCAAACATGTATGTACCAGTACAGTGTTCTTGAAGGCATCATTTCCAAGGGATGTAGGGAACCATCTTCTGGAAGGATTTTCAGAAACCAAATCGAATATAAGAATTGTGGTCAGTGCACAATTTCACAAATAATTGGAAGGACTTGCTCACGGAGGTGAGAACAGGAAGCAGATGCGTCCGAAGAATGGGCGAGCACTGGGAAGGAAACCTTAGTTGGATATTGCCGGAAAGAGGGGGTTAGATCCACATGTTCAGGAGATTTCGATTCGTAGGCTTCCTGGCCATTGTTGCGCTGACAGCCACGGTGTTGACTGGGTGTAAACCGGCTGAGCAACCCAAGCCAGCAGAGCAACCCAAGGCACAGGCGCCTCAGGTGCAGGAAGCTGACGTTGTGATCGTGGGCGGAGGCGGCGCTGGATTGGCCGCAGCAGTGACGGCGGCTGACGAAGGTGCCAAGGTGATCCTGATAGAGAAAATGCCAATGCTGGGCGGTAACACCATACGGGCGGGCGGTGCCTACAACGCCGTTGATCCCGAGAGGCAGAAAAAACAGAATATAGAGGACTCCATTGAAAAGCATTATCAGCAGACTCTTGATGCTGGGGACAGAAAGGGCAATCCCGAACTGGTTCGCATTTTGGTAGAAAATGCGCTTGACGGCCTGCACTGGCTGGAAAGCCTTGGGATGCAGTTCAAGCCCGAGGTGTACACTGTGCTAGGGGGACTCTGGCCAAGGGCCCACAGCCCGGTTGACCCTGCAGGTACTGGGTACGTGTCCACGCTTAAAAAGGCAGCCGAGGCCAAGGGAGTAAAGATCTTGCTCGAAACCAGGGGCAAAGAACTACAGGTTGAGAACGGCAGAGTGGTAGGGGTGGTAGCCGTGGATGCTTCTGGGAAAGAGCAGATCTTCAAGGCCCGTAAGGGCGTGATCCTTGCCACTGGTGGGTTTGGCGCGAATCCAGAGATGCGCCAGAAGTACAATCCCAGCCTTGGACCTAACATACCGAGTACTAACCACCCAGGCGCCACGGGAGATGGCATTGTAATGGCAGAAAAAGTTGGTGCCAACCTGGTGGGTATGGAGTACATCCAGTTATTACCCACCTGCGATCCCGAAAACGGTGCACTTACCGGGTGGGTGGGTGGATCCGCTGAACAAATGGTGTTCGTAAACAAGGAGGGGAAACGCTTCGTAGCTGAGGACGAACGCAGGGACGTCATGACTCAGGCACTCTTCAAGCAAACCGATGCGTTCATGTATGTGATTGTGGACTCGGCGGCAGTGCCGAAAAACGGCGTGACTTCGTTCGGCGAGAAAGTGGATGATCTTGTGGCAAGGGGCAAGGTGTTCAAGGCAGACAGCATCGAAGCCCTGGCTAACAAGATCGGAGTGCCTCCCAAGAACCTTGTGGAGACTGTAAAGAAGTACAACGCGGGGGTGGAAAAGAAAAAGGACGAATTCGGCAAGAAGCTGCTGGCCAAGGTGGAGAAACCGCCATTCTACGCAAGCCCACGTAAGCCAGCCGTTCACCATACGATGGGTGGAGTGCAAATCGATACAAAGGCACGGGTAATAGGGAAAGATGGCAAACCAATTCCTGGCCTCTACGCGGCTGGTGAGGTGACCGGAGGCATTCACGGGACCAACAGGGTGGGCGGAAACGCCCTCGCGGACGTGATTGTATTTGGGCGAATTGCAGGCAGGAGTGTTGCCAAAGGGGAGTAAGCCTAGAGCCCGGCTTGGCCTGCGTGGTACCCATGGAGGGGCCGCGCAGGCCTCGAGAACAGAACCGTAGGAAACCAACGCAAGGCAGGCATCGGGAAGGAGTTGGACTGGTTTATGAAGGCCGGCTTGAAAGTTAGTTTAGCCTTGTGCATTCTAAGCACGTTGGTTGCGGGGTGCGGAACACGGGTCCCGGCTTCTAAGTACAAGGAAGGCACATACACTGGAGAGGCGCAGGGACAAAACGGGCCTGTAAAAGTGAGCGTTGAGATAAAGTCGGACCGGATCTCGGCAGTAAAGGTAGTAGAGCACAAGGAAACGCCAGGCATATCCGATGCGGCAATCGAAAGGGTGCCCAGGGCCATCGTTGAAAAGCAATCCACGGAAGTGGATGCTGTATCCGGAGCGACTGTCACTAGCAAGGCAATCATGCAGGCAACGAAGAAAGCTATTCAGCAGGCGCAAAAGTGAGTGTTCGGGAACCGTCGCAATTCTGGGCATGCGGTTAAGCTATACTAGGCGCCTGGAATCGAAGTCATGAGCATCATCAAATGGGTGTGTGGTTGGAAAACGGTGGTCAAATGTATGGTAGAGCCTGGCTTGGCCAGTTGGGCGATTTGCGGCTAAGCAACTAGGGTGTGCCTCTGTACCTCACCCCGACCCCTATGATGTCTGAACTCGAACAGCTTAGCAATGTATGCGGGCGGGGTCTTCACTCAGAAGGAGAGGTTGTGCGCGTGCTTTTCGAGAGCGCCACGGCTCTAGTTTGCAACGATTGCATCTAACCTAGGTCCTCAAGTGTTACTCCCCGGCTGATGATACAAGCAGGGCCTGGTCAGTCGAGCAGTGTCCGTCCTTCTGTTGCCAGGTGCTCCTCAATCAGCGCTCGGCCATGGCCTATTCTCGTTCTATCAGAATTGCGGGTGCATTGTAGTGCCAGAGGATCACTTCCGCCTGTAGGTCTTCCGGTCAATTTGCTTCACCAAGCGCCGCACGCCTAAACAACTGTTCAGCTATTGCACGGAGTCACCAGCAATAAGAGTAGCTTCGCGCACGGGGCATCTCTACGCTACCTGATGTAGCTTGCCAGGCAGTCGAAAAGGTCTTTGCCTGAATGGAAGTTACCTCAGCCCGGATTCTCTGGCGGAAGAGCGTCAGCCGTCCCACAAATACCCACCTCGTTGCTCGTTTTCCTACCTGGTAATATGACAGAGGCCAAGTCCTGTCCTCCTAAGAAGCCACATGTAATGAATGACAGTAGCTGGTATGGGATCACGGCATACCGGCTTTATCCTGGAGCCAGGCTGGGAGTGAGTGCGGAAGCACACGTGAGTCATGTTTTGTCAGCCCGCCTTTAACCTTAACGAGGAGCGTTAGCAGTTGAGGCATATGGTTGGGGAAGTGGTAGACAACCTCCCTGCTGTTCGAGTACCCGTGACCCAGCCGACGCGAAGGCTCAAAGCTAGCAGCAGAGCCGTTCCCAGCCAGCTGGTACCGGGCGGTTTTTCCGGGATGGCTGCCTCATGCCAAGCACAAGAAGGGAGGGGCTTGCGCCGGGCCAGTTGCCGTTCACGAACCCTGTTTACTTTTTAGCCGTTTTGACCGTCTATTGTAACGGAGTTGGCAGCGGGAGAAGAAGAGCAAGTGTGGCAGGAATTATATGAGGTCGCATACCATTACCTCCTCAGGCTAGGTCTTGCGAGTGCGGATGCTGAAGACTTAGCCCAAGAGGCGCTCGTGTCTACGTACCTGCACCTTGATGGAATTCAGCAGGGCAAACTGCGGGCATATGTTCTGGCTGCGGCGAGGTCCAAGTACCTGGACTTTGTAGAGAGGAGGCACAGGGATTGTCTGCTTACCGCAAGAGAAGGTTACCGGGTTGCCTGTGCCAGGCAAGAGGCAGAGTGTCTAGAAGACAAAGAAAGAGTACAGGCAGCAATGGAAAGGTTGAAGCCGACTGAGAAGAAGGTGTTCCTCATGAAATACTACATGGGATTGTCCGCTAAAGAAATTGCGTCTCTAATGGGCACCAGTGCCGACTGTGTTAAAACCACCCTGTGGAGGCTGAGAAGAAGACTGAAGTCGTACTTTGAGGGGGAGGATGGGTAAATGGTTGAAGTACCTGGTGGTAGTGAAAACATAGCAAGAACGCAATTCGATGAAAAAACCTTCCTGCGCAGGGCGCGGGCAGCGAGCACCTTGCGCACCCTGGCGATTTCGTTCGGGGTGGTAGTGTTAGTACTGGTCGGGTTCTATGTGTTAACCGAGATCGCGCTACAATACCATGAGGCGCGCATTGACAATTTCTACCCGGAGCTTGTACGGCTTACAGAGCCCAACACAGTTGCGCTAAGTGGAAAACGGTACGACGTAAGGCTTTTCGGGAGGCAAAAGGAGTACTACCTCATCAGATTAATCGGGGAAAAGCCGTGTCCTGCCGGCACGGTTACAGTGGATTTCGACGTGTGGGGAGGCGAACAGACTCTGGGGAACTACAGTTTCTCTATCAGACCGTCGCATGACGGGGCAGGGGATTCTTCGCTGGAGGTATCCGCCAGTATTCCAGAAGGGGCCAAGGAGTACATTGCCCCGCTAGCCGTTCCGAGACTACAGTTCTATTACCCTGTGGGTGAAGAGGATAGAGTCATAAGGGAATTCGAGACGCTGAGAAGCGTTGGGGATGACAGTCTGGTGGAAATGGCGATTTCGTTCAGGGAGCCGCTTACACTTGAGCAAGTGAGGTCAGCAGTGCCTTCAGAAGTGAGGATCATGTGGGGCGCAGTCTGGGCGTTTTCGGACGAAGAATACCGGGAAAACAGCTACCTGGCTACTAGAAGGATAGTGGGTAACCCTTGCATGGAAAGTAGGGAGGGGGAACAGGAGTTCATCAGGGCTCTAGACCGTCTGAGCACTGTGTGTGGCTACCATTCCCAGAACATAAAGCGGACGCTGGATTTCCTGAAGACAAACGGTGTGAGGTACTACGGCGTAGTGGTTGTAGGCCAAGCGAAATCAGTGGCAAAGCTTGCTTCGAGCTCCATGGTGACGGCCGCGGTGCTGGGGATAGTGACACACCCGAACTGAGCGTATCGGGCAGAGCATGGTACATCTGCAACCAGAGGGCAATTCTTCGTCTGAACGCGAGCAGCACGAGGCAAGCCTTCTTGTTGCGTATAACCAGGGATATAATAAGTTTTGCCTGTGCAATTACGCCGACTTACTTGTTTTGGCGGCGGGTAAAGTGACCGGTGGTGCTTACGATGATCTTGGTGAGCGCTTGCCTCGCTGGTATTAGGTGCAGGTATGATGGTCGCTCCAGGAGTCACGAGGATGTCTTGAAATTAGTGGCTGCAGGGAATGCCTTTCCAGTATGCCCGGAACAGCTTGGAGGTCTTCCTACCCCACGAGCACGCGCAGAGATTGTGGGTGGCGACGGCAGTGATGTCTTACGAGGCTGTGCCCGTGTGGTGGACGAGTCCGGGCGGGACGT
Source organism: Bacillota bacterium (assembly GCA_012840015.1). Taxonomy (GTDB): domain Bacteria; phylum Bacillota; class Sulfobacillia; order DUMF01; family DUMF01; genus DUMF01. The sequence continues at coordinate 51,897 of DUMF01000006.1, forward strand.
GACAAAGGAGTTCGTGCGGGGGGCTACCGAGTGCCTGCGCCTGGCCCGGGTGGTGAACGCGGAGAAAGTTGTCCTGTGCGAAGGCAGTCCCTCCTGCGGTGTCACCCGAATCGCGGACGGCACGTTTTCCGGCAAGAAAGTACCCGGCATGGGTGTAACCGCCGCTCTTCTACGAGAAAATGGTTTCCACGTGGTAACATTGCACCCCACGGCTCTTTGGCAATAGAATTCTCCTAAGACTGTGAACGAGTCGAGGGGGGATTTACCCTGTCTCCAATTAGCCTGATGGCCGCGGCGTTCGCCATAGGATTATCCGGAGCTGTGACGCCGGGCCCTCTTCTCACTGTTGTGATATCCAACACTGCTGCGGGTGGCTTTCTGCCTGGAATCTCGCCAATCATGGCCCACGGTCTTCTGGAGGCTGTGATGGTGGGCGCGTTGCGCTTGGGCCTTGGGGTGCTACTCTCGCACGGGCTCTTTCGAAGGATGGTGGCTTTGGCAGGGGGGCTGGCCTTGCTTTACATGGGCTGCGGCATGGTACGATCTGCGCCAAAGCTCATAGCCCCGACGAAGCAGCAGGCGGATCGGCCCGGCACTCGCGCCAGCAGCCTCGTGCCGGGGCTCCTCGGCGGCCTGGTGGCCACGGCGTCGAGCCCTTTCTGGTTCCTTTGGTGGGCCACGATAGGGGCAAGCACGATTTCGATGGGAGGGGGAGGACCGGCCGCAGCGAGCTCCTTCTTCATCGGTCACTTTTCTGCAGACCTGGCATGGTATAGCCTGGTAGCTGGAGCCATCATATTGGGGCGTAGGGCTTTGACCGACAAAGTGTACCGCAGTCTGATCGGCGGCTGCGGCGTCTTCCTGGTGTGCATGGGCTTGTTCTACCTGTGGAACGGGTTCAGACCATGAGCGGTCGCACTCACGCACCTTCGGGGTGTCGAGAGAGGTGATGAAGCTTGAATGGAGAAACCAACCCAGTAGAGAAAGTTCGGGCTTTCTTAAGACAATACCGGTTGGATGACAGAGTCATCGAGCTGCAAGCAGATACGAGTACGGCACCCAAGGCAGCTGCCGCAATTGGTGTAGGCGTCGGTCAAATAGCGAAGACCTTGTGCTTTATCGGGAAAGGGAAGGCTGTGATCGTAGTCACCGCCGGCGACGTGCACGTATCCCAAAGCAAACTCAAGGCTGCGCTGGGTTGGACCGGGAAGCTACGCCTCGCTGACCCGCAGGAGACAGCGGAAATTACCGGTTATCCGGTGGGCGGAGTATGCCCGTTCGCGCTCCCGCAGGGAATCCCTATCCTGATCGATGTGAGCCTGAAGAGCTATGGCGTGATCTACCCTGCAGCCGGCTCACCCAATTCAGCGGTGCGATTGACGCCGGACGAGCTATACCAGACCACAGGAGGCATGCCCTGCAACGTGTGCAACGGTGGGCAGAACGAGGGAGGCGCTTCGGGCAGTGAGGGAAGTTAGAGTTAGGCAGGTAGACGCGTTTACTAACGAGCGTTTCCGCGGAAATCCGGCCGGTGTGGTTTTGCATGCGGATGATCTGACACCAAGCAATATGCAACTGATCGCGCGGGAGATGAACCTTTCAGAGACAGCCTTCGTGACACACCCTGCCCCAACTTCAGGTGCGGATTTCGGCGTTCGATTCTTCACGCCGCAAACTGAAGTGCCTTTCTGCGGCCATGCTACCGTCGCTACCTTCTTCAGTCTGGCTGAGGAGGGTATGCTCCCTGCAACCGGCCCGGTTGTAACGGTCAGGCAGAAAACGGGGGCTGGAGTCCTACCGGTTCACGTACACTTCGGCGAAAACAAAACACCCGCGATGGTAATGATGGAACAGAATCCTCCCATGACGAGGCCATCAGCTCTGGATCCAGAGAGCATTGCGCCGGTGCTCGGGGTAAGGCCCGATGATATCTGTGGCGGTCCGATGGGCCTTTGTAACACGGGTAACTGGCACCTATTCGTGCCATTGCGACGGGATAGATTTTCCTCTCTTCAAGTGGATCTGGAGCGCCTCGCCAAGCTGAACCGGGAAGTCGGGGCTATCACCACCCACCTTTACTGTTTTCTCTCGCCCGGCGGTACCGTTCAGCTACATACGAGGGATTTCGCCCCAGCGGTAGGTGTGGCGGAGGACCCCGTAACGGGTAGCGCCAGCGGCGCGCTGGCTGGTTTCTTGAGTCTTTGTGCTTACGATCCTTATGCTGCCGCAATCTGGCCTGCAGGGGCAAGCCGCGTTGAGCTGGCGAGATTCCTTGAAAAGCATACTCTTCAGCTCCCGCGAGCGGAAACGGTACTGGTGAAGCTGAACATGGAGCAAGGGAAGGAAATCGGGAGGGATGGTTTGGTCTTTACGGAGGTAGAGATTAGTGGGTCGCGCGTGAAAACGGTGAGGGCAGGAGGGCAGGCTGTGACGGTGATGGATGCTGTCATGTACGTGTAGGTCGCTCCGCATAGACCGGTTGGCGGGAACGACTTCTAGCGTCTTGCGTCTATGGGTAGGGGTGATGCTCCGTGTCTTTATCGCGAGGAAAACGGTTTGCCCTGGCAATCCTTCTAGCTGGCTTTTTCTTGCTAGGTATGGCAGCATGCGGCAATGCCAGCCCGCCCGCGAAATCTGAGGGTCAGATTTTGCGTGAGGCCTACAAAGCCTACCGGCAGTCTCTCGAAGCTCCAGGCGGCAAAACGCCTGGCGATACGGCCGGCGGGGAGACTTGGAGAGAGCCTGTCATAAAAGGAGGGAAAACCACGATGCTCCCCGCCATAAGGGATTATCTCTCAGACGCAACTGACCATCTCGAAGTACAATTTGCCGCCGAGTGCCTCACGCTTTGGGGTACACCCGACGCTGATGGGGCCGCAATCCTTTTGGACTATCTGCGAAAACCGGGTGCCCGGCCTTGGGCCGTGCAATACGCGCTCCAGCGCCTGCTGACCAGAGAGCAATCGTTGGAGCTGGGGAAGCAGCTCCTGGATTACCCCAGTACTGTAAGGAGTTCGCTCATAAGCGTGCTGACCTGTGTGAAGGCGCTGGACCCTGTGCAAATTCGGCAGCTCATGGTGAGCAGCGAGAGTGACGTGTCGAGTTGGTGGCTGTTGCTGGATTCGGTTGCGCAGCAGTTTGCGGACGACGAGAAGCTCTTCGCATGGCTCGATGGCACTTACCTCCAAATGAAAAGCGATGAAGCTAGGGTCTTCTTGGTACAGTTCGTCGTCCAGAGGGGGCGCCCTTGGGCAAAAGACGAATCAACGGCGCGGGCATTGTCTTGGTTGGAGCGCAGGCTGGATGGTGAGCGTGGCACGAGAGTGAGGCAGGAGATACTGCACGGCATGTATGATCTCGGGAAGACGTCTGCCCTAAAGGCACTCGTAGAGGAAATAGAAAAGAGCGGCTGCGCCAGGTATGCGAGTATTGCAACTGCCAGCCACCTCGAAGAAATAAGGGATAGATTCCCTTCCTCGATGATTGCCAGAGGCATGGCGGCCTATGAAGCCGTTCGAGGCGAGCCGTACCTGGGCATTGACAGGATGCGTGCAGCAGCCGCAGAAGGCGGATGGTGGCCTTATAACTATGGCGATGGTCAGTATTGCCCCGACAGGGAGATCAAAGGCTGGCGAAGTTTTCTAGCACAATTCCCAGGACATCCCGCGGCAGACGATGCTGCCTATCGACTTGGGCGTTGCCTCGAAATTGAAGGTCGCTGGGATGAGGCCTTGAATGCCCTGTACAAAGCGATGTCGTTGCCGGATGGGGACTGCAGTACTCACGCGGCAGGTAGAATCGCGTACATCCTCGACGCTGAGATGCCCGATACCGATATGCCGGCCGTTCTTTCGGGGGGCACTTTAGACCCTGCTCTGCGGCCCTTGGTGGAGTACGCGTTGGCTGTGCGCAAACTTCGCCAAGACAAGTTCCAGGAGGCAGCTGATGCTCTCGAAGCGCTTCTCAGCTCTGATCGCGAGCTGCGGGGCGTGATGAACCGAGAGCCGGGGCGGGAGGATGACTTGCGCCAGAGGATCGAGGCACAGGCGGAGCAGGCTAGGCGCCTGGCGGCGCTCGAGAGAAGAGCCCAGAAGGCGGAGAGATCTGGCCAGACCGAGGAGCAAGCTCAGGCTTTGTATGATCTGGCAGCGGCGATATTCCATGATGAGCTGACTTATTACAACCATGTGTGGCAAGGCCGGAGAGCACAATACAGGTGGGTTAACTACCTGGAGAGTGCGTGGCATAATGACCTCCCTTCGCAACTGGGAGAGTACATTTCGGAGTTGATCAACTATACTCACTCGGCCTCGATCTTCCGGCGTCTCGTCGATTTGAAAGGGGTGCCTGCGGAAATACGCGCCAGGGCGCTTTACTCCCTCGGACTATCCTACGAAGGCATAGCGAGCTGGGGCTCGGAGACGGAGTTCCTTCCAGAAGATTATTCTAAACTGGCACTGGAGTCTTTCGAACGCTTCGTACGAGAATATCCGGACTCCTCCATGGCTGACGATGCCATGCTCGCAATTGGCGTGTATCGGCAGGATGTGGAATACCTGAAGACGATACTGCAAAAATATCCGAACGGCGATAGGGCTGAGGATATCGAGAGACTGCTAAGAGACCGAAGCTGGGCCCAGTACCCCGTTCGACCATCGAGGCGCAAGGAGACCCCGCTTTGGTCCGACGTCACGCGGGCCAACCTGCCGGTTGAAGTACGCGAATGGGTAGAAAGGGAAAGAGAGAAAAGCCTGGACGAGGTGAAATCGTACTTCTACCACGCTGGGCACACTTACGTACTTATTGCAACGGGAGAAAAACCAACAGCCGGATACAGTGTTGGAGTACGCTCGGTGGAAGCGCGTGACGGTCGCCTCATCGTGCATTGGGCCCAGAGCTCCCCACGGGCCGGTACTGCTGTGGCACAGGTGATCAGCTACCCCCATATCGTGATTAAGGTGCAGGGACAGTTCAAAGCTGTAGAGTTCACAGAGGATAAGGATAAATAGGATACCAGCACCAGTGGCAACCACGGCATGGTCTAGTCGTTAGCGGCCTCCCCCAGGTATTTCTCCGGCAAAGGGGGGCTGCCATACCGCTACCGGTTGACTCGCGCCCTTAGACAAAGTAGACTATAGTTAGATCGTGAACGAAATCACAAGGATACGAGGTGAATTTATGGCAGCAAAGGGGAAGTTGACGTGGTTGGTGGCTTTACTTATCTGCCTTGCGGTAGCGGGACTGAGCTTTGCGGGCTGCGCTCGCCCACAACCTGCTCCTCCGAAAGCCACAGAGGGCCCGGCGACGGAAAAGTATGACGTGGTCGTTGTGGGCGCCGGGCTGGCGGGGTTATCGGGAGCGATCGCTGCGGCGGAAAACGGTGCGAAGGTGGCTTTGCTGGAGCGTATGCCATATGTGGGTGGCAATTCCATACTGTCCACAGGAGCTCTTTACGTCGGGGCGACGTCGATTCAAGCGGCTGCCGGCATCAAGGATAGCCCCGACGATTTCTATAAAGAGGCAATGGCGAAGAGTAAGGACCGCAGGGATCCCGTGCAAACCAGGTTGGTGGCGGATTTGGGCGGCGAGACGGTTGATTGGCTCATCGCACAGGGAGTGAAGTTCAGTGACAAGGTAACGCCCGTGATGGGTAGTCCGACGCCAAGGGCTCACCAGGCATTGCCCAACGCGGCGGGGCTTATTTCGGCTTTGAAAGATTCCGCGGAGAAGAAGGGCGTAAAGATCTTCATGGAAACGAGGGCCACCAAGCTTATCATGAGCGCAGATGGCAAGGTGGCGGGTCTTGAAGCGACTGACAAGTCAGGCAAGAGCATAAAATTCGAGACACCTGCCGTAATCCTCGCGACGGGCGGTTTCGGTGCTAATCCGGAGCTTTTGAAGAAGTACATCCCCGATATGGCCAACGCGATTTACGCGGGCCACCCGGGTACTACCGGCGACGGTTTACTTATGGCTTTGGAAGTAGGGGCTGATACCGTAGACATAAACGAACCCTGGTGGACACCTACCATAGAAGTGAACAAGAAGCAGTTGATAACATCGCTTGTGTTGTCCAAGGGTGCGATTCTCGTCAATTCCAAGGGGCAGAGGTTCACAGATGAAACCGCGTCCTATGCCGAGACCGCGGCTGCGGTACTGAAGACGGGCGAGCCGTTCGTATACGAGGTTTTCGACGCTAACGTGAGTGAGGCTGTTTACAAGGTGCCCGAATACAAGGAAAAAGGCATGGTAGTCGAAGCCAACACCATCGAAGAGCTGGCTCAGAAGATGGGTGTTGACGCGAAAGCGTTGAAAGCGACGATAAACGAGTATAACAAGGCCGTGGCGACCCAAAAGGATAAGTTCGGGCGGAAGATATTTGGCAAGAAGCTCGAAAGGGCTCCGTTCGCGTTCATAAAAGTCAAACCCGGTACGATAATGACCCCAGGCGGTTTGCGGATCGATGGGGAGACCAGAGTGATCAAGAAAGACAAGTCGCCCATATCAGGCCTTTACGCTGCTGGCGAGGTGACAGGAGGCTACCGTGCTTTCGGATACATCGGTGGAGATTCTCTGGCGCACTGCGCCGTAACGGGTATGGTGGCGGGCCAGAAGGCAGCGGCTTACGCAAAGCAGAAATAGAGCGTAACTAGAGCACAAACAAGTAGAGTATCCCCCTTGAATGGCCAGGCTCCCAACTATGGCGAGTCTGGCCGTTTGTACCTGCGGACTGGTAAGGAGAAGGTATTCGGCCGGTTTGTGCCGAAGGGTTATATTTGTTCATTGGGGACGCAACGGGAAAACGCGACGGAGGTGGCAGTTTGGGTATCCGGCTACGTGCGTTAATCTTCTGTGCACTGTTGTTCACTGACATCCTTTCACAGTACTGGAACGGCGTTTCGAGCTTGTTTCTAGGGTGCGTGGCCGCGCTTGCCTGGATTACTGCACTTCCTGCCGCAGATAAGGTCTCCAGAAATATCTCGTTGATACTTGGGAGCGTCGGGCTGGTTTTATTTGTGTACAACAGAGTTCCGCTTGAAGTGGTTATGTCCAGCTTTGGAGAAAACATAGGGGTGCTGATGGTAATGACGCTTGTCCCGCTCATGGGCACCGTGATTGAGCTGGGGGAGTACAATGACGCTTTGCGCGCGATTTCCAAACGGGTAAAGAGCCCCACCGCCCTTTTCGTGTTTTCACTCGTCCTGGTCTATCTCATCGGCTCAGTGCTGCTGACCACGGCGATCGCACTGGTGTGGATGGTACTGGTGCCAGCGGTACTTCAAGTGGGCAAGAAACCTGCAGAGTTCCTTTCGGATTGCCTGCCTCGAGGATATGACGCTTCACTTCTCTGGACGCCGGTCAGCCCTTCTATGGCTGCTACTCTAAGCGCGACGCGAACGCCCTGGCCTTCCGTGTTTGCGCCTGGGTTGGTGCTCAGCCTGGGAGTGCTCATTTCCGCAGTCGTTACCGAGTTAGGTACTCCTCAGCTCAAAAGACGTCCCGAGGCGGATCGTGTTGTAGCTGATCCCTCTACTCCGGTTGCGGGTGTTACGGGCGCTACCGAGGGTTGCGTTTGTGGAGGGACCGCCAGCGGCGCTGCGACCAGTAATAGAGTGGCTGACCCTACGGCGGCCAGCGACATGGTTGTCAGCACGATGGCTAATCCTGAAAGACGCGTTGCGGAGCTCGCCATTGGGCTTCTATCGTTTATAGTGGCCGCTGCTTCCTTAAACCTGTCTGGACTCACTGTATATCAGAGTATGGTACCGTGTGTACTAATTGGAGTGCTAATATGGGCTGCCTATCTGCGCAAACTGCCCCAAGCCTGCCGGGCTATCATACCTTTTTTTGCCAAAAGGGTGCCAGGCCTTTCAAACCAGTTCGTGTTAATGATAATTGCAGGTTTCCTAGGTAGAGCAGTTCAGATTGCATGCAAGAATACCCGTTTCAGCTTCCTCAGCGGCCTGCCCAACCTTGGCCCGATCGGCTTTTCCCTTGTAGTGTCGCTTTTGGTTTGGGGCAGCGCGATGGTGGGGATTCACCCTATCATAGGCACGAGCATCGTCTACTCAATAGTCTCCCCTTATGCGGGCCGTTTTTCCGGCCTACCCATGACCCTTGCGCTGCTGTTAGGCTCGTGCCTGGGCTTCAGCATATCTCCGATCTCTGCGACCATTCTCATTACTTCTTCCTGCGCTGGAGGAAACACCGTAGACGTGGGCCTCAAGAAGCACTGGAAGTTTGTGCTTCTCTCATGGGTGGTTTGCAGCGCGTGTGTACCCTTCGTGGTCCCCTGTTGACACTTCCGGTCTGTTACAAGCTGCGTGCGGCAACGCCTGGACGGAGCCTTTATCAAAAGTGGGGACTTTGTGACATCAACCGACGAGCACCGCCGCATCTATCACATAAACTGGATTGACAAGGGCCTCGAGCGCTGATATAAAGTATAGGCGAAAGCGATCCTTTAATTTGGTCCAGTGAGGCCAAAAAGGAAGTGATACTGATGTATGGAATCACAACTCTCATCCGTTCGAGACGGCGGATGAGAGTTTTTTGTTGGCTGCAAGGGTGAAGGCGAGTAGGACACTTCGCGGGCGCTTCAGGCCGCGCAAGGACGCAGTGGGAGAGGGAAAACGATAATTCGGACTGGGGGCGAGTGAATGGTACTGCGGGAGAAAGCCAAGATCATGGATGAGCAGGCAATGGATAGAGCCTTAAGCCGCATCGCACACGAAGTAGTGGAGAGGAATAAAGGGGTCGAAGGGGTCGTGCTGGTAGGCATACGAAGACGGGGGGTGCCGCTGGCAAACCGACTCAAGCAGAAGATCGCCGAGATTGAAGGCAAAAACATTCCGGTGGGGGTGCTGGACATCACCCTCTACCGCGATGACCTTGCGCTCAAGGCAGAGCAGCCGGTGGTGCAGAAGACGGAAGTGCCCTTCTCGGTCAAAGGCAAGCATGTGGTAATGGTGGACGATGTGATTTATACGGGAAGGACGGCCAGGGCGGCTATGGACGCCATCATGGATCTGGGACGGCCCAGGACAATTCAACTGGCGGTGCTCGTGGATAGGGGGCATCGTGAGCTGCCCATACGGCCGGACTATGTCGGCAAAAACGTTCCTACATCTCAGAAGGAAATCATTCACGTCAAAGTTTCTGAGATAGACGGGGCCGACGAGGTGGTCATAGAGGAAGCTCGCGACGGAGGTGAAGAATAGATGCACCGGTGGGACCTGTTGGGGCTGGAGAACACGAGCGCGAGCGACATAGTGTGGATCTTGGATACGGCGAAATCCATGAGCGACATAATGACGCGCGATATCAAAAAGGTGCCTACCCTGAGGGGCAAGTCCGTGTGCACTCTCTTCTTCGAGCCCAGCACCCGCACGAGGAGCTCCTTCGAGTTGGCCTGCAAATATCTCAGCGCGGATACGCTAAGCTTCTCTACCACGACGTCCAGCGTGAGGAAAGGAGAAACCCTGGCGGATACAGCCTTGAATATACAGGCCATGGGAATCGACGCCGTGGTGATCAGGCATCAGTCTTCAGGTGCGCCCCACTACCTCGCGCAAAAGCTGAAGTGCCCGGTGATTAACGCAGGCGATGGTATGCATGAGCATCCCACGCAGGCGCTGTTGGACATGTATACCATGCGAGAGCATGGCGTGAATTTTGAAGGGGCCAAAGTGGCGATAATCGGTGACATCGCACACAGCAGGGTGGCGAGGTCTAACGCCTGGGGGCTGACGAAGCTCGGAGCACACGTGGTGTTCTGCGGTCCGCCCACACTGATTCCCCCGGATGCAGACAAGCTTGGGGCCGAAGTAGTTGCCGACGCAGACGAGGCAGTGAGAGATGCAGACGTGGTGTACATGCTCAGACTTCAGCTCGAACGCCAATCCGGCGGGCTTTTTCCCAGCGTGAGGGAGTACCGCGAACTATACGGGTTGAACAGGCGGAGGCTGGCGCTGGCGAAGCGAGGAGCTTTGGTGATGCACCCAGGGCCTATGAATCGGGGAGTGGAGATAGAATCCGACGTGGCGGACGGGCCGCAGTCGGTGATACTCGAGCAGGTTACCGGCGGCGTGCTGGTCAGGATGGCCGTGCTATTCAGAGCGTTAGGGGGCGGAAACGAATGGGCTGGCTCATAAAAGGTGGAAGGATAGTCGACCCAGCGAATCATCTGGACCGTGTAATGGATCTGAGGATCGAAGAGGGGCGGGTCGCCGAGGTAGGGGAGAAGCTGGAAAGGCGGGCTTCCGACCGCGTGCTGGATGCGAATGGTTTGGTGGTGGCTCCCGGTCTCATAGACATGCATGCACACTTTAGGGAACCAGGGCACGAGGAGAAGGAAGATATCGAAACAGGGAGTAAGGCTGCGGTGATGGGCGGGTACACGACGGTGGCATGTATGGCCAACACGGATCCGGTCTGCGACAACGCTGCGGTGGTACGTTATGTGATTGAACGGGGAAAGCAAGTTGGACTGTGCGATGTGCTGCCTATAGGTGCCGTGAGCAAGGGGCTCAAAGGCGAGGAGCTGGCTGAGATGGCCGATATGGCGAAGGCGGGAGCGGTAGCCTTTTCCGATGACGGGAGGCCCGTAACCAGTGCCTCCCTCATGATGAAGGCGCTTCAATACTCCCAAATCGTAAAGAAGCCAGTGATTTCCCATGCTGAAGATGTCTCACTTTCGTCCGGAACATCTATGCACTTTGGGAGAGTTTCCACGAGGCTTGGCCTGCGAGGGGTGCCGTCTGCGGGAGAAGAAAGCATCGTGATGAGAGATGTGATGCTTTGCAGGGAAGTCGGAGGGAAGCTTCATCTAGCCCACCTCAGCAGTGCCTGGAGCGTTCGATTCGTACGCTGGGCAAAGGCGAATGGCCTTCGTTTCACTGCCGAAGCCACGCCCCATCACCTGAGCCTTGACCACGACTATCTGTTGGAGCACCCTTATGACACAAATGCCAAAGTGAACCCTCCATTGCGCGCTCCCGAAGATAGGGCCGAGGTATGTAAAGGCTTAAGTGACGGCACGATCGACGTCATCGCCACTGATCACGCTCCGCACTGCGTGGACGACAAAGACCTGGAATTCGACCAGGCGGCCTTCGGCATATCCGGTTTGGAAACGGCGCTGCCGGTTTGCTACACCACTCTGGTGCAGGATATGGGTATGAGCCTCAGTTCGCTGATAACCAAGATGAGCCTCATTCCGGCGCAGATCCTTGGCCTGGATTCAGTGCTGAGGGGTACGCTGACGCCTGGGGCGAGAGCCGATATCGTGATATTCGATCCCCATACCGAACGCGTGGTCGACGTCGGGGAGTTTCAGTCGAAGGGGCACAATACGCCTTTCGCTGGCTCCAAGCTGCGAGGATGGCCTGTCCATACCTTCTACAAAGGTAACCTCGTGATGACTGAGCGGAGGCTCGCCTGATGGCAGATTGCAGACTCGTACTGGAAGACGGTAGCGTGTGGGAGGGTTCCAGCTGTGGTGCTGAGGGCACTGTGGTAGGCGAAGTCGTCTTCAACACAGGCATGACGGGCTATCAAGAAGTGTTGACGGATCCTTCGTATTTCGATCAGATCGTCGTCCTGACTTACCCGCTGGTAGGTAACTACGGCATCCAGCCTGCTGCGTTTGAAAGCCACAGGCCATGGCTGAAGGGCTTCATCGTGAGCCGGATGTGCTTTGAACCCAGTCATTGGGCGAGCGCCGGCCCACTTCCGGAGTACTTGCAGGCGCACGGGATCGTCGGCTTACAAGGCATAGACACGAGACAACTGACGCGGCTTCTTAGGGAAAGGGGCACCATGAACGGTGCGATGACCACCGACCCTGACCTGAGCGTCGAGGAGCTACTGAGGTTGGCCAAAGGATTCAGGATGAAGAAGCCCGTGTTCCGCGTGACAGCCGACGGAAGCTATGAGATCCCCGGGAAGGGAGCCAGGGTAGCGCTGATCGATTGTGGGGTCAAGGCCGGCATCATTCGTGAACTTCTCGGTAGAGGCGTTTATCTAAGGGTATTCCCTGCAACTTGCACTGTCCGGGAAATAGCCTCATGGCAACCAGATGGAATATGCATTTCAAACGGACCTGGGGATCCAGAGGACTGTACGGAAGTGGCGCGCGTAATCCGCGAGCTGATCGGCCAGATCCCAATGTTCGGGATCTGCCTGGGCAACCAACTAATTGGCATAGCGATGGGAGCAAAGACGTTCAAATTGAAGTATGGCCACAGAGGACTGAATCACCCGGTCTTAGAGCTGAATACTGGGCGGGTGCATATCACCTCTCAGAACCATGGCTACGCTTTGCTGGAGGAGAGCCTAGAAGACGCGGGCCTCGATACATGGTTCCGCAACCTCAACGACGGCACGGTGGAAGGGATCAGGTCGAGTCCTCTTAAGCTGCAGGCCGTCCAGTTTCACCCGGAGGGGCGGCCGGGTCCACGGGACACCGGCTATCTGTTCGACAAGTTCGTCGACATGATTAAGGGCAGCTAATCAGGAGGCCAAATTAATGGATGTCGTCAAGAAAGTGCTGATTATCGGGTCAGGGCCAATTGTGATCGGGCAGGCAGCGGAATTCGACTATGCTGGCTCGCAGGCTTGCCGGGCGTTGAAAGAAGAAGGCATAGAGGTGGTGCTCGTCAATCCCAATCCCGCCACGATTATGACCGACGAGGAAATGGCTGACACCATTTACTTCGAACCTTTGACAGCCGACGTACTTACTCAGGTGATCCAAAAGGAGCGGCCAGACGGGTTGTTGGCCACCATGGGCGGGCAGGTAGGTTTAAACCTGGGCGTGGAGCTGTGGAAACGTGGGGTGCTGCAGCGGGAAGGAGTCAGGATGCTCGGTACGCCAGCCGAGTCCATACATATGGCGGAGGACCGGGAGGAGTTCAAGCGCTTGATGGAACGCCTTGGGGAGAGGGTTCCGAGGAGTGCTATCGCCCGTAGTGTTGAAGAAGCGCTGGAGATAGGGGATTCCTTGGGCTATCCCTTAATAGTGAGGCCCGCATACACGCTTGGGGGTACGGGCGGCGGAGTGGTGACGGACCGGTCGGAGCTTGCCGAGGTGACTGGTAGAGGGCTCATGGTTTCACCGGTACACGAGGTACTGGTGGAAGAAAGTCTGCTGGGGTTCAAGGAGATCGAGTACGAGGTGATGCGGGATTCCGCGGACAATTGCATCACCGTATGCAACATGGAAAACCTTGACCCCGTAGGCATTCACACGGGTGACAGCGTAGTGGTGGCGCCGAGCCAGACATTAACAGACAGTGAGTACCAGATGCTGAGGGCGGCGGCGATCAAGATCATCAGGGCGCTGGGAGTGCAGGGTGGCTGCAACGTGCAGTTCGCCCTGGACCCGAAGTCCCCGAAATACTACGTCATTGAGGTCAACCCTCGGGTGAGCAGGTCCAGCGCCCTTGCGTCCAAGGCCACCGGCTACCCCATCGCCAGGTTGGCCGCCAAGATCGCGCTCGGGCGCCGGCTGTCTGAAATACCCAACCCAATCACCGGTAATACGTGGGCAGCTTTCGAGCCTTCGATCGACTACGTGGTAGTGAAGATTCCACGCTGGCCGTTTGACAAATTCCCCGGTGGCAATCGGAAGCTCGGTAGCCAGATGAAGTCCACCGGCGAGGCCATGGGGCTTGGCCGGAGTTTTGAGTCGGCGCTTGCCAAGGCCTACCGCTCTCTCGATTCGCGCGTGAGCCTTTACGACCGGAAGGCCGCCGGGGTTCCGGATTTCCAGCTTGAGCTGCAACTATCATCTCCCGACGACACGAGACTGGCGCTAATTTTCGAGGCGCTCTGGCGGAATTGGCCCGTGGACAGGATCAGCGGCCTGACAGGTATAGACGCTTTCTTCATACGAGGCATGAAGCACTTGGTAGAGGCTTTGCGGCGTGCTGAACGTGCCCCAGGCGATCCCGGTGTACTGAGGGAATGCAAACGATTGGGCCTGGCCGATGCGGATATCGCGGCTGCGTGGAAGATGGAGGAGATACAAGTGGCCAGGCTGCGTGATGAACATGGGATCCGACCAGTCTACAAGTGCGTGGATACCTGCGCAGCCGAGTTCGAAGCGGCCACGCCGTACTACTATTCGGAGTACGAACGTGAAAACGAAGCACGCGAACCCATCAGGTCGGCGTTGGTTATCGGTGCCGGGCCGATCCGGATCGGACAGGGCATAGAGTTCGATTACTGTTCGGTACATGCGGCTATCGCCCTGAGGAAGATGGGTTGCGGGGCTGTCGTGGCAAACAACAACCCCGAGACTGTGAGCACCGATTTCAGCACTTCTGACCGGCTTTACTTCGAGCCGCTCACTGTCGAGGACGTGGAGAGTGTCGTATCGCAGGAGGCGCCCGAGCAGGTATTCTTCCAGTTCGGAGGGCAGACCGCCATCAATCTAGTCGACGGCATGGTGCTTCGCGGAGTCAGTCCATCGGGTATATCGAGGGAAGCCATAGATATTACAGAGGACCGGGAGCGCTTTGAAGTGCTTGGCGCGCGTCTCGGCATAAGGCTCCCGAGAAGCGGCATCGCGCGCTCAGCGAGGGAAGCTTTGCGGGTTGCGAACGAGATAGGCTACCCCGTGCTGATTCGGCCCAGCTACGTGCTCGGCGGCAGGGGAATGGAAATCGTCCGTAGCGAATCGGAGATGGCGGCCGTCATAGAGGAAGCCGTCGTAGTATCAGGGAGCCATCCGGTGCTCATCGACCAATACATTGAAGGCAAAGAGGCAGAAGTAGATGCTGTCTGCGACGGCGAGGAGGTTTTGATTCCCGCGGTGATGGAGCACATCGAACGGGCGGGTATTCATTCGGGCGACAGTATCGCTTGCGTCCCTGAGAGGAGCCTTTCCCCGAGCGTCGTGCAGAAGATCGTAGATTACACCACCAAACTGGGGCGCGAGCTACGCATAGTTGGGTTGATGAACATCCAGTTTGTAGTGCACGGCGAGGAAGTCTACGTGCTCGAGGTGAATCCGCGCTCTTCGCGTACTATACCGTTCATAAGCAAGCTTACGCGAGTACCCATGGTTGACCTGGCAATCCAGGCTTCTCGAGGGCGAAAACTGAGGCACCTCGGCTACGGCTTGGGGCTGTATAACCGTTTGCCATACTGGGGGGTCAAGGCGCCTGTCTTTTCGTGGGCAAAACTAAAAGGGGTGGACACTACCCTCGGGCCGGAGATGAAATCCACCGGGGAGGTAATGGGCTGCCACTGGAGCTTCGAGATCGCTCTTCTCAAGGCGATGCGGGCTGCGGGGTTCGCCATGGAGCGCAAAGGCGGCGTCTTGGCTACCATCGCCGACAGAGACAAGGCGGTGGCCGTCCCCTGCCTGGCCGAGTTGAACGAAATGGGTTATCCAATTTTCGCCACGAGGGGTACCGCCGCGGCTCTCAGGGCACAGGGGGTACCAGTAACAGTGGTGAACAAGATATCCGAGGGAAGGCCGGATGTGCTCGACGTTATTCAAGGAAACGACGTGTCTCTCGTGGTATCCACGACTACCCACGGGCGGCAGCCCGAGCGCGATGGTTTCAAGATCAGGCGCGCGGCTGTGGAGTTCGGGGTACCGAGCATATGCTCGGTGGATACGCTTGGTGCTTTAGTCAGTGCGCTGAAGGTGGTCCGGGACCAGGAGCTGCCCGCTCTAGCCATTAACGAATTATGGAGGTACGCGGCAAGTGAGACCGATTCTAGCTCGGGCTGAAGTGGTTTGGAACATACCACTGGGTACTCATACTGCAGCCATCTGCTTCTATTGCCCAGAAGTGGCTTCTTCGGCGAAACCGGGGCAGTTCGTGCATCTCCAGCTAGCACCGTTTCTGCCGCGGCCTTTCAGCATAGCTGCGGCGGGCAATGGCAGGATATGCCTAATCTATCAGGTAATAGGCCCCGGAACGCACGATCTGAGGGGACGGCGCGAAGGCCATACAGTAGATTTGCTGGGACCGCTGGGTAAGCCATTCGATCCTCCCGCGCAGCTAAATCTCGTCTCTGTCTCGGGCGGGGTCGGGCTGGCAGGAGTGTCTTGGCTCGCCCTCAAGCAAGCTCTATCAGGAAGGCAAGCTCTTATCGTGCATGGGCAGAGGTCCAAGCACTTTATGGATGTCATTACCGCATTTGAGTGCATACGCGCAGCCACAGAGATGAAAGGCCCGATGCCAGCTATGCTGTTCGCCACGGACGATGGCAGCGAAGGGTTAAAAGGGACCGCAGTTGACTTACTGGCATCTCAGTGGCGCGCAGGGCCCCCGGGCGGGATTGCCGTGATCGGCTGCGGGCCGCGCCCGATGCTGAGCGCGCTGAAGCACTTCTGCCTCGAGCGCCAGGTACCGTGTTTCCTTTCGATGGAGGAAAGGATGGGCTGTGGTATCGGCGCGTGCTTGGGATGCGCCGTACCATCTGCATCTGGCGGGTATTTCCACGTTTGCAAAGATGGCCCCGTATTCCCCGCGGAGGAGGTACTCATTTGAACGGCACAAGTGGCATTGAAGTCGAGGTGGCAGGACTGAAGCTCAGGACGCCGCTGATCGCGTGCTCCGGATGTGCGGGTTTCGGCTCCGAACTCAAGCGGATCGGTGCGCTGGAGGGCTTGGGTGCGCTCTGCCTCAAGGGCCTCACTCTAGAGCCGAGGAGCGGGAACACACCCCCCAGACTTTGGGAGATGCCTTCCGGGCTGCTCAACAGTATCGGGCTTGAAAACCCCGGCGCGCAGAAGGTCCTGGGCGAGATTTTGCCAGGCTTGGATCTGGGCATTCCGCTCATCGCAAACATTGCCGGCAACACTTACGAGGAGTTCGCCAGGTTGGCTTATCTCCTTGACAGCGTGCCCGTTGAGGCGATCGAGGTGAACGTGTCCTGCCCCAACGTGGAAGAGGGTGGTCGCATTTTCGGTGCCGACCCCGAGTCGGTTTACAAAACTGTGAGCCTCGTGCGCGGCTCAACGCGAAAGAAGCTTTTCGTGAAGCTCAGTGTGGCATGCCAGGACGTAGCCGATGTGGCGATGGCAGCGGAGGAAGCAGGGGCGGATGCTCTCTCCCTGATCAACACGGTGCCGGCTATGGCCATTGATCCAATCACTTTGAAGCCGGCTCTGGGGAACGTATCGGGTGGTCTTTCCGGACCAGCCATAAAACCCATAGCACTGCTAGCGGTGTGGAAGGTATACCGCGTCACCCGCCTTCCGATAATCGGAATGGGGGGAGTGGCTACCGCACAGGATGTGCTGGAGTTCATGGCAGCAGGAGCATCGTGTGTGGGGCTTGGAAGCCAGCTCTTGCGGGACCCATACTCTCCAGCCAGGATCGCTGGCGAGCTGGTGGAGTTGCGTAAAAGGCTGAATAAAGATCAGTTGAAAGAGATTGTGGGGTGCGCTCATGGCGGAACTAGTGGTAGCACTGGATGTGGATCGAGAGGAAGAGGCCCTCGCAGTGGCACAGCTTGCACTTGAGGAAGGCGTTACACACGTCAAGGTTGGAATGCAACTGTTTTGCAACGCAGGCCCTTCGATAGTGCAGCGCCTGACTGCGCAGGGGGCCAAGGTAGTGGTCGATTTGAAGCTGCACGATATCCCGAATACCATGGCGATGGCAGCAAGAGCGCTGGCCGAGTTAGGCGCGTCACTGATAACTGTGCACGCTTCGGCGGGGCACAAGGCCCTGGCTGCGGTGAGCGAAGTAGTGAAGGATAGCATGGTGAAGGTACTCGCGGTGACAGTGCTCACGAGCCTCGACAACCGAGCCCTTAGCACGGAGCTCGGCGTACAGGAGGACATCGCTGTACACGCACTGCGTTTAGCTTCCATGGCACGCGATGCGGGAGCTCACGGCGCCGTATGCAGCGCAGGCGAAGTAGAGGTGTTGAAGCGGACGCTGGGCGAACAGTTCCTGACGCTCGTGCCGGGAGTGAGGCCGGAGTGGGCAGCCGGTCCAGGTGATCAGGCCAGGGTGGCTACACCTGCCCAGGCGCGATGTAAGGGAGCCGACTATGTGGTAGTGGGGCGACCAATACTGAGCGCTTCAGACAGGCGGCGTGCTATAAAGCTTTTGCTAGCCGAATTATGTGCGGATCGCCCGGGCCATTAGGGGGGGTGGTTGCTATCAAAAGAGCTGAAATCGAGAGGTTGCTTATAGATTGTGGTGCCCTGTTACGAGGGCATTTCCTGCTCACCTCGGGGCGTCATGCGGACAGTTTCGTACAATGTTCCCAGGTACTGCAGTACCCAAGGTATGCTGAGAGACTTGGAGCCGAACTCGCGGAGCAGTTCAAGGGGATAGATGCTGACACGGTAGTGGGGCCTGCCATGGGAGGAATCATACTGGCGTACGAGGTGGCACGGGCGCTTGGCTTGCGCGCCATGTTCACCGAGAAGGTGCCGGAAGGGATGAGATTCCGCCGGGGATTCCACATCAAGTCCGGTGAGAAGGTAATAGTGGTGGAGGACGTGGTGACAACCGGTGGCTCGGTGGCCAAAGCTGCCCAGGCGGTCGAGGAACTGGGCGGTAAAGTAGTGGCTATGGGTGCCATCGTAGACAGGTCTGGAGGCGAATGGTGCCGTTCTGAGGAAGAAGGGGTGCCGAGGCGTGCGTTGCTAACGCTTAGTCTGGAGTCGTACCCCCCGGAGGAATGCCCGATGTGCAGGGCTGGGGCTCCGCTCGTTCTACCTAAAGGCTAACGTTAACCCGCATTGTAGCACTGGGATCGTTTACGACCTCCTTTGACAAATTTTTTGGGGCCAGTGGGTTCAACCCTGCGCTGGCAGTTGCTAAATCTAGCCCCTCAGGGGTTTTGCGCCCTTTAATGGTTGGTACAGTACAACCAGGGTGCAGTCAGAACAGCTGCCTGCCAATAGCTTCAAAGCTACCAGCGGTGGGCTCGCCCCAACCCCGGTGACGCCGCCCAGAGGCAGTTGGAAGTCCCTTCGCCACGCTGTATTGGTCAAAAGAAAAGATGTCGGCTGTCTTCGGAGGGATTGAGTGGGCTTTGGAGAAAGAGCAAATCTGTAATGCGAGTTGCGTGGCAAAGGAGCGCGGTGGGCATGTTCCTTGAGGTAGCCGGGTTAAAGAGGATTTATACTGTGGGCAAGACCACGGTGGCCGCCCTTGATGGTGTTGATTTCGGTGTTGAAAAGGGAGCCTTTGTGGTGGTGCTAGGCCCATCGGGGTCCGGCAAGTCCACTCTGATTAACATCATAGGTGGGATAGACAGGGCCGATGCGGGCAGAGTTGTAGTGGAGGGCCAAGATATCGCGCGGCTTGACGCGAAGGGGCTGACGGAGTATAGGAGAAACTCGGTTGGGTTCGTGTTCCAGTTCTACAATTTGGTAAGCAGCCTAACTGCCTATGAGAATGTGCTCGCGACTGCATATCTCTCCCGGGGTTCGTTCGATGCAGGCGTTATACTTGACCTTGTGGGAATGAGTGACAAGAAAAACAAGTTCCCGTTTGAGCTTTCTGGAGGTGAACAGCAGAGGGTGGCTATCGCGAGAGCGGTAGTGAAGAATCCGAAGCTGTTGCTTTGCGATGAACCCACGGGGGCTCTCGACTACGACAACGCCAAGAAAGTCTTGGGACTGCTCGAGAAGGTTAACAGGGAACTCGGCACCACGGTGCTGTTGATCACCCATAATACTGCCATTGCACGAATGGCGCACGTCGTAATAAGGCTGCGCAGCGGAAGAGTGGTGGAAAGGGTAGACAACCCGACACCCATTGCTTCCGAGCAGGTGGTTTGGTGATGATATACAGGATTCCAGCAAGGATCATAAGGAGGCAACTCGGCCAATTCATTGGTGTCATAACTATCGTTGCGATTGCCTCCTTTTCCCATTCGTTGTTGACGATAGGCGTGAACGCGCTGGAAGAGGGCTATGCCGCCTTTGCCTCCGACTACAAGCAGGAAACTGCCCATTTCATCACCGTGCACGGAGCGCCTGAAGCCAAATTGGAAAGGAAGTACAAGGTCGAAATAGAGGAAAGACAGGTACTTGAGGTGGAATGGGAAGACAAGGCGCTGAGGGTGTTCACGCCTACGCAGCACGTCAACCTTGCCTGTGCGCTGGCTGGTAAGAGCGTGCCCTCGAGGGGCGAAATTTTGCTGGACCCGTTGTTTGCAAAGGCTAACGGGTACGCTCTGGGAGACAGCTTTCGGATTGGCAACAGGACCTATAAAGTGGCGGGCTTTATCTACATGCCCGACTACATCTATATTACCCGATACGATCAAGACATCATCAATAACCCTCTTGAGTTCGGGATTGGACTTATGGACAAAAGAGACATGGTGTGGCACAGCACTGAACCGTACCGCTATTACGTCATTGGTGGCCCGCTTTCTGACGTCAGGGGGTTCAAAGAAGATTTGGAAGCTTGCGGGCTGGTAAGTTTTGTGGAGAAGAAGGAAAACCCTCGAATCACGACCACAGAGATGAAGCTTGCCGGTACAAAGGCTG
Organism: Bacillota bacterium; assembly: GCA_012840015.1. Taxonomy (GTDB): domain Bacteria; phylum Bacillota; class Sulfobacillia; order DUMF01; family DUMF01; genus DUMF01. The sequence continues at coordinate 72,388 of DUMF01000006.1, forward strand.
TTATTACCCCCATCACCCTGATGATGACCCTGATATCTTCCTTCTTAACGTTCACGGTATTGGGAAGGCTGATCAATTCGCTGAGGGTGGAGATAGGAACTCTCATGGCTTTGGGGTACAGGAGAGGAGAAATCGCCAGGACCTTCTTGTACATCCCGTTGTTCATCTGGATCGTAGGGGCTTCTCTGGGGACCGCAATGGGATTTCTTCTGACAAAACCATTCGTACAGCTGTACGTAGAATATTTCAACATCCCCCTTGTCGCTCCAGTATTCCCCACGCGGCAGCTCCTGGAAGCGTTTTTCTTGCCCGGGATTTTCATTTTCTCCGGTAGCCTCTTTGCCCTGCGAGAGCTGTTCGCCAAGGAGCCGTTGGCATTGCTCAGAGGGAGCGAGGGCAACTCTGGCAGCAGTGCAGCGTACTTCCTGCAGCTAGACGGTCTATCGTTTCCCAAGAGGGTAATGCTGAGGCACGGATTATCCAGGATGTGGCGAAACTTAGTTTTGGTTGTTGGCGTCGCATGTTCTACGTTTTTGTTGATATATGGCTTCACAGCGGAGCGGACGCTCCAGGGCATGGTGAACCAAACGTTTTCCAGCACATTTAATTATGACTACATGTATGTGCTCAGTTCAAACCAAAGGGGCAAGAAATTCCCCTCTGCTGAGGGATTCAACCTTAGGACTCTCTATGATAGCAACGGACGCAACGTGGTACTCTACGGCATTCAAAAGGGCTCAAATATGGTTAGCTTAAGAAACTTGGACGGATTGGCTCCAGACCTATCGGGGATTGCGCTTGCCAAACCGTTGGCCGCAAAGCTAAAGGCGGCAAAGGGCGACGTCATCGAGCTCAACGACAAGCTGAATGACAAGCCCATCAGGTTCAGAGTGTCGGATGTGGTTGAACTGCGCATCGGCAACTACGCATTCATAGATCTCGAGGAGTTCAACAGGGTTTTCGAACTGCCAAGGGGCAGCTACCGTGGGCTGTTTTCCCCAACCGAACTGAGAATTGATGAGTCGCTTGTGTTCATGCGACAAGACAAAGCGTACATAGCCTCAACGTTCGAAAACATGATGGCTCCGGTGAAGCAATCTCTGGCAGTCATCTCGGCCATTTCGCTGATGCTGGCGCTTTCAATCGCGAATGTGCTCTCTACGCTTTCTCTGAACGAGAACAGGCGCACTATTGGCATATTGAAGATATTTGGGTTCAGGGATGGCGAAATAGTCTTCATGACCCTTGGTTTCGAGAGGATATGCTTCTACATAGGCATGCTACTGGGAATCCCCCTCTTCAACCGCCTGGTCAACCTGCTCATGGCCTCCGTGGCCGAACAGTCAGATTTCGCCCTGGAGTTCGAAGCAGATCCTGTCGGCATCCTCTGGGCGTTCGGCGTTCTAGCAGTGCTTTACCACGTAGTGCAGCGGCTACTCAGAAACAGGGTATACAGGATGTCTGGCGCAGAACTGCTTAAGGAGCGAACTGACTGACTGGGGTTGTCTGCCCGCGCCCTGTGTATACCGGATGTGGGGGTTAGCCCCACGTTCGCGCTGTAAATCTAAAAGTCTAGCTAGAAGTGGCTTATACCAAGCGCTTAGTCACTTATGCCTGAAAACCGAGGAGGAGTTGACGCCGTCGCCCCTACCAAACGTTGGCACAGCCAAAAATATGAATATACTGGACAAATTAAGAGCACCGCTATTATAATGTGCGTCAAGGAGCAGGCGATCGGCTTTGTGAGTCGGTGGGGCCGGGCCAATAGGCAGCAGGCAAAGAAGAGCCTGTGGGACCGTTAAGGTTTCACAGGCTTTTGCGTATGATTGAGAGTGTTCGACTAATGTTACAGCGGGGATCGAGGGGGTAAGGCCGTTGACAAAGTTCTTGCTGAGGAGATTCGTTCCCAATTACCAGGACACGTCCAAACCGGAAGTTCGTGCGGCCTATGCTTATCTCGAAGCCTGGGTGAGCATCATCGGCAATACAGTCCTCGCGACGATCAATTTCTCTCTCGGCGTTCTTCTCAACTCCATCGCACTGATGGCCAACGCTACCCATACGGCTGCGGACGTGCTTACCTCTCTAGTGGTTCTCTTTGGATTCCGGGAAGCTAACAGACCTGCGGACAAGGAACACCCTTATGGACATGGCAGAGTCGAGACTATAGCCACGCTGATCATCGCGATCCTCCTCATAATCGTGGGGGTGGAGTTCGCCAAGAGCTCGATAGATCGCTTGATCAGCCGGGTCAGCATCCAAGGCAGCGTAACAGCAGCTGGCGTGCTGTTTGTAGTAGGTGTGCTAAAAGAATTGATGGCACGTTTTTCTATAGACCTCGGGAAGGCAATTTCCGCAAGCGCTCTCGAGGCGGATGCATGGCACCACCGCAGCGACGGCATTGCCAACTGGATGGTAGGAGTATCGCTTATACTGGGCAGATTCGGGTATGGCTGGCTGGATGCTGTTTTCGGCCTGGGAGTATCTGCCCTCATAGTGTATACCGGCTTTAAGCTCGCGAAGTCCTCATCGAGTACGCTGATCGGGGAAAAACCAGACGATGAGCTGGTAGCTTCGGTGAAGGAATTGGTGCTTTCCGTGCCTAATGTTAAGAGCACGCACAAGTTTAGCCTCCACGATTACGGTGGGAAGCGGATACTCACCTTGCACATACAGGTGCCGGATAATCTTCATGTGGACGAGTCCCACTCGATTGCTGGTTGGGTCAAGGGGCTTCTCAAAGAAAAACTTGGGATCGAAACGGTGGTGCATGTGGAACCGAGCGGAGAAAGGATCGATCGCGGGAAGGCTAGCGGGCAGACTGAACAGGAGGGCTGAAACGTGAGCGATCGGAAAGACAGTGCCATCCTTTCTGTCCGGGGACTGAAGGTACATTTCGATACTTCGCAGGGCGTGGTGAGAGCGGTAGACGGGGTTGACCTACATGTCAAGACCGGCGAGACAATGGCCGTTCTCGGAGAGTCCGGCTCTGGAAAGAGCGTGATGGCCCTGGCTATAATGAGACTGGTGCCAATTCCTCCCGGCAGGATCGTTGCAGGGGAAGTCCACTTTGAGGGGCGAAATGTGTTCCAGATGGGGGCGAACGAGGTCAGAAGGCTGCGGGGCTCAACCATAGCGATGATCTTCCAGGAGCCGATGTCCTCTTTGAACCCTGCTTTCACAGTAGGGGAGCAGATAACCGAAGCGATTGTACTCCATCAGGGCATTAAGGGCAAAGAGGCTCTAGACAAGGCTATAGAAATGTTGAAACTCGTCAAGATACCGTCCCCCGAGAAAAGGGTCCACGAATATCCCCATCAGCTTTCAGGAGGCATGAAGCAGCGCGTGATGATAGCAATGGCGCTCTCTTGCCGTCCCAAGTTGCTCATCGCAGACGAACCAACCGCTTCTCTCGATGTGACCATACAAGCTCAAATCCTCGAACTCATGAAAGAATTGCGCAGGCAGGTAGGTACTACCACACTTCTCATCACGCACAGTCTGGGTGTGGCTGCCGAAATGGCAGACAGGGCTACAGTAATGTATGCGGGACAGGTAGTCGAAGTTGCTCCGATAAGAGATCTTTTCCACGATGCCAGGCATCCATACACCAAAGGGTTGCTCAAGTCCGTGGTAAACATGAAAGAGGGAACTAGACGCCTGGACGTGATTCCCGGTGCGCCGCCTAACCCCACCCGCCTCCCCGAAGGGTGCCGGTTCCATCCGCGTTGTGCGAAGGCAGATAAGCGTTGTTGCACTGAGGAACCGAACTACGTATCTGTCGGGGAGGGCAGATGGGTCAGGTGCTGGTACCCCGAAACCTGATCAGAGGAGGTGGAAGGTACTCACAGATCTACCAAGTACTTCCGTCTTCGAATGATGCCAGCCCATTATTTGAGCCACTGAAGGGAGGATCACCATGAAAGTCTGGTCGAGAGTAATCGCTTTGCTGCTTGCAGTGGTCTTGGGCATCTCGCTTGCAGGCTGCTCTTCCGGGCAGAAACCTGCAGAAAAACCGGCAGAAAAGCAACCTGAAGCACCGAAAGTCAAGGATTCCATAACGATAGCTTTGCAAGGCGAGCCGACGAGTCTCGACCCTCAATTCCCGGACGATGGCAACATGCGCGCGGTGACAGATAACGTTTTTGAGGGGCTCCTCGAGCTAGATGGGCAGACCTTAAAACCGAAGCCTGCGTTGGCTACCGAATATAAAGTAGTGAACCCGACCACTTGGGAGTTCAAGTTGAGGAGCGGCGTCAAGTTCCATAACGGGGAGACTCTTACTGCGGACGATGTAGTGTTCAGCGTCACCAGGATTATCGATCCGAAGTTCAAATCTCAGATTGCAGGTAACTTCTCGTCTATCAAAACCGCGAAGAAAGTGGACGACTCTACCGTACAGATAATAACCAATGGGCCGGACCCCGCTATGCCCGTACGGTTGACCTTGCTAAAGATCATGAACAAGAAACACGTGGAGAGCGTCGGCGATAAAGTGACGACTCAGCCCGTGGGTACGGGGCCATACAAGGTGACCGAGTGGAACCGAGGAGTGCACATCCTGGTAGAGAGGTTCGACCAGTACTGGGGCAACAAGCCGAGCATACCCAAAGCCAAGTACAGGTTTATCCAGGAAGGGTCTACCAGGCTTTCTGCCCTGAAGGCAGGAGAGATCGACCTGGCTGTGAACTTGCTTCCCGAATATGCCAAGGAAGTACCCCAGGTGGCGACGGCCGAAGGTTTAGAGTTCCCCTTCATCCGTCTGAACCATTTCAAGGGGATTATGGCCAATAAGCTGATGAGGCTGGCAGTCAACTACGCTATTGACAAGGAAGCGATCGCCAAAAATCTGTTTGGCGGATACGCTACCGTAGCTCAGGGCCAGCTATTCAAGCCAGGTTACGTCGGCTTCAATCCCAACCTGAAACCATACCCGTACGACCCTGAGAAGGCCAAAGAGCTCATAAAGCAGGCAGGTTACAAAGGCGAAAAAATCCAGCTGATTGCTGAGCGCGGCCGGTACCTCAAAGACGGTGAGTTCGCGGAAGCGATCTCGATGATGCTAAGGGACGTGGGACTTAACGTAGAACTGAAGTATTATGATTGGCAGGAATGGCTCAAAACCCTATTCAACAGGGAACGAGCACCGGATATGATGTATAGTTCTCACGGGAATGAGATGTTCGATGCCGACCGTACTTTCTCTTCGTTGGTGCATAGTAAAGGGCCTATGTCCTCCTACAACAGCGCCGAGGTCGATAAGAAAATCGATCAAGCCCGTACTGAAATGGATCCAGCAAAGAGGCAGAAACTGTATGAGGAAATAGGCCAGATGATTTACGACGATCCGGCGTTCATTTGCGTAGTTAACCTGAAGGATATCTACGGGCTCAGCAAGGACCTCCAGTGGAAACCGAGGCAGGATTCCAGGATAACCCTATACGAGATGAAGCTCGCTGGACAGTGAGGACTGATTGCGGGAGAGGCGCGAGCCTCTCCCGGTGGGAGGACCACGAATGCTAAGATATGTCTTTACCCGTTTGATTTATACCGTAGTGGTAATCCTGGGGGTATCTCTTCTCGTATTCGTTATAACTCATGTTATCGGCAACCCAGTTAACGTGATGTTGCCGCTCCAGGCAAGCGAAGAGGAACGTGCTCAGTTGAAACATCAGCTGGGGCTGGACAAACCACTTTCTACCCAGCTCAAGGAATTCCTCGCGGGTATGGTTCGGCTGGACTTCGGTAAGTCTTGGTGGCAGCAAGAGCCTGCCTTGCAGCTAGCCTTGCGTCGGGTGCCCGCCACGTTCCAGCTGGTGATAATGGCCTTTACAGTAGCGGCCCTAATCTCGATACCTCTCGGCATAATTGCGGCCTATCGGCCAGGCTCAATCATAGACAGATTCTTAACGACCACTTCTCTCGTCGGCGTGTGCTTACCCTCATTCTGGGTGGGCTTGCTACTGGTGATCACATTTGCGGTCAAGCTGGGCTGGTTTGCCACCTCCGGATATGGCACATACAGGCACATAGTCCTGCCAGTCGTCACTCTCGCTATATTGCCTGCGGGTCACATGGCGCAGATCATGAGGTTCTCGATGCTCGACCAATTGAACCAGCAGTACGTAACCACGGCACGGGCGAAAGGCCTGGATGAGGCTACAGTTGTGTTCAAGCACGCCCTGAAAAACGCGGCCACAGCTGTATTGACTATGGGCGGCATGGACCTGGGGAGAATGCTCGCGGGCGAGACGGCAGCGGTGGAAATGGTATATGCCTGGCCGGGGTTTGGGTCTCTGATACTGGAGACGATAGCCAGACAGGACTTCCCCCTCCTACAGGCCAGCGTTTTCGTAGTAGCGGTGATAATCTGCTTGATAAACCTGGCGGTTGACCTCTCATATGGCTTGTTTGATCCAAGGATAAGGTACTGAGCCCAATCAGGAGAGTTGGGGGTCTAGATACAATGTCTCAAGAGAGCGTGGCATACCTGACGCCTACCAGCAGGAGACAAAGGGCCGTGTCAGCTTTGCATCGGTTATGGCAGGACAAGGTGGCCTTTTTCGCGGCGGTGTTCCTGCTTATCGTAATATTCTCTACACTGGCAGCTCCGTGGATTTCTCCTCACGATCCTGCGGTGGGAAAAATTGGGAACAGACTGAAGCCGCCCGCCTGGATGGAAGGCGGAGATCCCAATTATCTACTTGGGACGGACCAGCAAGGGCGCGATGTGCTCAGCAGGATAATCTGGGGAGGACGGGTCTCCCTTACGGTCGGCTTCGTGGTAGTTGGTCTGGCTGGAGCCTTCGGAACTCTAGTCGGCCTCATCTCGGGGTACTTCGGCAGGTGGGTTGACCTGCTTATCATGAGGATAGTGGACGTGCAGTCTTCGTTCCCGGGGCTTCTCGTTGCCTTGACCTTTGTAATGGTGCTTGGCCCCGGACAGTGGAACCTCATCGCAGCTCTGACCTTCAACGGCTGGATGATTCACGCGCGGATGGCCCGGAGCCAGGTGCTCTCGATGAGGGAGACGACAATGGTGGAATCAGCCCGTGCCATAGGCTGTACCACCTCACAAACGCTGTTCGGCCATATCCTCCCGAATATCATATCGCCGTTGATAACCACGTACGTACTGGAAATGGCCCACATGATCGGTGCCGAGGCGACCATGAGTTTCTTGGGCTACGGTATCCAGCCACCACAGGCCTCGTGGGGCTTGATGATTGGCGAAGGCCGGGTATACATCACCAATGCCTGGTGGCTCGTGACCTTTCCGGGGTTGGCCGTGGCGCTGACGATCCTGTCCTTGAACCTCGTGGGTAACTGGGTACGGACGGAGTTTGACCCGCTGCATCGCTCCAGGCACTAGGTGGGAGGGAGATGGCATTGAACGAGCTCGTACGTGTTGAACACCTCGTAAAGTATTTTCCGGCCGGAGGTGGATTCCTTGGTAAGCCACGGGCCTTTGTGCATGCGGTTGACGACGTGAGTTTCACGATCATTCGGGGTGAAACGTTCGGCCTGGTGGGCGAAAGCGGCTGTGGCAAAACCACCACGGGCAGGCTGATCCTTAGGCTGCTCGATCCTACTTCCGGTAAAGTGATATATGACGGGCAAGACATCTTGCGGCTGGATGGGAACGCGATGCGCCATATGCGGCGGAAGATGCAGCTCATCTTCCAGGACGCGTTCAGCTCCTTCGATCCCCGAAAAAAGGTCTTCGACATCGTGGCGGAACCGCTCAGGGTGCACGGGCTGGCATCGGGCAGCCAGTTGAGAGAACGCGTTGCGGAGCTGTTGGTTACGGTGGGCCTCGAGCCACGCCACGGCGAGGAATACCCACACGAGCTTTCGAGCGGCCAGAAGCAGTGCGTGGGCATTGCGCGGGCAATATCGTTAAACCCGGAATTCATCGTTGCGGACGAACCAATCTCTGCTGTAGACGTCTCCGTCCGTGCACAGGTGCTGAACTTGATGAAGGACCTGCAGGAGAAGTTGGGCCTTACGTATCTGTTTATTTCACACGATATGAGCGTGATAAGGTACCTGTCAGATAGAGTGGGAGTCATGTACGTTGGAAAACTGGTGGAATATGCTCCAAAATCGGAGCTGTTCAAGAACCCCATTCATCCGTATTCGAAGGCCCTCCTGGCGGCTGTTCCTGTCGAGGATCCCGACCAGCGGCGGGAAAGGGAGATTCTCGAGGGGGACGTGCCCAGCCCCGTCAATCCGCCGAACGGATGCAGGTTTCATACAAGGTGTAAATTCGCCTCCCCCGTGTGTAGCGAGGAAGAGCCACCTCTGTTGGACAGAGGCGGCGGGCATTTCGTGGCCTGCCATTCGTTCTGATTTAGCGCTCCCGTCAATGGTATTATTGACCTGAGCAGTAGTATACTGTTTCGGGAGTGGTTTTCTTGGGTTATGAAGAACTTCGGGATCTCCTTCCCAAAAGCGATATAGCTTTTAACGAACCAATGAGCCGACACACGTCTTTCCGGATCGGAGGGCCAGCCGACGTATTTGTGGTCCCCGGATCTCTCGACGAGCTGAAGACCCTGTTGAAGTGGTGCCACCAACGCAGTGTTCGTCTCCTTGCAGTAGGAAGAGGGACTAATCTCCTTGTGAGGGATGGCGGGTTTCGCGGGGTGATCGTACAAATAGGGGCGTCATTCCAGGATTTCGAGATCATAGGGTCTGATGGCGTGCGGGCTGATGCCGGCTGGATTCTCAGTGAGCTTTGTGTCAGGTGCGCTTCGTTGGGTCTTTCTGGCCTGGAATTCGCGTGTGGCATTCCTGGCAGCCTCGGCGGAGCGATCTATATGAACGCCGGAGCATATGGTGGACAGATGTCTGACGTAGTAACCGGGGTTGTGGTCTTGAATCGGCAGGGTGAGGAAGAGTACTGGGGAGCAGAGAAACTCGATTTCTCCTACCGTCACAGCGCATTACAAGATCGTGACTACATTGCAATAGCTGCGGACTTAAGATTGAGGAAAGCAAGCCCCGAAATCATCTTCCGTCAGATACAAGAACTAACCAAGGCCAGGAAGGAAAAGCAGCCTCTCAACGAGCCGAGCGCTGGCAGTATATTCAAGAGGCCGCCGGGTCATTTCGCTGGGAAGCTCATCGAGCAGGCAGGCTTCAAGGGCAGGAGGGTAGGCGATGCTCAGGTATCCACGAAGCATGCGGGCTTCATCGTCAACCTCGGCCATGCTACGGCGTCCGATGTAATCAAATTAATCGGGGAGATACAGCGCGGAGTCTACGAAAAGACCGGAGTGCTGTTGGAACCAGAGATCAAGGTAATCGGAGAAGAGCATAAGGAGGGGTAAAGGTGCTGATCCTGAAGCGCAAAGACATCGAGCAACTGATTGACGTGGCCGAAGTGACAAACGTGGTGGAAAAGGCGTTTGAAGCTCACGGGCTGGGAGAAGTGGTTATGCCTCCCAAACTCTACTTGAGCCTGCCGCAGTACAAAGGCGATTTCAGGGCAATGCCGGCTTATGTCCGAGGGGCGTCCGGTGTGAAGTGGGTAAACAGTCACCCCTTCAACCCCTCTACCAAGGGATTACCTACTGTAATGGCCGTGTTGGTATATAACGATCCAGAGACAGGGTTACCTCTGGCAGTGATGGATGCTACATCGATCACCAAGTATCGGACGGCTGCTGCTAGTGCCATAGCGACCAAGTGGTTGGCACGGCGGGATGTCCGGAGCCTTGGCGTGATCGGGTGTGGCGCTCAAGCGGGGCCTCACATCAAGGCGATCAGCCTGGTCAGGGATTTCAAGGAGATAAGAGTGTTCGATAAGGACCCCAAGAGGGTTGAGGCTCTAGCAGACTCTCTTGAGGGGCTGCCGGTGAAAGCAGTGAGTCGTGAGGTTGCGGCTGCTTGTGACGTGGTATGTACGATCACTCCGGGTTACGATGTGGTGTTTTGGAAAAAGGATCTGAGAGCAGGGCAGCATATTAATGCGGTCGGCGCGGATGCTCCAGAAAAGCAGGAATTCGAGGCGGAAGCATTGAAAGAGGTCAAGCTGTACGTGGATGATATGGAGCAGGCCTGTCATAGCGGTGAGGTCTCGGGACCGTTGGAGCACGGAGTGATCGGTCGGGACCATATCCGGGGTACAATCGGACAGATAGTTGCGGGCAAGGTTCCGGGCCGGCAGAGCGCGGATGAAATTACCATGTTCGACTCTACGGGGTTGGCTATTCAGGACATCGCGACCGCAGCCTATTTATATGAGAAAGCACGCCGTGAGAAGGTTGGCTTGGAGGTGGATCTGCTTTAGAGCTTGAGATCACAGGCTTGACCCACCAAGGCGACGGTGTGGCACGTCACCAAGGAATGGCGATTTTCGTTCCCCGGGCGATACCCGGGGACGTAGTTTCAGCGCGGATCATAGAAAAACGGAAGAACTACGCGATAGCGGAACTCTCAGACCTCGTGAGGCCCTCGGCAGATAGGGTGGAAGCGAGCTGTCCGGCGTTTTCGCAGTGTGGTGGTTGTTCGCTTTTAAATATGCGTTACGAGGCGCAGCTAAGGTGGAAAAGGACCCTGGTGGTTGATGCCCTGGAACGCATAGGCCATATCCCGAACCCTCCGGTAAAAAGCACTCTCCCTTGCGAAAGCCCCTTTCACTATCGGAACAAGATCGTCCTACCAATGACGAAGGAGCGCGGCAGAATCCGCATTGGCGCCTATGCGAGGGGGACACACGAAATAGCCGGCTCGGCAACGTGTCTCCTCCATGCCAGGGAACTTAACAAGCTGGTTGCCGGCGCCGCTGAGGTGTTGGAGGAGCTCAAATACACCGCTTATGACGAAACCACTAATCGAGGCCTGGTACGCTATGTGCTCGGCCGGGTGGGGATGAGTACAGGGGAGCTCATGGGCGGACTTGTCACGGCCGTGAGGAAGCTTCCGAAAACGCAAGCTTTCGTTCGTGCTTTAGTGGAGAAAGTACCCCAGCTCACAACAGTGGTACAGAACGTCAACGCTACCCCTGGCAACATCGTGTTGGGGGAGGAGACCCGTACCCTGTTTGGAAAAGGATTCATTGAAGACGTGATAAGCTACCCCGAGTTGGGGAGTCTTAAGTTTAGGATTTCGGCAACCTCGTTCTACCAGATAAACCCCATACAGGCGGCGAAGTGCTATGCCCAAGCGGTGCGGTTTGTGACCCCGTGTGAGTGCGTGGTGGACCTTTACTCCGGTATCGGCACCATTACGTCCTTCTTGGCCAGCAAAGCTTCTGTTGCCGTAGGCATAGAAGAGTCCAGCCGTGCAGTACGAGATGCGATCCAGAACGCCAGGTTGAATGGTATAAACAACGCTAGATTTATTGCCGGGAGGGCGGAACGAGAGATGCCGCGTCTCATGGCGAGCGGTTTGAAGCCTCAGGCTGTCGTACTGGATCCACCTCGTGCGGGCGCGGCGCCTGACGTGTTGGAAGCCATACTTCGAGCTGCTCCCGAAAAGATCAGCTACATCTCGTGTTACCCTCCCACGCTCGCACGCGACCTGACGATCCTGCTTCAGCGCTACGAACTAGTTGACGTGCAACCCGTGGACATGTTCCCGCACACGATACACGTCGAGTGCGTAGCATCGCTCAAGAGGAAACACAGCTCATAGTGGTTAGTGTGATGTCATGGGCAAATGCCTCAATCGCCGTGAAACTTAAGCAACAGGCCCTCTAAGTCCGCGAGGGATCCTCGCCAATGGGGCGTATGGCCTTTCGGGGAATCTATCAGGAACTCCTCTGCTAGGAAGGTGTTTATGCCCACTTCGCGAGCTACTATATCTTCCAGAGTGTCGTTACCCACCATGAGGCATTCATTGGGCTTGCATCGTATGAGCCCCACGAGTTCTGTGAAATAATCCAGAGACGGTTTACACGCATGCATATTCTCGTAAGTGGTTATCAGGTCAAACTGCTCAGGCTTGAGGCCTGCCCATTCTATCCGCTGAAGGATAGCGTTTTCCGGGTAGACCGGGTTTGTGGCCAATACTACCTTATAACCGAGTGCCCTGGACAGATCCACGACCCGGGCCGCCTGTGGGTTTGGAGTGATGCCGTCCTTTAGCTTGGGAAAACCCTCACGATAGAACTGCTCGAAAGTAGGCATGAATTTCTCGGGTGCCAAACGGGTTACGTCTTGAAAAGCGCGCACGAACGCCTCCGCGTTAGTCTCCTTCGGGTGGCTGGTTTCGATCATCACGGATACTGCTTTCCACAGAAGTCGCTGGAACTGATCGGGTGGAAACAGGTGCGTGAACCAAGCTGCAACGGCCTTGAAGTACTTGGAGACGAATTTCATCGTGTCAACGGGTAGAAGGGTACCGTCTAAATCGAAGAGTATTGCTTGCACGTGCTGACGTACCTCCCATAGCCGAATCTACCGCAAAAATTATATCATGTACAGGCTAGCCTGGCTTTGCTGGCTAGCGCACTGCGTGGAGCAGCTTCTAGCTATTCTAGGGAAGATAGAGAAAAAGTTGGACATGTAGTAGAATTTTGTCAGATTATGAGGAAATGGGGGTCAGATAATGATACTGGACGCGCTTCTGGAAGCGGCTCCTTATCTTGCGCAGGCACACAGGGGAAATTTCGCAATGGCGATTACGGACACAGAAAAGTATCTTTTTTACGCCCCCGGCAAGAACATCGACCATAAAGTGCGAGCGGGGGATAAAATCGTATCTGGTGCCCTCATAGAACGTTGCGTGCAACAAGGGAAAAGGCTGGTGGCGCGAGTCGACCGAACGGTTTTTGGCTTTCCCTATATTGGGATCGCGGTACCGCTGAAAGAAAAGGAACGAGTGGTGGGCGCTCTGGGATTTTACGAGAGCACCGAACACCTCGAAGGTCTGATTCAGATGAGCCAGCAGTTAGGCAGGATAGTGTCTGAACTCAACACCGCAATGCAGCAAATAGCTGCAGAGGCGCAGCAGGTCACCGCGCTAGGAGAAGAGGTGGCTGCCTTCGCGGCGGAGACCGCGACTAGAGTTAAAGAGTCAGACGCAGTGGTGGACTTCATAAAAGGCGTGGCGGATCAGTCGAATTTGCTCGGTTTGAATGCCGCAATCGAAGCAGCACGGCTCGGGGAGCAGGGCCGCGGGTTCGGCGTGGTGGCGGAAGAAATCAGAAAGTTGGCTAAGAGCAGCAGAGAATCCATGGCAAGCATATCCGAGTCGTTGCGAAAGTTGAACCAATCCTGCCAGCAGGTAAAGACCAAAACGAGCGGGGTACAAGCCGCAGTGACTCACCAGGCGGAAGTGCTTCAACTCATCGCCTCGAGGGTGGACGAACTTAGATCTCTCGTCCGGGAGCTCGAAATGGCGGCAAGCAACTGGGAAGGCGTCTCAAATTGATTTGTGCTCTTCCAGAAGGTAGCCTCTCGATGCTAAAGCGAGGCGCACGTTTTCGTAAGTGAGCTCGTTGGGGACGGCCAGCGTGTGTAAGTGTACTCCACCAGTTAGGGAAGAAAGCAGGCTCGCCCCCGTTTCATTTAAGGCCTCGATGAAGCGCTTGACGTCTTCCTCTGATCTGAGGAACAGGTTGCCGGTTATCTGCCCGTAGATTGGGTGCTCGACGATCACGTCGAGCACGTAAGCGCCGTTCTGCACCATCAGCATCAATTCGTCTTCGGTTTGAGCGCGCGTATGTTTGACCGCTATAAGCTTTCTCTCCACGAGCGCTGGTGCGCGGGATATAGCCGTATACCCCTGGGGGGTGGCCATTATCTGGGCACCCTCTGCCCGGAGGATGGCCACATCAGTCACGATTACCTGACGCGAAACTCCGAACCGGTGTGCCAATTCGGTACCTGTTACGGGTCCATTCGATTCTGTGATGGCTTTGAGTAACGCCTGGCGTCTCTCAACGGCCTTCAGCGCTTACCCCTCCTTCAACCCCATAATGGCCAGGACATCCTCCAGTACGGGTTTCACCGCCTGCGGCTTTTCGCAGATAGATATTGCCGTGTTGGGGTCTTTCAACCCGTGTCCCGTCAGCACGCACACCACGACGGAGCCTTCGCGGAAGTAACCTTTCGCTGCCATCTTCAGGAAGCCCGCGATAGACGCGCATGAAGCCGGTTCCGCGAATATGCCCTCGGAGGATGCCAAAACCTTCATCGCTTGGAGTATCTCCGCGTCGGTCACGGTATCGATCAGGCCGCCCGATTCGTCTCTGGCGGCTACCGCTTTTCCCCAACTTGCCGGATTTCCGATTCGGATGGCCGTTGCTATGGTCTCCGGTTTTTCCACGGGATGTCCCTTCACTATGGGTGCGGCGCCCTCCGCCTGAAACCCAACCATCCTGGGTCTATGGCTTGTCTTGCCTGCGGCGTGGTATTCGCAGAACCCCTTCCAATAAGCGGTGATGTTCCCGGCGTTGCCCACCGGCAGCACGAGGTAATCCGGAGCGTCGCCGAGCACGTCGCATATTTCGAAAGCCGCGGTTTTCTGCCCCTCTATCCGGTCCGGGTTAATGGAGTTGACCAGGGTAACCGCATAATCCGCAGCTATCCGGCGTACCAGGCTCAAAGCGTCGTCGAACGAGCCTTGGACTGCTATCACCCTGGCACCGTATATCAAAGCCTGTGCCAATTTTCCCAGAGCGATGTTTCCTTCCGGTACGATGACGTAACAGCGAAGGCCGGTACTCGCCGCATACGCCGCAGCAGACGCAGAAGTGTTACCCGTGGAGGCGCATACTACTGCGCGGGTGCCTCTCTCCAGGGCCTTCGCGACTGCAACGACCATCCCCCTGTCTTTGAATGAGCCCGTGGGGTTCATGCCTTCGAATTTTACCAGGAGCCTTACCGGCGCCCCCGCGATCCTTGGAAGTGCCCTGCACTCCAGGAGAGGAGTGTCTCCCTCTCCTAGAGTGATCAGGGGAGTACGATCAGTAACGGGTAAAAACTGCCTGTATCTCCGCAAAACGCCCGAGCCCATCTCATCTACTCCTTACCTATGCAGATATTTCCGATATGGCATTTTCGAGCACATCGAAGGCTTCTTCCAGCTGGTCGTCTGTAGTGACAAGCGGTACCAGCATTCTGATAACGTTTCCGTAAAGGCCGCACTTGATAGCTATTACCCCGTTCTGCATCGCCTTTTTCAATATCGCGCTGGTCTCATCCGGAGCGGGCTCGCGGGTTTGCTTATCTTTCACGAACTCAACGCCGACCATGGCACCCAAGGCCCTAACGTCGCCCACCAGGCGGTATTTCTCCTTCATGGATTCAAATCGGTTCTTCATGTACTTACCGATTTCCACCGCTCGCGCTGGCAGGTTCAGCTCTTTCATGGTTTGGAACACCGCGAGCGCGGCTGCACATGCCACAGGGTTGCCCACGTACGTACCGCCGATGACGCTATCCGTGGGGGCGTCCATAAGCTCAGCACGACCCACAATGCCGCTGAGAGGCATGCCGCCTGCAAGCGATTTTGCCACGCACATGATGTCTGGTTCCACCCCGAAATTCTCGACAGCCCACATTTTCCCGGTGCGGCCGAATCCAGTCTGAATTTCGTCAACAATGAGCAGTACGTTGTTCCTGGTACAGATTTCCCTGATGCGCGGCAGGTATTCCTTCGGAGGTACCACGAAACCGCCCTCACCCTGAACGGGTTCGATCACCACTGCAGCCACGTCGTCCGGTGGGACGAACAACTTGAATGTTCTCTCGAGCAGATCTGCGCAGGCTACGTCACACTGAGGATACTGCATTTTGAGAGGGCAGCGGTAGCAATAGGCAAAAGGAACGCGGTACACATCCGGTGCGAAAGGTCCAAGGTGGACCTTGTATGGTTTGGCCTTTGACGTCAAAGATAGGCAGAGAAGGGTCCGCCCGTGGAAACCGCCTTCGAAAGCTATCAGCGCCTTCTTCTTTGAAGCGAACTTAGCCACTTTTACTGCGTTCTCCACGGCCTCCGCTCCCGCATTGAAAAAGGCAGCCTTCTTGTTGCCGGATATTGGTGCCGCCTCACAGAGCTGTTGAGCCAGCCTTATAAAAGGCTCGTACGGTATCACGCTGAAATCCGTGTGCAGGAAGCGTTCTGCTTGTTCCTTGACTGCCTTGACCACAGCAGGATTGGAATGGCCTACGGCAAGCACTCCCACACCTCCACTCAGGTCGATGAAGGTGTTGCCGTCTACGTCCGTTATCAGCGCTCCGTTCGCCCTATCTATAATGACGGGGGCATGAACGCTCATGGAGTCCATGACATACTGTTTTTTTAGATCCAAAAGCTCTTTGGATCTGGGGCCAGGTATTTCCGTTTTCATCCGGATGTACTTCTTCACGTTTGTCCTCCTCTCATAAGCCGCCAGGCAGAGCACCTATACCATATATCAATTCTAGCACTAACTGGTAGAATCCTTCCGCGCGTATACATTGATGCATATTCGGGCTTAGTCAGTGAGTTGAATCATGATAATGACTTGACAGTTGACAAGACAGCTCACCCTGCCTATCGTTATCGTTAGAAAGAGGTGGGAACATGAGGTCGAACGCTCTTAGGTCGATAATGGTAGGCGCCATACTCACTGCGATGTCACTTATAATTCCATTGGCTTTCGGAGGTGTGCTTGGCGTTTTCATCCCGCCGTTTTCGGCTACCATTGCTTCCCACGTGCCGGTGATGGTCGCGATGTTGCTCGGGCCGTGGGTGGCGGTCGTGGTGGGGCTGGGTTCGGCGCTGGGCTTTCTGCTCCGGTTGGGTCCTGTGATTGCAGCCAGGGCAGCGGTTCACGCTGTATTCGGGCTGGTAGGCGGAATGCTGCTCCAGAAAGGGATGAGCTTCGCGGCCACACTTGCGTTTGTGGCTCCAATACATGCGGTGCTCGAAGCCCTGGTGGTTATACCATTTGGCTTTTCAGTATACCAGTTTTTGGTGGTGGTCGGCGTTGGCACTTTGCTGCACCACTGCATCGACGCTGCCATAGCCGCAGGACTAGTGGCCGCACTGGCCCGGTCCGGCCTCGGGCGTTTGCTGGCTGGAGGTCGCCACGCGAGAGTATCTTCTAAGCATAGTGGGGGAACTTCCGGGGCACGCCCAACCTCTTAAGGGACGTACCCCGGGGAGCCCCAGAATCCTCAGGTTCAGCCGCACGCTTGCCCATTTCAGCGCCATGGAGGACGAGTAGCGGGTTCGCGTTTGCTTAGCAGTATGATTGGCGCGAGACGCAAAAAGGCTCTGGACCCCACTACGTGTAGTAGCGTACAATAGGAAGGCAGACTATATATCGTATGCAACAAATGTTCGACTGCGCATTGGGAGGTCTCCAGGCTATGCGATGTCCCCACTGCGGAAATCCTTCGTCCAAAGTTCTCGACTCCAGGCTAATTGAGGATGGAGCGGCTGTAAAGCGTAGGCGCGAATGCGAGTTGTGTGGGCGCAGATTTACCACCTACGAAAGAGTGGAGCAGTCGCCCCTTCTTGTCATAAAGAGAGATGGGCGGAGGGAAGCCTTTGACAGGCAAAAGGTGCTTGGGGGCATGGTAAAGGCTTGTGAGAAGCGGTCGATACCTCTTGACGTACTAAACGAAGCTGCAATCGCGGTCGAAAAAGAACTGAGAGAGAGGAGTAAGGAGGAGGTTGCGTCCAGCGAAATTGGCGAGCTGGTCATGGAGAAACTGAAAGGGATAGATGAAGTGGCTTACGTCAGGTTTGCATCTGTATATCGCAGGTTCACAGATGCAGGCAGTTTTATGGACGAGTTACGGGCGCTCTTGAGTGAGCGTGGGAGAGGGGAAAACCGCAGTGAAAAAGGTTAAGCTGACCGCCAATGCTCTGACAGTGCTCGAGAAAAGGTATCTCAAAAAAGACAAGAGCGGCAAGCCGGTAGAGAAGCCGGAAGAGATGTTCATGCGAGTAGCCAGAAATATTGCACTCATGGATATTCTTTATGCGCCTGAGGTTTATTCGATCGCGGGGAATGCTGAACTCAGGGATGGCACTGTTGTGGACGAGCCGTTGGAAATCCCGATTGGCGAGTTGAGCGGCGCGTTCGAGCCTTTTACGCAGAACGACATCCATACTTTGAGAATGGCGTACAAAAATAAAGCGGCATACGGCTTGATGAAAAAGCCCTTTTCTGAGGTTTTGGCTCTGGTAAAGGCGCGGAAAAAAGAACTACTGGACCTCGTTGAAAGCTTTTACGCCATCATGGCGGATATGGATTTCTTACCGAACTCGCCTGCCTTGATGAACGCAGGTCGGGAGCTGCAACAGCTTTCGGCGTGCTTCGTGCTGCCCATCGAGGACTCGATGGTAAGCATATTCGATACGCTAAAACACGCTGCGCTGATACATCAATCGGGAGGGGGCACAGGCTTTTCATTTAGCAGACTGAGGCCCAAGAGCGATGTGGTGCGCTCTACCGGAGGCATCGCTTCTGGACCGGTGTCGTTTATGAAGGTGTACAACGCAGCCACCGAAGCAGTAAAACAGGGAGGGTGCGTCGTCCCCGAAACCCTTGTCACCACCAACCGGGGCATCGTCCCTATCCGCGAGTTGGGGCCCGAAGACGCGCCGGCCGATACGTGGCACAGGCACGCCCAACCGTTGGTGGTGGCGACGGACGATGGCCCCCAAACTTCAGACGAGTTTTACAACCACGGCGTCTCGCCCATCAGGCGTATCCGTACCAAGCACGGGTACCACCTCGCGGCGACCCCGGAACATCGGATTAGAGTGATCGACGAAGAAGGTCACTATGTGTGGCGGCACCTCAGAGACCTGGAACCAGGGGATTGGGTAGTGCTTCAAAAGGGGCATCTGCTGGAGCCCGAGGATTACAGCCTGCCCGGTGTATCCGAAGAACCTCACTTCAACGCCAAGGAAGTGCACTTGCCTGCGGAGGCTTCCGAGGAGCTCGGTGAGTTCCTCGGTTACCTGGTCGGCCACAACTGCGTGGGCACGACGGACCATTTAATCTTCACAGTCTGCGATGAGCAGCCCGAAGTGGCCGAATGGTTGTTGCGCGTCAGCGGAGAACTTTTTAGCATCACCCCCGTGGCAAACAAAAAGGAGAAGGACGGGAGCACCAACTACTTCTTCAACTCCACTATTCTCGTCAACTGGCTACAGCAGCTCGGAGTAGGGAAGACGCCGGCCAAAGAGGCCCGGATACCCCGGATCATTTTCCGCAAAGGCGTCAAGATGGCCAGGGGCTTCCTACGAGGCATGTTTACAGCCGACGGGACAGTATCTGAAGAAGGTTATCCCGTGCTGTGTTCTGTGTCCGAAGCCCTGATCGACGACGTGCAACAGTTGCTTCTGGCAGTGGGGATTCCGAGCAGCGTCACCCTGGCTACGGATCGGGCCGGGGCCCTCGGTAATAATCCGGTCTTCCGGTTGCGTGTCATCACCCGAGCGGGTCTGGAGCTATTCGCGCACACTATTGGTTTCATCGACGGGGAACGCAACGCGCTCCTGGCGCGCGCGCTGGATAGGGCAGTGAAACTCGATGACGTGATTCCCGATCAGGAAGAAGTGATGGCCTCTGTGTATACCGGTCCGGGCCGGGGCTGTGGCTCGATGCGGGGCGTGTCGACACCGCACCACATGGCCAGATCCAGGTTGGCCGCTTTGGCTGAGAAACACAAGGAGACCCGCAACAGCCATCTCGCCTGGTTCTTGAGCAACGATCAGTTCTATGACCAGATAGAGAGCATCGAGGAGGGCGAATCGCTAACCCTTGACCTGTCGGTGCCAGCCAACAACACCTACATCGCCAACGGCTTCGTCAGCCACAACACTCGTCGCGGAGCTAATATGGGCATTCTGCGCGTGGACCATCCCGACATCATCGAGTTCATCAAGTGCAAAGAGGACGACAGGGAGGTAACAAACTTCAACATCTCCGTGGCGGTTACAGATGCGTTTATGAAGGCTGTAGCCGACGGAGCAGAGTATGAACTGATAAATCCCCGTAACGGCGAAGTCACCGGGCGGCTGAACGCAAAGACAGTTTTCGATCTCATAGTCGAGCACGCTTGGCGGAACGGCGAACCCGGAGTGATCTTCATCGATAGGATCAACAAATACAACCCAACCCCGCAGGCAGGCCAGATAGAGAGCACAAACCCGTGTGTTACTGCCGATACCTGGATAACCACTGGTGATGGCCCGCGGCAGGTGCGGCAGTTAGTGGGGAGGCCATTCAAAGCGGTTGTTAACGGGCAGCTTTACGAGGCGAGGGCCGAAGGTTTCTTCAAGACGGGCACAAAGCCTGTGGTCAAGCTCAGAACGCGCGAAGGGCACACTCTCAGGCTTACTACAGACCACCTGGTCCTTCGCGTAGGCGACTCGGCCAGGTGCCGGCTGGTGAAGGAGTGGGTTCCCGTTGCAGAACTCAAACCCGGTGACAGGATTGTGCTTCACAATCATCGCTCGTTCAGTGGGTGGCCCGGCGAGCTGAACGAGGGCGAGGGTTACTTACTTGGCCTTTTGGTGGGCGACGGAATGCTCAAAGAGGATGCGGCACAGCGCCAGGCTGTTCCTGATGAGTCACCGTCGGTGGACGGAATAGCTCCGGTCATGCGTGCAGCACTTGAGTACACCATGGCCATGCCCCATCGTGCAGGTTTCAGCGGCTGGATACCCGTGGGTGGCAGGCAAGAGTATCGCCTGAAGCTGGCCAGCGAGAGGCTTGCCGAACGAATGGGCATGCGTCCTGGAAAGAAGACCGTCACCCCGGAAATAGAGCGAGCTTCTTCAGACGGCTACCGCGGTTTCCTGCGCGGGCTGTTCGATTGCGATGGTTCTGTCCAGGGAACTCCTGAAAAGGGAGTCAGCATCCGTTTGGCCCAAAGCGACCTTGAGCTGTTGCAAACCGTCCAGCGTATGCTCCTTCGCCTAGGTATCTGCAGCACCATCTATGAGAACCGCCGTATGGCCGCCAAGCGCTCGATGCCCGATGGCAAAGATGGATACGCCCAGCACGAGCTGGTTATCACCGGTGATAACCTGGCTGTTTTTGCAGAGAGAATAGGATTTGCCCATGCTGAAAAGGCACGAATGCTTGAACTGGCCCTCAACAGGTACCGGCGGCGGTTGAACCGAGAGCAGTTCTTTGCCACCGTGGCGTTTATCCAAGACGACGGCGTAGAGGATGTGTACGACGTGCGTGTTCCCGGCATTAACGCCTTCGATGCCAATGGCCTATACGTGCATAACTGCGGTGAACAGCCCTTGCTTCCTTACGAGGCATGCTGCCTGGCATCGGTAAACCTGAGCAACATGGTGAAGGAAGGAGAAACGCCCGGGATAGACTGGCAGCGCCTGGAGCACGTTGTGCGTTCGGCCATCCACTTCTTGGACAACCTTATCGATGCCAACAGGTATCCGCTGCCCGAAATCCAGTCCATGGTCAACAAGACGCGGAAAGTGGGACTGGGCGTCATGGGCTGGGCGGACATGCTTATAAAGCTCCGCGTCCCCTACAACTCCGAAGAGGCCGTGAAGCTTGCCGAGGAAGTAATGAGCTTCATCCAGGAAAAGTCGATGGACGCCTCCGAGGAGCTGGCTGAGCATCGCGGTGTTTTCCCGCTTTACTCCGGCAGTGTGTACGACGTACCGGGCGGGCGAAAAATGCGCAATGCTACTACCACTACCATTGCGCCCACGGGCACGATCAGTATAATTGCGGGCACCTCCAGCGGTATCGAGCCCATCTTCAGCATCGCCTTCACCAGGAATGTGCTGGACAAGAAGAGCCTGATTGAAATCAACCCTCTTTTCCAAAAGGTTGCCCGCGAACGCGGCTTTTACACGGACGAGCTCATGGAAAAGATCGCCCGAACAGGATCGCTGGAAGGCGTCCAAGAAGTGCCGGAGGAGGTACGAAGGGTATTCGTCACAGCGCACGACATATCGCCTGAGTGGCATGTGCGGATGCAGGCAGCCTTCCAGAAATACACCCATAACGCGGTGTCGAAAACAGTGAACTTCCCCAACAGCGCCACCAAGGAAGACGTGGCCACGGTATACCGGCTGGCATACGAGCTGGGCTGCAAAGGCGTGACAGTGTACAGAGACGGAAGCCGGGAAGAACAGGTGCTTACGAAAGGGGCGCCTGCAAAGGTGAGCGAACAATCCGGCGAGGGCAAGCCCGTAAACGGTCAGTGGGGGAAGATCAAGCCCATCGCAAGGCCAAAGCGCCTGCAAGGTTTCACCGACGTGAAGGAGACCCCGCTGGGGAAGTTGTTCCTTACCCTCAATTTGCTTGACGGCCATCCTATCGAGATGTTCGCCCAGATCGGCAAAGCTGGAAGCGACGTCACGGCATTCACCGAGGGGATCGCCAGGTTGATTTCGCTTGCACTGAGGTCGGGGATCGACCCTGCGGAAGTAGCGGATCAACTGCTTGGGATCGGTGGATCGAGATCTGTGGGGTACGGGCCAAACAGAGTGAGGTCTGTACCGGATGCTATGGGGCAATTCCTGTCAGAATACCTGAACCGCAACTCGCAGAACGGACAGGCTGGCCAACCCCCCAGGGGAGAAGCAGCCCCACCGCCAAGTATAAAATCGTTCAGCATCTGCCCAGTGTGTGGACTATACAGTCTCGCTCACGTGGAGGGTTGCCTCAAGTGTTATGCGTGCGGCTACAGCGAGTGTTAGCAAGCTTTACTGAGGCGTGCCATTTCTGATAATCGGCGGGGGTATCCAGATCGATCAGGATGCCCTCGCACGTTACTGGCACGAGCCCCACATCGAGAGGATGGGCGTCTCGGACCGCTCTCAGGCCCGGGGATGCAGGTGGAAGCTCCAGTATTTCGTGAATGAACCTCATGGGGAATAGCACGGGATGACCTTTGCGCCCGTTGTACACGGGGATGAGAATGCGTTCCGGCAATTCCTCGTGGCGCCGCAGCAACTCGGCCACCACGTCTGCTGTTATAAGGGGCATGTCCACGGGGCATACCAAAAAGGCAGACAAAGCAGGAGATTGGGGGCAATTCAGGAGAGAACGCAGGCCAGCTTTTACGGAGGAAAGCATTTCGTCGGTGGCATAATCGGGGTTGTAGGCCCAGATTATATTGGGTCGTGAAAAGAGGGCAGAGTGCGCCTGCCGCACCATCTCGACCTCGTGGCCCAGCACGGCCACGATCGGCTTTGCGCTGCTAGCCTCGAGCGTCCGGACGATGTGCTCGAGAAGCGTGCCGCTTCCCCAGGGCAGACACGGTTTAGGCCTGCCCATGCGCCGGGATAAACCTGCAGCGGGAACTATTGCTCCGACTTGCAATCGAAATCCCCCTACCTGAATGGTATCATGATAATCGACGATTTGCTGTGGGGGTGGCGGGGTGGACTTTTGGGTTGCCGAAGAAGTGTTTGAGATCGCGCCGTCGTACTGTGTGGGAGTTGTGGTGGCGAGGGGCATCGATAACTCCGGGAAAGACGATCGAGTGGAGGAGCTTCTGCGGGCCAACGTGGCTGCAAGAAGGGCTAAGTTACCAGGGACGCCCGCGCTCGTGAAGAAGTTGCCGCAAATCGCCTGCTGGAGGGCTGCTTTCGAACGCGCTGCAATCAATCCGAACAGGTTTCCGCCCTCCATCGAAGCACTTTGTCTCAGGCTGGCCAAGGGGGGTGAGCTCCCCCGGATAAACAAGCTGGTAGATCTGTGCAACGCGCTGTCCATCAAATACATGCTGCCAATGGGTGCGCACGACTTGGGCTGCTTCCACGGAGATATCTCCGTACGCCTGAGCTCTGAAGGAGAGCCATTTACGCCCATCATGAGCCAGGAGCGGGAGACGGTTCCAGCCGGGGAGGTCGTGTATGCCGACGGGTGCGAGGTACGAACCAGGAGATGGATCTGGCGCCAGGGCGAGAGAGGAAAGGTGACTGAGCGCACGACCGAAGTTTTCTGTCCCATCGATGGATTTACTGACATCAACCGGAAAGAGGTGCTCGCTGCCCGCGAAGAGCTTGCTGCACTGATTACACGCTTTTTCGGCACACAAGCGCGGGTGTACTGGGTAAACCGCGAGAACCCGCGTACCGCGCTCTAAATCATCCGAACTGCTTCTCGTACAGGCTGCGGTAGGCGCCGCCCAAAGCGAGCAGCTGTTCGTGTGTGCCTGATTCCACCACGCGCCCTTCTTGAATCACGAATATGTTGTTTGCACGCTGCACGGTGGAAAGGCGATGGGCAATGACAATGGCGGTGCGCCCGCCTAAAAGCTTCTCGATTGCCTGCTGGATCAGCAGTTCCGTGTACGGATCGACGTTTGAAGTGGCTTCGTCCAGGACAAGTATGGGGGGATCTATGAGCAACGCTCTCGCGAGTGCGATGAGTTGCTTTTGCCCGACAGAGATACCTGCACCGCGCTCACCGATGAGCGTCATGTAGCCGTCAGGCATCCTGGAGATGAATTGATCTGCTCCTGCAGCTTCTGCCACCTTCTGCACTTCTGCCAACGAGGCGTCCGGCCGACCGTAGCGTAGGTTGTCCATGATGGTGCCAGCGAAAACGAAATTGTCCTGCAGCACTACGCCGATATTCCGCCGGAGGCTCTCGAGGGAGATCCGGGATATGTCAGTACCGTCTATAGTTATCTTGCCGGAATCCGGCTGATACATGCCGGTCAGCAAATTGATAATGGAGGTCTTCCCTGCGCCGGTAGGCCCAACTAGAGCCACCATTTGACCGGCCGGTATATCCATGCTTATTCCGGACAATACCGGGTGGCCTTCTTCGTATGCGAAACTGACGTTTTCGAAACGCACGTGGCCCTTGACTCTTCCTATTTCGATGCCACCGGGGCGCTCCCTTGGCTCGTCCATGAGCTGAAACACTCTTTGGACAGAAACCATCGCTGCGAGCAGCATATTATATATCTGGCTGATTTCCCGGATGGGCATAAAAAACCTCGTAACGTAGCTTAGGAAAGCTGCAAAAGCGCCCACCTCGATCTCCCCGTGGATAATAGAATTCCCACCAACAAGCACGATTCCGGCTGTAGCCAAGGCACCTATCAGATCCACAGCCGGGAAGAAAACCGCGAAAGTCCTGACTGCCTGCAAGTTCGCTTGCACGGTGGAGGCATTTATCTCTTGGAACCTGCTCATGCTGTCTTCTTCTCTGTTAAAGGACTGGATCACCTTCATACCGGAAAGGGTTTCCTCCAGATTGGCGTTGACCTCTGCTACAGTACGCCGGACCTTGTGGAACGCTGTTTGCATCCTTCCCTGAAGCAGAGCTGTGACTATGGCCAGGAGTGGCACCACAGCGACGGATATCATGGCGAGCTTCACGTTCATCGTGAAAAGTAACACCACGATGCCCACGATTACGACGATATCCGAGAGGACGCTGGTGATTCCCATGGAAACCACCTGACTGATCGAATCTATATCGCTCGTAACCCGCGACATCAGCGCACCGGTTTCCTCTTCGTCGAGTACTTTCATGGCAAGCCTCTCAATGTGTTCGAACAGGTCCTGGCGCAGATCGGCGATCATACTGTGCCCTGCCTGCGAAGTGAGGTAAGTTTGGAGATAAGAGAAGACCCATGTGAGCGCCGAGACCAGGAGGTAGGCGATCCCAGCCAGAGCAAGCCCCCGCGCGTTGCCGGATCTGATGAAGCGGTCGATCGCAAAGCCCAGGATGAACGGCCCAGATACTCCACCTAAGGAAGCCCCCAGGAGGAATGCAACGCTCAACAGCAGCTTGCCTTGATAAGGCTTCGCGTAAGGTAACAGCCGCTTGAGGACGGGCAGATTGCTACGATCTAGCTTGGTAGGTTCGGGGATTAGGGCTCTTCCCCTGAAGTGACCTGGCCCACCGAACATCATGGCTCGTCACTCCCCTTCTACCAATTGCAGCTTGTAAATGCTTGCGTACTTCCCACGAAGCCTCATCAGCTCTTCGTGAGTGCCCCGCTCGACAATGCGGCCATCTTCCATGACCAGGATGACGTCCGCGCTTTTCACCGTGGACAGACGTTGAGCAATTATGAAGCTCGTAGAGCGTTCGAGCAGTTTTGCCGTAGCTTTCTGTATTTCTGCCTCAGTTTGAGTGTCTACGTGGGAGGTAAATTCGTCGAGAATCACTATAGGAGCCTTGCAGAGCAGTGCCCTGGCTATGGCCACCCTCTGCCTTTGGCCTCCCGAGAGGCCGATTCCCCTTTCGCCTATGACCGTATTGTATTTTGAGGGCAGACTCATGATGAAATCGTGTATCTGAGCAGCCTTGGCTGCCTCGGTAATTTCTTCCTCGGTGGCGTCAGGCTTGCCATAGGCTATGTTCTCGCGGATGGTCGTGGAAAACAGAAAGGTCTCCTGGCTGACAAGCGCGATCTGTTTCCTGAGCGACTCCAGCTTCACTTTTCTCACGTCGTAGCCGTCTATTAGTAGCCTACCGCTGGTGACATCATAAAACCTCGGTATGAGCTGGACGAGGCTGGTCTTACCAGAGCCAGTAGTGCCGAGGATCGCCACTTTTTGCCCGGGTAATACCTCCAAATCTATGTCCTTGAGCACCGGGCGGCTGGGATCATAGCCGAAGCTCACGTGCTCGAAAACGATGTGGCCTCGCACCTGGGGTAGTTCAACAGCATCTGGCGCATCTTTTATTTCTGGCTGTACTGCGAGAAGTTCCAGCACCCTGCTAGTGGCCGCACGGGCCCTTTGCACCATGTTCACGAGAAAGCCGACCATGCGTATGGGCATCATCAATTGAAGCACGTAACTGTTGAACGCAATGAGTGATCCCAGGCTCAACTTACCTTGCATTACCCTGCTCCCACCGTACCAGAGCACGATAACTGCGCTCACAGCAACGACGAAGTTCATAGCACCCTGGTAGAAGCTCACCGCTCTCATCGCCGCGATGTTCTTATCGCGATAATCATAATTCTCCGCCCTGAACGCTTCGATCTCCCTGCCTTCCTGCGCAAAAGATCGTACTACCCTTATGCCCGCGAGGTTTTCCTGCAGCTTCGACGTTAGCCTGGCCATTTGCTGTTGTACCGCGAGAAAAGCGGGACCCACCGTACGACCGAACTTGCCGGCTGTAAAAAGGAGCACCGGGAGAACGCAGAGCGAAGCTATAGTGAGTGCCGAGTCTAGACGAAACATTACCGAAATGGTCCCGAGAAAAAGCGCCAATACCATACCCACCTGGATCATGGCAAACCCTACGAAGCGGTTTATCAGATCGACGTCCGAAGTCAGCCGTGACATAAGCTCGCCTACCCGGGTGCTATCAAAGAAACCGAAGGAAAGCTTCTGGATGTGCTGGTATAGTCTGTTCCTGAGGTCGAAAGTCACCTTCTGTGCCACGTACTCCATTAGGAAGAACTGCAAGTATGTAAACAGCCCTCGGGTTGCAGAGACGGCTACTACCAAAAGCGCTGCGATCACAAGGAGACGGCTGTCGTGCTGCGGTATGGCCGAGTCCACCACCCACCGGATGAGCATGGGCTGCACGAGCGCTAGAGCGGTGCCCACCAGGGCCACTACTGCCGCCAGGAGCGCCGGAGCCCAGTGCGGCTTCAGGAAGCCCAGCAGCGCTTTCAATTCTCGCGTAATACCACTCCCTTACGTCCCGCTTTCCTTATTGTAGAGAAAACCGCTAGAAGCGCAAACACGAGCGCTAGCCAGAAAGGCACTGTCCTGCCCATTCTGTGACTCAGCCGCGAAGCAACAGGTGGGCCAAGGGCTGCCAGGATGCCCGAAATAGTACCGGTAAGCCCTAACACGGAGCCCCGGGACTCGTCGGTAGCGAGCCCGGCACGCAACGCATCGTAAGATATCGTCGCCACTTGAAGGAAGAGGTATGCCAGGCCAAACAGTAACCCGTTGGGCAGAAGTGAGTATACTCTGGTCCAAAGCATCATGGACGCGGCGTAAGCGAGGCAGGTCAGAATCAACGTGTGAAAGGCGCCGTTGACATCGACCATCCTGCCACCGACGACCATGACGAATACGCTTAGAAGAGGGCCGCCGACAAATAACAGGTTGACCTCGTTCTCGCTAAAGTTCAACACATCTTTCCCATAAAGCTGAATGAAGGGCCCGTTTACCGTGAGGGGCGCAAGGAAGGCAAAAGGTATACCTATTGGCAGGATGGATAAGACGGCTTTCCAGTCCACTTTAAGGCTCAGGTCGCGAGAGAATTTGCCCGTCTCAGAAAGACTCAACCAGCGCCAAGCGCTCACCAGGAACGAGGCTACCCCAGTAACCGCCATCAGTTGTCTTGTGGCGGCGATGCCGGAGAAAAACGCTCCCACCGCCGGCCCCAGAGCGAGGGCTGCGGCCACGCTGGTTTGGTAGATTCCCAGCGCGAGACCTTTCTGCCTGGGATCGGCGGATTCAGTGATGATGGCAGTGAAAGAGGGCGCCTGTAGGGCGTTACAGGCCTGGATGAGTACCATACAGGCCACTACCACCTGCCAGCTGCTGGTGATCGCGGCCAGCAAGTAAGCAGTCCCGAAGACGATGCCGGGGGCACAAATCATTTGCTTCCGTCCCCACCGATCGGCCAGCAGTCCTCCAGGATACTGAAATAATGCCTGCGCCAGGGTAATGAGTGCATAGGCCATGCTGATCTGGTTGTCGGTAGCATTCATGTCTCGCAGTATCAAGGGGAGGAGTCTGTACCAGGTGTACGTGAAGAACACAAGGACCCCCGTGCTGGCCGCCATAGTGGTAACGTTATGGTTTGATTTGTTACAATTCGGGAGAGGAGGGATGAACTTCAATGGAACCGAGCCCTTTATCGTACCTGCTCAACACCTTTTGGTTATTCCTGATCTTCGGATCGTTCCTCTTGCCTATTCTCCGGCAGCGCCACATCGAGACGCTAAGGTTATCTCTCATACGCAAACTGGAGAGCTCAAGGAAGTCTCGCGTAATAACGCTCATTCATCGTCAGGAAGCCATCAGTTTCTTAGGCATACCGATCACCAGATATATTAACATAGAAGACTCCGAACAGGTGCTGCGTGCCATACGTTTTACCCCCGACGATATGCCCATCGACCTCATCGTGCATACTCCGGGAGGGTTGGTACTGGCAGCGGAGCAGATAGCCCTGGCTCTGTGCAAGCACAGAGCGAAGGTGACCGTGTTCGTGCCTCACTATGCCATGTCAGGCGGGACGCTGCTCGCGCTCGCCGCTGACGAGATCGTCATGGACGAGAATGCCGTGCTGGGCCCGGTGGATCCTCAAATCAGCTCTTACCCGGCTGCGTCCATACTAAACGTGGTCAGGGCTAAGGGAGTCGATAAGGTAGACGACAATACGCTCATCCTCGCCGACATCGCCGAGAAAGCCATCAGGCAGGTGAAAGAAACCGTAGAGTGCATTCTGAAGGAGAAGCTTCCCGAAGAGGAGGCGGAGCGCGTTTCCGGAGTGCTTACCAAGGGCTACTTCACGCACGACTATCCGCTCACGTTTGACAAGCTCCAGAGCCTGGGACTTCCGGTCAAAGCGGGCCTGCCCACTGAAGTGTACGAACTTATGGAGCTCTACCCCCAACCACCGCAGGCGCGGCCTTCGGTGCAGTACGTGCCGGTACCGTACAACGCGCCACGGCGGTTTCCTAAAGATCACGCGTGAAGACTGAGGAGGAAAAAGACGTGGAACTCAGCGAGGTGCGACAAAGGGCTGCAGAAAGGTTGGCTGGCGTATGTAAGGTTTGCAGGCATTGTAATGGCGTGGTATGCGCCGGTCAGGTACCAGGATTCGGTGGCGTAGGTACGGGAGCTGGCTTCATCGCCAACGTGGAAGCGCTGGCACGCAGGAAGCTCAACTTGAGGGTTCTTCACCAGGCGAAGGAGGCGGATACGCACGTACGGTTATTCGGCCAAAACCTGAGCATGCCCATACTGGGGGCTGCAGTGGCGGGGGTAAAGGTAAACCGGATGGCCGGCGTAGAAGAGCGGGAACTGACTGAAGCCATGATACTTGGCCCGCGGCTGGCGGGTACCCTCGGTATGGGGGGAGACGGCGGGGATCCCATAGTGTTTGAGACGACCCTCTCCGTCATCAAGCAAGCTCACGGACTGGGCATTCCGGTGATAAAGCCGCGCACCCAGGATGCTTTATTGGAGCGCGTTAGACTGGCGGAAGAAGCCGGGGCGGTGGCAATCGCGGTGGACGTGGATGCGGCTGGTTTGATCAATATGGCCTTGCTGGGACAGAAGGTGGAGCCGAAGACAGCGGCTCAGGTGCGGGAAATAGTTGAGGCAACTCAGAAGCCTGTCATCCTGAAGGGTATCATGACGCCGGAGGATGCCATCGTTGCCGCCGACGCGGGAGCAGCTGGAATAGTGGTATCCAACCATGGGGGCAGAGCGTTGGATCACACCCCGGGCACTGCGGATGTGCTGCCTCAGATCGTGAGGGAAGTAAAGGGGCAACTTACGATTCTGGTGGATGGAGGGGTACGTAGCGGCGTGGACGTGCTCAAGATGCTCGCATTGGGCGCGGACGCCGTTCTAGTGGGCCGCCCGCTGGCCATTGCGGCTGCAGGCGGTGGTCAAGAGGGTGTCCGGCTGCAACTGGAGGAGTATAGGAACCAGCTTCGCGTGGCTATGGTCCTCACGGGTTGCGCCAGGGTAAGTGACGTGGACAGCTCGGTGCTGTGGCAGGGCTAGGATACGAGGTGGGCGGAGCCATGAAGGATCTAGCATATCTAAACGGTGAGTACGTTTCCAGAAGCGGTGCAGTGATCTCGGTGGAGGACCGGGGCTTTTTGTTCGGCGATGGTGTATACGAAGTGGTCCGCGTCTATTCGGGTAAACCATTCCTGATGGAAAGGCACCTGGCTCGATTGGAACGGAGTCTACACGAGATCGGGCTGGATGAGTCCCTCTTGCCCTGCCGTGTAAGGGATCTTGCAGAGATCTCCGAAAAACTCGTGAAGTCTAATGAGATCGGCGAAGGCACAGTGTATATCCAGATTACCAGAGGAATCGGAAAGCGCACGCACGCTTTCCCCGCCCAACCCAAACCTACGGTACTCGCGATGACCTATTCGCTGACATCGTGCCATGAGAAGGAACGCGAGGAGGGCGTACGATGTATCACTGTGCCCGATGACAGGTGGGCGCGCTGCAACGTCAAGTCGGTCAACCTGCTACCCAACTGTATCGCCAAGCAAACGGCGGCGGAGGCAGGTTGTTATGAAGCCATATTCGTCAGGGACGGCTTCCTCATGGAGGGCTCGAGTTCCAACGTGTTCGTGGTGAAGGATGGCACTGTAGTGACGCCTCCTCTTACGAATTACATATTGCCGGGGATAACCCGGGGCCTGGTCATCAAACTCTGTGCGGATGCCGGCATTCCACTCCTAGAGGCGTCAATCCCAATGCGCGAAATCGCGCTGTGCAGTGAGCTTTTCCTGACTGGCACTACTACAGAAATCATGCCTGTAGTTGCACTGGACGGCCGCCAAATCGGCGACGGGCGTCCCGGTTCCAAGACGAGAGCCATCCAAAGGGCTTACGAGAATTACCTACGACGATTTTTGACGGGGTAAAAGGTCACGAGCAGATGCCACGGCAGGTGCTGTGCCGGGGCATCTGCTGCGGTACTATTTCTTGACTTGTTGAGAAAGGCCGTGTCTCCCTAAGGCTTTTCCCAGAGAGAAGTAAGTGCCCGCGCCGTAAGCCACGCCTCCCATCTTCAGTTGATCTAACCGTCCTGAGGCGTCGAGCACTTCCTCTTCCGCATGTATGGCCACGATCCTGGCGACGAAAATGTCATGACTGCCTGCCGGGACCACGCTGAACACTTCGCATTCTAAGTTGACCGGGAATTCCGCGACCATCACCGCCTTGACCTTTTCGGCTGGTACCGGCGTCAAATGAGTTGCTGCAAACTTGTCCGTGTCTCTGCCGGATACCGTACCGCAATAGTCGAGCTCCCACAGCTTGGAGCTGGGAGGGAGGTTGATCACGAAAGCCTTATGCTCCTTGATAAGACCGTATATGTACCTGCTTTGCCTGACGCCGATGGCTGCGGCGGGTGGCTCCGAGGCCATGTTGGACGCCCAGGCTATCGTGGTGGCATCATGCGGTCCGTCCATCGTTCCGGCCGAGACCAGAACGACGGCACCGGGTACTACGAGAGGCTGATTCTTAAGCAGAACCTTGCTCAATTCGCTCACCTTCTTATCTGTTAGACTCAACTTGGGAGCAGAAATGCTCAACCAATTTGGCAAAGTATAATTCAGGCTGGTCTGATCTGCACCATGACGCAGCTGTGTTTGATGAAAAAGGGCCGCGAGCTAAACTATTTCACCATACCTCACAGCAGCAAA
The DNA here is from genome assembly GCA_012840015.1 of Bacillota bacterium. Classification (GTDB taxonomy): domain Bacteria; phylum Bacillota; class Sulfobacillia; order DUMF01; family DUMF01; genus DUMF01. The sequence goes on from DUMF01000006.1 coordinate 104,694, forward strand.
GGCGCCGTCCAGAGCATCAGGCTGGTTACCTAGGCACGGGAATATAATATTACGACACCAAGAGGAGCCAGGCCAAAACCCACCATGAAGCATTGCGGGCATTGGCAAATATCCGGCTACGAATAATCTTTGCCATGGAGAAACAGTACTTGCTACGACGAAGCAACGTTTATCACAGCACGCGCCAGGTATCTCAGTCCGGCAGCATAATGTCAAATGTCAAGTATTCGGTTTTCAATGTCCTTTAGCCGTCGGTGAGGGCGGGGTTATAGTCTGGCCCTCGCCGGGCGGAGCGGGCGAAGCCCGTTCTGAACGTTTGTACTACCAGGTCATGAAAAACTCTTAAATTGCACTATTGACATAGAAGGTCTTCAAGCCTGAGTAAACTCACAGCCGGTCAGCAATCTGAAGAACGGCGGCACCTTGGATTGTACCGTGCTTCAAGGCAATTAAAGCCTCGTTCGCCTCTTCCAAAGGATACACTTCCACCACGGGACGGATGGGTATGCGTCCTGCTATTTCCATAAACTCCTCAGCATCTTGCCTGGTGGCATTGGCCACGCTGCTGATCTTCCTTTCCCAATACACCAATGAATAAGGAAACTCCGGTATCCCGTCAAGGTGGACGGCGTTTATGGCTACCGCGCCACCGCGCTTCAAAACCCCCAAAGCGTGGGGGATAACGCTTCCCACGGGTGCAAAGGTAATGCATTCATCGCAGAGTTTTGGGGGGACGTCTCCCGGACGACCTGCCCACGTCGCGCCCAGTTCCATCGCGAGCTTCTGGTGCTTTGGGCTCCGGGTGAAAACCTGTACGGAACAGCCCAACCCCCGCGCTTCTTGCAGCGCCAGGTGGGCGGATGCGCCGAAACCGAAGAGGCCGACGGTATCCCCCGGGCGGACTCCGGCCACTTTGAGCGACCTGTGTCCGATGATACCCGCACACAACAAAGGTGCTGCCTCTGTATCCGAAAGGGTATCCGGGATCTTCACCAGAAAGTCGATGTGCGCCAGCATATACTCTTCGTACCCGCCATCGACTGAGAAGCCTGTGAACATGGGCGCGTTACAAAGGTTTTCCTTTCCCGAAAGACAGTACTCGCACTTTCCGCAGCTCCGGTATAACCACGGTACTCCGACCCGCTCTCCCACTTTCACCTTGGCTGGTTTTTCGGGAAGCGGGTTTACTTCGTCCACGATGCCTACTATCTGGTGGCCAGGTACGATGGGCATTTTTGGAGGGCTTAGCTCGCCTTCTACGATGTGCAGGTCGGTATGGCACACTCCGCACGCCAAGACGCGCAAGCGTGCTTCTCCCGGTTTGGGGGCTGGTACGGACAAGGACGTGAGCATGAGTGGTTTGCTATCTGCAGGCCCTGCCTTTTCCAGGTACATGGCTCGCATTTCCGACACCTCACCTCTGATACTAATGCTGCCAAGGGGGTCTTACAAGGCCCTGTGCTCAAGTGGACTTGGCGTCCCGAATAAACATCCTTGAGGGAGGCACGAGTATGTACTTGCGGAAGGCCATCGCAACGGGCTTGTTCGTTCTGACACTTGCGGGGATATCCAAGTGCCTGTTGTTGCCACGATGGATGCCCACCTTAGCGGTGCTGCCACAGGTAGAGCGATCGGACATAGAAAAAGTGTTCCGCGGGATTTTTGACGGGCGGGTGGCTTGCCTCGTATGGGGCAACCCGGAAGAACTGCAGCAGTTCTACGATGCTTCGGTGGCGTCAGGGAGTTGGGCGTTAGAACATGAAACCGGTCGTGTGCGCTGCTTTCAGGAGTGGGTCCGGAAACGGTCTGTGGAGATTTCCTCCGTGGAGAGCACGGTTAGAGTGGTAGATTTCGGTATGAGCAAGGAGCGCTTATGGGGCTCCGTGTGCCATAACCTCGTGCTCACGTATACCCATGAGCCTGGGGAAAAGCCGAACGTCATGGGCCTCAGGACGATTCACTGGATGGAACTCGTCCCCAAGGGGGATCGATGGCTAGTGCGCAAAGACTGGTTTTGGGATCCATTGAGCAGCAGCCTCAACCCGCAGATACCAGTAGCGGAACTATCCGATAAGAGTGGGGATCAGGGCCGGGACCTAGGTCCGGCGAGGGCTCAGGCGATGGCGAAAGGCTCCTTCAACAGAGTGGCGGCAGTGAGGTATGCGGACCGTTATTGCGGCGTCACGGTTGGGGAAAGCGACGGCAGGTATAATCCGCAGTACAGGGATTTCACTTACGTCGGAGGCGACTGCACTAATTTCGTGTCGCAGGTGCTTGCAGACAAGAATGCCGGCGGTTTAGCGATGGACGCTGCCTGGAATTACAGAAACGGGAGCGGGACGGAGGCTTGGCTTTGCGCGGAGAGTTTCGTCCGCTACATGATTCAGAGCGGACGAGGGACGCTTCTCAAGCGAGGAAAATATGCGGAGGTTGCCAAGTTCGTGGAGCAGTTGGTGCCCGGGGACGTGGTAGCGTTTGAGGAGAATGGCGCGGTGAAGCATGTCATGGTGGTCACCGGGAAGAACCAACACGGGCATGTAGTGGTAAACAGTCACTCAGCAGACAGGTACCACGTGCCATGGGACATGGGGTTTGAGGCAGACGCGGTGTACTGGCTCATCCGAATAAACGGGTAGGCGGTTGAGATGGCATAATATAGACGAAGAGGAAATCAGAGAAAACAGGGGGGCGGTCGCGTGCGGGTGGTTGTTATTGGGGGCGGTCCGGCGGGCTACGTCGGGGCTATCCGTGCCTCCCAACTTGGTGCAGAAGTGGTGCTCGTGGAGAGGAGGGCGCTTGGAGGCACATGCTTGAATGAAGGCTGCGTTCCCACCAAGGCTCTTTTACATACGGTGGGGTTGTTTTCGCAGATGAGACGTGCGGCGGATTTGGGCATTGATGTCGGGGAAGTGAAGTTGGACTGGGCGAGGGCGCAAGCTCGCAAAGAAGCCATCGTGAAACGGCTCGTAGCCGGGGTCGGCATGCTGCTGAGAAAGGCCGGAGTACAAGTGGTACGAGGGAACGGGCGGCTTGCCGCGTCGCAGCTCGTGACGCCACTTCGGGTTACGGTGAAGACGGAGGACGGTTCGGAGACCGAGCTGAAGGCGGAGAAGGTGCTTTTGGCTTTAGGCTCGCGCGCCATAGTTCCGCCCATCCCGGGGTTGGACAACCCTGGCGTCATGTACAGCGCCGAGGCGCTTGAGGTGTCTGAGCTCCCCCGCAGGTTAGTCGTTATCGGAGGCGGTGTGATCGGCATAGAGTTGGCAACGATGTTCGCCAAGGCCGGCTGCGACGTCGTCGTGGTGGAAATGCTGCATGATATCCTTCCACCTGTGGATACTGAGCTTTCCCGCTCTCTCAGGCAGCTTCTCACGCGCTCGGGGGTGAGAGTATATACCGGTTCGCGCGTAGTTTCTGTGGAAAGACGCGGCGATGAGCTCGTGGTCAGGATTAGGACGGAGGATAAGGAGGAGGAGTTGACGACGGACAGGCTGCTCGTCGCAGTCGGGCGCCGCCCCGACGCTGAGGGGCAGGGACTGGAAGAGGCTGGCGTCCGCGTCGACAGGGGCAAAATCGTGGTGGACGATTACCTCGAAACAAGCCGGCCCGGCGTTTTCGCTGCCGGCGACGTGATCGGCGGCGTGATGCTGGCTCATGTCGCCTTTCACGAAGGCATAGTCGCGGCTGAGAACGCAGTGTTAGGAAAGAACCGCCGCGTGGACTATAAGACCGTTCCCAACGCGATCTACACTGACCCGGAAGTGGCTGGGGTAGGCCTGACCGAAAAGCAAGCTCGGACCATGGGGCTTTCAATCCGGATCGGACGCTTCCCACTTGCAGCCAATGCCAAGGCTTTAATAGAAAACAACGGTAACGGCTTCGTCAAGGTTATTACCTCCGAGCTGGACGGAAAAGTGATCGGCCTGCATATACTCGGGCCTCGCGCAACGGACATGATCTCGGAGGGTGGGTTGGCCCTGCAGATGGGTGCGTCTGTCGAAGATATCTACGCCACTGTACACCCGCACCCTACGATTTCAGAGGCGCTGGCGGAGGCGTGCCTGGCGGTTGACTCCCGTGCGATACATATACCGAACCCTCCAAAACCGGTCAGAGACTGAAACTCTACGCGGGCATCCCTGCCCAGCCATTACTGCACAGGCTTATTGCACAAGCGTCGACGTGGGTCGGCGCTTGATCGTCATCCCAAGGGCGTCCCACATCTCGTCGGAGACCAACCCGAGCCGCCAAAGGGCGATTCCGCGGAGGCGGTAGCGCTTGGCTATCCCCACTTTGGTGAGTAGGCTTTGTGGGGTCTCACTGGGTGCCGACACCCCTAGCACGAGCTTCTCTGCCGGTACTGCTTGTTGAGCCATGCGTACTGCTTCTACTACTTTATCGACGGGTTCGGGCTTTGTACCATAATCGTAGGCCATCACGATGATTTCGTCCGCCAGGGCACCCAGAGTTTTGTAGTCGTATCCCTGGTAAGCGCTGTTGGGCGCATGGAGCGTTAGTGCCAGGCTGCGTCCGGCTCCCTTCAAGTACCCGCGCAGCAAGGCCACGAACCTTACGAAACTTTCGCGCGTGCGCGCCAGCCGTTCGCCTTCCTCCTGCCATCCTAGCCCTTCGAAATCGAGGTTGACTCCATCGTAAAGCTTGGATTCCTCCGCTATGGCCGATGCTGCCTTGGCGATTGCCGCTTCGTTTCCGAGGAGAGAGGTGATGGTGCCATCTTGGTCAGTCACGTGAACCACCATCTGAGTCTCCAGGCCTCGTTCCTTAGACAGTTCCAGCACTTTTTCCCAGCTCTCCGGCCTCTGCCAGCCGGTCCGGCTGCGGGTGAGCAGGTTCCCCTGTGCATCCAGACTATACCAGCCCAAGGCGAGTTTGCCCACCAGGTCCGTGTGACCCGTGCCCGTCTCCGGGTATGCTTTGCCGAAAAGGTCGGTCCAACTGCTCGTCTGGCTGTCTCCGAGGGCATAGAATCCCAAGACCTCCAGGGTCTTGGCTGGCGAAGTGATCCTTACGGTATAAGCCGCCTCGTCCCAGGAGACCCTGCAGTCGAAAGCCTCGCAGAAAAAGCGCACCGGTATGAGGGTCCTGCCGCCCACTATCATCGGGGGCACGTCCAGGCCAATGGGGGTACCGTTCTTGTCGGCGAGCTTGTTGCCTATTTGCAGGCGCACCCGTATTCCACCCTGGGATGCGGTACCCGTTGAGGCGGTAACCGTTCGGGTCGAATCGTCCCATTCTACCAATACGTTGAGCGCTTCCGCTATAGCCCTAAAGGGGACCATGGTTCGACCTTCATGGATGAACGGCGGCACGTCGAAATCCACCGGCAATCCGTCCAAGAGGACTAAAACCTCTCGATTTCTATTTCGCTCTTGAGCTCTTACCACTTTTCCTCTATCCAGGAAACCGGCTGAAAGACTCATTGTGACGCCGGTTTGGGCGCCGGCCGTGGAACTGGCTGGCGACACCCTTGAGAGGCTGCTTGTGAGACCGATTGAAAAGCTGCTCTGAAGGCCGAGGTTTATGCAAGCAGAAAGGAGTAAAATCAAGCCTATATGCCGTTTAGTAGTTATGATCAACGATTTCATCGTGCTATCACCTGAGACCCTGCATCTTCAAATCGTGTAATCTATCCGCCTAACGGTTTAAATGTCGCCAATAATCACCTTACCATTCTGTGGAGGATCAGGCAATGGCGGGAAAGGAGGATGACTGTGTAGTAGCAGCGTAGCAGCACTGGCAACGTGCTTCAACGAGTCAGGGCACGTATGGCACTTCAAGTTTCCACGCGGCGGCAGTGGCGTTAGCAAGTCACATCAGTTTGGAGAGAAGAATAATTGTATGCTCCGTAGAGGCATACGAAGCCTTTGCGATACGCTTCCCAGGTATGTCCGCCGCTGGAACCCGGACTGACGACCAGGGACAGTACGTCAACCGTGTTGAGAAGTACTGCGGTAGACCCTGTGCCCGTGTAGGCAATAAGTAGGTCTCGGACCCGCAGTGGCGGGTAAGACACTGAGGCATTGCAGGGAGATCCTGGCACTAAAGAAGGAGGAAGCTGAAACCGCGGTGGAGGGGTACGCGCCGGCATTGCGACGGTTCCTATAGAAGTGATGAAGGGACAGCTACAGAGAAGTGGCCATGGGAGGAAACGCCAAAGCTGCTGGTTCTTCCCGCAGACTCAGCGTATCGTTGCTTAGGTGTTCCAGACCAGAAGCCCGTGGCGCGAAGGGCTACTGCACGGCCTGATCCTTGGCGCTGTTACGAATGGTCACTTAGGCCTCGGGCAAGTCGGGTGCAAAGTCGCAGAGCGCGCCCGGCATTGGCGTTGTCTGAGTGTGTCTCTAGAGTGAGAAGACGGGGTTAGCCACCCCATTCTACTCTTTGCTACCGGGGAGAGGGTCCGGTGAAATGGCAGGCTGGCTTAGGCGCAACTGATCCCTGAGCTCGCCTGCCGTGAAACTTTTCGAAGCCAAAAGGCTAAATATCCTAAACCTAGTTTCCTGGCCAAGTGCACGAAAAAGACACGCGCTACCTCTTCGGAACGCTGGACTTTTGCATTATTAGCATTTACTTACACGTTATTGTAAGTACGAGTCGGCTGACATCTGATGGGTAGTGCTTCTTTCTGGGGGAGCCGGAATGGTCTTGCGGACGCGAAACACCTTTGCCTGTGGGATAAACAAAACCCCCTACTTGGTGTCTTGCAGGGGGAGCAGAAAGGAATCATATCTATTCTATTCTATAGGTGAGGCTTTTTAACCCTATACAATTCGTTGCGACAAGCGATTTCGTGGTTCTGGTGCCGAGGGAACTCGATTGTTTTTTCGACGCTTCACCAAAACCCTTCTGGTTAACTTGCAGGCACCGACAATGGCACCTTCAGCGCCGTGCAAACTGGCGCTCTGCTCTTTATGGCGGAATAGCTGAGCTAGCTTGCGTCATGTATGTCGCGGTAGGTTGATACAGAAGCGAGAAAAACAGGCTAGTCTTCGGGTTCTCAGCAAAGTCCAGAGTTGCCATTGGGTATTTTGAGAGCGGTTATGAAGGCAGCAATAGTCTTTGCGGGAACGCCAGTTTTCTCAGCCAAGAGCCTTACCAAGGGATCAGAAGCTAGGGGAAGATATCGGACAGCGGCAATGGGCGTAGCGGTTGTGCTGATCCCTACGAGTTGATCTAGTGAGACACCGAAGATTTGACTGAGTTTGATCAGGACATCTATACTTGGCTGCTTCGCTCCCCGCTCCCAATTTGCGACGGTAGACCGCTCCACTCCGAGCACCTTTGCCAAATCATCCTGACGCAAGCCGGATCGCTGCCGGAGTTCTTTTAGGGCTTTCCCAAATCTGTTCATAGCATCCCCCCTTGCAGGTTTCTAGTAGAAACGTTATTCTGGTCAACTTCACCTTGACAAGTTTCTTTCAGAACACTTAATATGTTTCCGAACGACACGCATTCTAAGGACAATCCGAAACAAGGAGATGCAGCAGATGCGTGTTGCGTTACGGAAAGCGCGCTTGAAAGCTGGGCTGAGCCAAGCCGAACTTGCCCGGGAAGTTGGCCTAACCCGCGCGTCGTACACAAACATCGAAAAGGGTTATCGGCATCCATCGCTTGTTACTGCGCTCCAAATTGCCCGTGTTCTACGCACTCCTGTCGAGGAGCTCTTTTCCGACGAGTTTCCAGGTGATCGAGTCGCCAAAGCACACGGAGCACCGGGGGCGTTGTAATGCTTCTGAGGTACAGGTTGCCACTTATTGGGGTGGTTATACCTCCGTGAGTGGCCAACCAAGTGTCGTCAGCGGGAAATTGTGTCCTCGGAGGTGATCGCGGGGAGGAAACGGAGAGAAACTGCAGACAGCTACGAAACTTCTTGAACAAGGAGGGTACAAGGAAACGTGAGGTCAACAGTTTTCAGGATGACCATTGGCAATGCACGCAAGGCTCTTGCTGTAATTGTGGCTCTTACGCTGATTATGGCTTTCTTGCCGCTTGCACCGGCATCGGCGGCTTCTGTTGCCAGCGTAAGCGCCACGGCGACCGACAATAAAGCTGGGGCTAGCAACGTTACGTACGACGTCAGCTTTACCGTACCCAGCGGACTTGGGGGCGGGGACGAGATCACCGTCACCTTCGCGACGGGCTACACCGTTTCGCAAACCACTACTGTAAAGATAGTTTACGAGCAAAAGGACTATACTCCGGCTTACGTTAACGTTTCGGGTACGGCTGTCAAAATTGGGGTACCTGCTGAGTTGATTGTGGGCCAGAGTGGTGAGGTTAAGGTTTCAATTTCCGGCGTTACTAACCCCCAAAAGGCCGGGAACTACTCCATAGCCGTCCGTACCACCAACGACACGGCTGCTACCACCACTGTTGCCATAGTGGCGAATGTAGCAAGTAAGATCGTCCTAGACGCGCCCCTGGAGGCTGTGAAAAACCAGGTCGTGCCCCTAACGGTAACTATCCAGGACCAATATGGCAACCCCACCACGATGGAGAGCGACCTGACGGTAACGTTCACTCTCAAAGAGGAGACGCTCAATAACAGCGCCACGCTCTACTCCGACTCCGCGGCGACCCAGGCCTTAACGGATAATAAGCTCATTATCGCCAAAGGCAATACCAGCGGCACTGCTTACCTGAAGGACACAGAGGCGGAATCTGTAACCATCGGAGTAGGTAATGACAAGAGCCTGACGAATCCGAGTGATGTCTCGATAACCTTTGGAGCGTTCGGCGACTTGGCCAAAATCGCTTTCACTGCGGCTCCTCCTCAGATAACCGCGGGTGAAGCAGGAAACTTCACTTTGCAGCTCCAGGACGCCTACGGCAACCCTGTTGCCGCCGGAGCTGGTGGTGTTGAGGTGACCCTGACCGCTTCCGGCGCCAACGCCGACACAGTAACGTGGGGCGGTAGTGCCACTCAGAATTCGGCAGACAAGCTCAAGGCCACAGGCACGATCAGCTCTGGATTAAGCGAGCTCACCTTTACCTTCGGTGACAGGAAGGTCTCCGACAAGGTGACCATTACCGCCACCGTTACCGAACCTGCGCTTACAGCTTCGGCGGTATTTAAGATTGTGCCGGGTGCCAATGATCACTTTGTGGTGAGCGTGGCTGACGCCTATCCGGCTACTCCAGACGTCGTGGAGATCAACTCCGACCAGCGCACGGCGGTAACCATCGAGGCGCAGGACCAGTACGGCAACCCGGTGCCGCAGTCTAGCAACCTTCAGGTGAGCCTTAGCTCCGATTCTAACACCGACAACGCCAAGTTCTACGAGACCGCCACGAGCGAAACGCCGATCACAAGCGTAAATATCCCTGCCGATGCCTCCAGCGTGACCGTCTACTACTACGATAAATTGCGGCCCGAGGACGGCGTGCAGAAGATCATTACGATCACGGCCACTGCCGCTGACTTGACGGCTGGCAACGTACCCGTCACGCTCATGGGGCCGCGCCCGGAGACGCTTGAGATCGCCGGCAATGACTCCGTCGAGGTCAACCTGCGCCTGCCCTTGACCGTCAAGCTGCTGGACCAGTACGGCCAGCCTTACGCTGTTGCCGAGGATACGCAGGTAGCTCTTCAAGACGACGCGAGCGGTGAGTTCTACACCAGCCTCGTCGGCGGAACCAAAGTTCCCGAGGTGGCCATTGCGAAGGGCACTAGCGAAGCTACCGTCTACTACCGGCCCACAAGTGTTGGGACAAACACGGTTAGGGCCACCGCTAATGTTGCAGTAGGAACGACCAGCTTCAAGGTTGAGGGCACGAAGACAGTTACCGTGCGCCCGGCCGGACAGGTGGCAAATGCGCTGAGCTTTACCGTAGCTCCCCTCATCATCAAAGCCGGAACCACTGGAGCGGTGACGGTGAGGGTGACCGACCAGTACGGCAACGCGGTTGCCCAGAGCGCGGATCTCATAGTCACCCTGAAGGCCGACTCGCTCACTGGCAAGTTCTACGACAAAGCCGAGGGCGGTACCGAGATCAACTCCGTGGCGATCAAGCAAGGTGAGAGCGAGGCGACTGTCTACTACTACGACACAACGGCTGGCGACCAGAAGATAACGGTCAGCGCCGAGGGGCTCGATCCTGCTGACGGCACCATAAAGGTCGTTGCTGCGGAGCCAGATAAGATCGCCATTGAAGCGGACGGGGCAGTGGTGGTGAACGAGAAGGTTAAGCTCACATTTACCGTCTTGGACCAGTTCGGCAACCCTGTAATTGTTGATGGTTCGCCTCTTACCTTGGTGCTGAGCTCCTCTTCGAGCACTGGGCGGTTTGAGGACGAGAGCGGCAAGCAGATCACGCAGGTCACTGTCACGGAAGGGGAGAGTTCTGCCGTAGCCTGCTACAAGGACAGCCAGCCTGGCGAAGTCACCATCACAGCCAGGACAACTGGTCTGCAAGGATCCGGCACGCTGGTGGTGCAAGCGGGTGCTGGTCCTGATATCACACCACCCGGCGATGTGACGGGCCTGACTGTGGAGTACGCTCCCGGCGCTGGCTGCTTCAAGCTGAGTTACACCAGGCCAGAAGACGCCGACTTTGCTGGTGTGGAAGTCTTCGTGGCACCGCTCGGTTCTCAGAACTGGCAAGCGGTCGAACCCGACGTAAACAACGTGGTCCAAGTACCTGAGGAGCTAAAGGGGCTAGTCCTTGGCAAGGATCGAGTTCAGTTCAAGGTTGTAGCTGTGGACGCATCCAAGAACAAATCGCAAGGCATAGTTACTGACAACGACGGCCAGGGTTACCCTGTAGTGGCCTGCTACGAGCTTACGCCTGGCCCTGACGGCTGGCGGACCTTCTCTGTGCCTGTGCAGCTTGCCGGCGGCAAGACACTGCTGGGTGACGTGATCAATACCGAGGCAGTGGAGATCGCCTACAAGTTCGACGCGCCTTCCCAGCAGTGGGTGCAGATCACAGAAGAGAACAACAGCATCCAGCCGCTTGAGGCGGTGTACGTCAAAGTGAAGGCCCCTGTGCTTGCAGTCGTGATGCCAACAACTGTCCAAGCCAATCCGCCGGTTAAAGAGTTGGCTGCTGGGTGGAACTTGGTAGGCTTCACCAAGGACAACGACAGTGTCGATAATGCGTTGTACTCAGTCCGCGGCAAGTGGAGCGTAACAGTGAGCCCAGCAGTGAACCCGAATCCGTGGTCGGTCACGCCTAACAGTGTAAACCAGGGTACTATCAAGCTGTACAACGGCTGTTGGGTCTACATGGACGCCGTTGGCAGCCTGGCTGGGTTCAGCACCACACCGGTCACGGTGGGCGCGTATGGTCGGTGATGCCGCAGCGTAGCAAGCTGAACGCCCTCGGGAGATGACAGTCGCGTTGGGGCCGCGCCGCGGCGCGGCCCTTCGTACGAAAGGTAGCAATCGAAAGGGAGGGGGGGGTTTATTTGAAGAGGCCTCTACAGTACGAGCGCGTATTGGTGGCTTGCGTAGTATTATTGTCTTCGCTAGTCTTGTCGGGCGTTGCAATGGCTCAGGAGCAGCCCGTGCTGCCGGCAGCCTACTATGGGACCGTGACCGTAAACGGCCAGCCAGCCCCTGTGGGTACCCTAATTGTTGCGAAAATAGAAGGCAGGTTTTGTGGCCAGATCAGCGTAAAAACGCCTGGCAAGTACGGCGGCGCAGGTACGCTGGATGCAAAACTTCTGGTGACCGGCACTACTGCAGACGAGGAGAAGGAAGTGATTTTCGAAGTAGCTGGGATCAGAGCTGAGCAAACGGTAACCTTTAAGCGAGGTGACGTAAAAGAGATTAACCTTTCGGCAATTGGAGTGCCCACTGTCACAGTTGACACGACACCGCCTACCGCTCCAACCAACCTGAGAGTGACTACAAGGTCTTCGTCAAGTGTTAGCTTAGCTTGGGATGCCTCTAGCGACAACGTGGGTGTTGCGAAATACGTAGTCGAGATGAAGCAGAACGGTGAGGAGTTCGCGCTAGCTGGTGAGTCCACTAGCACATCGTTTACCAAATCAGGCCTTGCCGCATCTACTACGTACGTTTTCCGCGTCAAAGCTGTTGATGCGGCCAGCAACGAGTCTGAGTGGTCAGGAGACATTAGTGTGACCACTGAAGCGGCTGCTGCCGGGGGTGTCGGTGGAGGCAGTGGTGGCGGAGGTGTCAGCACGGGCGGTGGAGGCACTGGAGCGCCGGGGGTGACACCTTCTGCCAACAAGATCGAAAGATCCATAGAAGTGGGAACTGCGACCATGGCCGAGATTACTGGCACAGCGAGAGTCGAGATACCGGCAGGTGCAGTGACTGGGGGTAAGGCTCGGTTGGAGGTGACAGTTCTCCAGGAGACTGAAGCAAGTGCATTTCTGGAGAAAGCAAAAGATATCCAGCCTGCCAGCTGCGTTGTTGACGTGGCGATAAAAGACGGACAAGTGTCGAGGCCAATCGTGATAACAATTTCCTACGACCCAGCGAAGGTCCCTGCAGGGCAAGTGCCTGCTGCCTACTACTTCAGCGAGAAGAAGGGCTGCTGGGTTTACTTGGGCGGCAAGGTAGGCAGCACCAACACCGTGAGTGTTGAGGTGTCGCACCTCACGAAGTTTGCAGCGTTTGCCCGTGAGCCGGTAGTGCCGTTTACTGACACGCAGGGGCATTGGGCTGAAGAGCCGGTAAACCGGCTCGCCGGTATGGGAGTGGTTAAGGGGTACGCAGGCAATGTGTTCAAGCCAAACGCAGAGATTAGCCGCGGTGAATGCACGGCTATCCTGGTGCGGGCGTTGGGCCTACCCCCTGCTGGGGAAGAGGAGTTAGTGAAATTCAAAGACAACGCCAGCATTCCATCATGGGCGCGGAGTGCAGTCGCCAGCGCGGTGAAGGCGGAACTCATAAGGGGATACCCCGAGCCAGATGGCGGGTTCACCTTCCGAGCTGACAACCCCATCAGTCGAGCGGAGCTAGCGGCGATCGTGGCGCGGATCATGGCCAAGGAGGTGGGGCCGGTAACTGGCGCGATTGACAAGTTCGCAGACGCAGATAGAATACCCACTTGGGCGAGCGAGTCTGTTGCCGCGGCTGCGGCCAGAGGAATTGTCAGGGGATACGAGGACGGCACATTCCGGGCTGAGAGAAATATTAGTCGGTCAGAGGCAGCAGTGATGTTGCTGCGCCTCCTTGACCTCGTATACCTGCTGTAACCCTGGGTGTGCCTGCAGTGGGGGGTGTGGGGACGAAGAGCCCCCTGCTTCCACTGCAAAATAGTGTACAGTGGTCTACGTGGCGATGGGAGTGGCGTGTGCAGCCCAGGAGTGGTTTTTTCCTTTGAGTGGGCCAGGGCCTGCTGAGGCTACCTGGCCCGCTTTGCCGGCTAAGCCACCTTGATGGCGAACCAGCCTGCATCCAGCTCCTTGAACTCGATCCTCACCTTCTTGCCCACTGCGCTGGCCAGCTTCTTGGCCGTTGAGTTCTTCGCGCGGATTAGCCCACGAATTTTGGACATTACACCCTGATTGGTAGCAGTCTCGCACGGTTACTCTGGAACGCTTTTTAGAACTCCTCGGGTGCCATATAATGGATGCCCGAGTGTATCCGCCTCTTATTGTAGAATTCCGTGAACTTTGCCACAGTCCGGTACGCTTCCGTGAACGTTTCGAACTCCTGCCCAGCCAGGCATTCATCCTCAAGTATTCGATGAAACGCCTCTATGTGAGCGTTCTTGTTCGGCGTCCCGACGGTATCCTCTCATGCTCGACGCCGTAGTGCTCGCACGCAGCCTCGAATACGCCGGCTATGAACTGTGACCCGTTATCCGTCCTCAACACCGGCTTTGACACATTGCCGCTCAATTCCCTGTTCCACAAGGCATGCCCTAATGCTGCGGCTGCGTCCTCCGCAGTCGCCGAAAGCCCTATGTGATTGTAGACCACCGACGACAACACGAAGAAGAACCGCCTTTCTCCATGTATGTAGCCATATTTCACGTCTGCCTGCCCTAACTAGTTTGGCCCAGCACTTCTCGGTTCCTTGCCAATCTCTTGGGTATTTACGCTTTATCTTTTGCTGTGGCCTCAACAGCCGTACTTCCTTGCACAGCCTGTAAACCTTTTTCTTGTTGATTACCAGGCCGTATTTCCTCCGCAAGCAGACCGTAAGTTTTAGGTAGCCGTACGCGTACCCCTCGCCCTCGATCAACTCGCAAAGCCATTCCTTGACCTGTCCGTCGCTTACGATCGCCCCATCAACCCTGTAGCATATCCCAGGCAACGGCCGACCGCCGCCGTGCTTCCTTTCTTGCTTAGACTTGTGTAACCGTCGGTAGTAATACGTTGAACGGCTGACACCAACGCTCCTTAGCACTATCCCAGGCCTATGGCCATCCTGAATCCACTTGTCCGCTAGCTCTAACTTTTCTGCCAACTGCGCTCCGTTTTTTTACCAAATCCCTGAGAATGGCGATCTCCAGGTCTTTTTCGCCTAACAACCTCTTCAGCCGCTCATTCTCAGTAGCAAGTGCCCTGTACTCCGCCGATTCCCGGCCCTCTACACCACGCCTTGCATTATCAAATGCCCCTCCGCCCAACTCCTTGAACTTCCGCACCCAGCGGCTTATAACACTGTCTCTGATATTGTGCCTCCGCGCCACCATCGAAGTGCTCCCGGTCTCAAGCACTTCCCTCACGATCTGCAGCTTCTGTTCCCGCGTAAACTGCCTCCGTACCACCTGTAGCCACCGCCCCCTCGTCTCAATCTACCAACCTTAGGGCATCTTGTCTAAATCAGTTAGGGGGCTAAAACCGCAAGGGAATCGGATTTTACACAAGGATATTGACAGTGCCGTTAGGATGATAGTTGTGGAGCTAGCGACAGAAATGCGGTTTGCGGCGAAAGTTATGGGCGAGATGCTGACTTCCGTGAGCGCCATGGCGATGAAGGAAGTAAAACAAGCAGGAGAATGAGCTCCGGAGGAAGCACAGCAGATTGTCAATGAGGTTTTTGAGGAAGGCGAAGTACCAGAAGGCGAGAAAAAGTAACTGAGAAGCTTTGCATGGAAGCGGACGTGGTAATGATCCCACCGAAAAGAAAGAGGGACGAAGTAAGCTCATGGTGGCGTACGAAGGGAAAGAAAGCCCGAGACGGCAGCTAGTCAACCGTAAAAGTGTAGCGGGGAGGGTTGACGGGGAGAGGATTTGGGAAGAGGCTAGCGCTTATCTTGGTGAGAGGTGGGATCTGAGCAGTATAGGGGAAGTACACATTGGCGGAGACGGAGCGGGGTTAAAGCCGGGCTGAATATGTTTCCTAGAGCCAGGTATTGCCTTGACAGGTACCATTTGAGGCAACGGCTCACAGAGGCTTTGGCCTGCGATAGCGAGTGTTATGAAGCTGTATGTGATGGTTTAGCCCGGCTTGACAAGAGTAGTGTCACTGAAGCGCTACAGGAGGCGATAAAGGGAACTCACGGCACACGCAGGAAACGGATGCAAGATCTGAGACAGTATCTGTTAGATAACTGGGACGGGATTCGTGAGCTACCCGAAGAACAGACCGAATGGGACACGCTATTAGCGGCCAGGTCAAACGGTGAGTTAAGCCGGTATTTGAGCAAGGCGACGAAAGGACGCCCTGAGATCATAAGAAAAGCGGTTGATCGCATAGCGGCGCGTGTAGAAAGTACATACGGCGGCATAGACACAGAGGCTTGGCTAAACGCAAAAACGTTACCAGCATCGAAAGGGCCTTTCTCGGGCAAGCCGTGGGTTAAATTCGCCTTAAGGCAAATCGTACATGCTTTGCCGAGGATGATGTCAGCTTAAACAAATTGCGGGGCTTACCTACTAAACGTTGACGCAGACTGTTTTCTCACGTGATTGGGCCGTTGGCGGAGCGTAACAAAGAATGGTGCCGAGGGAGGGAATCGAACCCTCATGGGGGGTCACCCCACGCGATTTTGAGTCGCGCGCGTCTGCCAGTTCCGCCACCTCGGCTTTATGCTTTTTCAGCATAGCAAAATCAGTCTAGAGTGTCAATGGAACTGGCGGGTGTTTCTCAGGGTAAGCTTAGTTTTGAAATCTGCTTTTCGAAAAACCTTTTGCAAACCTTTTGCGAAGCGGATCTTTTAGAGAGGTGAAGCAGTGTGTTACCAATAGCAGACCTACATACCCATACCATTGCAAGCGGACATGCGTTCAATACGTTAAACGAAATGGCAAGAGCTGCTCGGGAGAAGGGGCTTCAGGCGGTCGCGATCACGGACCATGGCCCGGCAATGCCGCATACGTGTGACCCGTTTTATTTC
The DNA here is from genome assembly GCA_012840015.1 of Bacillota bacterium. Lineage (GTDB taxonomy): Bacteria > Bacillota > Sulfobacillia > DUMF01 > DUMF01 > DUMF01. The sequence goes on from DUMF01000006.1 coordinate 120,981, forward strand.
GAAAACTTGGCCTTGTTGCCGGAGACTGTGGAAGGTGTCAGGTTGATCAAGGGGATTGAGGCTAACATCGTAGACGCAGAAGGCCACCTGGACCTGGCTGAGAGGTACCTGGAACGCTTGGAATTCGTGATAGCGAGCTTCCACGAAGGCTGCATTCAGGTGGGAACGGTCGAACAAAACACCGCCACTGCGATCAAGTGCCTGCTGAACCCTTTAGTTAAAGTGATCGGTCATCCCGGCAATCCAATGTTTCCTTTGGACTACGATGCACTTGTACAGGCTGCGGTCAGGCTGGGGAAATGCATCGAGATAAACAACGCTTCGCTAGTACGTACTCGTCACGGAAGCGAGAAAAACTGTAAACGAATCGCCGAACTTTGTACGAAGTACGGGGCTATGGTGGTCCTGGGGAGCGATGCGCATTTCTCTGGGTTTGTGGGCGATTTAGACGCGGCTCTAAGGTTGATCCGCGAGGCACGGGTTCCGGAGTGCAACGTGGTTAACTACTCGATGGAGCGCGTGCTGGGACTGCTTGGCCAGCATAAAAACTCTGTCTAGGGCTGCTTAACCATTAAATTCAGATTGATTATGTAAACGTTAACGCCCGATAATGAGTGGCAGAGGACAACCATTTCATTATCGAAGGAGAGTTGCCATGAGAAGTACGATCAGGAACGTCATGACTAGAACCGTATTGGTTCTCGCCCTCACAGGGACGATCGTGTTGGCCGGCTTCGGACATGCTTTTGCGCTATCGAGTGAAGACCAACAGGCATACAACGAGTGGTACTTTGCGCGTTTCGGCGTATACCCGGGACAGGTGCCTGGGAGCGCCCCAGCACCCGGTCCTTCGCCGAGTCCACAGCCGAGTCCGCAGCCGGGAGGTACGCCCGTTTCTGTTCAGCCGGCCCAACCCACCGCAGTAGAGCGAGGAGTGCTGGACCTGCTGAACCGAGAAAGGGCGAGACTGGGCTTGAGGCCGCTTCAGATGGACCCTACTCTTGTGGCCCTGGCAAGGCTGAAGGGCGAGGACATGGTGCGAAACGGCTACTACGCCCATTACTCTCCGACGTACGGCTATTCGTGGGACATGCTGCGAAAGTTCGGGATCAGCTTCAAGCGAGCTTCTGAAAACATCTGTGTAGGTGGCGTGCCGTCCATCATCCATGAGACGTTCATGGGTAGTACCAACCATAGGACGAACATGCTCAGACCCTACTGGACCCGCGTGGGAATTGGCCTGGTGCCGGTTCCCGGATCGGGTTCGGCATACTACGGCTATTACGTTGTGGAGTTGTTCGTCGAGGACTGATACTTACATGTTATAAAGGCGAGCCGCGGTGGCTCGCCTTTGCGCTACCCCCGGTCTCTTGCCATAGACGCGACCTTCCCTACGGAAGGTCACAAAGCCAGGGACTCTCGGTCCCCCGCAGATGCGCTCAGTCTCCTCTGCGAAACAGAAGCATATAGATGCGGTGAGAGTTCGGGGAGGGAGAGCGCATGCGCCTCATAGTCCATAATCAGGAAATCCATCCGCATTCCGCCGCGTTTCCTGAGGTCGAGGCTTTTCGGGCGGTTTGCCAGTTGATCGGAGTGCCGTTCAGAGAAGATGAGCGGGCCGCCGCCTTCGCAGTTTATCCACCATTGCTCGGTAAGAGGGTACTAATAGAGTCCAGGGTGAAGTCCGACGCTATGTGGCTCGAGGTGGATGCGCTCGGACGCCTGCTCCGACTGTGTGGGGCGGACGTAACGCTCAGGGCAGCGGGAGCGATTTCAAGCGATCGCACGTCTCAGTACGACGTAAACCTAATCATATATGAAGCACCTGCGTGTGGTGTCGAGCCAACGTTAATTCACTCGTGGTGGCGTCGTCCTCTTAGGAATCGCAAACTCGCTGGCGGCCTGGCGGCGGCTATTAAAGACGCTATAGGGGTGAAATGCTCGAGGCGAACTAAGTGTACGCGATGGCCGCTGCCACAAGAGACCAAGAGTTGGTCACGGCAGCTAAGTGGATCGTGCGAGCCATGTGTGCTGATTTGTTTAACCCAAACAGTTGGATTGGCATTCGCCATTTGTCAAGGCCTGATGTATTATTTTGACAAGCCGCAACTCGACAGTACTCTGAGAGACGTTTTACAGCCAGTCGCTTCCCAGCCGATCGTTGGCAGTGCGAGCCCCCAACGTGCTACAGCAGTCATGGGTGTCGCGAAGCCAGCGTCGCCCGAAATAAGCGCGGGCACGCGCCAAACATCCTCCTCCAGTATTGACACTCTCAATAAGGCCATTGTGCCTGGCGACGTCGGCGAGTCGGACGTTTCATTGCCGGATGCGGAAGAGGAAGAACTGGGGGAGTACCTGGAGTACATACGGCGGAAACGGGAAAAGGGCGAGCAACGACTACCTAAGCCGACGCCCGGCTCAGGTCTTCCTTCACCGGAAACGCCCAAGAGAGCGCAGCCCATGGAAAAGGAGCAATCGCTTGACGGGGCGCAGCCCATGGAGAGGCAGCAGTGGACGCGGTCGGCTCGGAGCGTGCAACCGGAAAAGAGGGCGCAGAGGAAAGAGAGGGTCGAGGGCAGTGATCTAGGCGCTGCGGATCGCGGCGCAGGTTCCATGGCAGGTTCCCACGCAACGGCTAATGTAGATCCCGGCAACGTGAGGGAAATCATGGCGATACCGCCTAAGCTCCGGGAGGAGTTGGTCGCGAAGTATTTAGCGTCAAAAGGCGTGGTTCCATCGGAGGAACTGGTAGCAGAATATATGGAATACCTGAAGAGCATTGCTGAGCAGCTGGAGGAGTTCAATCAATGAAAAACGCCCGGCGTTGAGCCGGGCTACATCAGCACACATCAGAAGTAATATGCCCTTGCGTTTCTGGTGGTTACTTTATCTGGCCTTGAGAAGGGTCAGGGACGAAAAAGTCTTCAAGCTGAGCCGGGTTGAATGGCGGGAACGGCCTCTGCAGGAACTCGTCGCAAGGCCCAGGCCCCAGAGGCGGCGGTATGAGTTCCCAGTCGCACTCTCCGAAGGCCGTAGTCACGAGCTGCGCGTCCGCCCATGTCTTTATTATAATGAATGCGCCCACTGTGACCATGACGCGGAGCACACCCAAGATCTGTTCGGCAGCGCACTCCAGAATTTCCCATGCAGACTCGGCCTTCACGCTAACCAGACCGACCTGTTCGGGGTCGGGGAAGAACAGGATCGGTCGCTTCACGAACCGGACGGGGCAGACGTGTATGAAAGCCCTCGTTGGGTTCGCCAATGGACTGCGGTTTTCCAGCTCAGCCAGCACTGTCTCCTTGACTCTGCAAGTCCCGGTGCTGGTGGCGGGGTTTCTACCAGGTGTCACAGTCACGGTGACCCTGGCAGCAGGGGGTTTGGTCGCGGGAAGGGGTTCCACTGTAAATTCCTGTGGTGGTTTTTCAATCACGAATATCTGGTTCTTAAGGTTCTCCTTGAAGACTGCTCCTACGCACACGATGTCGTTGCCCGGCAGCCAGTTATTAATAACGGGGTTTTGGTTAATATCCACCAGAGATAGAGGGAAGGTATGATCCACCATAAAAGTCTGGCATTCTTTCTGCTTTCTCGCATCGAGGATTTTCTGCACCTCAATGCAGACACACTCGCACTTGAAATCCCTGGGCCTTATTGGCTTTCTAGGCTGTGGAAATTCGGGGATTCCCATGATCTTCCTCCTTTCGAGGTTATAACCGAATTCTACTCTTAGGGCTCCTCTCATTTCGCTACATCTTATGAAACGTGCCGTGAGAGAGGTTACATTACAACTTGACAGGAATAGAATGAAACGTATCCTGATGAAAATTGCCTGTGAACTTTGTTCTTGGACGAAGTGGGGTCGGTGAATGATGGTGCTCGTGATGGTCTTTGGAAGTCTGGACGCGGGTTACCGTACTGGGTGTTGTGGTTTTAAGTCACTAGAGGAAGTGGTGCGGGATCTATATTTCCCCCGCCTGTACAAAGAGTTCGGGCAGCAGTGCGTACGGTGCAGATACATTAACATCGAAGCTCCCGAGGCGCGCTATTTCCCCGACATCCTGTGGAAAGTCCAACAAGGGGAACTGAAGATACCCGTGGTGACGGTAGATAGTCGGATTGTGCTGGATGGCCATTTCACTTCTCAACAGCTGGTGGATGCAATCAGAAAGGTGATAGAGCCGTAGGGCTTAGCCACCGAGTTAGAACAAAACGTTATGCAGATTCCTGGGCCCAAGGTCCTGCCCGATGGTTAAGCGCCCGATGCCTGAGGCACAGATAACTTCGTCGGGCGATCTAGTTGTCCACCTAGGTGATAGGATCGAGAAGGTGCCTAAAGCCCATCGCACTGAACAGGCGAATTCTCGGGGCTGCCTGATGAAATATGTGTGCTCTTAGCCTTACTGAACGGATGAGGCTGTTGAGAGAATGAAGAGGGGCGGCGATTGCCGTTACCGCCCCTGTTACCGCCCCCGGAAAGACGCCTGACCTCCGCTTAGTCCGTTACCCACCTGCTATGACTGGCAGTACCTCGAATTCTTCTCCATCGCTTAACGTATGATCATGCTGTTTTAGCGTTCCATTGCTGACGGCTCCCATTACCTCGTGAAGAGGTATGCCGACAGCTCTCAACGCGTCTGATAGTCTGCTGCCGGCAGGCAGATCGAGCTCATGCTCTGGGACTTTGTCTCGAGCAAACGCTGCGAGCCCACCGGTCAATATTAAACGTACTCGAACTCTAGAAGTGTCCCGCTGCTCCACCTACGCAGGCACCTCCTATGCAGGTACCGCTATGCAGGCACACTGGGTAGGTCTTCAACCAGCCACTCCAGGCCGAGTCCTTCGAGCCTGGCTGGAGTGGGAATTCCTTCTGGAGTCCAGCCCCTCACCTCGTAGTAGTCAGCAAGTATCCGACCAAGGTGGGGTAGGCTGCCTGCTGCCCGCCCGGTTTTTCTGTCATGTGTGAGCAGCCTCGGCGGGAGAGTATCGTCCTTGCGACTGATGCCAAGCCTGACGTTGTACATCCGCTTCAGATTGTGCAGTTTCTCGCCCAGTTTCAACAATTCATCAGGCGTAAGCTCCCAGCCCGTCACGCAGTTCGTCCAGTCGGTCAGGAACTCGGGGCCGATCCTGCCTCTCATCAAGAACTTGCATAGGCCTAATGCATTGAATACGTCCATGAAATCCTGCATTTTAGCAGCGATTGCACCCTTGAGCTCCGTGCCGTGCGGCTGGATGCGTGCAGGGTCAAAGCCGATCAGCCCAGCGGGGAACGTGCCGCCCTCGAGGAAGTACGTCAGACCTTCCAGATGGCAGCCGCCCCTGTTTGCGGTGGCGTAATTTGCAGCCATGCTCGTGAATGCCCTGGGGTCGTGGTACGCCACTTCCAGGCCCTTGCACTCGACGGAGAACTCGCGCGCCACGCCTCCTAGTGACTCGGCGAGCTTCCTGGTGCCGTGACATAGAGCTTCCCCGATCTTCTCGCGTTGTGCAATCATCGGCAGAACCTTCAACACGCTCTCGCCGTTGCCCCATGAAAGGCCGATTTCTTCGGACCCTTGCAGCGGCATGCCCCACTCGGCAAGTTCCATTGCCATTGCTATTACGCTGCTGGTGGAGATCGTATCCAGGCCGAGTCTATTGCAGAGATCGTTTGCAGCTGCAATATAGTGCATGTCGTCTATGAGAAGCATGGAGCCAAATCCCGCACAGGTCTCATATTCGGGCCCATGAGCCACCGTGTCCATGTACGGACCCGTCTTTAGCGTGACGATTTTCCCACACCTGATGGGGCATGCCCAACACGCGTAGTGCTCCACCAGGATCTCTTTGGCCTGTGCCTGACCGCTTATTCGTGCTGCCTTCTCAGTCCACGAACCCAGTGTCCAATTCTTGATCGGCAAGTCGCCATTGGCTTCCACCCCAGGCACGCCGCCTGCGGTGCCGAAGTCAGTCAGCGCTTTGGCAAACTCTTTAAGGAGGTCCGCTGCAGCCCGGTTGCGCTCCGTCAGGGCATCCGGTTTGGCAATCGGCGGACGAGAATGGCCCCTGACGGCGATTGCCTTTACGTTCTTGGAGCCCATGACTGCGCCCATGCCGCACCTACCTGCAGCCCGCGAGTCGTGCCCACCAAACATGATGCTGGCGATCTCAACCAGGTTTTCGCCTGCTGGTCCGATGCACGCCACTTCTGCCTTTTCGTCGGTCTCGCGCTTTATGAGCTCTGCAGTATCGTACGTCTGCTTACCCCATATGCCCTTGGCGGGCCGGAGCTCGGCTTTTCCGTCGCACACCCAGAGGTACACAGGCTCGGGCGCTTTGCCCTGCAGAATAATTCCATCGTAGCCAGCAGCCTTGAGCTGCTGGCCCCAGAACCCTCCAACGGTTGACTCACCCCAGATACCCGTAAGCGGCGACTTCGCACACACCGATACCTTGCAGCTGGCCAGCACCGGCGTGCCTGTAAGCAAGCCGGTAATCAAGATAAGTGGGTTTTGTGGAGACAAGGGGTCCGCTCTCCAGTCGAATTCTGAGTACAGCAGTTTCGCTCCCAGCCCGCTTCCTCCCAGGTACTCACGCCATGTGGTTTCCGGTACTTCTCTTGTACTGATTTGCGCGGTTGCCAGGTCTACCGCTAATAACCTGCCGTTCATGCCGTACATTTGAAGCGTTACCCCCTTCGTGCGATTGGAAAGCTCATAGCGCTTTCCTGTAGAGCTCGAGGATATCTTCCTTGGTCACGACCCGTGGGGCATTCCCAGGGCTGCCGCTGGCAAGGGCATCGTCGGCCATCTTCGACATTTTTTCGATGAACTTTTCTCTATCGATGCCGAGCCCGGCGATAGTTGGGATCTGCAGGTCCTTGCACAGTTGCTTGATGGCTTCTACTGCTTTCTCGGCAGCTTTCCATGTGGGCAGGCCCCGTACGTCCTCGCCCATCAGCTCCGCCATGTCTGCAAATTTCTCCAGACTGCCGACCATGCAGAATTCCATGCACGTGGGTAACAACACCGCGTTGGATATCCCGTGTGGCACATGGAACAGTGCGCCGATTGGCCGCGACATTCCGTGAACGATGGTCACTGACGCGTTGGAGAACGCGACGCCCGCCTCGAGCGCGCCCAGCATCATCTCGGAACGCGCTTCGACGTCGTCTGGTACAGCCCAGGCACGCCTAATGTTCCTGGCGATGCGACGTATTGCGGACCTCGCAACCGCATCGGTGAACGGATGCGATTTCTTCGAGATATACGCCTCAACTGCATGAGTAAGGGCATCGAGCCCGGTTGCGGCAGTGGTCTTGGGAGGCGCGCTGAAGGTCAGTTCTGGATCGTCTATTGCAACCTTCGGTACTATGAATGGGCTACCGATCAACATTTTCACATCTCTGACTGTATCGGTTATGATTGTGAACTTCGTCACTTCGCTACCGGTGCCCGCAGTGGTGGGAATGGCCACGATTGGCGGAATCGGTGATTTGACCTTGTTCTGGCCCATGTAATCCACTATGGAGCCACCGTTCGAGGCAACGATGCCGATCGCCTTTGCCACATCGATGGGGCTTCCGCCGCCCAGGCTTACCAGCACATCGCACTGCGCTTCACGGAACAAGCTAAGCCCTTCGTCGACATGCGCAAGAGTCGGCTCCGAGTCCACTTTTGCAAACACCACTGTTTCGATGTCCTGTTCCTCGATCCTCTTCTTGACGGCGTCAACATAACCCAGCTTTGTCATAACGCTGTCGCTTACGAGCAAAGCTTTCTTCCCCAGCTTTTTCACCTCATTGCCTACCGACGCGGAAGCACCCAAGCCGTACAGCACCAGTTCAGGCATCCTGACCTCGTAAGCCTTCAACCATGCCATGTCTGGAAACCCCCTTCTTTAAGTGGTTTTGGTTAGAGACCCATCATGCACAGAGGTATTATCACAATCAGCGCGATGGTAGGTATCACGAGTTGTGTCATAGCAATGTCGAAATAGCCTTCTTTATGAGTCAGTCCGCAAATGGTCAGCAGGGTGATCTGAGCGCCCTGGTGCGGCAGAGTGTCCAAAGTACCCGCCGCGATAGAAGTCACACGGTGCACGTATTGGAGTGGCACACCCAGGCTCATGTACGTGTCTTTCAGGCTTTCGAGAGCTACGCTCATGCCGCCAGAAGCGGATCCGGCAGCACCAGCAGCAAGGGCCACAGTCACAGCTACGAAAACCAGGGGAGGCATGCGCAAATTCTTAAGGGAGGAAATGAGCTTAGCGTAACCAGGAGCTGCCCTTACGGCCCCAGCGAAACCCGCTACGAGCGCCGTGTTCAGTATCGCCATAGCCGAGTTAGCTCCGCCCCTGTTTAGTACTTTCACCCAGTTACGGTAGTTGCCTCCATGCTTCCACAAGAGGCAAAGTCCCAACAAGATACCTACAAACACAGCCGTCTCCACGGCCAATTTCGCGACGTTAAACAACAGTAGTACGACGATCGGAGGGATCACCGCTATCCAGGGATTAGGCAGCTCAGCGTCGCTTCTCGACTTGTGGGTCAACTCTTGCGGCCCCTCGGAGGAAAAGTTCAGGCCGCGCTCCAGGTACAGTCTGGTTCTCCACTCGAGGTAGAGGAAAATCAGCACAAATTGCAAAACGCCCGATATGATGCCCGGTACGAGCGCTGCGGTTGAGGGAGTACCCAGGTACCGCATCGGGATGACGTTCTGAATCGCGGGAGTACCGGGGCTTGTCATCGACCACGTCCACGTACCCGCAGAAATGGCCGCCGGGATGATACGCTGGGGTAGATTAGCTTCCTTGAACAGGTACCAGGTAATCGGGTACATCGCAAAGAAGATCACAAAGCCACTGATTCCCCCGTACGTAAGGAGCCCTGTAATCAACATCACCATCGAAGCAGCCCAAGCGCCTTTGGTGACCTTAAGCAAAGCCTTTGCAATTGACTCAGCAGCCCCTGTTTCCTCATAGATTGCACTGAACAATGCCCCTAGAAAGAATATCAGGAAGTAGTTCTTGAAGTAGCTGGCTGCTGTTTCCATGTATGGCCCGGTCATGGTCTTGAACATGGGTACTCTCGCAAGCAATAAAACCACGAGACTGACGAGTGGACCCAGGACTACGGCACTCCACCGTTGATAAGCAAGCCACGCAAACAAGATTAACCCTATCGGCAAGACCAACATGTCCACGTGTTCTCACCCCGCTCGCTTTTTTCTGGTTCCTGATGCCGCTCCACCCGAATGGTTCGCGACTTTCACCTCCTTCCCAGGGTCCACAGACGATGGGCCAGCCGCTCAAATCTTGGCCGTTAAAAGGGGACTGGCAGTCGCGGCCTTAGATAGCGCCCTCTACAGACAGCCTGTCGTACTCCTCATCGCTAATACCCAGCATGGCCTGTAGGACTTCTTTGGTGTGTTCTCCCAAGCCGGGGGCCGGTGTCTGGATAGAGCAGGGTGTCAATGAGAATTTCACGGGGATTCCTGCCATCTTAACGCCTCCGATGCCGGGGTGCTCGACTTCCACTACCATTTCCCTGGCGCGAATCTGTGGGTCGTTAACCACTTGCTCGATATTATTAATGGGTCCGCATGGAATTTCGGCTTCTTCGAGAGCTGCAATCCATTCCGTGGTGGTCCGTGTTGCGAATACCTCCTCGAGAATCGGCTCCAGCTCGGACCAGTTTCGGGTTCTCAATGCATTCGTGGTAAACCTGGGGTCGCTTGCCAGTTCTCTTTTCCCCAGCGCTTCACAGAACCTCACCCACATCGGGTCGTTCCCCACGGCCACGTTCAAATAGCCGTCCTTAGTCCTGATCGACCCAAAAGGAGAAAGAGAGGGATGCCTATTGCCAATTGGCCCCGGGGATTTACCCTCTACAAAATACCTGGCTATCGCATTTTCCAGTATGGCCACCTGGCAATCGAGCATGGCTACATCAACCTTCTGACCCTCGCCAGTGACATCTCTGTATCTGAGGGCCGCCAGAATGCCTATTGCGGTATACATACCTGCCGCGATGTCTCCGATAGATGCACCCACGCGGGTGGGAGGCCCCCCCGGATGCCCGGTAATGCTCATGATGCCTCCCATCCCCTGAACGATCTGATCGTAAGCGCGCTTGTGGCTGTATGGCCCCGTATGACCGAACCCGGAACACGCTGCGTACACCAATCGAGGGTTGGCTGTCTTCAACACGTCGTACCCGAGACCCAGGTTTTCCATGGTACCCGGGCGGAAGTTTTCGACCAGGACGTCAACCTTGGTGACGAGTTCTAAGAGGATATCCTTTCCAATGGGGTTCTTGAGGTTGAGGGTAATACTTTTCTTGTTACGGTTGAGACTTAGAAAATAGACGCTTTCATTGCCTATAAAGGGCCCGAATTCTCGTGAGTCGTCGCCCCTGCCGGGTATCTCGACCTTGATTATCTCGGCGCCCAAATCGCCAAGTATCATGGTGCAGTACGGGCCTGCTAACACCCTGCTGAGGTCCAGGACCCTGATCCCAAACAGTGGTCTCCGGTACATTTCAGCACTCCCTCCGGCGTGGGTCCGAGGATAACAAAAAACCTCAGCACACAATGTACTGAGGCTTCACACAGTCACGCCGTTACAAGCGCCTCGACCCTAACATGAGACTCTGTCACGAATTCACAGGTTACTGGTACCTCTGGCACATGTTTATTTCTACAGGCTGCCGGAAATTCCTCCTGCTCCGTCAAAATGCATGGTTCCAAGGCCAGCGCGACGATGGTTGGTGAGCACGTGGAAAGCGGATTGCCCGAAGATCGCGACAGCGATCCATGAGCCATGAGTGGTAACAGCGATCTTGAGAGACATGCTGCCACTCATGGAGGCATCCATCATGAGCCCTCGTTCAGCCTCCAGGATGGCATGCAGCAAGGCGTGCGTATGAGAAGGGCATTTGCGGATGACCCCCTGGCTAAGACAGGCCCCTATTACCTGGGGGGCTATCTTGGAGCGCAGGTTTTCCGTGATGCCGCCGATCTCCGTGACGGCGAATCTCACCCTGAGCCTGGAGAGAACCTGCTTTACGGCTTCCTCTTCTTCCCTGGTTCGCGTCAGGGCAAGCATCATGGCGGCCCGCTCGGGATCTATCCCGTTCGATACATCAAACGTTATCTTGAGGCCGTCGTCGTGGGTCTCAGGGTGGCACTTACCATGGCCCTCATCGTGGCCTTCGCGGTGGCTCTCACCGTGGCTCAGAGCCTTTACTTCACCGTCCACAGAAACCACTCCTTCCTGTTTTCTGTGGGGTCAACCGATTTCCGCGATGTGTTAATTCGCGGGGAGAGAAGTGTTTCCTCCAGCTCTTCTCGCGCCCTCTTGTCATGAAAGAGGTAGCCCTGCTTGCTGCCGCCTTCCGCCGAACTATCAGCGGCCCATTATTGCACGTTCGGTTACTTCACTCAAATCGAAAGCACAATCGACGAACGAATCGTAACCTGGACAGTCTTTCACTTCCCTAATCAAGCGAAGTGTGTCTAGGGGTACGGCCCCAAGAAGCTCGTGTGCACATATCGATACATAAGGCTTGTGCGACCAGAGTACCCCCAGGCAGCTCGGGCTTTCCGGGTTGGGCGGGATATTTTTCCCCTGGCGTCAGACTTTTAGTGGGTGTTCGTCGTTCTAATATGTAAGAAGGTGAAGAGGCCAGCAGGGATCTCGAATGAGCTGCCGGTCGAGGCACCTTTCTGACATAGAGCTTGACGAGCTATTGTTCGGCGAGCTTGGCGAACCGGACAGGAGAGAAGCCGAGAGACACCTGTCGGCACGCGAGGATTGTACCGAGGGTGCCGCGTCGATGAAGCGAGTCGTAGAGCTGGTTGAAAAGTATGGTGAGGTGAAGGCGCCGGTCACTCTCTGGTCGAAGGTTCGATTGGCTGTGCAACGAGCGCGGACGGAAGATTTGACTGTGCGGCAACTTACTTGGAACCTCATCGGCGATGGTAGCTCCAGTAGTGGCGGTGCCTTTGGGCCTTGCGTCGGTGTGGCAATTGTGGGCGACGGCGGTGAGCCTGATGACAGACCTGAGGGCTGTGTCGCTTGCACTACCGCGATCGATGGAGGTGCTGGCCAATGCGCTCGGTTACTTGCCTTGGTCCTCCTGGGTATTCTTGTGCCGGCGGACTGTTGATAGACGCGAAGATCCGCTATACTGGCATCAGGCCTGAAGTGTGGTGGAGCACTTTGGGATCGGAAGCCCGGGTGACCATCAGGCGGCCGGACACACGCACTGCGGGTTCGACTTGGGGCGTCGGCCTTACCGATATGGTGCCATTGTCTCTCAAGCTCGACACGGGGGCGAGCGATGCGGAACTGGACTTTTCAAAGAAAGATCAAGATGACGGAATTGTCGCTTGATGCAGGCGCTTCCAAGCCGCGCTACGCCTGGTGTTTGGCGACAGCGGCTGGGGGAGCGAGGACTACGGCGAAAGCTCAAGGACGGTTCACACGGATGTATCTGAGGGCGTGAGCTCGGTTACTCTGGAAGGGTGAGCGGTGCCGCACGAGGTCTCAGGAGAGCTCGATGAGCGGAGATGCGCGTGCGGTTTGAAGATAAGAAACTACAGGAAGGGTGAGAGCAGGTGAAGTCGGCTTTGGGGCGATTGCTAAAGAGCAAGCTAGTCGTGGGTATCGTGGCGCTTGTTATAGTTGGGGGAGCGGTCGTTGCAGTGCAACGCAGGAGTGCGTCGAAACCCGCTTCCGCGAGTTACCCGTTGTATGAGGTGAAGAGGGGCAAGCTTGAGATCGCTGTGACGGGCAGCGGCAATATATCAGCTCTGGACAGAGTGAGCACCAGGGCGAAAGTCGCGGGAACCGTTGCCAAGATACTGGTGAACGAAGGAGACCAGGTAGAGGCAGGGCAGCCTATGATCGTGCTCGATAACCAGGACGTCGTGGACGCCTACCGGCAGGCGACACTGGAACTGGAGGCCGCCCAGCTGAGATACAACGACCTGGCCAAAGCGCCGGGAGACCCTGAGCTCAAAGCGGCTGAAGCCAAACTGGTTCAGGCGAGGGAAGCGGTAAAACAGAAACAGGAGGACGCAGATAACCTGCAGGTTAAGTCGCCCATCGCGGGAGCGCTCTCGCAGTTCAAGCTGTCCGTGGGCGACGACGTGGCGCCCGGTCAGCAAGTGGCAGTGGTGATAGACGAGTCGGTGATAAAGTTTAACGCCGCGGTGTACCAGGCGGATGTGAAAAAGATAGAAGTGGGCAAGCGGGCCACGGTAGTGATAGGGTCGGACCTGGCGTGGTCCAGCGATAAGTCATACACTGGTACGATCAGCGCCGTGGCGAGAGAGGGTTCAGGCACCGGCAAGAACGCCACATTCAACGTGACGATAGACATCCCGAACGTGGACGGGCAGCTGCGGGCGGGAATGACTGGATACGTACAGTCCATAGAGATGGGCGACGAGACAGTGATATGGCCGACGATCACGGGTACAACTTCTGCCAACCAGCGTAAGGCCATCGTATCGGAGACTGGCGGCAAAGTAAAAGAGGTGCTGGTCAGGGAAGGCCAAAACGTGGCCCCCGGCCAGGTACTCCTCGTGCTAGAAAATGGCAGCGTGATGGCTGCGCTGGAGCAGGCTGAAGCCGAGTTGAAGCTGGCGCAGAAGGAGTGGGATGATCTTTTAAGCCGCAAGACCGTGGGTACGAGCTCGGACGTGTCGCAGCAAGCGATAAAGCTCGAGCAGGCGAGACTTGCATACGAGCAGAGCAAACGCGACATGGACGAACTTACGATTAAGGCTCCCATTTCCGGAACAGTAAGCGCAATTTCGGTCAAAGTGGGCGACCGGGTCAGTCAGAATCAGGAGGTGGGCGCGGTCTCAAATCTGTCCAAACTGAAGCTTGTCGTGCCCGTGGATGAGCTGGATGTGGGCAAGCTGAAAGTGGGTATGCCTGCGGAGGTTACCTCACAGGCTCTGCCAGGCAAGAAGTTTAAGGCAACTGTCAGCAAGATAGCGGTGGAGGGCACCGTCAAGGAAGGCGTGGCCAGCTACGACGTTACGCTCGAGCTCGAAGATTCAGCCAGAGCCGGCGGCCTCGTGCCCGGGATGAGTGCGGACGGCAGGATCGTTGCGGATTCCAGGGATGGCGTTATTTCCATACCCGCTGAAGCCTTGCGGACAAGGGGCGGCAATCGTTACGTGTACATACTGAAGGACGGCAAACCTGAGGCTGTGAACGTGACGGTCGGCTTGGCCAGCGAGACAGCGGTGGAGATCACTTCCGGACTTAAGGAGGGCGATAAGGTAATTCTATCTAACCCCGAGAATAACAGGACCTTTACTCCGTTCATGGGCGGCATGCAAGGACAGCCGGCTCGGGTGCAGCCCAATACAGGGGGGCGCAACAGATGACGCAGGTTAAGGCTCCTGAGCCGCAAACGGTTATAGAGCTCATCGGGGTTAAGAAACGCTACCAGTTGGGCCGCAGTTCCATCGAGGTACTGCACGGCATAGACCTGAAGGTTTCGAAGGGAGAGTTCGTGGTGATAATGGGGCCCTCCGGCTCCGGTAAGTCGACATTGATGAACATAATCGGTTGCCTGGACAGGGTGAGCGAGGGCACCTACTTGCTCGCGGGGGAGGATGTGTCCAGCAAGACGCCTGTGCAACTGGCCACCGTGAGGAACAGGAAGATAGGCTTCGTGTTCCAGAACTACAATCTCCTCCCCAGGCTCACTGCTGTGGAAAACGCCGAGCTGCCGCTGGTATACCGTGGTATCGGCCCTGCAGCGCGCCGCCGCAAGGCCATCGAGCAACTCACCAAAATGGGGCTGGCTGCCAGGGTCCACCATAAGCCTTCTGAGATGTCGGGCGGTGAGCAACAGAGGGTGGCCATAGCCCGGGCGCTCGTTGGTGATCCAGAAATCTTGCTGGCTGACGAACCCACGGGGAACCTGGATTCCAAAGTTGGAGCTCAAATAATGTCCATACTGGTACGGCTCAACGATGCCGGCATGACGATCGTAATGGTAACTCACGATCCTGAAATAGCTCTTTACGGCAAAAGGATAGTGCGCTTGAAGGACGGGCTGCTGGTTGGAGACGAGCCGGTACAGCATCGTCGCACTCCTCCAGACGAACACGAGGGTGCTAACGCCGAGGGTGCGCAACCTCGCGTCCAAGCAGGACTGGCTGAGGGTGGGGAGGCGGTGCCGGCATGAATATGAGGGAGTATGTCGCAGTGGCGTGGAGGGCGCTGATCGGTAACAAGATGCGTGCCTTCCTCACTATGCTGGGTGTGATAATCGGCGTGGGCTGCGTGATCGGGTTGGTATCGGTGGGCGAGGGTACGAGGGCGCAGGTATCGGCGCAAATCCAGGGGCTCGGTTCTGACCTGGTAATGATAATGCCGGCGCCGGGGAGGGGTATTCGACTGAAGATAGAAGACGCCGAGGATCTCAAACAGCGGGCGCCTGAACTGAGCCGGGTGATGCCCACCTCGAGCTTCTCTATGCAGGTGAAATACGGGACGCAAACCAAGGACACTACTGTGCAAGCGGTTACGCAGGATTTCCCGGATCTGAGGAATTTCTACCCGGAAAGGGGCAAGTTCTTCACAGCTGAGGACGTGGCGGCGCGGCGCAAGGTGTGCTTGATCGGAAAGACGGTGGCTGATGAACTGTTCGGTAACACCAACCCCGTCGGTAAGGACATAGTGATAATGGGCCAGTCATTCACTGTTCTCGGAGTGATGGAGAGCAAAGGTACTGCTCTGGGCACCAATCCCGACGACACGGTACTGGTGCCAATAACCACCGGAATGCAGCTGACAAGGTCGCGCTATATTCAGAGCATCACTGCGCAGATCAAGCCCGGATACGACGCTAAAGCCACCACAGACCACATAACAGCCATTTTCGAACAGAAGTTTCGCCGGAGTGACCAGGTTCGGGTCTTCAGCCAGGAGGAGCTGCTCAATACGGTGAACCAGGTCACGAGGACGATGAGCATCATGCTCGGGGCCATCGCGGGCATATCGCTGCTGGTGGGCGGAATCGGCATAATGAACATCATGCTGGTATCCGTCACGGAGAGGACCCGCGAGATAGGCATTAGAAAGGCCATAGGCGCACGAGAGCGAGACATTATGACCCAGTTCCTGATCGAGTCGGTCATCCTCAGCGCAGGCGGAGGGCTGCTGGGCATTCTGCTCGGCATGGGCCTATCTCAGATACTCGCCCGAGTGGCAGGCTGGCCATCTGTGGTGACTGTGGGCTCTGTTCTCATGGCCGTAGGCTTTTCGGTGGCGGTCGGCGTGTTCTTCGGCATCTACCCCGCCAGCAAGGCAGCGCGCCAGGACCCGATCGCTGCGCTGCGGTATGAATGAGCCCTGGCGCGGGCTGCAGAATGGCGCTGGGTGTCGCGGGACTGTGCCTCCGTCTCGCGTCCATTCTGCGATGGCCATTGTGGTGCAAAGGGCAGCTCACGTGTTGATTTCGGGCGAAGCCAGCAGCTAAGTGGCTATACGATGAGGCAGCCGAGTGCTCTCGTGCTCCTCGCTTTTTGATTAGTCCTGGGAGTGGTGTGATATGATCTACGTTCCAAACGAGTCGGTGGACCCTCATTTCAACCTGGCCCTCGAGGAATACGTGCTGAAAGAAATGGATGCCGAGCGGTACATTTTGCTCTGGCAGAACAGCCCTTCTGTAATAGTCGGGCGGTTCCAAAACACCCTCGGCGAAATCAACCTGGAGTACGTAACGAAACACCGCATAAACGTGGTCAGGCGAATCACCGGAGGCGGCGCAGTTTATCACGACCTGGGCAACCTCAACTTCACTTTCATCGAGCCGAAGACGCAGGACCCGGTGGATCTCGGGGCTTACTCTCGCAGGATCGCCCGAGCGCTGCAGCAAATGGGCCTCAACGTAGAAGTAAGCGGTCGCAACGACGTCACTATAGATGGAAAAAAGTTTTCTGGCAACGCGCAGTACATTTACCGGGGAAGAGTGCTACACCACGGCACGATTCTCTACGATTCCAACCTGGACAACCTGGAAGCCGCTCTCAATGTCAAGCCCGACAAGATGACTTCCAAAGGGGTCAAATCAGTGAGGCAAAGAGTGGCGAATCTGATCGACTACATGCCTCGGAGAATGTCCCTCGCTGAGTTCAAGACCCGCTTGCTCGAGCAGTTGTTTGACGGAGAACCGATACGCGTGCTCGATCTGAGCGAAGACCAGATAGCCGCAGTGCGCGAGCTGGTAGCGCGAAAGTATGGTACCTGGGAGTGGAACTACGGGGAGTCGCCTGACTACAACCGCAAGGCCGTTGGCAGGTTTAGCTGGGGCGGAATCGAGCTGTATCTGAAGGTGAACGATGGGAGGATCCAGTCGTGCAAGATTTACGGAGACTTCTTTACGAACGAAAATGTTTCGGATCTGGAGGCAGGTTTGTGCGGCATCCAGTATGATGAAGAAGGGGTCACGGCCGCTTACTATGCTCTCGACGTGCCGCGGTACTTCGAAAACATGCAGCTCGACGAGTTTTTGCGGCTGGTTCTCTCGCAGTAGGCATTTGGAAGCTCCTATGCTCCGACACCTACTAATTCTTGTGGTTTCTAGTGGTGGAACGGTGGTAGGGAAAATGTGTGGGGCTCAGTGAAAGAGATTGCCCTGATATTCCGTGTGCAGTTAGACTTGCCGTTTCTTGCCATGTTTGGCTTTTAACGGTGGAATTGGTTGCACTTTCCTGGTTACGGTCTTTACTTACGGGTTCAGCTCTGGGCCGCGAGTGGCTTTTCATCCAGCACCTAGTGGCACCTCTTGTGGTCATCAGTCTGATGTGGATGGAGGCTCACGCTGTAGGCGTGGTCGTAAGACATGTGCTTACTCAGCGAGGTGCGGCTCATCGGTGAAAGGAGAGAGTTTTCAGATCGTCCTGGTTGACCTACATGGATTCGAGGCTGTGAACGACGAGCGTGGTCAGTTATGGCTGGGACGAATTCACCATGATTGTGGGGGGTGGTCGGGAAGAGGCTGAATCTGTCATGTGGCGGCTCCATGAGACGGAGGCGACTGTGAGTCGTGACATTGAAGTTTGAAAATAGGCCTTTCAGGCGGGACGCCGTATAGCCTGCCGATGGTGCCGCGCTTGGGGAGCTCTTGCAGGTGGCCAACCGTGGGCTTTACCGTACAAGGCAGCTAAAGAGCCGGAATCGGGCGAAGCTGAAAGGAAGGCAGTGATTCAAAGTTGGGTTTGCCTTTTCAGAGCCTCTGAAAAAGTCCTCACATCGTTTCTGCGTATCAAGCAGGATTGGCACGTGGGATGGCGTAAATAGGGGTTAGAGGCTGCTTTCAGGAGGAATCGCTCGTGATCGGTCGCAAATACCCTCAAACTACGTCTTTCGACTCAGAGATCTTTCGCGTATTATCCCCCTGACCGAGGAAATGTCCAAGCACTACCCCCAGAAATAGGAGGGCCTTCGTTGCCTCCGGAAGTTCTGTTCAATGTGCTCTTTGTGGAGGTGTGTGGTATCCGATTTTCAGGTGTGCCGGGATCTCGGGTACGACGTTCTGTACCGGCGCTCTTGCGGGGTGGCTGTGGCGACCAGGTACCTGATGACACGACGCTCTTGTATTCCGGGCAGGCTTGGGGAGGGGACGTTCCGGAGGCTTTTGTAAGGGTGTCGGAGGAGGCAAAGCAGAAGGGTGTTATCCGCAGCAAGTGGGCGATAGTGGACGGCACAAAGGTGATAGCGCGCACCAGTAAAGAATAGCGTCAGCTTGGCCAGGGGGGAAGGGGATTTTGCGGATTCTTGCCCGGCACGACGCAAACCTTGCCAAGGAGTTGGAGGAGCTTGCGGAGCCCGAGCGGATTCAGAAGTAGGCTGATCACGAGCAGCTTGTTGCAGCAGAGGTGCTGAAGGGACAGGAGCTAATCTCGAAGCTTGAGGGCAGGAAAAGGGCGTGGTGCTTGATGGAGTAGTGAGCTTATTAGATACCCACGCCAGCTGGGGTTTCGGGAAGAAGGACAAGCCGTTTTTGGGTTATAAGGCCACCTTGTGTGTGGCGAGACAAGTATCGCTACCGCAGTGGCGGTTACACCGGGTAACGAAGCAGAACTTCCCCAGCTTCCAGCCCTAATGGAGGAGGTGAAGGAAGAAGGGATCGAACCCATCAACCTTGCTGCGCACCAAAGTTATTATGATGACGCTGGCACGGGACGCAACCTTGGGGAAGTGGGTATTCGGGCATACATTCCGTGCAGAAACGACCTGGGAAGTGCTCGAGAGAATGGAATTCTCCTACGATCACAGGCAGAGGTTCTGACTTGTCCAGCTGGGAAGTTAGAGCACCTGTTCAGCGGAGTAGAAAATTGGCACAAAATGGCGAGAGCAGGGTACCGGGGTCTGGAGAAAGTGACTATCCGGCAAGAAGATGGCCAATAAAGGGCTAACGATGGTCCCACGCATTGCTGATGCGGTAGTGCCACGAATCGTTTCCGGCTGAAGGCAGGCCCGGAAATGCAAAAAGTTCCCGGTTTCTCAGGGATCACTTTTTCAGGAGTGGCACAGCTAGGCAGGAGCGGAACCGTTGCTATATGGGCTGTGTGTGGACGACAAAGGTTTGGTACGCCGGAGGTGGCTTCCCGGCTGCCGCTGGCAAGGGTAGGTGAGAGCTTCAGAGTTAACATGCTCAGGGAGAGGTCAATGTTTTATGTAGATGTCGCGCAGATAGGTTTACAGGGACTGCTGGAGAGCCTGGGGCGGAGCCTAGGCGTTGGGCTTATGGTCACGTATCCGGACGGGCGTCCACTGAGCGAAGCACCCAGGCAGTGTTCTTTTTGTGCCATGCTTAACAGAAATCCGAAAGCGCGACAGATGTGTGCGGCTTCGCGTGAGGCCTCTGCGAGGGCTGCGATTGTTGCGGGAGAACGAGTTTTGCACGTCTGCCACGCCGGGCTGGTCTATGAGGCGGTTCCTCTGGAAGTTGCGGCAGAAACGGTAGCCGTGGTGCTGGTCGGCAACGTTGCGTTGCAACCGTTGCCTAAAGAGACGGTAGTGCGGCTGGCTGTCGAAACGGGTGCCGATGTGGACAAACTCTTGGCGGCAGCTCAGGCAGTGCCGGTCTGGACACAGGAGCGTCTCCGGACGGCAGTGGCTGCGGTAAAGAAGGTCGCGGATACCATAGCCCGGTTGCTCTACGCCAAAGGGGAACTAGAGCAAAAAGCGGACAAACTTGCTGCTCTTTATGAATTCAGCCAAACCGTTTCCGCGAGCCTCGATCTGGCTGAAGTGGCCCGGCGAGCTCTTCAAATGGTCCTGGAGTTAAGCGGTGCTACCAGCGGTTCGGTGGTGATGCTGAGTGGTGAAGGGCACGAGGGTCCGGCGAGGGAGTTAGCGGCTACTCTGGAGTCCAGTGACGAGTTCCGAGTGGTGCCGCCGGGCGAAGTAGTTGCGGTGGTTAACCGGGAAACCCGAGCCGTCCGATTTAACGGCCGGCCAGGAGGTAGTACGCCTGAAGAAAGGCGGCCGGCGGTAGCCTTGCCTCTTATGGTTGGGGGAAAGGTGACGGGTGTGCTGACCATAGCTGGCAAGCGCGAAGGTGCGGGTTTCGGCGAAGACGAGATCGCTTTTCTGACCACGCTCGGTACGAACCTGGGGCTTGCGCTTGAGAATGCTCGCCTTTTCCGTAAACTGCAAATGAGGGCGGCCATGCTGGAGCGGTTGATCGAAGTAGGGCAAGAGATATCGGGCAGCCTGGACGTGGGTGTTGTTATTGAATCGGTTCTGGGGAGCGTGAGAGATGTTTTAGGGGTAGAGTGGTGCGCGCTGCGGTTGCTTGATGAGGAGGCTGGCGAACTGGTGCTGAAGGGGAGCATCGGTTTAGACGGGGACCTACAGACGAAAGCAGGGCGGGTTCGGCCGGGGGGTCTCGTGTTGGGGAAAGTTTTGCGGACGATGGAGCCGGTAGTCATAGATGACCTGACCGCCAGTGCGCAAGACGTGGATCTGCCCTACTACTTGAAGGAGATGCGGGCTATTGCCATAGTGCCGGTGCTGGCACGGGAAAAGGTTGTCGGAACGTTGGAGATTTGTTCTCCGACGCCGCGACGTTGGAGTGAAGAAGATGTCGGATATCTGCGCGTCATTGCGAGCCAGGCCGGGCTGGCTGTGGAGAATACTCGCCTGCACTCGGCGCTGAGGGAATACTATTGGAGCGCGGTGCAATCACTGGCAGCGGCCCTTGAAGCCAAGGATATTTACACGCGTGGGCATTCCCTGAGAGTGGCGCGTTGGGCGCGGACGTGCGCGAAGATGCTGGGACTGAGCCAAGAGGAACAGGAACAGGTATACTTAGCCGGACTTCTTCACGATGTAGGCAAGATAGGCGTACATGAGAGCATTCTGTTAAAGCCTGGTGCTCTCAATGGAGAGGAAAGGGAAGAGGTAAGGAACCATCCGGTTGTGGGGGCAATGATTCTGGAACCAGCTAGGTTTCCAGGTTCGGTGATTGCTGCCGTTCGGCACCACCATGAGGACTATGGTGGCGGGGGTTATCCTGCGGGCTTGGCGGGAGAGCAGATTCCCCTTCTGGCGCGCATCATCCGGGTTGTGGATGCGTACGATGCGATAACTTCCGCGAGGCCGTATCGGCAGCGTCTCAGTGTGCAGGATGCTAGGGAAGAGCTACGGCGGGGCAGTGGTGAGCAATTTGACCCGCGTGTTGTTGATGTGTTTCTGAGGATTCCTGCAGAGGAACTGGAAAATAATGGCGACGGGGGGGGGGGGGGG
>DUMF01000007.1 GCA_012840015.1 Bacillota bacterium
GGTCACTCCAAAACCCCCGTTCCAATGGTGGATTTTCCTACTCTCACCAATGATAACGGGTAAGAGTCCCGGTGTGGATCCCTTTTTTGTGGCCACGGTGGTGCACTTTTACATTACCGAACACACACGGCCAATGAGCATGATCGCGGTATTGGAGTGATCTTGTGGGAGCCTACAGTCGGTCTTGGACTAGGTAAGAGACTGGTCTGATGACATGTGCCCGGGAGCACTCAGGTCGTGGATGCTACCTGGATTGAGCAACCGACACAGGGCCTGTCTCTACGGTATATGAAAACCGCTGTGGACCAGGCCGAACTCCCATTCCAGCTCATGATCAAGAGGACTGGTTCGGGACAACTCCATTTAGGGTCGCGAGATATCTCGTACATTTGTTCGTCATCGGTTAGACTTGGAGCTGGTGAAGAGCGCACGTGGTAATGCCACTCTCCCAAGTAGTATAGCCCTTCATTTATCCAAAGCCGATCCAATAGGTCCTGTAATCCCTTGGTCCCTCTCCAGAACCACGTTCTGCCAGCTCTGGAGTCGGGAGTTGGTCCAACCGCTTGAACAATCTCCGCGAATCTATGGTTCTCAACATATCGACCTATTAGGATCCCACCGGTTTCGTTTGGGTCGGCGCTTACACAAAAGCTGCGTATAGCGGTCATGACAGACGCCCTAAGTCGTACGCCTAAACTTCCGTTATCACTCCATGCTTCGAATGCGATCGGATCTTGTGACATGGTCAACTAGCTCAACTCCCACAAATCCGCTATCTCTATATACTTGACTGAACACATACAGCTCCGCGGAAGACGGTGATCCCATGATTTTCTGTTCCAGTATCTTACAGGCACACGAGGCAAACAGCCAGACATCGTCGGAGCGCGCTGGAAAGACTGGATGCCAACATCCGACTCCTTCCCAGGGAAGATCACTCCCGTACTCGGCAACATCTCTGTCTAGCCATTGCGTGATGGCTTCCTCATAGAACTGATACGAGAAGTCGCCTGTGGCTGCAGACATCACGTAGAGCCTCTTGCACCCGATGCCGACTGAGACTGAAAACAGGAGCGCACTATCCTTCCAAGGAAGGCAACCAATCTCTTTAAGGACTCTATCATTGCCGGTACAGTCGATGACGACGTCAAATTCTTTGAGTTTGGCTTCGCTCATATCCTCGGGGAATGACCCCCGGATAGCCTCCACTGAAGCGTGAGGAGTTGATCCGTTCAACTTGTACGCCAAGGCCAATGCCTTGTTATAGCCTACGGCAGACATCGATAGCGTATGTCGAACCAGGTTTCCGCCAATAAGAAAGTCGTGGTCGACAACCGTCAAGCGTCCTAGCCCCGAACGCACCAGACACTCAGCAAGACATGAGCCCAGTGCACCGGCCCCAATCAGCAGAGCATGCTTCTTCGTCACAACCTCGGGCAATTGCCCTCTCGAAGCCAGTTCCTGTGAAGCCCAGTTATGGGAAGAGACCCAGTTGAGCGGTTTCTCCGGGCGAAGTACCTCTAAGGTGTCTCTCATCCAATAGCCTAGTTCCGACTTTCTAAATCCTTTCCTGAAACGCGAGCCATAGGATAGTAAGGGCAATTCAAGCGCCTGCCAATGGAGGCAATAGTCGGGTCCGTCAAACGTACTCGGTATGGGAAAACCTATAAGAAGGAGATGGGGCTTGCCGTCTCGGAAACGATGGGCAAGCTGTCTTGTGATCTCCATGAGATCGATTCCCTGATCCTGCAGAGCCGCCTGGAGCTCATGCCAGGTGCGGGGCGCTTGCCAAGGCTTGATGACAGGCAATTTGGATGCCAATAGCCAGCCGGCGATCGAGGTAACTGATGCCTCACAGATTGCCTTACCCCAGGACACATGGCGCACTACCTCGCCTTTGAATGTGGTAAATGACCGGACAAGAGTAAGCTTCTTGCTGAAGTTGACCAGTTCGGCAAAGCCATATGTACCAGCCGGGGGACACCACTCAGCCATGGACGCAGGACTCTCATTGAACGCGAATTGAGTTGACCCCTGTGTCCTGAAGTGAGGGAGTTCAAAAGGCTCCCCCGGTAGAACCAGTGCGTTCCTCGAAGCCGAAAGAAGCCATTCCTTAGCACGAAGCACATTCCACTTGAGACGCTCAGAAGCCTCCAATGGCTCGGGATCATAATGGGTTCTGCCTAGTGCTCTTGCCCCCGTATCAAGGCATATCTTACCGCACCGCCATGGAAGGTCCGCTTCGCCAAGATCATTGTCTAGCTGGTGATGGAAGGTGACCTGTATACCGCCATCTTTCGCGGGATAGAAAGCGATTTCCCCTTCTGGATATGCTTGGTCGACAACTATGAACCAGTCCGAAGACCGGGGGACAAGAGCCTCATTTGCTGACTCCACAGTAATTCGACAGCATAGTACCCATTTCGCCGAACCATCGAGAAGCCGCCAATCCTGAACTAGCTGAACAACATCAGGAATGGAGTCCAACGCCCGCCTGCCGAGCAGAAGAGACTCGGGTGGATCCGCTACCCTAAGCAAATCTCCTGCTCCCGATCTGCGTTTTCTGGGCTCTTGGAGTAAACCCGTTCTTGTTGCCGGATGGAGGCGTTGGACCTGGGAACTTCTTGCCAAATAGCTCCTGCCAAGCTAAGACGCTCTCACGAAAGTCGTCTGAGTCTAGTGCGCGCCGAGCTATCTTAGCAGCACCCGAGACTTTTTCGTGGAATGCCTCGTAGTCTTCATCTGATACTCGGGCCATCACATCGTGTTCGGGTACTCCATGGTCGGGTAGGATTGGCTTTGTCGGGTACTGAGAGGCAATTGCCTCCAGAGTTAACGTGACCCCTTCGGCCACTGACCCAATCCCGTCAGGGCAGCAAATGCCAACCAAGTGCTCGAGAGGATATCCCTTTGGCTTTTCTGGATCTGGTTCCATCACCTGTTTCCACCACTTCAGAGCTTTCACCACGTTGACATAGTGACCGTTGCACTTGTTGTTCTTTGCCCAAGTCCACTGAATCTGGGCAAGTGGATGAGTTCGCTCCCAGGTCTTTGTCTCGCGGTCGGGTATGCATAGGGGAGAAAGTTTCCATTCGGCTTCCTTCTTGGGTGCTTCC
The DNA here is from genome assembly GCA_012840015.1 of Bacillota bacterium. Classification (GTDB taxonomy): domain Bacteria; phylum Bacillota; class Sulfobacillia; order DUMF01; family DUMF01; genus DUMF01. The sequence goes on from DUMF01000007.1 coordinate 3,117, forward strand.
AGAAGGGACACATAGAGGCTACCTGACTTTTCGCCAACAGGAACCCACGACCTGACAAGGCGCCAGTCCGAAGTATCTTCCGGCGTATCGTATGATGTTACACTCTTCGAGCTCAGCCCCTCCTCGTCTACCTCGGACGGTGCTGAGGTGATCACTAAGTCCAGGTCAACGTAGCTAAGCGTTATGCCTATTGAGCGTCCCTGGAAGCGATACTTTCCGGAATAGTACTTGTCCAGAAATGGTTTGAACTTGTTCATTGCCTGTATCGGTGTGTACTTGTCCTTGTCGAGTCTCGTCACGACAACAACGTCAACATCAGGGCGTTTGTCGGCAATCGGTCTTATGGCAGTGGCGCGCCGATAGCTGCCTTGTATGAAGGTGCAAACTATAATAGGTCGCAGGTCGTCATCGTGCATGAGTCTCTGCCGTAAGGTTCTGTGTCCGGTCTGGTAGTCCTGAATCTGACTACTTGTCGGCCTGATCCCCTTAAGGAAGTCAGCAAAGTAGATGGGTACCTCCATGCTCTTCACTCTCCAATCTGACGTTTTCTATCCGCCTAGTGTAAGAGACCTTTCGTATCCGCCTGCCACGTTCTTCTCAAAGTCGTACTCGTACAGAACGCACCTCCCAAAACTGGATGCAATCTGCCCTAGATAGAAGGAAAACCCGTTGGGAGCAGAGACAAAGATGTGGAGATTATGTAGCCGTTCAGCTGGAGACCTCTTCTTAACCTCCACAGACACTTCTTCAGCCAGTTGCCAAGCGTGATTCCCATCCACGATGCGGTCGATACCCGGACCAACCTCTAGAGTCCCGTGAATCAACCTGCCAACGGGGATCTGGGTTGTTCTGATGAACTCCCTAACATCCTCGGCTATAGGGTGAGAGATGCTTAGTGCCAAAGCAACATCACCGCCACTGGGGTTGAGAACCTCAGATGCCCATTTCAAGTGCGGCCGATCTTGGCGAACAGTATCGTCTCTCCGCCATATCATGACTCCTCTTGAGCCCCGCTGTACTGGTGCTACATCCGCCCCGCTCTTGGTTCCCAGCATATGGCCGCAGGCAAAAGCTATAGAGAAATGAGCGTCCAATAACAGATTATAGGCCTGGCCTGGCTTGACTACCTTATCAAGAAACTCTGACAGTCTTGGTTTGATCTCTTCATCCCAGCTCGAATTGGTAGCCAACTTTCTACCACTAAACTGGTCCAGAAGACACAGCATTGATTCGGTCTTGTCCTCCATATCTTCTGCCCATCTGAGAAAACTCCGGACTCCAATCCAGCTTGCTGGGCGATCGTTTTTGAGGCCGACCCACAAACCTTCGCGCTTACAGGTCTCCATAAGCGTATCTCGGTCAAACTCACGTCGGTTTGACTCGACAAGATTACGCAGTAGGTCATCATAGGAGCAAGTCCGCAACGCAGGGTCGATGGGTTTCAAACCTACGCTCCCAAGGGATGTGGATAGCAGACTCGTGAGGTCTCCCAGTGACGGACTGGCAACCTTCAACCTCAGCGGAGACAGTACTGCTCTCAACTCGTCATCATTGAACAGGCCAAGGTGATCGCGCCAAGTCTTGCGGATTCTCGCGAAAACACTGTTTTTCTTCCCATCGAAGAGCTTATCAAGTATGAGCGCTCCGTCGATCCTGCTTACCAGTCCGCTAAGCGGGTCACCCTGAAGCAAGTGCCAGGGGGTCACGAAATACAGACGAAAAGCTCCTTGAGGTAGGTCATCCGACCTCTGGATCTGCTGCAGTCTCTGAAGAAGCGACCTTGATGAGGCGTTGATAAAGCCTGGATCTGATAAAGATTGCCAGCCCACCGCGCTACTATACGTAGTATGGAACTTGATCTGATAATGATCCTGAAGCACAGTCATATCAGTTTCGAGATCGATGACAGGCTTGCTATAGTAGACAGAGATATCATCGAAGCCGCTCGGACCAATCTCATAGCACACTTTATTTACACGAGAGTAACGTTCAAAGAGCTTACAGGCAATAAGCCAGAAGAAGCGTGATTGGTAACGATCGCCAAGGAATCGTGGACGGATGGAGCTAGTCATACATCTATCCTCCGTGCATGATGGAACTAATTGTCTGTAGTGTTCGACCATCCCGCCGTGGTTTCCTTCCGAGGTGTCACTGGAGCAGTCGAATTAATGGGCAGGTTCAAGAAACTGCACCCGAGGTACAGTGGCGCGGAAACTCGCCAGGCACAAGCACGTCGTAAGCGTCAAACTGTGCACACCTGGTATCCTAGTCTCGCCTGAAGGATAATCTCCTCGAAACATCAATCGGGGAGGTTTTGTTATGACCAGAGGCGATCAGCAGCAACGGCGTCAAGAGCGGGAGAACCGAATCGCCGAGTACCGGTCCAGCGGACAAAGCATAAGAGAATGGTGCGCGGCCAACGGTATGAAACCGGAGCGGTTCTGCTTGCTGAACCAGCTTGAACCTGTACTGAAGCAGCCTCCGGACTTCCCTCACTTCCTGCGGAGGCACCCGTACAGGAGGAACTGTGTTCATCGCCATCATCTTGGCAAGACGTGTAGCGTCTACCCTGTCAGTGTGCTGCCCAGTGTGGTGCCCTGAACCGAAGCGCTTCAGCGCCGATGGGTTCGCAAGCACCATCCTGGCGCAATGGGGAGACAGCGCATCATACAGTTCAAACGCGTTGCCCGTTACCTCCACAGCAACCTCACAATCAGGGCCGAGCTTTTCGGCAAGTCCGGCCCAGGCATCCGGATTGTTCTTAAGCCGAAAGTGTTTCTCCTTTGCCTCGTGTGGAATCCACTCACAGCTGTGAATGTAGTCCTTGTGGACATCGAGCCCTATGTACCTTGTCATTATCGCCACCGCCTTGTCATAACTGTTGCTTTGGCACCACCAGGTTGCATACACTTGTCCGGGCTTCGCGGATTCATCCGCACCCATATGGGCTTTGCGAAGGAGGGGGCCGACCAAACACAGGAACGAGCTTTGATGCTCAGGTAAATGCACGGCGCACTCTCCATCCTGCACTGGTGCCTCTGCCCATACCGACCGTATGAGATTCGTCGCCTTCGTAGCGATCCCTCGGCTGCTAGTCGGCAGGCGCTGGTTTGACGTCAATCATACCAACACAAAACAGTCTACGTTGTCCTCTGATGTGGGCATAGTCAGATGCTTGGAATGTGTAAGGAATATGCATAGTAACAATGCATATGCATAATAGTAAGGACAGAGCAAGTTTTCCTTGCCGTCATCTTAGAGGTGTGTTAACATAAGATGCAATAAGGAAGAATCAGTAAACAGCTACAGGCGCCGATCTGCTGAGAAGGCCTTGTGCAGGAAAGGGAGAGGGCGCAGGATGTCCCAAGTAACTACCACGGTGACGTCTAAAGGACAGGTCACGATACCCGCAAGCATCGGAGATGAAATGCGCCTTACTGAAGGGGACCGGATTCTCTTCATCCGAGATGCAGATAGGTTCTACATCGAGAAGGTCCCGGGCAAGAGTGAGTCTGAGCACGTTTTTGGGAGACTCAGCCGGCCTGGTGTTCCCACGCTTGACGTCGAGAAGGCAAGGGTTCAGGTCAGGCAGTCGCGAGCATCCCGGCATCTCGTAGATTGGGGTAAGTCCAAAGGTGAGTAGGGCAAGCAATGAGCGGATTTCGTCAGGTTGGCTAGATACTGACGTTATAATACGATTCTTGCTGAACGACCACCCAGACCACAGCTTAAGAGCCAAGACCCTTGTGGAAAAGGCGGAACGTGGGGAAATCACTCTGAGGATAACTCCGCACATCATTTGTGAGGTTGTTTACGTCCTGGAAAGCCAAGGTTATGAGCGTAAGGAAGCATCTGACGCGCTTATACAGTTCACCAGCATCTCCGGAATTGAAACAGAAAATGCGGACGAGGTTATGACTGCTCTAATCTGGTATAGAGACAAGAACGTCGATTTCTCGACGCCCTTTTATACGCCCTATCTAGGTCTCGCGGCGAGAGGATTTGGACATTCAATAAGCGTCATTACTCCAAGTTGGGCGCCCGGTGGAATGAGCCGTAAACGTGACTCGATTAACGGGCATGGTGATTGCAGGGACGGTCTCGATGTCCAGCCGCAAGTAAGGCTTGCCCGATGAGGACAGTCACAAACGCATTGCACGCTACTGTCCCTGTGCTTTGTGGCAAGGTAATGCCATCCTTGCACTCGACATAGAGATTTCCCCAGGCTATCAATCTTTTCGAGAATCAGGCTCGATCATACGTTAGGCTCCTAAAGAATTCACGGGCGCGAAGGTATTCGAGTGATTCTTTAATCTCGTGATCACTGTAGTTTTGATCCAGCTTAAGTTGTTAGATTCTTGTTATTAGCTCAGATTCCGGGATGTCCGATTGAACGAGAAAAAGTATCGTAGCTTTGAGTTCTAGCCTTCTGGCATCATACTTCCCCAGTTCAGCTACGAGTTCTTTGAAAGGCTCAAGGCTAGAAGAAGCCGAACTCTCGATAAGAGCTTGGCCCGCTTCCGTGAGCTCGTACTGGTATCTGCAGCCGAAAGAAGTTGATTCTCGGGTTTCACGGACTAGGCCTAGAGCTTTCATCTCCTCAAGTTCATTTGCCAGCTGTTCAGAAAATGGGCCAAACGGGTGGTATTCGAAAGATTCCTGAAATGGGCCACCGTTCTGTTGGCTAAGGTACACAAGTTTTTGAAGTTTCTTTCGCCCATCCACCCTGCCGCCAAGATAGTGAATCAGCCACAGTAAATTGACATATTTTTCAAGCATTTCACCAACCCTCCTCAAAAAGCTCTTTGCGTAGTTTATCGACACAGTTCTCGTCAGGCAAGTACACCCTGCTCTTTGATATTCTTTGGCCAGCAATGGCTCGTATCGGGTCAGACATACGGCTGATTTCTGTGAACTTACCGGTCTGCGAGTCACGTACCCATATGGGTGGTTTCTCCTCCTCTTCAACAGCAGTGTAATAGTCGTACGGCACATTAGATAAGCTGTCAGTTAAGAAGTAGTACTCGGGTTCAGAATAGCCGGCTTTTGTACAAACAGTGTGGAGTCGCCTATGAAGACGAGGTCAAGGCCCAGGTTGAACCCTTTCTTAAAGCGTACATTACATACGAGATTACTTAAGTTGATGGAACGCGCGGCCGCCGCGTTACTTGAAGTGTCCCCGGTACTTGCGGCGCGGGAGTTACGCTGGAAACCGCAGTCAGGTGCGAAAATCTCTACGGTTCCAAGTGGTACGCGGCTCTGCCTGGAAGGACGCTCGGATAACTCCGACTGCTCACTTTCCCGAGAGGCGGACATCGTGCCGAGCTTGCGGCGCAGTTCCGTTTCGGATGACCGGGATTGCTCATTTACCTGAGACAGGAGGCAACTTGTCACGGAGAGTTGGTCATAAGAAGGATTCGAAAGCTGCCAAAGGGTGGAGAGGCGCAGTAAAGATAACGCTCCTTGCGTGGTGCGTGATACGATTCTAAGCGACGTACGCGTGGAAGTGTTTTTATCCAAAGCGTTGGCCAATTCTCTTAGCCACTGATCAGGTTCCACAACGCAAAAGCCACGGACAGATATGGGCCCAGTTCAGCGACACTTATCGGTGGGATGGTTTCGATTACCTGGTAGAGAAGACTATGGTGGGACAGGTGATCGCGGAGCCAGCGTCGGATAGCGATTATGACCGATTTGTCTCGGGCACGGCTTATGGCGACATTGAGAAGGCGCATTGCCAATGACCAATGTCCACCCTGTACCATCTGGCTAAGCCTTCGGGTGCCGCGGGAGTCAGCGATATCCATGATTATCGCGGTTCTTTCAGAACCCTGGAACCTGTGTATGGTTGAGCATCCTACCCGTTCGCCAAGGTCGGTGCTTGACAGGATTCTATTGATGACTCTTGCTTCGAGCACATACGGCGTGATTACCTCCCACTGGGCAGCACCTTCCGCGGGTGAAGTCATCGCAGATACGTGGATTGCCAGCAAGCTATGGAGTAGGTTAAACCGCGAGTGCCATGCCCCGTGGGATCCATTAAGCATACAGGATTTATGTCTGAAGTATCTACGAGCTTCAACGGGTTGACCTTTCAGCGGGTGGGTTCTTACAGGCTCCCTGACCGAAACCTGTGGCGCGTCTTTGAGAAGTCCGCCATATACGGGCCCGATATGAGCCTGGATATTTGTGGAACCGTGCGACTCTGATTGGAAAGGATCCTGAGCCTAGGCTCCCATTGTCCCGCATCGATTATGCCGGGTATGCCCAAAAAAACCAAATGTAACTTTTTTCATAGACAGTGTCAACTAATTGTAGGACGAGGGCTATCAACCTCACCGGCCCATTATTCTGCTCATAGTTGCTCGAAAACTGATCTGCTAATGGCCTTGAGCGTTCGAGTTAGCTGGGTCACCGACCCTCGAAGCGCAGGAAGGTTATCGAACACTTCCCCGACTACACGCTTCAGTTGCTCACGCTCCTCGTTCAACTTAGGAATGCTTGCTGTCACTCTCCGTACCCTGGCCCCAAATTTCTCGATGTAAGCTTGCCTTAACGATTCCCCGTTCGCTTGCATCGCCCTGAGCCGGGCCATCTGGTCGGCACCTTTCTTGCTCCAGGCCATCGGCCTGCTCGAAAGACGAGCCGACAAAACATGGCTCACGTGTGCTTCTGCACTTACCCCAAGCCTGGCTTCAGGATAAAGCCGATATGCCGTGATGCCATACCAGTTTTGACTGATGTACCTCCAGCATGCCTCCACCAATTGCTTCTGTGACTCACTCATCCACCTTACGTCTATCCCCTTAAACCAGGCCTGTACGTCGTTTATGCTCCCGTTATGAAGTAACTCCCATAGCTGCGATCGCAAATCGCGACCAAATGCCGACACTATGTACCTGTCCAGGTGGAAAAGGTCCAGCACAAATACGCTTTTCGGAATAACCTCTAGCCCTTTCTTCACCCATGCCGCTCCGTCGCCGCAGATGAACACCCTTTTCAGACAACTCGTGTCGTACCGTTCGTCTATGTAGTCCCGTACACTTAGCCACAACTCCTCTGCATCTTCGCTGCTCATCACCGTGCTCGCACTTAAAACCCCACCCTTGGCGCCCCTTCCTGCCCACTCCCCAGACTTGCGGTAGGACACCTCAGCTGCCTGCTCCACCAAAACGGCCTTCAGCCCTACGCTCACTCGCTGGTGAGCTGCCAGCCTCACGGCATCATCTGCAAGGTGTGCGTACTCACCTGTCTTCTTGTTCCGGTAGTACGTTCTCTTGTACTCCACTTCCCCGAAAGTAGTGAGCACTTTCTTGGTGTCGCCTTTCCTCACCACTACCCAATCGGGGCGAGCTTTGACGTCTTCCCTCAGATGCTTGTCTTGCTTCTCCACTACCCAGGTAAGACATATCGCACCAATCAAGTTCAGTTTCTCCCGCACAAAAAGCTCTATCTCCGTAAAGCTCTGGCCTTTTTCCACCGCTTCAAACAGTCCCACCAACAGTTCTTCAAAACCTTCCCAAACCCGTAGTACAATGTCCACGAGGCCTCACCTCCTGTTGTTTTTTCCACTTGCTAAGTTTAAGCCCATATGGGCGGGTGAGGCCTCTTTCTTTTTCTACCCTCCGCAAAAAATTGTTACACAAACCTACAGTAAAAGTACGCTAACAGAAACCTCTTTAAGGCTCCTGTCCCACCACGCCCATTGTTCTTCGGCATTCTTCACGGCCCTCAGCTGTGACTCAATCGCTTGCTGTTCTCTCTTCAAGTCTGTGCTCCTGCGCTCGACTACTGCTTCCAAAAGAAGATCTGAGATGTCGGTGCTAGTTCCCCTGGGTTGGCCGATGGGAATGACGGCACCGTCGTCGATCTCTTTCTTAGTTAGGCCCTTCTTCGCTGCTTTAAGAACCTCATGTACAGCAGTATTGGTGTGAGAAGTGATTAAGATTCGTTCTCCACATGGTAGTCGTCTTCCCCGTTCCAGGCGGCCCCCATACGAACGTTATCGCCTGTAACAGAGCTTTCACTACGGCAGATCTTTTTTCCGGGTCTGAAGAAAGACCGTCAATTTGTGCGAATTCGGGCGGGGGCCCGGGGGGGGGTGGGGGTATGGACTCGTTGGGTAGCTGGTTGAAGAGTCTGAGAGCCATTCCCTTGTTTGTTCTTAGTTTACCCGAGAGTGTCTCAGCGAGACGGGTTCTCAGCAGATCCAGGAGCCAGTATGGAGAGGTGTTAAGGGACCCAAATGGCACCCGAGTGCCCAGATCTTCGGGTACTGCCAGGGTGACTTCAAAACCCTCAACGGTCACTACTGTGACATCATAAGTAGTATCTGCTACTCTCAACTGGGCAGGCGTATCATCGGGTACCGTAAGCTCAAATGCAGCGGTAAGCGTGTAAAGGTAACGTCCTACAGAACAGCCACTCCGAATTCCGTTCTCGACGGGAACCTCTCTGTTGCCCTTGCCTTTCTTGATGGCGTTGATTTCGTCGGTTAACGCCTGGATCATTTCTTGAGTTATAGCTTCGTAGGACACTGCTCTAGCCCCTAGCCCCCTGCTGTTTTACCAGAGCCAGCGCGGCAGATACCACTTGGGAAATATCGGCTGCCTGGAGTTTGCGAAGCAGAAGCCCATTGGTACCGCTTGCCACTTCTCGTCACAGCATTCGACAGAGCCCTTTCGGTTACCTTCCGACGACGGTCACTGCACCCCACAGAAGGATCTCCAGGAAACAGCTTGCCTAGTGGCAATTAGGAGGAAAGTTTGTATCCTGAGCAGAAGATATCCTTTGGTGTCAATAACGGAAAGGAGCATGAATCTTGACCTCCAGTGTAGTTGTCATGCGATTCCTGAACCCGCCAAGCTCCTTTTGCACGTAGTACGACTTGAATAGAGGGGGCTTTTTGAGTTGTCGAGAGAATTCGTCAACTTCATCGAGGCAGTCTTTCCTCTGTCTAGAGCACTGCGGTCTCCTTCCATAGGGAACTTTCTAACGATCTTTTGGATCATCCTCTCGGTCGTGGGATTCATCTGCGCCCTTTGGGTCTACACGATACATTCCGTAAAGTGCCGAAGGGACTTGCGTTTTGCTGTGAACGCTCTCACGGAGTTGGTCAATCCGAGTGGGAGAGACCAGGATAATAATAACAATCGTGACAGAAACCGCGCCCGTGATGTATTTGCCGATCTGAGGGATTGTCTCGGGGTTCCCTGGAGGAGTTTCGAGAGATGTTTTTTCACGCTCCCACGTGGGGACTCGCGAGTAACGTATTCTTCTGTGGATCCTGCCGAGTACATCAGCGTAGACTCGCTCCTCAGCGAACGGATGAACCGAAAACTCCTGTTGTACGTGCCAAGCCTTCTCACGGGATGGGGGATCCTAGGAACCTTTGTGGGCCTGACCGTGGGTCTGGGCGGGCTCAGCTTAAGCGGACACGATGTTGAGGCGCTCCGTACTGGTATCCAGATCCTATTAGACGGGATGTGCGTAGCCTTTACCAGCTCTTTGTGGGGCATCCTGTTTTCCTTAATACTGGGTTACCTTTATAGGACGCAAGATAGGAAAACAGAAGGCGCCATTGCTAAACTTCACGATGCCCTATGCCAAATTATCCCGGTTCGCACTCCTGAGGAGATACTCGGAGAAATTCTTTGGCAGGCTTGTGAGCAAACCAATCAACTCAAGAAGTTCAACGAGGATCTGGCCATCAGCGTAGCCGCCGCACTGGACGAGAAGCTGGCTGGTCGAATGACCCCTGTGCTCGAAAAGCTTTTGGGTGCTATCAACAGTCTAAGTCAGACAGGGTCTTCAGAGCTTAGTAAAGCCATCGTTCAGAGGGCAGGGAATGAAATTGCCGATCTGGGTAAGACTCTCGCCCACTTGAGCTCGTCAGTCTCATCCGTTTCGGAAAACATAAGCCTGTTTCAGCAGGGATCTCTCCAGAAGGTGCAGGAGCTGCTTTCAGGGCTGGAGAGCGGCGTTTTGACGACGGTCAAAGCGGCTTCCGAAGAGCAGACCCGGGCGGGCTCACGTATGTTGGCCATGCTAGAACAGTTCGCCGAACGGTTGGATTCAAGCCTGACTGCACAAACTTCTAAAATCACTAGCATCACCTCTGAGGCGGTGGAGAGCCTCATGGGGCAGGTCAGGGGGATGGCTACGACTGTCAAGGCGACAATTGACGAGCTGGATGGCAGGACGAAGTCTATGACAGCTCAGATTGAGGAGAGGTTGAAAGAGATATCCAAGTCCATGTCTACGTCCGCCCAGGATATCTCTCAGCGCTACATTGCAGAGACCAGGCAAGTGCAAGCCTTGATTAGAGAGCTGGCTTCCGCTTCGGAGACAGTGGGCAGTATCGTTAAAGAAGCCCGGTCAGCGGCGCACATAATATCGCAGAGCGTTGTTCCGGTTAACAACGCGGCTCAGCAGCTCGGCAAAGCTTATTCCGAGTTTTCCGTAGCTCAGCAACAATTATTAGAACGCGTATCGAAGGTTCAGCAGGATCTGCTAAAGTCAGAAGAAGGTGCCCAAAGGTCTCTGGCAAGCATGAACGGTATGATAACCTCGGCACAGGGCCTGTGGGAGAAATACAGTGAAGGATTCACAGGGCTTTCTCAAGGGTTGTCCAGCGTTTTGAGCGAACTTGATGCTGGGCTGAGCGAGTATACCGACAGAGTGAACAAAGGCGTTGCGGAATTTCTGAAAACTTTAGACCAGCACACGGCTGACATAACCGGCAAGCTGGCGGGGGCCATCGAAGAACTGGATGAGAACATAGGGGATCTACTGGAGTTTTTTGAAAAGGCTAGGGATGGGATCGGGACGTGGCAGGCGGCCGCGTCTAAGCCACGGGGTAATGAGGTCCTATGATGCACTTTCTAAGACGCCCAGAACCGAATGAACCAGAAGAGACCTACGCGCTATCAATTAGCGACTTGATGTCTTCCCTTCTGACCATTTTCATTCTTTGCCTTACATACTACATGTTGAGCTACAGCAAGGCTAGGGCGGAGCTAGTAGATAACCAGGGCAGGAGAGCCGAGATACTCTTAGCGCTGCAAGCAGAACTCCAGTCTAAGGGGATTATCGTTGAAGTGGACTACAGCCAGGGAGTACTGCACCTCCCCGAAGGGATTCTTTTCCCCAAAGGAGACGCCTCATTGAAGGAATCAGGGAGGGCAGTAATACGGGTACTGGCTCCAGCACTACGGAAAGTCCTGGAAGATCAAGGCTATTCGAGCAGGATCGATACTATATTCATCGAGGGACATACCGATAGCGACCCGGTGCTGGGCGGGAAATATGAATCGAACTGGGAACTTTCGACCCAGAGAGCGATTAACTCCTGGCGCGAGATGGTAAAGGTAGAACCTGTATTGGAACACAAGTTCAACTCTTTGGGGCAACCCTTGTTTTCGGTCAGCGGGTACGCGGACCGGAGGCCCGTGGAGCCCGGCGAGAGTGAAGAGGCGAAAAGTAAGAACAGAAGGATAGACTTGCGTTTCACAATGATGACTCCCAGGGTGGATGAAGACTCCGCTAGCAGAGTAAGGTAGACGAGCATGCTGGCCTACTTAGAACGGTTCCGGTTGAGGATAAAGGATTGCCTTGGGGCTTCTTTCCCCACGATCAAGCCTGTGGCAACGGCGAAAACGCTGGAGAAGGTGGCGAGGAAGTTCAAGGCGGAGGGCACGCCTCCGGCTTCTCAGGACCTCAGGATCTTGGTGAAGAGAGTGAGAGACCTTTGGTACTCGGTGGGCCCGCGGGGGTTGGGGACGCTAGGCAGGAAGGAACTCAGGACCGTCGCGTGGATACTCACTCGGAAGGATCCGCTGGGTGTGGGGGAGGATGGAGAGCTTGTGAGGGCGCTCCTCCATATTTTGGAGCCAAGGTGGGAAAGAACCCTGAGCAGGTTGATTTATTCATACCTCCTGTACTACGACCCGTCTCTGCCCGGCACCGAGGTGCTGAGGGAGTTCATCAACCTCAAACTTGGAGAGGCTGTAAATAACCCTCCTTTCCGGCTTTCTGCCTGGGTAAAGAGGGCTTTCCCCTTATTTGCCAAGGACGGCCCTCGCCAGGCCGCCCTGATGCTTCTCGCCCAGGAGAGAAATTTTTGTGAATTCATTTCAGGTAACCTGGGGCTTAAGGGCGCCCTTTCTTCAGGAGAGTTCGTCCACCGGACATGTCTTGGTTTGGTAGAAGCGGTCAACCCGGCTTCCCGCAAGCAGCTGGACCGTACGATTGCCCTGCTGGAGAGCTACTCTAAGTCTTTCGCTGACCTTTGTCCCTATGCTGCGGACAAGATCATCCCCAAAGTGGGGCCCGACGCACTACCAGAGATCCAGGACCTCCTGCGGAGCTTTTTCCTGCGAACCATTGGAGACCCACGCATATCCGGAGGCGCTGGTAAGTGGGGTTCTGTGGGGCAACGCGCGAAACAGATATTCATACAGTGGATATCCCACCAGGATTTGGAATTCTTTTTCGACATTGTGTCGAGGACATGCAAAGATGACAAATGGGGCGAAAGGCTATCTTTTTGGCGCGGCTACGTACCGTATATGGAGAACACCTGGGTGGCGCTAGGTCCCAGGGCGAGAGACCTTGTTAGCGACCCGAGAATGAAACAGCATATGGGAGACAGGAGTTTCGGAGCACTCAGAGGTGGCGAATCAACTCAGTCCATCTTTCTGGTCCAAATGCGTGGGTACGTCTTTCTAGAGTGGAGTCACTCCGGCGGATGCAGGGTATACAAGCTAAAGGATGTCATCGATTATGAGCTCCCCATGGCTTTGGGTAAAGAACTATATTGGGCCAGCATGGTGAGGGACGATACCCATCTCGTTACGAAACGTAATCATGTCGGCAATTGGCAGAGCAACCTTTCGTCTTGGATAGAGACCAATCTTGACATTAGGCCCCGACCCAGATAAAATCGCGCTTTCTAAGAGGTGAGCGCCGTGAGAAACTGTGACGGTTCCAGACAATGGAATGTAAGTCAGCAGGGCTTCGTCTTTGCGGCGAAGCCAGACTCGTTGGACATAACCTGCCCCTGGGACCAGATATTGAGGCAGCTCTTGGGCGAGGGGAGAGCACGAGCCGTAGACGACCAAATCCTCGTCGGGCACGGGGTTATTGTGGAGCTTCCCCGGGACGAACTCACCCTTCTGGGACTTCCTCCTGATCTTCCATTTGGCCTAGAAATCAGGGCTTCGGGTGACATGTCCTCTCCTGATGTTCGTTACGTTTATACGCTGGTGGACAAGACATACCGTCCCGTAAAGAACGTGAGACGCGTGGGGGCGTACGTTGAGATCGGAGACGTAGACTGTGCGGGTTCCTACCTAGTTACGGGTGACTTGTACCGCCTCTTGGAGGCAATGGATGCGTTCAACGCGCGGTACTCGGTCGGAAAGACCTCCGGGGCCGGGGACAGTACCGGCAAACAGGAAGTAATCAGGGAAAACCTGCTCGCCTTTGCAAAGATAAAGGGGCTCGCCAGGAAGGTAGGGGCGACGCTGGATCTTTACCTCAACACCGAGCAGGTAGCAGTGCCCAAGAAGCTAAAGGTCAGAGTGCAGAGAGCCGCGGACGGCCAAAGCCTGGAGGTAGAGCCCGTATTATGTGGTGACCCGACCGGGGAAACAGGCAGATCGGTGGAGATTTTAGATCCGGCTGCGCACGACAAGTGGATACGGGTCTTTGACAAGCTTCCAAACGTGCGGAGCATGTATGCGGTTCCCGACGGCCCAAGAATTGTGCTGGAGCCCCGACTGGTTAAGGCCCTGGAGCCATTCAAACAGTACCGGAGAGTGAGCGGCGAGGTAAAGGCTGCTATCGTCAATACCCCCCAGCTAGTTTTTGACACGGAAGTGGTTGACCTGGATGACTTCAGCGAAAGGGTAATCCAGATAGGCGAGTACGAGCCTAGGCACTTCGGCTTCCTGCAACCCCACGGCATGGACTGGCTGTCATCACAGGGCGGATCGGCGGGCTCGGGGCGGCCTGGACTCTTACCTACAGTGGGCGAAGACGAAGAAGTGCGACAGCCAGCCGAATCGTGTGTCGAGGGTGGCGGTTCGGCCGGGCCTTCTGGGTCCCATGGCGAAGAATCCTCGGCTTCGGTGGCGGTGCTCTCAGAACAAGCGGGGCGAGCCACAGGTGAGGGACCCGAGAAGAGGCCCTCCAGCAGTCCGGCTCTGGTTATCATAGATGATTTTGAGGAAAACCAGTACGTTGCTCATGAAGAATCCCGGGGAGCTTTATTCCGGCTGCCTTCCGTTCTTAACGAAGGAGTAGAGTTGCTTCCGCACCAACTGGCCGGGGTTAGATGGCTACAGGAACAATGGAGTTCGGGTGCCAAAGGCGCGCTTCTGGCCGACGATATGGGACTTGGAAAAACCCTGCAAGCACTGGTATTCATGGCCTGGGTACAACACCTTTACGAAGTGGAACAGAGAACTCCTCTACCTATGCTCATTGTAGCGCCCGTGACGCTCCTGGAGAACTGGAAGAGAGAGTACGAACGCTTTCTTAGGCCCATATTTGGCCCGCCTGTAGAACTCCATGGCCTGGGGCTAAGAGAGTTCGCAACGGATACGGTGCCATCGATCTTACCTGGCAAAGCTGCATCGCTGATAAAACCAGGTAGGTGGCTCAGCCGCGACAAGATCATGAGGTGCGGACTGGTTCTCACGACTTACGAGACCTTGAGAGAATATCAGGTGCCCTTGGGTCTCGTGGACTGGGCTGTTATGGTGCTGGACGAAGCTCAGAAGATCAAAAACCCAACTGCTCTCGTCGCTCGGGCGGCGAAAGCCATGAAGTACGAATTTGGATTGTGTATGACAGGGACACCGGTCGAAAACAGCTTGGTTGACCTATGGAGTATATTGGACTTTGCCCGTCCAGGGAAACTCTTGCCACTCAAAGAATTCGTACGCCAGTACCAGGACCCAATGAGAAAAGCCGACACAGACAGAGAGGACCTGGGGGAAAAGCTAGGTATTCAGGTACGGGGGTTCATCCTCCGCAGATTGAAAGACGACCACCTGAAAGGGCTGCCCGCCAAGAAAGTCCACTACCACGAAAGGGAGATGCCCACCGAACAACTCAGAGCCTATAGACAGGTCATCGCCGAAGCGGGAAAGTGTTTCGAGCGCGACGGCAACATGAGAATTCCTGGAGAACACATCCTTGCCTTTATCCAAAGACTACGTAAAGTGTCTCTTCACCCCTATCTGGACCTGGGAGACGGAGAACTCGAACAAATGGAGGATGATAGGATAATCTCGACTTCAGCACGTCTCGCAGCAACAGTTGATGTTCTAGACGAGGCGGCACGTAAGGAGGAGAAGGCAGTCATTTTCATCGTTGAGAGAAGTATGCAGAGAGTCGTGCAGCGACTTTTGAAGAGAAGGTACGACGTGGATGCGGAAATAGTAAACGGGGAGATCACTGGTAGCCGTCGCCAAGAATACATAGACTCGTTCCAAGCGAAACCCGGGTTCAATGCCATCATTATTTCTCCCGAAGCTGCTGGCGTGGGCATCAACGTAACCGAGGCTAATCATGCCATTCACCTTACGCGTCTATGGAACCCTGCCAAAGAGGACCAGGCTACCGACCGAATATACCGCATTGGCCAGAGGCGCACCGTGCACGTCCACGTACCCATGTCAGTACATCCATCCATCCCCGGTGGAACCTTCGACGTCAAGTTAAACCGTCTTCTCGAAGCGAAGCGTAGGTTAAGTAGATCAGTCCTGATGCCTGCGGTAGTGGAGGAATGGGAGTGGCAGAAGCTCGCGGAGGAGGTTGTGCGGGGGATGGAGGAGGCAGACAGAGGTACATCTGATTAGGGCTTGCTGCAGGACGCCGCCGGTATTAAATCCGTGCCTCAGGGAGGTAGTGTCAATATTTTTGTGTAAAATGTGATTCTCTTTAGGGCTACCCTCAACATATAACTTTTCACGCGATCGCTTCCTGCTGCATCTTCAAAAACCCGTCAAGCTCTTTTCCGACCAGGTTTGATTTAGATCTTGTGATATTGCAAAAACGCACCTCAGACAGCAATCCTCATTGGGGAGGCTGTCCATCTGCCTTGTCCGTCTTTTGAATTCTTTTTGTGCTTTTCCCTTTTTACACAATCGAGTTTACGCTACCTCGGCTTTGCTCTGGGCAAGGCTATTGACGGCGGCCATCTACAAGTAGCCATGTTCTGGGATCTTCCTGACCCAAGCGCCAGACGCCGATACCTCGCCACATTCTTCTCAGGACTTCCTCTAGCTTTACGCGGAAACTCCTTACGTCTTCGAACCACACGATGTGCTCAACCCCGTCGGCTGTGTAGGTAAAGTGCGGTTCCTGAGCTTCTTCGTCGTAGATGATTGTAGCCCCATGGATTTGGGCTGTCTCGATGGCATCGGCGAAAGAGAGGGTGAGGGGGAATCCCCCCTGCGGGACCCAATCGTATCCGTAGACGGGGATGCCGAGTTTCAGTTTTGCCACCGGGACAAGCGTTTCGGCGAAGTCCATCACACGACGAACGAAACCTATAGATGCTACAGGCCCAGGGACCGCAAAGTGCTCGTCGTATGCCAAGACGTAAAGATAGTCCGAGTACCGACCAAGGTCCCGGTAACTGAAGGCGCCTGAAAAGGGGTGTTGCGGATTTTCTTCGAGTTCAGCAGGCACCGAGATCGTAACCTGTTTTCCCAAAGGTGCCAGGGCTTCATAGAGCTCTCGCATAAAAGCTGTGAGGTTGGGTCTATCTCTGGGCGGGACGAACTCAAAATCTATGTTGACACCCAGGTACTGCTTCATCCGAACCAAGCTTACGATGTTTCGTATCAGGTTTCGACGGATGACCTCGTTTGTAAGGACTCGATGTACCAAAGGTCCATATTCCCGACTGGAGTAGTTGTGTATGATGGCGAGGATGGGAAGGCCCGCTTGTTCAGCGATCATTTCTGCTACCCGGTCTGCCTCGGAGTTAAGACCGCCTTCTTCTGTGATCCCGAACCAGAAGGGAAGAAGATGGTCGATCTGCCTGGCATGGAGTAGAAGATCTTCCCGTGCTATGTCCTGGTTTACGTAGTACCAGTCGTTGTCAATGAAGTACCGTCTGTTATCAGGGAGGAGTTCGTTGATCTCCCGGCCGGGCCAAGATTCAGCTGCCATACGATCTGCTCCTTAACACCAATGTTTATTAGATAATGCATCGTTCCATCATATGCTGCCCGCGGTCGGTGGTGTAAATCGAGTATTTTCCAGTTGGTTAAAAGTATCGGTTGCGACGTGGCAACGACCAGGAGTGACACCGGAAGTAAGTAGAAACTACCTCTTCTCAAGACCAAGCACATACTCGATGGGCACGACCTGGTAGACCGCATATGTCTTATCGCCGAAACAGCCGAACCCGACCTCTTCTATTGACTTGTTGCCGCTCAGGAAGTGCCCTGCTGTCTCACCTCGAGACCTCGTTTGCCTGCGATTGGAGTGCTTGCTCATGCTCTCCCGGGTGAGTCTTTCGCGAACTTGGCTTGTCGTCGGCGACGGCATCGGAGTTAGCCCGACTTCCGCACTCTGACCCAGTTTGGGCCTTTTTTGCCCCTTTTTGGAACCGCAAACCCTTGAGAGTTCTAGGGGTCATATTCGAAATGGCCAATTTAGTGACGACTGGTGTAGCTAGTGGGTATTCGGTAGGCTCCGTGGTGTGTTGGCATAGTGGCATGTACATCCGCAAAACGGTCCGCAAGACCAAAGACGGCAAGGAGTACATCAACTACCTCCTGGTGGAATGCGTCTCGACTCCGAAGGGACCCAGGCAGCGCACAATCTGCTCTCTTGGACCACTGGCCCCTGGTCCTGCCGAAGAATGGTATGCGCTTGCCAAAAAGCTCGAATCTGCACTCTCCAGCCAGCTTTCCA
>DUMF01000008.1 GCA_012840015.1 Bacillota bacterium
CAACAAGCGGGGACAGTTACCGGTTTAAGGAAAGCTTGAAAAGAAGTCGGGAGAAAGTAGTTTAATTATGCCCGGGTGGATCCTGTTTCGATGGCCATGCTGGTGCAGTTTTCTCTTGCCAAACACACAATTGCAAGCCGGTACTCGTCAAACGTAGCCTGAAGCGCAGTGGAGTTAAACTGAACATCTTTCAACCACCTCATGTACTTCGAGCCCCGTGCCCGAATGCCCCGAGGGTCTTCTATCCCACGCCTCAGCAGGAACTTGGAAAGCCGGCGCTTTGCACGAAGCAGGTCCTCCCTTGCCCTCACCAGATCCCGCAGGGCTTCGTCGTCCTCACCAGGTACCCACACGGGCGTCAGCTCCCCAGCACGTAAAAGTTCTGCTAACCGCACGGCATCGCGCTTTATCCCCATTGACTGAAGTTGCCTGCGCAGCACGTAGCCAGCCGGCCCTTTCGGGGAACGTGGGTGGGAGGACGGGGGTTAGCCACCCCCTCCTACTCGATTTTTAGAGGATCTTTGAACGAGCGAAACGATGAGGGGGATTAGTATTAGTTGCAGTAGCACGCCAGGCAGACTTGAAAGCAGGCTGGTGATCAATGGATAGAGGATGGGTATTCGCGGAAGGCCCAGCGTCGGCAAGATGAGAGCCCCCAGGAAGCCATAGACCAACCGTCCCAGAAGCATGGCTCCCAAGAGAGACGTGACTACGCTCAACTTGAAAGAGTGTCTCATTATGCCTGAAAGCAGCCCATAGATACCTAACTCGAACATCATAGTTTGGGCTACCGGAGGGGTCAAAGTAGGCATCCCCGTCAACACGGCACTTAGCAGGGGGGTTAGTGCTCCTGTGAAAAGCCCGGTAAGAGGGCCGCACAGGAGCCCGGCGAGAAGGACTGGAAGGTGCATCGGCAGAAATAACTTGCCCAGCCCAGCTGCGTGAAACCCTATGGGTATGAGAATGCCTAGAGCGATGAACAGTGCAGTCTGGGTTACCGTACGAGTACTAATTCGTTTCATGTTAATACCGCCTCCCTGTGATACTGATTAAAAAAACAAAACGACCACGAAAATGCCGTTTTGCTCGACATTCCGTCAAGCTCAAGGCCTTCTTGGTCTTGTGAATTCCACTCTAGAGATTCATGAGGTCGCGGATTGCGGTCAAGATGTGGTTTATCATTGACGGCAGTGGCTCGTGCTGTACCCCGATTATATCGACCCTACACCGATTTACAGGTAACAAGAGCTTTCGAGCTCTGCACTTCGCGATGGCTTCAGCCATCTTAGGGGTCAACTCCCCCAGCATCGAATGGGCCAGGATAATACCGAGGCAACCGACCACGACGTCCACGTTTTCCACTGTCTGGACGATAGCGTTTTCCCCGGTCGCGCCCTGATCAGCGCCTGCTTTCAGCATTGCGGCGGTGGCCATCGCGTTTGTGCCTAGAGCGATGACCTCTATCCCTTCTCCGAGCTCCTTCTTAAGCTTGGAGACGATGATCTTGCCGATTCCGCCGCCTTGTCCGTCTACCACCGCTACCCTCATATTTCATTTTACTTCGACGGAGGACGCCATTTCCCTTTCCTGCCGGAACGAATTGGCGCAAAAGGCACTGAACATTGTACAGTACCACTTTACAAGTGGTAAATATAGTACTATAATCAACCTGGGTTTGTGAAAAATGGAACGGTAGAAGCGATCACGGGTACCGAGCACCTGTGGGAGGGGATACAAGTGGAATTCGGCGATCGCTTGAGGAGGCTCAGAACAGGCCAGGGGCTGACCGTTCGTGGGCTGGCCGAGAGAGTTGGAGTTTCTCCCAGTTATATATCGCAGCTAGAAAACAAAGAATGTTCGCCGTCGTTCTCCGTTTTGAAAAAGATCGCGGAGGTGCTAGGGACCACCGTGAGCACACTCACCGAAGACAAACTACCTGAAGAATGGATGGTAGTGAGGAGAGAGACCAGAAGGAAACTGGTCGTGGATATTCCCGGTTGTGAGGTGGATTTTCTAGCGTTTACGGGCTCCAGAGACAAGCGGATGCAATCCTGTATCGTCCGTCTTCAACCCGGCGTCGAGGGGCCTAATAGGGTTTTCCTCCATGACCGAGAAGATTTCTTCTACGTGCTCCAGGGCAATCTGATAATCTCGAGTGGCTCTAAGGAGTACGTCCTGTCTGACGGTGATGCCGCATATTTCAATTTTCACAGACCAGAAATCTTCAAGAACCCTGGGCCAGGGGTTACCGTTTTCTTGTGGACGGTATCTCCAGCCTGCTGAAGGGAGCGTTTCAGTCCCATGACCACAGAAGAGGTTCAGCGAAAGTTCACGAAACTCAATGAAATCCTGGACAAGCATGAACACAAGCCCTCGAATCTGGTAGCCATTTTGCAAGACGTCCAGGCGGAGTATCGGTACCTTCCTGAAGAAGTGATGAGCTACATAGCAACCGATCTGCAAATACCGGCCTCCACCGTTTTCGGAGTGGCCACCTTCTACGCTCAGTTCTCCCTGCGACCAAAAGGCAAGACCATAATCAGGGTATGTAATGGTACGGCGTGCCATGTGAGGGGTTCACAGAACGTGCGATACGCTATCATGCAAAAGTTGGGGTTAAAGGAGGGCCAGGACACTACTGACGACATGCAATTCACGGTAGAAACGGTATCATGCCTTGGCGCGTGCGGCCTGGCCCCCGTAGTCATGATTGGTGATGAAGTGTACGGTCAGACTACCCCGGAAACCATGCAGGTGATCATGGATCAGTTGTTAGCGAAAGGGCGTAAGAGCGATGACCAAGACCATCAGTAACGTAAATGAACTTCAAAAACTACGAGAGCAGTACAAGGCGGCCATCTCGCAGGCTAAGGTGAGAGTACTTGTTTGCACCGGCACGGGTTGTGTAGCCAACGGTTCACTACGCGTTTACGAGAAGCTGGCGGAAGCGGCAAGGAAGCGCGGCCTAGAGACATCCATCGAAGTGTTGATGAAAGGCGAAAAAGAGCCATTGCTGCTCTCCAAATCGGGTTGCCACGGCTTTTGTCAAAAGGGCCCGCTCGTCAGGGTGGAAGTCTCAGGAACGGGCAGAGAAGGCTCAAATACTTTGTATATTCACGTGAAGCCGGAAGACGCCGATGACATTATAGAGTCCATCATCGCCGGTACTGTGGTAGAACGATTGCTCTATCGAGATCTATCTACCGGACAGGTGTACAAGTCCGAGGAAGAAATCCCATTTTACCGGCTACAGAAGCGGGTAACCCTCGAGCACTGTGGCAAGATCGATCCAGAGGATATACGTGACTATATTGCACACGGTGGGTATAGCGCCGTTAGCAAGGTGCTTCTGGAGACCACACCGGACGAAGTGGTAGATTTGGTAAGTCGATCTGGATTACGTGGCAGAGGCGGCGGAGGGTTCCCAACGGGGAAGAAGTGGTCTTTCGCCAAAGCGGCAAAAGGTTCTCCCAAATACGTAATCTGCAATGGCGATGAAGGTGACCCGGGAGCGTTTATGGATCGGAGCGTGATGGAGGGAGATCCTCACCGTGTCCTCGAAGGCATGATTATTGCCGGCTATGCTATAGGCGCTTCACACGGGTACGTCTATGTGAGGGCTGAATACCCGCTGGCTGTGCGCAGGATGAGGAAGGCCGTGGATGACGCCCGAAGCTTTGGGCTTCTGGGCGATAACATACTGGGCTCTGGGTTCTCCTTCGATGTAACCATCAGAGAAGGCGCCGGCGCTTTCGTGTGCGGAGAAGAGACAGCTCTAATCGCGTCCATCGAGGGTAAGCGAGGGATGCCCAGGCCCAGACCACCCTTCCCGGCTAACTGCGGCGTCTGGGGGAAGCCCACGGTGATCAACAACGTGGAGACTCTCGCCAACATACCTTCCATCGTACTGAACGGAGCGGATTGGTTCCGGGCTTTGGGCACGCCGGCCAGTGGCGGATGCAAGACCTTTGCTCTTGCCGGGCAGGTGGCGAATACCGGGCTGGTGGAAGTGCCCATGGGGACCACGCTAAGGCAGGTAATTTTCGAGTGTGGCGGGGGTATCCGTACGGGAAAGAAGTTTAAAGCGGCTCAAATAGGCGGTCCTTCGGGCGGTTGCTTGCCGGAAAGTTTGCTCGACTTACCCCTGGAGTACGACACACTTACCAAGGTGGGCGCCATGGTAGGTTCAGGCGGCTTGGTAGTGATGGATGAATCCACCTGCATGGTTGAAGTGGCCCGATTTTTCATGAACTTCATCCAGAGTGAGTCCTGCGGCAAATGCGTGCCCTGCCGCGAGGGTACGAAGCAGCTACTAGCTATCCTCGATAAGATCATCGCAGGCAAGGCCACAATGGAAGACCTCCAGCTTTTGGAGGAGCTGGCCCTCATAGTGAAGGATGCCTCTCTTTGCGGGCTCGGTAAGACCGCACCCAACCCGGTTCTGTCAACGTTGAAGTACTTCCGGGATGAGTACATCGCTCACGTGGTCAACAAGCGATGCCCAGCCGGAGTATGCACCGCGCTCAAGGAATACTACATCGACGAAACGAAATGTAGGGGATGCACGCTCTGCGCTCGGGTGTGTCCTGTTTCAGCGATAAAGGGCGAGAAAGGTAAGCCACACCAGATCGATCCGTCGAAGTGTATCAAGTGCGGCACCTGTATACAGAAATGCCGGTTCGGCGCGATTTCGGTCAGGTCGTAGTGGAGGTAGATCCAGATGATTACTGTAGATGGTGTGCAAGTTAAGTTGGACGGCGAGAAGAACCTGCTGGAAGTGATCAGCAAAGCAGGAATCAACCTGCCTACATTCTGCTACCTGAGCGAGCTCAGCGTGTACGGCGCATGCCGCATGTGCATGGTGGATGCGGACGGACATCTGGTGCCGGCATGCTCTACTCCGCCGGTAGACGGCATGAACATCAAGACGAATACTGACCGGATCCGCAAGATCAGGCGCACCATAATAGAACTTCTTCTCGCTAACCACGACAGGGAGTGCACTTCGTGTGAACGGAACGGCAGTTGCAAGCTGCAGGCTATCGCTTACCAGCTTGGGATAGATAAAGTACGCTTCCCCCAGGCTACCATGGAGAGTCCTGTAGACGCATCCTCTCCTTCCATCGTGAGGAATCCGAATAAGTGCATACTTTGCGGAGACTGTGTGAGGATGTGCCGCGAAGTTCAGGGTATGGGCGTTTTGGATTTCCAATTCAGAGGATCCAAGGCAGCGGTGGGCCCCGCGTTTTGCAAGCCCTTGGCCGAAGTCGATTGTACGAACTGCGGCCAGTGTGTTCAGGTATGCCCGACGGGGGCGCTTTCTGTAAAGAATGACGTACCTGAAGTGTGGGCAGTTCTGTCGGAGCCGGATACATTCCCGGTGATCCAGGTGGCTCCGGCAGTCAGGGTTGCGCTGGGTGAGGCGTTCGGGTTAGGTAAAGGTAAAGAGGTAACGGGCAAGATAGCCGCGGCGCTTAGGCGGCTCGGGTTTAAGCGGGTATTCGATACAGTGTTTTCTGCAGATCTGACTGCAGTAGAGGAAACCCACGAGCTGCTGGGAAGACTCAAGGATGGCGGGCCGTTCCCGCTTTTCACCAGTTGCTGCCCAGCATGGGTGAAAATGCTTGAGATGCATTATCGGGAATACTTGGGGAACCTTTCAAGTTGCATGTCCCCGCAGCAGATGCTAGGCTCCCTGATTAAGAACTGCTTGTGTGAGGATGTAAGTCGTGAGGGCAAGAAGGTAGTGGTGGTGTCGGCCATGCCATGCACCGCCAAGAAATTCGAGATAAGAAGGGCCCAATTTGAGGAGTCGAAGCCGGTAGATTTGGTACTGACCACCTCCGAACTGGCCAGGATGATCAAAGAAGCAGGTATTGATTTTGAGGCGCTGGAGGAAGCCGAATTTGACGAGCCTTTTGGCACGATCACCGGCGGTGGGTTACTCTTTGGAGCCACGGGCGGAGTCGCGGAGGCCGTCTTGCGGACCGCTGCGGTAATGTTGGCGGACGAAGACGCGATGAAGAAGATTGTGTTCGACGAAGTACGCGGCCTCGAAGGGATACGTGAGGCAGAAGTCACACTGGCCGGCAACAAGCTCAAGGTGTGTATAGTAAACGGGTTAGGCAACGCGCGAAAGCTACTCGAGCAAATCAAGCGTGGGGAAAAGCACTATCACGTCGTGGAGGTTATGGCTTGCCCTGGCGGTTGCGCTGGCGGCGGTGGCCAACCCATCTCGCAGGATCCGTGCGTAAAAAAGGCTCGAATTTCCAAGATAATAGGCATCGATAGTGCTATGAAGTTGCGTCTGCCACCCGAAAACCCGGCAGTGAAAGAAACGTATCGCAGATGGCTCGGAGAACCCGGGAGTCAACGTGCACATGAATGTTTGCATACCTGGTACGGCCCGAGGAAGCGTATAGCGGGCGAAAGCATCGCCATTACAGGTGACGAGACTGCAAAGCTTTCGAAGGGGCTCAAGCCGGTGGATGTGGAAGT
This sequence comes from Bacillota bacterium, assembly GCA_012840015.1. GTDB lineage: Bacteria > Bacillota > Sulfobacillia > DUMF01 > DUMF01 > DUMF01. The sequence continues at coordinate 6,499 of DUMF01000008.1, forward strand.
TTGCGTGGGTACTGGCTGCTATCTGAAGGGTTCTTACGACGTGCTAAAGAAATTGATGGAGAACGTGAATTCGAATCCGGATCTGGTTGGAAGAGTAAACCTAAAGGCTACATTCTGCCTCGAGCATTGTGATCAGGGGGTGTCTGCCCGGATTAACGGGAAAATCGTCGTCGGGATTACGCCAGAAAATGTCTTGGAAGTATTGGGAAAAGCACTAAAGGAGGCTTGAGCTTGGTTACTGTGACAGTGTGCGTGGGCAGCTCGTGTTTTCTGAGAGGCGCTCATGCTGTAATCCAGGAGTTCGAGCGCCTCATCGCGGAGCAGGTACCAGGCCAGGTCGAAATCAAGGGCAGCTTTTGTATGGAGCACTGTACGGATGGTGTGACGATTAAGATTGGCGACGATATTTTTTCTGCAGTGAAACCCGCAGATGTCCCAGGCCTTTTCGAGAAGTACGTAATGCCGAAACTGGTGCAGGGGTGATTCCATGGCGATCATTGAGACCGTCAGGACCAAGTGCCGGGACTGTTATAAATGTGTGAGGGCATGCCCCGTCAAAGCTATCAAAGTGACCAGAGGTTCAGCGCCGTATGAGCTGCACGCTACTGTGGTCGAGGACTTCTGCATTCACGACGGCACTTGCCTTAAGGAATGCCCCCAAAAAGCCAAGAAGGTCAGAACTGACGTTCCGACCGTGAAGCGGTTCTTCTCTCGAGGGGAGCGCGTAGCGGTGAGTTTGGCTCCTTCGTTCGCTGCAGCGCTCCCGATCGATGAGCCGTTGAAAATCGTGACAGCTCTCAGGCGTCTCGGGGTTAGCATCGTCCAGGAGACTGCCCTGGGTGCGGAAATGGTTGCAGCAGCGCAGCGCCAGCTGCTTCAAACGGACGGGCGTTCTATGATATCGAGCGCCTGTCCGGCCATTGTAAGTCTAGTTGAAAAGCACTTTCCAGAAGCGAGGGAATTCCTTTCTCCGGTCGTATCTCCCGTGATCGCACACGGGCGTTACCTCAAGCGGAGGTACCCGGGTATTCGTGTAGTGTTCATAGGTCCGTGCGTAGCGAAGAAAGACGAAATCAGCGACCCCAGCGTTAGCGACGCTGTGGACGTGGCTCTCACATTTCAGGAACTAATGCAGTGGCTTGACGAAGCTGAAATTGATCCTGCTCAGTACCCGATCGGTGAATTCGACCCACCTTATGCCTCATACGCCAGACTGTTCCCCGCTGATGGGGGTCTTTTGCGCACGTGTGAGCAGACGGAGATACTGTCGAGATCGAGTGTTAGCGTCTCAGGAGTGGAGAACTGCCGCGAGGTTATAAAGCACCTTTTAAGACGAGAGCGCCTGCCTCAGCTGGTCGAAGCGATGGCCTGCCCGGGCGGGTGCTTATCAGGTCCTTTCGCTTTGGGAGAGCCAGATTATTACTTGAAGCGTGACAGGCTGATACGTTATGCGGAGAGGAGCTTAAAAGCTTTCGGGGAAAAGAAACGAGCGGAAGACTATGCGGAGCTGTTACCGCTTGAGCTCCTCACTCGGACATACAGGGATAAGAAACCTAAAATCGTTCGGCCTACGCAGGAACAGCTAAAAGAGATCCTCGAGAAGACTGGCAAATTCTCGCCAGAGGACGAGTTAAATTGCGGTGCGTGTGGCTACCAATCCTGTGTGGAGAAGGCAGTCGCCGTATTCAACGGTATGGCTGATCCAGAAATGTGTATTCCCTATATGAGACAACGAGCGGAGTCGATGGCTCACGTGGTTGTGGGAGCCACGCCAGACGGCATCTTGGTCGTCTCGAAGGATGGCATTGTGATAGACATGAACCAAGCCGCCGAGAGGATCCTCGGTTTGTCCAAGCGCAACGTCATCGGGCTACACGTAAACAGGATAATGGACGCACAGTTCTTCAATGCTGCCGTCGGGAAGGACGAAGTTGTGAGAGGCGAGTTGACGCTAGGGGATCGATACATCGAGCAGCAAGTGCTATGGGTAAAAGATCAAAAGCTTCTGGTTGGCTTTTTAATAGATGTCACTGAAGAGCGGCGAGTTGCAGAGAAACAACGCGGGATAAGGGAAGAAGCGGTGAAGCGGGCGCAACGCGTTATCGAAAAACAGATGGCAGTTGCCCAGAAGATCGCCAGCCTTCTCGGAGAAACCACCGCAGAGACCAAAGTCTCTCTGACAGAGCTGATGAAAGTGATTAGAGAGGAGATTCCCACACCAGATGGGTCTAAAGGTGGAAGTGGCGGTAGCGCAGTTAAATAAGCACAATGAGGAGTTGTGCGGCGATTACGTCGAGACTGTTGAAAATTCCGGTACGATAGTGGTGCTTTCGGACGGTCTCGGAAGCGGGGTAAAAGCTCACATATTATCTTCGCTCACTGCTAAAATGACTGCGGCCATGCTCAAGGGTGGGATAGAGCTTGCCGAGGTCTTAGATGCCATTGCGAAGACGCTCCCTGTTTGCGAAGTACGGCATTTGGCTTACAGCACTTTCACTATACTCCGTGTGGCGGATGATAACTCAGCTTATCTAGCCGAGTACGATAATCCTCCTGCATTCATTGGCCGCGGTGGCGAGCTCATGAAGGTAGAGAGAAAGAAGAGATTATACGGTGGACGAGAGATCCGCGAAAGTTTCTTCCACATTCAGGACGGGGATTGGATCGTTCTGGTCAGCGATGGCGTAGTTCATGCAGGCATTGGAGGGGTTTGGAATTTGGGTTGGGGCTGGGAGAGGATTGCAGATTATCTAAAAAGAGTAGCCCCATACGAGGAAGATGCTTTCTGCCTGGCTAGAGAGCTCAAGGACACGGTGGAGAGGCTCTATGCGGGCCATCCTGGCGATGACGCGACGATTGTTGCCATTAAGGCTCGTGTGCCCAGGGTACTCACGGTATTGGTAGGGCCGCCTGTAAACAGGAAGGACGATCCGGTGGTAGTGAGGAAACTCATGGAAGGACCGGGGAAGAAAGCAGTCTGCGGAGGTACTACTAGCATAATGGTGGCCAGGGAGCTCGGCAAGTCCGTTGAAGTGAACTTGGCTTCCCTCCACAGTTCATCTCCGCCTACCGGACGGATCGAGGGGATAGATCTCGTTGCTGAGGGAATACTTACTCTTACGAAGGCAATGGAGAATCTACAAGGCGGCAGGCCGTCGAGGCGTGATTTCAAGTACAGGTCCGATGGCCCCGGCAGGCTGACAGATATGCTGCTAGAGGCGGACGAAATTCATTTCCTGGTAGGAAGAGCCATAAACCCGGCTCATCAAAGCCCGGATTTGCCTATTAGCCTGGCACTTAAGCAGAAAGTGGTGGAAGACTTGTGCCGCTTATTGACCAGTTACGGGAAGAAAGTAACCGTACAATTCTTTTGATACTCCACTCTGGCCCCAAAAGGGCCGTTTTTTATATGGAGACCCCGGGGACCTGGCATTCATCTGCTATAATTGAAAGGACCGCAGTAGCGAGTGCGAGGAAGGTGGTCATATGGAGGTTAGAGTGCGATTTGCTCCCAGCCCGACCGGATACTTACATATTGGGGGAGCACGCACCGCTCTTTTCAATTGGCTCTTTGCGCGGCATAATGGAGGCAAGTTCATCCTCCGCATTGAAGACACCGATGCCGAGCGTACGATCGAAGATTCGTGTTCGCAAATAATCAGAAGTCTTAGGTGGCTTGGCCTCGACTGGGACGAGGGTCCGGAAGTGGGTGGGCCTAGAGGTCCATATTTTCAATCTCAAAGAAGGCACTTGTACGCGGAATATGCACAAAGGCTTCTGCGCGAAGGCAAGGCGTATTATTGTTACTGTACCCCTGAGGAGCTGGCAGCCAGGCGGAGCGAGGCCTTAAAGCAAGGGAGAGCTCCGCGATATGACGGGATCTGCCGCGAACTCAGCGAGGCGCGGCGTAAGCAACTGGAGGCAGAGGGTCGAAGGCCGGCGATACGCTTGCGCACGCCTGACGAAGGGGTTACGGTTGTACACGACGAGATTCATGGGGACGTGGCTTTCGAAAACGCGCTCATCGGGGATTTCGTGATCGTCAAGTCTGACGGCTTTCCCACGTACAACTTCGGTTGTGTAATCGACGATTCTCTCATGGGTATGACTCATGTCATTCGTGCGGACGAGCATCTTTCGAATACGCCCAAGCAGCTGATGATTTACGAAGCGCTGGGTTTACAGCCACCTGCCTTCGCTCACGTTCCGATGATTCTGGCACCAGACAGATCGAAACTATCAAAGAGACATGGCGCGACCTCGGTGGAAGAGTTTAGGGACGCTGGCTACTTGCCTGAAGCGATCGTGAACTACCTTGCGCTTTTGGGGTGGACGCCGGGAGAAAATGAGGAAATAATGCCCCTTTCGGAGATGGTAAAAAGATTTCGCCTGGAAGACGTCTCACATAACCCCGCCATATACGACACTAACAAACTTACCTGGATAAACGGGAATTATATCAGAGAACTCGACTTGGATTACGTTGCCAGAGCCGTGATTCCTTTCCTTGAGAAGGCGGGTTATATAAAAAAAGACGATTTAGCCAACGAGGTGCAGTTCGAAAGAATACGGAGCCTCGTCGGAGTAGTGCGCGACAGGGCAAAAACGCTCGTGGAGATGGTTGATGCCCTTTCGTATTTCTTTGAAGGAGAACTGGAATACGATGAAAAGGGAGTACGCAAGTACTTTACCAAACCGGAGACCGTCGAATTACTGGTTGAGGGGATGAGAGTCCTAGGCGGGCTGGAGGTCTGGAATACTTCCTCAATTGAAGCAGCATACAGGGAGCTGGCCGAAAGGAAAGGGGTATCGAGTAGTGCCCTATTTCACCCGACCAGGTTGGCGATCACGGGAAGAACAATCGGTCCTGGCTTGTTCGAGATCATGGAGCTGCTTGGCAAGCAGCAGACATTGAGGCGAATGGCCGAAGCGGTTGAATATATTGAAAACATGCCGGTTGAAAAGAAACATGCTTAAATACTGGGATGTCTTTTCGCAATTGTGTGTTTGACACGATCACGTGAGTTGTGTAATATTTTTAATGTCCTCTTAAGTTTTGTTGGGGGATCGGCTAGTGGTAGGCCAACAGACTCTGGATCTGTGTGCGGAGGTTCGAATCCTCCTCCCCCAGCCAACAGGTGGCCCCATCGTCTAGTGGCCTAGGACGCCGCCCTCTCACGGCGGTGGCAGGGGTTCGAATCCCCTTGGGGCTACCAGCTCTCGACAATCAGGGCTTCCAATCGAAGCATCGCCCAAAGAGGGCGGCCCTGAGCTGGGAGTTTTGTTGTGGGCCGGATTAACCCGGGGGTAGTTTTGAACGGTCACTCCAACGTGACCTCGGCTTGCAAAGTCATGAGGACCTACGAAAGTGGTGCTGCATAAAGATTTCGCCGGGGCAAGTTAAGAGACCCCCAGATAAGCACGCATTACCTTTTGGTCTTGAAGGATTTCCTCTGGCCGGCCTTCTAGGACGATCCTACCGGTTTCCATGACGTAAGCCCTGTCTACAGCAGATAATGCCAGCTTGGCGTTTTGCTCCACGAGCACAATGGTGACGCCTGCTTTTCTTATAGTCGCTATGGTATTGTAAATTTGAGATACGATTATAGGCGCAAGGCCCATCGATGGCTCGTCCAGCAAGAGCAGCCTGGGCTTTGACATCAACGCTCTCGCGAAGGCCAGCATCTGCTGTTCGCCTCCAGAGAGACTGCCTGCCATTCGAGCTTTTAATTCATAAAGCTTGGGGAATAGGTCGTACATTTTGTCCAGGTCTTCACTGATGGCAGCCCGGTCGGTACGCGTGTATGCGCCGAGCAGCAGGTTTTCCAGCACAGTCATCCTTGGAAATACACGGCGACCTTCTGGCACAAGGGCTATTCCCGCAGCTGCTACTCTTTCGGCTTCCCACCCAGTGATATCCTTACCATTGAACACTATCTGCCCTTGGAACGGCCGTACAAGCCCGCATACGGTCTTCAACATCGTACTTTTCCCAGCGCCGTTAGACCCGATTATTGCCACAGCTTCGCCCGGGTCTACCGTTGCGGATACGTCCTTCAAGGCGCGAATGCTCCCGTACCCTGATACCACGTTCTTGAGTTCTAGAAGGGGTGTCATCTCGATCTCTCCTCGCTACAGCTCTTGTCCCAGATAAGCTTTTATTACGGCGGGGTCTTTTGCTACCAAACTGGGTGGTCCTTCGGCTATCTTTTTCCCGCGGTCTAGTACGGTTATCTTATCGGAAACATTCATAACCACTTTCATGTCATGCTCGATTAACAACACTGCTTTGCCTGTGTTCCTAATCTCCGCTATGAGTTGTATCAGCTGCATAGTCTCAGCATCGTTCATCCCGGCGGTAGGCTCGTCGAGCAGTATGAGCTCGGGGTCTGTGGCAAGCGCTCTTGCGATTTCCAACCGGCGCTGTAGGCCATAGGGAAGGCTGGATGCTACATCCTCCGCGTGCTCAGAAAGCCCGATAAACTCGAGGAGGTTCAACGCTTTCTCCCTGAACTTCTGCGCTTCGCGTTTCATGCCAGGAGTACCCAGCATTGCGCTCAACGGGCCCGTGGTAGAACGGCAGCATGCAGCTACAATTACGTTGTCCAGCACGGTCATGCTTCCGAAGAGTCTTATGTTCTGAAAGGTCCTGGCCATTCCCATTTTGGTGACCTGGTGCGGTTTGAGCCCGATGATGTTCTCCCCGCGGAATGTGAGGGTGCCGCACTGTGGCCTGTAAATACAGGTAACTACGTTGAACATAGTGGTCTTTCCGGCTCCGTTGGGCCCGATCAGGCTGTGCACTTCGCCAGGTTGAATGGCTAGGGACACGTCAGAAAGGGCTGCTACTCCACCGAAAGAAAGACTAATGCTATCAGCGTTGAGCAATGTCATTTGCACTTTCCCTCCTTCCCCAAAGCTTCCATGCGGGCACATGCCTTTCGCGTTTATAAGTAGCCCCGCCGAAAAGTCCTTGGGGCCGGCAGAGCATCAAAACGATCAACAGCACACCATAGATGACTTGGCGATACTGCGAAATCAGCGGAGAGACGGATCTCAGCAGCTCGGGAGTTACCGTAAGTATCACGGTGCCCGCTACAGTACCGGGTAAAGAGCCCATTCCACCCAGTACGACCATGCAAAGGATCTCTATTGATTTCATGAAGCCAAGGATGCTTGGGTTGATGTAGCGAATGTAATGAGCATATAGCCCTCCAGCCACACCCGCGTAAATAGCGCCTATCACGAAAGCGGATATTTTTACTCTTGCTGTATCCAATCCCATTGCCTCTGCAGCAGTTTCGTCCTCCCTGACGGCGATGAACGTCTTGCCGACGTGTGAATCGATGAGCTTCTTCAATAACAAATAAGCCAATACTGCCAGTAAGATCACCGTTGACGGCCAAGTGCTGTGGGGGATGCCCCTGATTCCTACCGGCCCGCCCGTTATTTTTAAGTTGAGCGCGAGCACTCGCATGATCTCGCCGAAACCAAGCGTGGCAATGGCCAGGTAATCTCCTTTCAGTCTCAACGTCGGGAAGCCTACCACGAGGCCCGCAAGCCCGGCAGAAAAGGCTCCCACGACCAAAGCCAGGGCGAAGGGTAATTGCGCTTTCGTAGTGAGGAGCGCAGATATATAGGCGCCCACACCAAAGAAACCTGCATGGCCTAGAGAGAGCTGCCCTGTGAATCCCGAGATTAGGCTAAGGCCCAGGGCCGAAATGACGTTAATGCCAGTTAAAATCAGTATTTGTTGCTGGTATGCGCTCATCAGAACTCACCTACACCTTCTCCTGCAAGCTTCTGCCGAGGATGCCGGAGGGTTTGATGAGTAAGATCAATACCAGAAAGCAGAAAGCTATAGCATCCTTGTAGGATGACATGTAGATAGTCCCTGCTACCTCGGCAAAACCCAGGATGAGCCCTCCTAGCATGGCGCCCGGGATGCTACCGATCCCACCGAGCACTGCGGCCACGAAGCCCTTCAGTCCCGGCAACATCCCCATCAGCGGATCCACCGAGTTGAAGTAGACCCCTATGATTATGCCCGCAACGGCTCCGAGGCCCGAGCCCAATACGAACGTAAAGCTGATCACTTTATCTATGGGAATGCCCATGAGCCTAGCGACTTCTCTATCCTGCGCTACGGCTCTCATGGCTTGCCCTATCTTGGTTCGTTGTACCAACAGCTGAAGCCCAGCCATTAACACGACCACTAGAAGCAAGATGTAAGCCTGTAAGGAGGTGAAAGCGACTCCGCCAGGGAGGTGCCACGTTACGATGCTCAGCTTGGCAGGGAAATCCCTGGTTTGGGGCCCCGCGACGATCAACATCAGGTTCTGCAAGAATATCGAAACGCCTATGGCACTTATTAGCACGGTGATCCTCGAAGACCTACGCAAGGGCCTATATGCTACTCGCTCTATCACGAAGCCCAGCGCTGCAGCCGCAAGCGATGCCAACAAAAACGTAGCCACGAATGGTAGGTTCGTGGTGAGCGTGAGCCATAGCCCCGTGAAGGCACCGAACATATATATCTCGCCATGGGCGAAGTTAATCATTTCTAGGATGCCGTACACCATGGTGTAGCCTAGAGCTATTAAAGAATACGTGCTGCCCAAGATGAGGCCGTTAATGATTTGTTCGAAAACCATCGGAAAGCCCCTTTCAGGGGGACGGGCACAAAGGCCCGCCCCCGGGTTCCCCACTAATTACTTGACTCTCACGAACTTGCCCTTGTCTACCTTGAGAATTACTATCTGTTTCACGGCATCTCCGTTCTCGGCGAATGATGTAGTGCCTGTTATGCCCGGGAAGTCCTTTGTGGCCGCAATGGCGTCACGGAGGGCTTGGCCTGCGGTGCCAGCCTTTTTCATCGCTGTTAGGATGATCTTGGCTGCGTCATAGGCTTGAGCCGCAAACATATCTGGCTCTTCATTATTGAATTTGGCCTTGTACGCCTTAACGAATTTGACCACATCGGGGGAAGTATCACCTGAGTAGAAACCTGCGGAGAACACCGCTCCCTCGACTGCGTCACCGCCCAGCTGGACCAACTTATCCGAATAGAAACCGTCGCCTCCAAGCAATTGGACTTTCATGCCTAGCTGCTTGGCTTGCTGGGCGATCTTGGATACCTCGGTATAGTATCCACCTATGAAGAGGGCATCGGGAGACTTTGCCTTCAATTTGCTAAGCTGAACGCTGAAGTTGGTCTCGCCGTCGTTGTACGCTTCGATCCCAACTACCTGAGCGAGTTCTTTAGCTTTTGCTTCGAAAGCATTTTTGAGGGCAACACCATAATCGTTGTTTGTGTACATGATTGCGAATCTCTTAAGCTTGAGTTCTTTGATAGCGTATTCAGCCACTTGGACGGCCTGGACATTATCGGATATGCAGTTCCTGAAAACGAACGGGCCGATGTCCGGGATACCAGGGGCCGTCGATGATGGAGACATCATCGGTACTTTGCCGTCGTTGGCTATTGGGCCTGCGGCGAATGTTTCGGAGCTCAGGACTGCCCCGATTATCGCAGCCACTTTGTCCTGTTCAACTAGTTTCCTCGTAGCGTTGGCCGCTTCTGTCTGATCGCCCTTTGAGTCTTCAGATATCAGCTTTACTTGCTGTCCATTGATGCCACCTTCTGCGTTCACTTCATCTACTGCTATTTCGACACCTTTTTTAGTGCTCACACCATAAGTGGCCGCATTACCCGTCAGTGGCCCGACGGTACCGATTTTAATTGGTTCTTTCTCCTCCTTCTTTTCCGGCTTTGCCGGAGTGGGAGCAGTTTGGCTTTTTCCGCCGCTACACCCGGATAGCAGGCTTACGAGCAACGCAACTACCAGGCCGACAACGAGAATTCTGGCTGTTTTGCTTTTCATCTCTCTTGATGCCTCCTTTTGCTGAGTTTCGAGGGGTATAAAAAGATCCTCGTCCTGGGACGAGGATCTTTTCTCGCGGTACCACCCTGATTGCCGCAGCGCTGGGTACTTGCGCGGCGGCCACTCTTTGCGGCACGGGAGCGACCTTTCATGCTCCGATGCCTACCCGTGTAACGGAGGATAACCGTCCAAGCCTACTTGCGGTGTGCGTCACGGTACCTTGCGGTACCCGCTTTCGGTTGGAGACTCCGGGGTGACCTTCGTACAGCCGACCGACACCCTTTCTCACCAAGCCAGGGCTCTCTGCTATCGTCTTCGACTGCCTACTCTCCCCATCATTGCCTGGAACTGTTATACCCCTCTGGCTATTGCTCCCATTTTAGCATCGGCACCGATGTTTTTGTCAATAGGGGGAGTGATTATTTAGCGCCTTGGATTTGTTCCACTTTTCGATATGGATATGCCAGCGCGATGTGTTGTTCCCTGGCTTTAGCCCAGATGAGTTCTCGCATGGCGCGCTCTACTTTCCAAACCGAATCGGGTTTTGTCCTCGCTGTGATGGCGAAACGCCCGCCTCGCTCATCGATAAGGATATCAGTTACCCCCAGTATGTGGGGTGGTTCTACGAATTGGCCGGCAGCATCCTTTAGTAAATCGTCCGGGTATTGCGAAGTGATTTGCTCGCACACTTGCTCCAGGAGTGCGCGTATTTGCGCGGGATCGCAATCGAAAGGAAACGCAGCCGTCACGGTGGCCCGGAGTTCCTGCCGATTCCAGTTCCGGACAATGCGGATTTCCGAATTCGCGATATATATTTTCTTACCACTCCACTCGCGGAGGCTGGTGCTGCGAAGGCCGACCTCTTCGACGAAACCTTCAGCAGAATCGTTGAGTTGCACGTAATCCCCTACTCGAAGCTGATCCTCAAGATTTATGAAAAACCCGGCAATGATGTCCTTTATGAGCGCTTGAGCCCCCAGCCCTGCTGCGAGCCCAAGTATACCTGCGCCTGCCAGCAGCGGTGAAGCGTCGAATTGGGGATAGAATCCCTTGATTATGAGGATAGCAGCGAAGAAATACACGACGTACCTTACAAGCGATTGTGCCAGCGATAATAAAGTGTTGCGCCTGCCCTGGTCCATGCGCTTTAACAGAAGAGCCTTTTTCAAAGAGCGGTCAGCTAGGACAACTACCAGGCGTACTCCAAGCAGGATTGCTGCTGCCTGAACGAGCCCTATAAAGACCTGGTTTAACGCTATTGTTGGCATGATCATACACCTCTCAGCGGATCGAACCTGAAAACATGTAAGCCCCAGCTCAGTAATTAGGGTTACCAAAACTCCCGCGCAAGCAGTGCCTAGGAAGATGGCTACGAGGCTTTCGAAGAATGGGAGCCCAACTAGGCCGGCGATCATTGAGCCAGTCCATGCACCGGTGGAAGGGATGGGAAGAGCGACGAACAATAACAGCCCCAGCAGACCGTAACGCCGGATTGCTTTTGAGTTACGCGCATTTCGCTCTGTAAACCAGCTCAGGAAGGATCGCCCAAACCGGGTTTCTTGCAATTTCTTGGAAATCGGCCGTATCAGCAATAATATGGCTGGAACTGGCAGCGTGTTTCCGATCAGAGCCAAAAAGAAGGCAACCATCGGGGAAAAGCCCAGTGCTCGCGCATATGGTATAGCTCCTCTAAGCTCTACCACCGGCGTTGCCGCTATTAGGATAACGCGCAAGGCCTGAATCGCGCTCATAGTCACTCAGACTGATTTTACCTTACCTGACCGAACTTCAACAGAGCAGCAAGCCACTATTCGCAAGCCAACTAGTCCCAACGCCTCGGGTGGTCACCACAGACACGCTGAAAGGGTCTTGCTTTAGCTGCGGCCCTGTCATTGCCTTTCTAGCCCGAGCCGGAATTAGCAGGAAATCATGACTATATAAACAAGGTTTTGAGGAATCTGTAGCGCTCAGCTACCCTGCCGGCGGTGCTACCTGATTCGCTGGCCCGGGCGCAACCTGGTACCTCTTAGATTGAACACGGCTACATGGTTAAGGCAGGATTTCTCAGAGGCCAGCAAAAGCCAGCATCATAGGCATCCTGTTTACAGTGGGTATGATCATAGGCGGTTTTGTAACTGCGGCATAAGGCTTAAACCCCCAGTGATGCCGGCAGGAGCGGATCAGGCTACCCTTGGCCCTTACTTCCTTTTGGCTGGAATGTTGATTTCCCTGGCTAACGCCATGATAGGAAGGGGCATCCGCGGGAGATTCGCCGTCAGGTGGCTGACGCTCTGCCTCATGACCTGGGTAGCCTGGGGTGTGAACAGTGCTCTCTAACCTTCGATTTTCACCACAAATGAGCCAGTTTCGTCTCGAGAAGCGTTTGTATTCTCAGTTGTAATGTACTTTTTCCCAAGCCTTCTCGGTCCGAAGCGGCGGCTGCTCTTTTCCGGCACCTCCCGATGCCATATCCCATAAAACCTTGCCAGAGCAATTTCGGCGTGTTTTTGCATGAGCGCATCACAATGGAGGTGGCGTTTATTTTAATCCACCTATTCTTCGGTCGGCTGATTGCTCCCCGGTTGTTGAATCTTACCGCCAGGCCGTGGGAGGGTTGGCCTTGCCCAGATGGAAAGATATTCTGCTGTCACTCTCGTCCGGAGCGTTGTCTTTCTTGTGCCCATGCTATGGATCCTGGTCTTATGCACGAGCATGTCCGGCTGCGTGGTCCTTTCACCAGGCTTTGCTTTGTTTGTGGTGGTGGGGTTCACCTGGCAAGTAATCGGGTACTGGCTGCCCGCTCCGAATTGTGCACGGGGCCGACGTGCTTGCCGTTTCTTTGGCCCACGCCTGGACAGTTACCGTGCTCCTATAACAAGCTGGCATCCGAGCCTCCGCAGCAGCGTATTTTATCAAGAGGCTAGACTACGCTGAACCGTAGTATTTCCCACGCATGGTGCGTTCGGTGAGCCCCTGAGGTTTTGCTCTCGGCGGTATCGTCTGACTTTCCCAGGATCGATGGAGAGAAAAACCTGCTTTCGAAATTTGAGAGTCCCACACTTGCGGGCGCCCTCACTCCTTTGACATATCCGCTGTGTGCGCAGCGATATGCGCCGCACTCACGCCATCTAAGACACCATGCGGAGTGGTAAGGCCGGGTGCTCTGGCATGTTACGTACGCAGTGAAATCGGCCGGCTGCGCCGGCAATGGCTTCACCATCACGTGAACCCCGGCTTCGCAGCCTTCGCCACCGACCCCCAATGATTGGCAAATGATTGGCAGCTCCTGGATTTGCGCTCCGTGGCATCGTTGAGGCAGCCGGGTTTCAAACCGTTGCCGAGATTCAACGTGACGTTACGCCTGCTACCTAGTTTCTACTCAAAAAGTTACACCTTGGACCTTGAAAGGACCAACCAAACCACCCGAGGAAGAACCCTTTGATTTTGACAAGGCAGGTTGGCGGTTGTAGTCGATTTCTTGCAAAGCTGAGGCACAATGTTACGGCTCCGGGAGGAGCGAGCGGCCCAGATCACTTTCTTGGATGAGTTCCTACTGCCGACCTGCGCGACTTACCCGAAGACCTAGCGAAATTGGACAGACAGTTCGACGATGAACATTTCTTTGAACCATTTAGGGGATGCTACCACCAGCGGCTGGGGCGCCCGTCGATTCCTGCCCGAGAAGTACGGCGTAAGCGGTCGTCAGCTCTACGCTTTAGTAGGGGACCCGATCAGTTGGCGGAGGTTTTGTCGCATCCCCTGGGGCAAGACGGTTCCTCACCCGAGCAGTCTAACCAAGATCCGCCAGCCCCCAGACGCAGATGGCAGTGACCACATGGCTCTTCTCAACGAGCATCTGGCCCCAAAGCTGCGGAGAATGGGCCGATGAAAGCCGCCAAGATACGGTTGATACCACCGCGGTGTAAGCAAAATATCTACTATCTACCATCCCACCGACGCCAGCCTGATCTATGACGGGCGCATAGCGTCACAAGGCTAATCAAGCAAGTTTAGGCTTTGGGTGTGGCCAGCTGTGAACCTTTCCGCGACCGCACACGCAGCATCAAGAAATGTTTGCTGAGGATACTAAGGTGTTACCCGCCGAAGAACAGGTGACGGACGAGCGAGGAAAAGCAGTGAAACGGATAACCAAGCGTCTCATTGCAATGCATGTGCGTGTAGTCCGGGTTATCGGGCAAGCGCGCCAGGTCAATACTGGCCATAAAAGCTTGCCCGATTGCCTGGTCAGTGTGTTTGACCCGATGCCAGGCCGATTCCACGCGGGAGGCTGGAATGCCCAACTGAGTTTGGCTACAAAGCTTGTCTAACTGAAAGCGAAGAGAGGTTGATCACCGAGTACAGGGTGATGCAGGGCAAACCTCCGGATAGTGACCTGCTTATTGACGGGGTAATCGAACATTGCTGGCGATGGGCAAGGGCTCCTGCACAAGTCGCTGCGGACCGCGGTTTTTGGATTGCAAGCAATCAGCATGCACTTACACAACTTGGCGTAAAGCAAGTTAGGTACTTCGCCGAGGAAAGCAGAGCTTTAAGCACCAGGCATAGGAACGCTGTCCCTGATCCAAGCGCCTTCAGGGATGGCGTGACGGTGTGGAGACCACAATCAGTCTGCTCAAGCGGCATTATGGGCTGAACCGAGCCCTGTAACCCGGGCTAGATGATTCTAGGCGCTGGGTAGGAGTTGCTATCTGGGACTACAATCTCCACAGGATAGCACTGCTCGGACCCAACCATTGTGAACCGCCGATGTTCGCTGTGCTGATGGGCAAGAACGCAACCCATTTTTCAACAGAAACTATTGCTGACATCACCTCTCAGGCAGGCCGTGGGTCAAATTCGCCTTAAGGCAACTCGTGCATGCTTTGGCGACAACAGTGTGAGCTTGAACAAATTCCGGTTTCGTCTACTGAACGTTGACGCAGACAAAAATTAATATTCGGTTGCATTTCATTGAATGCTCCTATAAAATATGATCTTGCCGACGGGTTCGAGAGCACGGTGCGATAAAAATGATTCCGCAAAGCGCGAATCTAAGTGCTTGACAGTGGCGCTCGGACCTGTTAACATAAGCAAGCGTGGTCGTTCAAACGGCCAACTGATTGAACCTTGACAACCCAACAGTGTGTTGAGGAGTAAGCCTGCGGTGCAGCTTAAGGTAAGAGAAGCTGAGTAAGCGAGCGCAGAGCTTGCTGAAGGCTAAGACGAGAAGTAACTTAGG
>DUMF01000009.1 GCA_012840015.1 Bacillota bacterium
CCTAAGTTACTTCTCGTCTTAGCCTTCAGCAAGCTCTGCGCTCGCTTACTCAGCTTCTCTTACCTTAAGCTGCACCGCAGGCTTACTCCTCAACACACTGTTGGGTTGTCAAGGTTCAATCAGTTGGAATTTCATTATAACGTGCCTGCCTCGATCAGTCAAGTAACCTCCTTGACCTCATTTCGTGACAGCAACTGAGAGTATACTGCTCATCCCGGGACCTTTCAATCAACAAATCTTGACCAAAAACTCCAATCTGCACGCAAGTTCTCTAGTTTGTGCGATATTTCATCGAAATCCTCAATCTCTCGGACGCATCAACGGGAACAAGATCACGTCCCTAATCGACGGCTGGTTCGTTAGCAGCATCACTAGCCTATCGATGCCGATTCCTAAGCCGCCCGTGGGTGGCATCCCGTACTCGAGGGCGTTTACATAATCATCGTCCATCATATGGGCTTCTTCGTCGCCCTTCTTTCGCTCCTCAACTTGCTGTAAGAAGCGCTCGCGCTGGTCTATCGGGTCATTCAGCTCCGAAAAAGCATTTGCAGTCTCCCGCCCTGCAATGAAGGCCTCAAATCTATACGTTAAAGAAGGATCATCGCTCTTTCGTTTGGCCAGCGGTGATACTTCAACAGGATAATCCAGCAAGAACGTGGGGGCGATTAAGTTGGGCTCCACGTAGGCATCTATAAGCTTATCGAGCAAGCCGGCCTTGGTGGTGGTCTTGTCACTCTTTAACCCAAGCTTTTCGGCAATTTCGGCTGCATCCTTGTCATCACGCACTGACCTGTAGTCGATGCCGGCATACTCCTTGACCGCGTCCAGCAAAGACAGTCTCCTCCATGGAGGAGTAAGGTCAATCTCATGCCCCTGGTATTGTATCGTACGGGTACCGAATACTTTCTCGCAAACGCTTGAAATCATATCTTCCGTGAGGCGCATCATGTCAGTATAGTCAGCGTATGCTTGATACAATTCGAGCATCGTGAACTCAGGGTTATGTTTGGTGGAGATCCCTTCGTTACGGAAGTTCCGTCCTATCTCGTATACCCGCTCAAGACCCCCTACTATCAATCTTTTCAAGTAAAGTTCAAGGGCGATTCGAAGGTAAAGATCCATATCTAGCGCATTGTGATGAGTGATGAAAGGTCGCGCGGCAGCTCCTCCTGCCACGACGTGCATGGTTGGAGTTTCCACTTCGATGAACCCTCTGGCGTCAAGGTAAGCACGTATCGCGCTGATAATCTTCGACCTGCTGATAAACACATCTCTGACTTCCGGGTTCATAATCAAATCCACGTAGCGTTCCCTGTATCGGAGCTCCACGTCCTTGAGACCATGCCACTTTTCAGGTAAAGGCTTTAGGCTCTTTGACAAGAGCTTGAAATCGTCGACAGCTACGGTGACTTCGCCTTTATGCGTTTTGAACACTTTCCCCGTTACTCCCAGGATATCCCCTACGTCTAGAAACAAAAAAAGGTCGTAAAGCTCCGCTCCAACCACATCTCTCTTGACGTAAAGCTGTATCCTTCCAGACAGATCGCGTAAGTCGGCGAAGGTAGCTTTGCCGTGAACTCGGACGGCCATCAACCGGCCTGCCACTGTGACTAGGGAACCCTCCAGCCGTCCGTAATCGTCGACGATCTGCTTTGCATTGTGGGTAACCTCGAATCTGCCTCCGTATGGGTCAATGCCCATCTCTCTGAGCTTCGCCAGTTTCGCTCTCCGGATTACTTCCTGTTCGCTTATATCGTCCGCCATATCTTCCTCCCGAGAAAGCACCGGGCCTACCTGTGGATCTTCAGGATTTCGTATTCCACCTGGCCAAGCGGTATATTAATCGATACCCTTTTCCCAACGCGCTGCCCGAGCAACGCCTTGCCTACCGGGGATTCGTTAGAAATCTTGTTTTTTGCGGGATCGGCTTCCGCAGAACCCACTATGGAATACTCAAAGACCTCTCCCGAACTGCTGTCGCGCACTACTACCGTGGAACCCACAGTCACTACACTATCGTTACTATCCTCAGAACTCACCACTTTGGCGTTACGGATGAGATTCTCGAGAGTGAGGATCCTTCCTTCTATGAAGGCCTGCTCGTTTTTGGCATCATCGTACTCTGAATTCTCGTTGATATCGCCAAACTCCCTAGCCTGCTTGATCCGCTCAGCGACTTCTCTACGCTTGACAGATTTCAGGTATTCGAGCTCTTCCTCCAGCTTCTTCAGCCCTTCGGGCGATAAGATTACTTCTTTCTCAACCACGTCTCTCTCTCCTTTACCCACAGTCCGAAAACATCACTATGCTGGAATGTCATCTCGTATACCCAGATAATGAAAATTGGAACGTCTGCTCACACAGACATTCCCGACATCACGAGGTATTGTAGCTAACTTACAGAGGAGAGTCAAGAAAATTCTAGCCTCGCAGGACATCGCATACGAACCGTAAGAGAAGCGGCTTTCTTTCTGACTTCCGCTATTCGGTCCAAAGAGAGAGGACGATCGAAGCTCCTCAGCCCGGCCAGCTTGAAGCCGTGTTTTTTCGCCAATCGGCTGATCTCTTCTACCTGCTGCAGCGTGATTTCTCTACCCAAGGTGAAATTCTCATACCTGTTTTCTAACGCCAGGATCATAGTTTCTGCCATACATGCATACGAAGTCCCGGGGGGGAAGCCAAAATCGAAGTTGAAATTCACGTTCCCCGGCGGTTCCACCACGCCACCTTCTATCACAAGCACGTCATCACGAGTCTTGGCGACCTCCTTTGCCACGTCCCTTGGTCTAGCAACATCACATACGACGGCCCCAGGTACGAGGTGTTCCGGTCGGATCACAGCGTCTACGGCACTCGTGACAGTGATGACCACCTGAGCGTCTTTTAGCCCTGCGGCCACGTCTGAAGTAATCACAGGGGCCAGGCCAGAGTGCTTGACGAGCCGTTCTGCCAGCGCCTCCAGCTTCACCTTGTTACGGCCGACGAGATTGAGCTTTTTGACCTCACGGGCCAGAATCTCTGCACACACTGCACCGATCGAGCCGGTAGCACCAACGACCGCTGCAGTCGCTTCCCGCATGTCGATCCCCATAAGCGTGGCGGCGTACCTCGTACCCTCTAGTGCTGTGGCTATCGTATAGCTATTACCCGTGGTAACAGCGCAATTGAGATGTTTCGATATCGTAATGCCCGCGTCCCCCACCACAGAAGTGAATGCCCCGAGGCCCACTATTCCTGCACCAAGACGTTCTGCCATTTTGCAGGCCTCTATTATCTTCTTGGTGACAAGTGGCTCCGGTAGGGTCATCATTTGTCTCGACGTGAGCGGGCACGAAACGAACCAACCCTCTGCCTCCGAATAGTCAGAGCGTATGCCCGTAATGTGCGATATGTACTGAGCAGGTAGATACCGCATTGCGGCCTCCACCAAGCCGCTCGGCAAATACTCGGCAAACTTGAATTTGCGGTATACATCTTCGAGACCTAAAGGATGAATTACGAATCCGAATGTACCCATTATCGCTTTTCGCCCTCCGCCGCCTGGGGTGCAAATATTTCGATCCTCGGTATGAAATTCAGCCTATCCAGCAGCTGTTCGTAGTCCGCATCGGTCAATTCCTCGGGCCTCTTCCCCGACAAAGAAATCAGCACGCCCTCCAGCACATTCGTTCCGAACGAACGGCCGTCCATTTCGGGAGTAGTGGTCACAAGCATTCGGGCGCCCCGCGCCTTCAGCTCTTCCACGTCTTGCGCCGTGACCGTGTTGGTAATTATGACCTTACCGTCGATTCGATCGGGCAAGTGACGGTAAATGAAATGAAAGTCCCCCGCGATCACTTCGGCTTCATCGTAAAACCGCCAAAACTTTTTGACCCGTTTTCCCTGCTCCTTTCCGGTGGGATAGAGTACCTCAAAAGGCAGGCGGGTCAGTGCTGGCATCAACAGGCGCGCCAGGAAATCGAGGGTTTTCAGCGATCGAATCCGGATGGGCACGCCGAGGGCGAAAATCAGATCTCCTATGACTAAATCCGCACCCAGTTGCTCCAGGGCTTCGGCCATACCGAATCTGTCCATACCGCTTACGAGAAGCACCTTCGTGCCCTTGAAATCGATTATTCCGTGCTCCTGGAGATAGAATATCACCCGGCGTTCCAGCGTCCCCTTCAGTTCTCCACCGTCAACAACGGGAGTCTTTCGGGCAGCTTTCGCCAGAATTTCCGCGTCCCGTATTACGTACCTTCTGTTTGCACACCGAAGATAAAGGTCTATTCCACCGAGTCCAATGGCATCGACTTGGCCATCCAACTGCTTAATCCGGTCAATTGCCTTTTGCTTATCTCCATCAGTGCCCACTCGTTCAATGCAAAAGTGCTCTCCGAGCAGGTCAATCTCTACTTTCTTATCTCTTTTCGAAGAGCCGATGCTAACGCTGACGACTCTCTTCACTTTCCGCCCTCCTCCCTCACCATTCCGATGGTCTCTCGAAGCTTCTCCGGCGCCAGGTATGCATCTACCATCGGCGACCTGCCCAGTTCGATGCAAAGCACTTCCTTGTCGAGCAGCCCCTTCATCAGTTCCAACCGTTTATCGGAGCCCGCAAGGATCACCACATCGCACTGCCTGGCCTCCCAGATCAATTGCATGATCCGATTAAACAGGTCGATACCCGTCCGGTTCTGTACGAAGCCCCATCTCTCTGCGTCCGTCATCACGAGCACGAAGTCCAGGCCCTCCTGCCTCGCTACCTCTCTCACTTCCGCAGCGTTAGCCACCGGAAACGCAACCAATCCGATGCGCTTGCCTTTCCTCACTTCTCCCAAGGACTCCAACCTGGATACGAAACTCCTATCTGTCCCGAACCGATCGGCAACTTCTTGCTGAGAGACGCCTTTGGCCCGCAACTCGAGCATCTCGTCAATGGTCCGGGTCAGCTTGTCTTTATCGATCAACTTGTCTCCGATTCGTAAGAACAAGCCTCCAGCCTCCATCCGGCCCTGATTAAGAGAAGCGGGGTTGTGCACATTAATGAGCACATCCCCATGTTATCTCCGATTCGGCGCGAATTCAAGTACCGACTCCAAAGTTCCGTCTTTTAGGCGGTAACACGGAATGGCCCAGGGGTAGCCCGCCTGAGTCGCACCGGCGACAAGTCGATCTGCTAGCTCCGGGTGACAGGTAAACACCAGCACCTGGTGCTTCATGGCGAAGCTGGCTATCACTCTGCACACCGCAAGCTGGCGTTCGGGGTCGCAGTTTACCAGAACGTCGTCAAGGATAACGGGCGGTATTTCCTTCTCTCGCGCGAATTCCTCTATGAAAGCCAGCCTCACGGCCAGATACACCTGTTCCGCCATCCCCCGGCTCCACTCGCACTCTCGCCTTCGCGATAAGTTCTCCGATTCGAGTTCAACCGTTCCCGAGACTATATCCTCGACCAACTTGTACCTCTCTTTGGCGATCCCATCCAGGTAGGCTGCTGCAGTGCGTAACACAGCCGGTTGCCGCTCCCTCTCATATACCCGCTTTGTCTCAGCTATCAGTGCGTGGCACAGCACGTGCGCAGCCCACTCTTCAGCTGCTTCTCTGATCCTCAGAGCGAGAGCCTGCCGTTCCGCAAGCGCTCGGCTGAGCTTTTCATCGGAGGCAAGCTCCGCCAGCCTAGCCTCGCAGGTCGCTTCTTCCCGCAAGGCGTCTTCCAGTTTCGCTTCCAACCGAGGTAGCTCTGCCTCGAGCTCCGCCCTCTCCGCAGTTATGTTCTGAAAGTCCACCGACCTAAGGGTCTCCTCGAGTTTCGAGAGTACCTCGTGCGAACCGGCAATCGCATGTAGCTCCCTCTGGGCCTTCTCGATCTCTTGCTGATTCGACCGCCATCTCTCGGCATCTTCGCACAGACTCGCGAAAGAAGCTTCGTCCTTAACTCCCAACTTTGCGTAAAATTGTTCTAGCTGTGCCTTAACAGTTGCCAGATCTCGCAGCTTCTTATCCAACGCCTCGCTCAAGTGTGAGCGGTAAGCCTCCTTCTCCTCTGCGGATCGTAGCCGATCGGCAAGCTCCTCCACGTGGCGAGGGCTTACCTGAGCAGGATCAATCGGTTCACCGATCTTCTCAAATACCGAGGCTATACGGCGTTTCAGGACTTCAACGTATTCCTGGAGACGCTTGAGGTCTGCCCGCATGCTTCCCAGGTCATGCCACGCCTCGCGCGCTTCCCTCGCGAGCTGAAATACCGTATCTGCGTACTCTGGCGAAAAACTACACGAGAACCCTCTGGATGCCAGCCACTTTTGCCATGCTTGATGGAGGTTTCGTACGTCTTCTTCTGCAAGCTTAAGTTTCACCTTCGTGTCCTCGAGCCTTTCCAATGCCTTCGAGCGTTCTGCCGCCGCTCGTTCCACGTCTGAACGCGACACCCGAGCCTCTTCTATCAGGCGGGAAGCTTCTTTTAGCCGCTCTTCCAACTCCTCAAAATCCCCTTCAGTGTGGCGGTGTCGCGAACAAAACTCTATAAGGCATTCTGCCAGAGGGCCGCTTTGCCCCCGCGCCAGTTGCCTGAGTTGGAGCAATGCCGCTTTCGCGGAGCTGCTTTTGGACCGCGTTTGAAGGTATATGCTCAACAGCACACCAACGAGCACTGCGCCTAAAACCCATCCAGATGTCTCGGTGGTAAGCAATATGACGCCCACGCTCCCCAGTATCAGGAGTCCGGGCAGGAGTACATGGACGGGGTCTTCCCATTTGCGGCGCTCCCGGAAAGCGACCAGCAGCTCTCTTACGGTGCTAAGCTGCTCCAGGTTTTCCGGCCACGAGGCTCGGCGCTTTTCGAGCTGGTCGCGAGCGTTCCTATAGGCCTGCTCTGTTTCTGTGAATTTAGCTTGAGCCTCCTTCAGGCTTTTCCGCACTTCTTCGACCTCACGCTCTGCGTCCTTCACCTGCTGCGCAAGGGACCGGCATTCACGCTCCGCTTCCATCGATAAATCTGCTTGAGCGAGCATTTCCTCGTTCCAGCCGGGTCCCAAATCTCTGAGACGTCTGTTCAACGCCGCTTCTTTTTGCCGCAGGCGTCCGGTCATTTCAGGCAACTCTTCGAGAGCCTCTCTGAACCTGGCCAACTCGGACGAGATTTCAATTATCTCATCCCTCACACTGAGCACTGCATCTCGCTCTGGAAGCTTCTCCAACTGGTGTTCTACATCGGAGAGCTCATCCTGAATAGCAGAAAGACGGGACTTGAGGCTTTCGTGCTCACTCGCTATATTGGCGGAGATGTCCTTTACATAACTTAGTCTTTGCTGCGCCAAAGCTAGCGATTGGATCGTAATCCACGCCTGTCTCGCTCGTTGCAAAGCATCGATCCACGTCCTCCGGGATGTGGCGCGTTCTATGGAAGTCCTCAAAGAACAGATGGTTGCCCGCAGCTCCCCAAGCCTTTGCTGGAGCCGGGCGTACTCTGTACTCTGCGTCCTGGCATCGCAGAGAGCCGTCTCGATTTGCTCCAGCTTCTCGAGCATGGAGTTGATTTCGCCTTTCTTGCTCCTCGGCTTGAGGAGCGCACTCGTTTTTCCTTCCAGGTATTCCAGCGCGCCAGCGATGCCAGAAGCATCCACGCCTGCGCTGGCAGCTAGCAATCCGAGGCCTGATCCGGATAACACCTCGAACCCCCTCATATCGTCGAGGCCGATGGCAAACACCCTTGTGAATATCTGGCGGTTCACAGCCGGGCACAGCTTGCTGGCAGGCTCTATTACCTCCGAAGGGCCATTCCCCTTCCTCAGGCTCGGTCTACCATTGATTCGCTGGGCTATATATAAGTCGCCATCGTCGGTGACTACTTCAAGCCGCCCACCATGGGTGCCGCCGCGCAACGGAGGGTAACGGTTGGCGTCCTGGCCTTGGGCAGGGCCGAAAAGCACAGTGCGCACGAATTCCATGAGAGTTGACTTGCCTGATTCATTGGGGCCCAAGAAGAGTGCGAGGCCATCGGGAAGATCGGAAATAATCAGATCACGAAAGACTCCGAACCCGTCTATGTAGATGCCCCTTATCTTCACGGGGTTTCCTCCTTCAGCAAAAGGTCCAGGGCGATCGCCTCGGCCTTATCCAGTGCGGAGAGCAGAGTCTCTTCAGACAGCCACCTGCGCACCTTGGAGTATTCTGTGCCGTGGTCCTTTGCGATCAACTCCCGCAGGGCATCGGCCCCATTAGGCAGGGAGCGGAAACGCGCAATAGTGCGCATTAACTCTCCTATGAAGTCAGGGGAATCGCGATAGGTCTCTAGTTCGATGGCGTTGCCTGTCGAATCGGAAAGCGCATCAACCCAAACGAAGTCTTCCCTGTCACGTTCGCCTTTCCGCAATTCCTCCAGAATATCCGCCAGAGCATCCTCTCTTCTGAGAATTCGATGGACGCGTCCGTGCCCCGTCAGGCAAAAACGGACCAAAGAAGGGCGGCCGGCAGCGTCAATTCTCAGCCTCTCCATCCTGGAACGCATACTCTCGAGGAGATCGTCCAACGAAGCGAGACCCTCGATATCAACGCTCTCGTTCCACCATCGAACCCCATCCACCTCGACGAACGCGTTACTGGCTCGGCCTGAGCTCTCTAATTCTACGAGGTAGCAGCCGTGGGGCCCGACTTCCCTCGCGCTACGGCCCTGAGTGGTGCCAGGATATGCGATACATGGGTGGCTTTGATTGATGACGAGGCACTTATGTATATGGCCCAGAGCCCAATAGTCCATACCCGTCTGGTACAAGTCATTCAAGTCACAGGGTGCGTAGTTCTCGTGTCCGGCTTGTCTTCCAACGTTGCAGTGCAACAGGCCTATCGCCGGTACCTCACTACTGCGCCTCCGAAAAAGCAGGGCCAGATTCTCCCTCGTATCTCTCGTCCTGTAGCTGATGCCGTGGATCTCGGCCAGCAATTCCCCATTGCGTTCAAAGGCGATCACGTCTACGCTATCGCCAAAACGAACTACCTCTCTAGGAAAGTGAAGCCCTGCCTCCCATCCAGAAATGGGATCGTGGTTTCCATGAACCACAAAGCTCCAAATGCCGTGTTCGGCCGCGCGCGCCAGGCCATCCCGGAAGCGAAGTTGAGCCCTAAGGCTTCTGTCTGCACCATCGTAGACGTCCCCAGCTATCAAGATGAAATCGGCC
Organism: Bacillota bacterium; assembly: GCA_012840015.1. Lineage (GTDB taxonomy): Bacteria > Bacillota > Sulfobacillia > DUMF01 > DUMF01 > DUMF01. The sequence goes on from DUMF01000009.1 coordinate 9,156, forward strand.
TCTCGCGCGATAGCCAAGTCTATCACGTTCTCGAAAGCCTTGAAAGTCGCTTCCCTAAGTGTAGCGGCGATGAAGGGGTTGGTCGCGGACAGACACTCGAACGGGCTGTCCAGGTGCAAATCGGCACAGTGCACGAACCTCAAGAAACCACTCCCCTTATCCCCAGGGTCCTGGCGGGAAACAGGCCACGATCCTCTTCAGGTCCGCCTGACTCAGGGGGGTATCCTCGTGTGCCATGCCGCGCTTGAGCGCCTGACCTATACGAAGCAAAGGCGAAGTTGAGATCTCGAGATCGGCAGTCACCCTCGAAAGAGTTTTTAGTCTGGCATCTTCGAGCCCGTCTTCAAAGCGCTCTCCTTTCTTGAGATTGTGCGCGAGCTCTTCCATCAAATATATTTGTGCCAGATTCGTAAGGGGGTTGCCGCAGGCCCCAGAGGAAGTCACCCCGAAAATCTCGGGCCTACGATACCTGAATCCAGCGTCAAGCGAAGCGCGGAGCTCGCGTCCTTCTTCTCGGATGCATTCCGCCAGAGTGCGCGGCGTACAAACTGCATATTTGTGCAGGGAACGGATGATGGCGTGTTCGATGGTGTGTGCGCTCTCGGGGCTAACCAAACCGCCCAGGTTCCCACATATTTCGACCTCACGACCCTTATCGAGTTCCATACCGTAGAGCCTCACCGGCAGGTCATCCAAGCCTTTCAGCTCGGTATCTCCGCCGATCGCCTGCCAACCCGATCCGTCTATGCTCGGATATCCTCTCGCCCTATACCAGTCAAGGTCGAGTGGCTTGGCTTCAGCCACCAGTAAGCCCTCGTGCATGCCTATGCTCGTAGCGGTATAGCGGCCCCGCCCGGAAAACTTCGCAAATAAGGCATAGCTGAGGTTGCCCGGACCGTTCACGAACACCCTGTCTATCCAGAGAGCCTCTACCCTGGCAAGCACACCTACCCTATAAAGCTGCGCCTTCTCGACCACATAGGGCAATATGAGAACTAACCCGCCGGTGCCCGTGGCCTGGACGGTCGCAGCGGTCTTCTCATCGAGGAAAATCCCGACCACGTTGCCGCCATTATAGTACGGCAAAGCGGCGTTTACGACCGGCATCGTAAGAAACTTCACCCAGACACCCCCTCATACTGTTCGGCAGCGGCGCTCAACAGCCGTTTCATCTGCTCGAATCGCGTCACTTGCATAATCTGGTTTCTAATCTCAGTCGCATTTTTGAAACCCTTTATGTACCAACAGGCATGCTTCCTCATTTCGCGCACGCCGCGTTCTTCTCCTTTTAGCTCGCACTCCAACCTGAGGTGTTCCACAGCCACCTTCATCCTCTCTTCCGGGCTTCTGACTAGCTCGATCGATTGCCCCTGCAGGTACTTGGATACTTCCCCCGGAAACCATGGTGCGCCCAGCATCCCCCTGGCCACCATCACCCCGTCGCAGCCCGTCTCTCTCATCATACGCAGGGCATCGGCCGGCCTCATGATCCCTCCGTTACCGATCACGGGGATGTCAAGGGCCTCTTTCAACCGTGCGATGCTACTGAGGTCAACCTCTCCGGAATAGCCCTGAGACCAGCTCCGGCCGTGGATGGTTATGGCCGAAGCGCCCGCCTCCTGCAATCCTCTAGCGAAATCTACGGGAGGAGGGTCATGTAGAAGAATACCGCGTCTAACCTTCACGCTAACGGGAAGTCGCACGCTGGAGCTGATTGCCTTTACGATATCAGCCGCAAGCTTGGGTTTCTTGAGCAATGCACATCCTGCGCCAGTCTTCATCACTTTCGGCACAGGACAGCCCATGTTGATATCAATTGCATCGAAGCCCTGCTCCTCGAGTAATTGCGCGGCAGCCCCCATTTCTTCTGGCACGGAGCCAAAGAGTTGGGCACAAATGGGTTTCTCTTGGGGGTCAAAACGCATCAGTTCGAAGCTGTTGGGGTTACCCTGTAATAGGGCTTTCGCACTTAACATTTCGGTAAATAGTAGACCACCGTGAAAGCGCCTTACGATTCGGCGAAAAGCCGAATCGGTAACTCCGGCCATTGGGGCACACAGCACTCGATCGACAAGCAGCTCACCGATTTTCACTCCGCTCTCGCTCATACGATTACATCCTGTTTACGTAGAAACGAGGCCCGGCAGGGCCTCGAGGTAAATCTGCTATTCTGGTTTCGCTCACTGGACCGTGTGATCGCTGAACGGCAGGCCGGCCTTATTCAGCACCTCTTCTTCCACGTATACCGGCGCGCCGGTCCTCAGCGCTAAGGCTATGGCATCGCTCGGGCGCGAATCCACTTCCACCTTCCTCAGCCCTGTATCAAGCACTATGTTTGCATAAAAAGTCTCGTTCTTCAGCTCCGTTACCACCGCAGCTATCATTCGAGCCTCAAACAGGTCCAGGACGTCCTTCAATAAATCGCACGTCAACGGTCTGGGAGCGCTTATCCCCTGCAGGCTCAGCGCGATGGCCGAAGCCTCAGCAGGTCCGATCCAGATGGGCAAAATCCTTTTACCCTCTTTGTCCTTAAGAAGGACAACGGCCTGTTGCGTCTCGGGATCTATGCCGACCCTATCTACGCAAACATTGACCATCGTACTCGCCCCCTCGGAGTTACCTGCTTTGACTATATTATATCATTTGACTGGATTATATTCCCCTGGGCGAAGACCGCCACCCGAATCACCCCATGTGACCTGGCATATTGATATGCCTCCCTAAAATCTCTCCCGACGTCGCTGGGCTTATGGGCGTCGGAGCTTATCACCGTCGCCAGCCCCGCGTTTACACACGCGTCCAGGAATTCGGGGCTGGGATAATACTCCCCAACGGGCTTGCGGAGGCCCGCGGTGCTTATTTCGAAAGCCACCCCGGCTTTAGCCATAGAAGCAGCGCTACGCTCGTATTCCTTTATGAGGCTTCCGGGAGGCTTGTACCCAAACACCTTAATCACATCAGGGTGCGCCATGATATGGAACAGCTGCGTTTCAGCGGCCGCTCTAAAAAGCTCGAAGTACTTCTTATATGCCGTTTCCACGTTAGCACTTTTCCAGAGGTAGGCCTCATCCGGCCTGTCAAAGCCCCAGTCCCCGATGAAATGCACGGACCCGATGACGTAGTCCCACGGATAGTCCTCCAGGAAGTCCGAAATGCGAGTCTCCTTGCCTGGCACGAAATCCACTTCAACACCAAGCTTCACCGGCAGCCCGGCTTTTTTAGCTTCTTCTATCAAACTTACATATTCATCGGCATCAGTTTCCGGTTTTAGCGGCCACTCTTTGGGCCATATGGCATCAGTCTGCCTGAACCTGTATGCGTGCTCCGCAAAACCTACTTCAGCTACATCGGCCTTTTTCGCAGCTTCTATGAATTCGCATAGCCAGTCCATCACATAAGGACCCCGTTCCAGGTGAACGTGATAGTCACCGGGGTAACTCATTTCCGAGTTCTCCTCCTGCCAGCAAGTTCTCGTACTACCTCAACCGGTTGTATGCCCAAATGCGCCATCCCGATAAGACAATGAAAACACAAGTCCGCTAGTTCGGCAATAGCCCATCGCCTAGCATCTTCTGCCGAGCTATCCCGCCTTGAGGCCAACTCTCTTAAGGCAATAACGGCTTCCACAGCCTCTTCGCCGATTTTTTGGAGAACCCTGTTCGTGCCCCTCCCCACGAGACTGGCAACGTATGACCCTTCCGGTTTCTCCTCAATGCGCTGCCGGATCACCTCGAAAAGCTCGTCCAGATCGAACTGCGTATCATCACTGACCATCGAGCTCGCATCGGCGACCTCTTTGTAGAAGCAGCTGCGTCGCCCAGTATGGCAGGCAGGCCCGCTTTGTTGCACGAGGTAAAGGAGGGCGTCTGAATCGCAATCAGCTTTCACGCTTACGACGCGTTGGGTGTGGCCGGAAGTTTCCCCCTTGCGCCACAGCTTGCGCCGACTCCTACTCCAGTACCAACCTTGGCCGGTTTTCAAAGTAAGCGCCAAGGCCTCTTGATTAGCATACGCGAGCATGAGCACCTGACCATTTTCTACATCCTGCACCACTACGGGCCAAAGCTTCATGACCGCACTCTCACCCCGTGTTCCCGCAGATACCCTTTTAGCTCCTCCACGGTGTATTTACCATAATGCAGCACCGACGCCAGCAGCACCGCCGAAGCCCCGGCCTGCAGTGCTTCCAGAAGGTGTTCTGGCCTTCCCGCTCCCCCCGATGCGATCACGGGTACGCCTACTGCAGAACTTACAGCGGATATCAGTTCTAGATCATAACCTTCTCCCGTACCGTCCCCGTCCATGCTGGTCAGCAGGATTTCTCCTGCACCAGCCAATTCCCCTCGTATCGCCCATTCTACCGCGTCGAGCCCGGTGGGCATGTGCCCTCCATGGGAGAAAACCTCCCAGCCGCCACCCCGTTTTTTCGCATCGATGGCAAGCACCACGCATTGGCTACCGTATTTGTCCGCAGCTTCTGTCAGTAGTCCCGGGTTTTGAATCGCCGCCGTATTGATGGCGATCTTATCCGCCCCAGCATGGAGAATCTCTCTCACTTGAGCCATCGTGCGAATCCCGCCTCCTACGGTGAAGGGAATAAAGACGTTCGCGGCAGTGCGCCGAACCAAATCAACGACCGTCGATCTGCCCTCGAGAGAGGCGGTTATATCCAAGAACACCAGCTCGTCTACTCCTGCAAGTGAATAGGCGCGGCCCGCACTCACGGGATCACCTGCTTCCCTGAGGTCGCGGAAATTTACTCCCTTTACGACTTTACCGTTCTTGACGTCCAAGCAAGCTATCAGCCTCTTGGCAAGAGCAGAGATCATGCTCCCCCTCCCTCTGCCACCTCCTGCGCCTCTCGAAAGTCCAACCTTCCGGCATAGAGAGCCTTTCCCACTATGGCTCCCACCAGCCCCATCGGCTCCAGCGCTTTCAGCCGCCTGATGTCTTCGAGATTTCCGATGCCCCCGGCAGCTATAAAAGAAGCGCCAGACCGCAAAAGGCGTTGCAAGCCGGGAAGGTCTGGCCCTTCAAGGGTACCATCCCTGTTGGTGCTCGTGTAAACCAGGGTTCTCACTCCCATAGACCACATATCGAGCGCAAATTCCAATGGGTCAAGGTATACGTCTTTAGTCCAGCCCGAAGCCACCAGATGGCCGTCACGGGAATCTATAGAAACCAAAAGGCGTCCGTCTAACTCTTCCACGAAGCGACTCACCAATTGCCTATTGGCAAGGGCCACGGTCCCTACGATAACCCATTGCACGCCTGTGTTTAAAGCTTTTCGGGCCTCTTCCACCCCCCGGATACCGCCACCTAGCTGAACGGGTATATGCACCGCTTTCAGAATGCTCTCAACGGCTTTCTGGTTTTGTATTGAAGCCCTACCCGTCATGGCAGCATCGAGGTCCACCACGTGAAGTCTCTTGGCTCCCATTTCTTCCCACATCCTTGCAATGACCGCCGGATTATGGCTATAAGTCGTTTCCGTACCCCGTTTGCCCCGCGTAAGGCGGACACATTTGCCATTCATGAGGTCTATGGCAGGGATGATTAACATTGATAAGATGCCTCCCTCAGGAAAGCTTTCAGTAGCTCGAGCCCGTCAGGCCCGCTCTTTTCCGGGTGGAACTGAACGCCAAACAGCCTCCTGCCGGGTACCTCTACAATGGAAGGGAATGAGACCCCATGGTACGTGACACCCGCAACTATCTCATCGCTCTCCGGGTTACAGAAATAGGAATGGGCGAAATAAAAGTATTTATCCTCCGTTCCGAGCCTGCTTCCCTTTTTGAAGTGAACCATGTTCCAGCCCATGTGCGGCACGGTAGGCGTGGATTCGCGGGGAAAACGCCTCACGCTGCCGTGCAGAAGGCCGAGCCCTGCAACACCCTCACCTTCCTCGCTGGAATCGAACAGGAGCTGCATGCCAAGGCAGATTCCCAGCAGGGGTCGACCCAACCGGACCCACTCCCGCAATCCTTCGTCGAGATGTGCCGCACTCAGACTCTCCATAGCGAATCTGAAAGCTCCCACCCCGGGCAGCACCAGCGCGTCCTTGTCGTTCAGGTTTGTCAATCCGGAAACGATTTCGGGGACAGCACCTAAATCGCGCAGCGCTTGCTCCACGCTGAAGATATTGCCTGCTCCGTAATCGATGATTCCGACGACCATTCAAATCAAGCCTTTCGTGGATGGTACTTCCCGCCTGCGCGGATCCTCATCGAGGGCATCCCGAAGCGCCAGGCCGACCGCTTTGAATGCGGCCTCTATGGTGTGATGAGGGTCTTTACCTCTGAATTTCATAACGTGCAGGTTGATCAGCATATTTGCAGCAAACGATCGCAGAAACTCAATGGCCCAGTCTAACTGAAACTCTCCTTCTCGGATACCTTCCAGACCTAAATCCTGGGCAAAATAAGCCCGACCACCAATGTCTACGGCAGCGAAGACCAAGGCGTCATCCATCGGCACCAAAGCATGCCCAAACCTCCGGATTCGCCAATTATTTCCCGGGAAATTGAGCGCGTTCGACATCGCTTCAGATATCGCCTGGCCCAGGCATATTCCGACATCCTCCGCAATGTGGTGAGCTTCGTCCAAGCTCCGCGCCCCAGCTTGAACTGCACGGGCTGCTATTCTCACGTCTATCAAAGAATGGCAGGCAAGTGTCCTTAAAAGGTGATCCAGGAACGCAATACCTGTATTAACGTCAGCCCTGCCAGTACCATAAATCGAAACTTCGACAGACACCTCGGTCTCCAAGGTGGAACGTTTCACAAACCATCCCCCCGTGAACTATCTCTCCGTACAGTGAACGATCGAGCGTGCGCCCTCAATCCTTCTGCCACAGCCAGCGTCTCCCCGACCCCCAGGAGCTGGCCCAGTTCCTGCCGCGTCAGCTCCATGACGCTGTGAGACCTGAGAAACGATCCCGTCCAAAGCCCGGAAAAACTGCGAGCCGACCCCCCGGTGGGCAGCACGTGGCTAGGACCGGCCATATAGTCACCGGCCGCTACAGGGCTGAATGGTCCCACTAAAACAGCGCCAGCCGATCTTACCTTGCCCGCCAAGTGCTTCGCATCTTCACCTAAAAGCTCGAGATGTTCCGGTGCAAAGTGCTCGATCACCTCTAACCCTTGGGTCCAGCCGGTCTCGCAAAAGACGATGTATCCGTTTACATCTCCAGATAGCTCTGAAAGCTTCTCCGCGATCGCGTGGCTGGTAGTCACCGCCACGCAAACGGCCTGGGGATCATGCTCTGCTTGCGCTCTCAAGTCCTCGAGAGCCCAACCAAGTACCCGATCTCCCACGTTCCCGATAGCCACCATTAGCTCGCTTGGCCCCGCAAGGCCGTCTATGTCCACCACCCCGTAAACCTCTTTTTTGGCCGCGGTCACGAAAGCATTGCCTGGTCCGACAATCTTATTCACTTTGGGAATGGTTTCTGTCCCATATGCCATTGCCGCGATGGCCTGCGCGCCCCCACAACAGAATATGGAATCTACTCCGCACTCCACCGCTGCAGCCAAAGTAGCCGCCGCTGGTATCCCATCTGGACCTGGAGGTGTGCACACTACGATCTCTTTCACTCCTGCCACCCGGGCGGGAATTGCGGTCATCAGCATGGTTGATGGGTATGAAGCTCGCCCCCCGGGCACATACACACCCACTTTTTCCAGCGGTTCAACCGTGAAACGGATCCGCCCCTCCCCCACCTTTACATCGCAACTGCGAGGTACAGGCAAGCTCTCGTGATACTCTCTGATCCGTTCGGCAGCAATACGCAACGCCTTCCTCAATTCCGCGGGGACTCTGGAGGCGGCCCCTTTAATCTCATCGGCAGGGACCCGGAGCCACTTAGGAGCGAAACCGAATTCCGCCTCGAACTGTAGAACCGCTGCATCACCCTTCTCTTTGACAGCAGCGATAATCCGTTTCACCGTCTCACCTATTTGAACCCACGTGGGTTGCCGGCTGCTGCAGACCCTCCTAATGAACTCTGGCGCACTGATTACTTCCATCTCGCACTCCTCCCGCAGCAGCTCTAATCTGATTCCTGAGAGCGTCCAATAGGCCTAACATTTCCGCCGACTTGGTCCGGAAGCTCGCGCGGTTGGCTATTAATCTCGCGGAACATGAAGCGATCTCACAAACTTCAGCCAACCCAGCCTCCTTTAAAGTCTTCCCTGTAACGACAACGTCCACCACGGCATCTGCCAGACCCACCGACGGAGCGAGCTCCACCGCACCGTGTAGCTTTATGATTTGTACCGGCCATCCAATCCGGCGGAAATGCGCTTCTGATATGGCGGGATACTTAGTGGCCACC
>DUMF01000010.1 GCA_012840015.1 Bacillota bacterium
AACCTAATGCCATGGATTGCTGCTGGTTAACTCGTTTGTAACCGGCCCAGGTTGGTTATTCCCTTGTCAAGGATCGATAAACACCATTTCACACTATTTGGTCATTGACATTTCACCGTAGGTCTTCGATTAGGCCTGCCGGCCGGTGCTCTCCATTTACACACCCTTGTCCGCAGTAGCTTCATTCTCCTAACCACCGTGGACTGGCTTCATCTTCTCGACGGCCAGGCCGTTATTAAAGGCAGTTCTTCCCCTGAAAACTCTTCCGGCTGCCGGGATGTTAAAGAAGGACAAATGACATCGAACCGGTAGCCCTTTCCGCAGCCCACATCTCTGTGCCAATCTAACGATCTCGCCATCAAACATCCAGCAAGAACTTTGACGGTCCATCGAACCGGACCTCGAAACCTAATAACCTCCTGCGCATAATGCCTCGGCCCGTTCCACTCTAAAATTACGACGCCACTCGGCCAAAACCTTCACCCTGTTGCCTCTCCAAGGCCGCTATGCGCACTATCGGGCATGATCGAGCTCTTACCGATATTCTTCGTGACCTTGCCTCGAAGCATGGCTGGATCAAACTCGAGTACTTGACCTACATTTGTAAAGACAACTACGCTCTACCCCGGTAGGTACGAGGTAGAACTGGTCTAAATCCAAAGTGGTGTCGGGAGCTTGACTGCAACGTTTACGAAATTGCGATAGCCCCGAAAAGAACGCTTCAACATGCTTATTATTTTCGGCGCCATGCACGCCAGATCCAGCTCTGCTCTCCCACAGGAACTCCCAGCTTTGCCCGCGGCAAGGAACTTAGCCCCCCACGGCTTAAGCTGGGTGAGAAACTCCAGAACCATCCCGCCAGCACTCTTAGCCTTGCGAACAAGTTCCTGGAAGTACTTCCCCAGCGCCCGGGTGTTGACAGATTTGCCGGATATCCTCTGCAGGGCACGGTAATAAAGATTCTCGAACTTGAACACGTTACCCATGCGCAGGGTCTCGTTCACCATCCTGCCGATAAGGCTCCTGCGGCGAGCAGCCAGCCTGCGGCCATATTTCTGCTAGGCGGGCCTGGGTCTTGAGGTACGTCCTGCTCTTCTTCCACATGCTTCAGCCCTTTCTTTACCGTCCCGTCGGGGTTGTAACTTTTGCGGTTGTTAGCCCTGCGGGAGCGGTCGAGCTTACGCTGAAGCCCGCGTATTTCCGCTTCTTTCTCTGCAAGCTCCTCGCAAAAGCGATCCAGGCGCGCCTCCGTACCGTTGACCGGGGCAATAGTGGACGGACCAGCATCAGTGCCGACAACACCTTCTCCCATGGCATTTTCGGGTTTCTGGTAGGGCGTGCCCTCGCAGATGAGCTGGGCGTAAAACCTGTTGCGCACGTTTACCTTGCGCCTCACCAGGCGGACGTACTTGACCCGGCAGGAGAGGGCGTGACGGACTACCGGATCCTCGGGGTCGATGACGGCTGGTAGAACAAGGCCCTTCCAAACCACACAGCCATTCCGCCACCGGATACCAGCCTTGTTGCTCTTGCCCTCTACGGCGTCCATCTGGTTTTTGCCTTTGAAACGCACCCTGCGGGCCTGTCCGAAGAGCACTTTTCTAGCGGCGCGGAAGGCCCTGCTACCTAGTTTCTGGGCAACGTGGACGCCCACGTGATCTCTTATCCAGCAGGAGCGCCGTATTTCTACAGCACAGTGCTGCAACGCGGCATCTGTAAAACCGTATTTGGAGCAAGCTTCCCGGATGAGAGCGTTTCTTAGGTCTTTGTCCTCTACTTTCCAGGTTTTTTGCCACAGTCTGGACTGCTGATCAGCTGTACCCGCTTCACGGTTTCCCAAAGCAGGCGTCGTAGGGCTGGCGAGCCGCCTCCAACCCGGCCAGCAAAGTCTTCTCCTGAGTGGGCGAGACCTGGAGGGGGATCTCACACACGAAACTAGGTGTCTCAGACGCATTTCTGCTGCTCGACGTATTCGCGTAGGGCTGCAGGGGCACCCCCAACCGTTGCTACGAAGTAGCTATTAGTCCAGAGGGTCGGTAGCGTCGACCTGAGCCACGGGAAATTCTACCGGAGGATGCGGGAGGAGCAGCCTTTCATGAGCTTCACAAGTCGGTGAATACCGAACTGGGGGCCACTTCCACCAGCAGGTGGACGTGGTCTGGCATTACCTCCAATTCAATAATTTCGGCCCTTCTCTCCCGTGCCACTTCAAAGAAGATCTCTTTGAGCTACACGTCCACCCCATCTTTCGGGACGGGACGCCGGTATTTCGGGTACCAGACTACATGGTATGTATTTGCAAGAATACACGATATTGTTGTTGGACTTAAATTGGCGCCCCATAAGACGGTCTCTGCGAAGTTCTTCTGTAAGCACCGGAATCGGCACTACCTTTGTTTCGAACATCTCGGAGTAGCGCGGTGGCCTTGCCAAAATGGCCGCCGCGCTGCACCTCCTTTCTCCTGTTACCAGGAGACGATCAACAATGCAGCCCAAGCTGCAAGCTCCAGCGCCAGCAGGCCACTCCCCTGGCAATAACAAATGATATCGGAACAACCCGTATCTCGGGGCTCTCACGTTCTGCCCGCAGTCATCCCATGGGCCGAGCCTTCTCTTTTAATTAAGAACTCTGTGAAAACGACATGCACAATGGCTGGAACTCCTGAAAGTCCCAGCCCTACAACTCTTGCCTCTCTGCCCTTCTGCCGGCGCTTTTCTCAACGCGCGAGTTCTGTTCCTGCCCGTGCTGCAAGTCCATCGCGCGCCACGCTTTTGACGGCCTTCGCTGAGTCTCCCGAGCCGTAGTGCCTCCTGGCAAGCACCGCATCTTTCACACGCAAGAGGGCTTTGCCCTATGCAGCGTCCGGCAGTTGATAATCAAGCACTCGGTAATACTACTGGCTGATGTTGCTGCAGGCCTGCAGGAGCAGCTGATTGCTCATGTTCCTCATTCGGTTCACTACCCCTGTAGGAACCACCGCAGCGTCAATACCAGCAGATCTGCCCCACGGTCCGCGGCAGAGTTCCGCACCCAGGACTGCACTTGCAGTCGCTTCAGCTTTAGCCCTCAAGCCGCACATACTTCCAGTGGTACAGCCACACGGGCAGAGCAACCACAAGGTACGCCAATCCACGCCTCAAGTTCCGGTACACGGAGATAAGCTGGTTCTCTCTTGCCCTTGCCTTCTCGAAGGCTATCTGCTCATCCGTGATCTTTTTGCTTTTTAGCCCCCTAACTGATTTGGACAAGATGCTTTAAGGTTGGTAGATTGAGATGAGGGGGCAGTGGCTACCAAGCTGCAGATCGTGAGGGAAGTGCTCGAGACCGGGAGCGCGTTGGGCGAAGGAGCATTTGATAATGCAAGGCGTGGTGTAGAGGGCCGGGAATCGGCGGAGTACAGGGCTTTGCTACCGAGAATGAGCGGCTGAAGAGGTCGTTAGGCGAAAAAGGCCTGGAGATCGCCATTCTCAGGGATTTGGTAAAAAAACGGAGCGCAGTTGGTAGAAAAGTTAGAGCTAGCGGACAAGTGGATTCAGGATGGCCATAGGCCTGGGATATGCTACAGGGTTGATGGGGCGATCGTAAGCGATGAACAGGTCAAGGAATGGCTTTGCGAGCTGATCGAGAGCGAAGGGTACTCGTACGGCTACCTGAAACTTACGGTCTGCTTGCGGAGGAAATACGGCCTGGTAATCAACAAGAAGAAGGTTTACAGGCTATGCAAGGAACTACAGCTGTTGAGGCCACAGCGAAAGATAAGGCGTAAATACCAAAGAGATTGGCAAGGAACCTAGAAGTGACCGGGCCGAACCAGTTGTAGCAGGCAGACGTGAAATATGGCTACATACAGGGAGAGAAGCGGTTCTTCTTCGTGCTGTCGTCATTAAATGTGTGTGACCGGTCGGTGGTCTACAATCACATCGGGCTTTCGGCGACTGCGGAGGACGAGCCGCAGCATTAGGCCATGCCCTGTGGAACAGGCAATTGGGCGGCAATGTGTCAAAGGCGGTGTTGAGGACGGATAACGGACCACAGGTTCATAGCCGGCGTATTCGAGGCTGCGTGCGAGCACTACGGCGTCGAGCATGAGAGGATACCGTGCAGGACGCCAAACAAGAACGCTCACATAGAGGCGTTTCATCGAATACTTGAGGATGAATGCCTGGCTGGGCAGGAGTTCGAAACGTTCACGGAGAAGCGTACCAGGCTGTGGCAGAGTTCACGGAATTCTACAATAAGAGGCGAATACACTCGAGCATCAATTATATGGCACCCGAGGAGTTCTACAAAACGTTCCAGGCTAACCTGCGAGATTGCTACCAATCAAGGTGTAATGTCTAAAATCCGGGGGTTAATCCGGGGGTTAATCCGATGGTAATTACATGGGGACGAAAAAGGACAGACCTCACTAGGCAAGTTGTTGTAGAATGCACCGAGCAGTGCGCAATACGGAGGAGGTAACTTCCGTGGGACGCAGGCAGAAAACAACCATGACCCTGATAACAGTTCTCGGTGTTACTGTGGTAGCTATCGGGCTGGTTGCTCTATGTGTGCTGGGACTAAGAATAGGCTATCCGGGTAACGCTCCCCTCTCCTATCGCATTAAGTGGCTGCTCACTAATAAGCCCTATTACACTGTAGAGAGAAGATTGCCAAACGGAACTATTGTAAACATTGATCCAGGTCGCGCTTACATAGACAAGCAAGCAGAAGCAGCAGCGAGGGTACTTTCGGGCGTCAGCCCAGAAGACTTGCAGAGCGTAAACAGCTTCGTCCGGCAGGCCCATTTCCAGCTAAACGATCTGGTTGCTTCAGGTCACCATAGGCGATTTACGGATAATTCAACGTGGGCTTCAAGTTCGAAAGAGTATCTGTGGGAAAGAAGAGTTAAGGAGTACGTGAGCGGCGAGGGTGAGATGAACCTTGTTGCCCGTGCTCGGGAGACAGCAGAAAAAGTTGGATCAAAGGACTTGAAGGCTGACTTGGAAACATTTTCTCGAACACTGCAACTTGCTTACGAGAAGAAGGACGTTCAGTTGCTGATACTAGCTCACCGCATCGTCCATGACCTTGACTATTGGGTGTTTGGTAACGAGACGTTCGAGTCTCGAGATTACTGGGGAGCCACCTTTACTCTTGAGGGTAAAAGCAACTCTGTCAATCGGCTGCTTGAAGGCATGCCTGACTACAGGGAGATAATCCTACCAGATGACAGACAACTAGAGGACACCTCCCAAAGTTTGAACGACAAGAAACTCATTCAAGTCGTTGTAAAACGAGGCAATGACGTTTTCTCTTTTGGTACTCCATTCCAGTTCAGCGGTTTCGGAATTGTATCAGACATTCAACGCTTATTGTGGGTAGCCTCGAGGGGTGGTGCTGGCATAGAACCGGAAACCAGGCAAGTAGAGTCGAAAGAACTCGACACAGTCCTAGAAACCGGAGCTAAACTGAGGAAACCTTTTTGCTTCGTTCATCTCATTTATAAGCCATATCATCCGATGCAGGGAATGAACGATACAGCCCACAAGGACCTGATCGTCTATACAGATCCACGCAATGCAAACGACGCTTATTTAGCTGTCCAGAACCCAGATAACGAAACTAGATGGAGTTTATACCGTTTACCGGATTACGCGCAATGGCTCAAAAAGGAGGTCGACCTCCTCTTACGGATACATACGGGACTGTAAAGCGGCCGTCGGGTAAGCCCCATCTGGGCAGAAGAAAAGTGCAAATTTATCGGGGAGGATCTAACCTCCTGACAGCAGAGAGCAGATAAAGCCGGAGTTACTAGCTGTCTCTGCACTTTGACTTCGTCCCCAGAGCCAAAGCCCGGGGGACAAAGTTAATACCGCCAAAAGAGCAGGCTACGTCGACATCCGCCCACTATACAACCACCCCGCCCGTCCAGGACGGTGACCCGGACCCTGCTTTTCTGCTAACTCAAGGCCCTGTCCCTATGCACTCGATACGCCACCCGGTAGCATCCGTCTCACGGCGCACTTCGATGAAGAACTGCTGCCGTCTGCTGTCGTACGCGATTGGCTCCTTAGGCTCCACGTCCACCACCACTTGGTAGCACTGAGTGCCAGCTGGAAGCCCGGACTCCAGATGCTTCGCTCTTGCTACGCTGATCACCCTGAAACCTGCGATATTACCTTCCCTCGGGTAACCTGAGTTGTACAGGCTGCGGTTGTCCATGTTCCGAAAGAGATACCCAGCCAGGGCACGGCGGCTCTCGCAGGCGTGCGCCCCTGCATGGTCGCCCGCGTTCACTGCCTGAAAGTACCTCCTGATCAAACCATCGGGCGAGAGCCGCGACAGTTCCTTCTCCACAGGGTGCTCAGGATCGATGAGGAGCGGAATCCACTCCTCCCAAGTCTCCCCAGTCACCTCTTCGAACGACCGCCCCCTTAGCGAACAGGCAAAACCCCAGTGGCGGCCAGCATCCAGCCAGGCTCCAACAATCTCGCCCCGGTACCGGACGATAACAGCCCGCCCCGCCTCCCGCCGCGGGCCCATGAACTCGGGCAAGGCCTCCGCCACCTTGTACATCCGGACCTCCACCACCCGGCCCAGGGCAGGAGTGAGGTCCAACCCCACGTCCCGGTTGAGCTCGTTGTTGTAGGCCCAGTAGAGGACCACGGGATATTCCCCCGCCCGGTGCCGGAACTCCGCAGGCAGGGTGACAGTCAGCGTGTTGATGCGAAAAGCCGGAGTCCACCCGTACCGCCGGAGGAATGCCTCGTCCTGGGGATCCACGTCTTCAGATCCGCCAGGGTACTCCGTCAGGGCCTCCATCAGGATGTTGAACTGCCCCGGCACCTCGTACCAGCCCTGAGGAAACTCGAGATAGCCGGGGTCGCAACGGGAGAGGTCACGCACCAGGTACCTCAGCCGCACCTTCCGGCCACCCCGGAGTTCGAAAGACAGGTTGTACTCCGCCCAGTTTTCTTTTCCGGGCAGCCCTGCCGCCTTGGCCTCCTTCAGATACCCGAGCAGGCATGCCAGGATCCGCGGGTTGGCCACCCTTCTTTGGGAAACTCGCTCACCGAAGCGCGTCAGCAGCTCCCACTCCACCACCGTCGTCTCTCCAGCAATGTCGCCCAGCGTCAGCGTGGCATCGGTTCTGACAATACCAGTACAGCCGTAAACAAGGAGGGCCAACGTTACCAAGGCGCAAGCTGTGAAGTGACTCCTTGCGTGAATGATAACCCGCTCCAGCTCTGCGCACCTCCTTCCGACGTCAGGCCCCATCGCATTCATCAGGAAGAGAACAACTCCCCTCGGGGGTACAACTGTTGCTCCAACAGCGCCAGTTGCTGGAATTGCCCGGGGTCACTGCCTGGGCAGCCACCTCACCTCCCACACGCCGTTTTCTTTCACGCAGGACCAGGGCTCCCGCTCAAAGGCGAGCACCTGACCGGTTGACCGGTACCTGAACTTGTGCGTCACGTACACCACTGCGTGCTCGCTGTCCACCAGCTCGTACCCCTCAACACCGTACCCCAACAATTCATCGTCAGCCCGCTCCATCTCCCACACGTATAACTCGAGGTCGATTTCATCCGGAACGGAACCAAGACACGCGAACGCCTTCGCCCACTCCTTCCTCCGGTGCGCCTCAAGATAGCGCCTCATCACCACGTCCGGTGTCTCACCCCGCGAATCGCGCTCGAACCTCTTGTTTATCTCCTGCTTAACCGGGCCCAGCTGCTGCTCTAACCTCCTGAACCTGGCCACCTCAGCGCCCAGCTCTTCCCTGAGGGCCCTGACCTCGCTTTGGAGTTCAGAAACTCTGCGGCGCAGCTCTTCCACTCCCAACCTTGCCCTTGTCGCCTGGTATACTGCGCAACACAGGACAACCGCTGTGAACAGCAAAACAACGCCTGCCCCCGCGCACATTCTTCGTTTCAGCCCAGACATGGCAAATCAAACTCCCCCGGGAGATCCCAACAGCGCTCAGATCTGCTCCTGCAAATCATTGAAGCGCAAATTCCGCGTCCACCACAGCAGTGATCTCTTTCTCCAGGGACGACGTGTCGTTGATGCCGTAATCCGATACCTCTGTGGAATTCTTCGGCGTTATCTGGAACACCCCCATCTTGGTAGACCTCAGATGGCCGATCTTTGCACCGGTTGAAGCAGCAATTTTTTGTGCCCTGTTCACGGCGTCCTTCGCCGCCTCAGCAAGCCTGTCGATCTTCAGCTCGTTCAACTTCGTGTAGTAGTACTGAGGCGGGTAAGACTCAAACTCAATGCCCTTCTCTATGAGCTCTGTTGATTCTCTGGATATCGCCGTTACCTTGTCCACTTCCTTCGACCGGATCTCTATGCTCTGCCGCAGCACGTAGCCAGATATATCCCTGGTAATCATGCCCGTCTTGGGGTCGCTGGCGTAAATCGTCTCGGTAGTAACCGGCAGGTACACTATTTCGTTTTCGCTCACGCCCTTCTGGATGAGGTAATTCTTCACCACCGCCATGTCCTGCTTCAGCGGTGCGTACGCCCTCGTCAGGTGCTGACCACGCCTTGAGAAGGACGCGCGCCACACGATCAGGTCAGATCTGATCTCTCTTTGCAGACCCCGTAACCGTTATGGACTTCTTCGCGGTCACGAACTTTCCTACTGAACCTCTCCATAAACCTCCTCACCCTTACAACGTCGTATTCTTGTTGCTCCTCCAGTTTTGACCAACCAGCTACGGCATTTGTTCTCAACCGGATGCCCGTTCAACACCCTGGTAACTGGCTTTAGGTCAACGAAATCCTCTCCCTGCCCGGTGTCTCGAGGTATACGCCACTCAGCCCATTTGCTTGCAGGTACCTTACAAGGTTCCGGCGCATCTTCTCAATCAGGTCGTTATAGTTCATGTAATGTTTCAGCATCTCGTCTGCCACACCGGGCTTTGGCCTGCAGAACTCCCTTATCGAAGGCTCGAACAAAGCACCGTCCCTCGCCTCAACGTACTGGGAAAGCGCGTAACTACCATCACCCAGCCTGCGGTACTTTATGGCAGCCGGTACCACGCCACCAGTGTTCTGAACGAGCTTCTCGCGCCCATAGAGCACATACTCCGAGTAGAACACAGTGGCCCATATGGTAAGCACATCGCCCTCTTCATGCTTGTCAAAAACGTGCGAGGCCACTAGCACTACCCCATTGGGGTGGTATCCCTTATAGTGCTCCAGAGCTGCCGCATCCACCAGGGCCTCAACGGTATTTCCTGAAGGCCTGTTCGCCGGCGGAAGCGGCGTAGTCTCAAGGGGCTTCAGCTTCGAATACCATTCTTCCCCGCTCTTCCAGCCCTTCGGCACGTTATTCCTGGGGCCAAGGATCCGTATACAGGCCTCTGCCATCAGGTCGCCCCGCTCACCTTTGCCGTTACCTTTGGCAAATTGGTCAAGCATGTAGGCGAGCGCCGGCTCCCCGTACTTCGCGATCTCCAGAAGCGTATTTTCCTTAAACGCGTTCTTGTTGTGTTCCGATTCATTCGACTTTTGCATGGCTATAATCGCATCAAGCTTCCGCTCAATAAGTGCTGCAAGTGACTCTCCCTCGGGTACTGTTGTGCCCACCTTCGAAAGAGACTCATCAAAGCTCTTCGCAGTTCCGAGCATTTCAGCATCGGTGACCACTGCAGGGTCGAACCAAAAGTCGTAAGCAGCGTTCTTCTCTGGGAGCAGAATGAACACGTGGTCCTGCCTAACTTCAGAAGTATCTCCAGATGCCGCAGGTTGCGTTCGGGCGACTCTTGCGTAGTACGTCCTGTGGGAAAAACCGCCCAGCTCCCTCTGCTCGAGTGTCTGCGAATGATTTGGCACGGGCAACAGGACGCCGGCTGACTTGGCTCCTCCGTCTGGATAACACCCAACCTTCACAAGCCCGCCGACTACTTTCCCGCCAGCTCTGAACACCAGCTCCCCGTTTTCCTCCGATACCTGCCATACCCTCGGGACAGTGAAGGAGCAGCCGTCGTAAGCTGCCAGCCTCACCACAGGAGGCTGCATTGTCCTGTTTGCCCTTGTGAGAGTGAGGGCCGAAACCACCGCAAGCGCAATAACAGCACACAGGAGCGTCATCTTCCGGAGCCTCGGGGTTGTAGCAATCATCGCAATCCACTCCTTCGCAGTGCTCTTATGCAGGTTCACAGTCGTAGGCATGAAGCATGTTGACGCTGCCACAAGGTTGCCGCACGAGGGAAAGCAACGTCCTGCCTGACTTGTGCACTCTTGTGCGCTCGCCCACACGGGGCAAGCCTTACCCCGCCCCGTAACACAAGGCTACTGTGGGAGGTACGCACCTTCGTAGGGATAGTTCACCTCTGAAACTAGCCATTTCCTGCAGCCTGCTACCTCGTCATCCCACTCGGTTACGACTACCCTTGCGCTGTACTCCGCAGCATAGCCCGTTGAAGCCACCATCCGGAACCTGATTTCGTAAGTATAGATCCCATCCTTTGTCCCACGCACGTCACCGCATAGGACTCCACCCACGGGCTAGACACCCCGGTGACCCAGCCGCAACGCTCGAAAGCAGACCTGCACCTGGCACGCAGTTCGGGCGAGAGCAAAGCAAACTGCAACGCGCCGTTGCGCTCCTTTGACAGCTCTCGCCCAGGTGTGCGCACCCATGCCGGGCTCTCGAGCCGAAGGCCCCTCTCCAGCATCACCGCCCTGCGCTCAGCAGCATCCACAACGGCGCTCTTGGACTGCTGGCTTGCAACTATCACAGTGCGCGTGGTTTCATCCCACTCAACTCGAGCCCCCAGCGCCTCTGCCACCCACCTCAACGGCACCATCACGCGACCGTCGATCAGCCGCGGAGCCACATCGGGCAGGATCTCCCGCCCGTCAACCACAAGCCTGATACCTTCTTCCGCCATGGCTCCGGACCCGGCAAAAACTACAAGCCCAACAATAACCATAGCTGCGACACCCAATGCCCGCAACCTTGCGCTTACAAGCAACCCCTCCCCACCGCGGTATCCAGGTTTGATAGACGCCGGAAACGTGCTCGTGTTCCGATCATCAGGTGCGCTTCAGGACCCGTCCGTACTGCGCTGTCATAATGCCCAGCATCGCACCCGTTATCAGAGGAGTCCTCCGCCGCTCGTTGAACTTGAGGCAAAACGAGCGCACCCAGCCACCTTGCACCTCCTGCAGTCTGGGGCTGGTCAGGAGGCACGTCCTCTGGCCGCGCGTAGGCGCAGACATACTCATCTGTGTCCCCCTCCAGTCCTGCCGGCTCATGAGCATTTCTTTGCTATTCCCAAAATCAAAAAAGCAGGACCGGAAAGGCGATCCCCCGGTCCCGCACCCATCTCCACCGCCAGCGCAAGGTAGTGCGCATTGCCCGGTGCGCCTTGACGGAAGTAGGACCTCCCACAGCCGCTACCAGACCATCCCGGAAACAAGGCCCCCCAGGAGAAGGCCGAGCCCTCAGCAGTGGGAAACGAGCAAACCTAGCTCGGCCTGCCAGTTTACGGCCTGGACCTGCACGTCGAGCTCGGGCAGGCCTTCGCCACTTCATCGGCACGCTTCCTCAAGGCGGCCACGTCCACGGTCGGGACGTACTTGATCTCCTGGCGGCCCAGCCCGAACTCGGTCCCGGGAGAGGGCACGGCGGCCTCCGCCAACGCCGTCAGGAAGCCGTGCCACAGCTTCAGAGGTCCCTCTCCGCTATGGCCTCCGTCAGCGTGCGCCCATCGGACAGGCACACCCGTGAATTGGCCCGGGTGATGGCCACCATCAGATCCTTCAGGTTCAAGCGCCGGCACAGGCCCTCCGCCTCGGAAAGCAGCTCCTCCGGGTCCTGGGCCGGACGGTCTCCCTCCTGCACCTTGGCGTCGGCAACCAGGCGCTTCAGAAGATCCTTCCGCTCAAGCAGAGCTTCGGCCAGCTTCACGTTCCTTCACCTCCGGCACAGCAACGTCGGACGAGACGGAGGCCGGGCGGGCTCCGCACCCCCGCCGCCACCGCCGTCCTTCCATCCACCACACAAAGGAAAAACACACGCTTCCTGCAAGGAAAAAGCCCAGCCCGAGCAGCACCGAACCCCACCAGGGCGGCCTGAGACAACAAACGGCGCCAATCCAGCCCCACATCACCAGCAGCGAAATAAGCATTGCACGCTCATCACACATGCTCTCCACCCACCCCGGCACATACACCGCCTGCCCACGGAACACAACCACGGGTAACACATCCGCGGGGATGCGCGCCACTCACAAACCCAGCAGAGCCGCCTCTCCGCCAGCGTCCTCTCCCACAACCACGAGGGCTCGAGTACCAAACACAACATCCGGCAGGCCCGGCGTGCCCCACCAAACCTGCATCACACATGTCCCCAATGCCTCCGAAATGTTCCGCGGCAGGAACACCATCAGACCGGTACGCACGTATCCCCTGAAAACACCGCCTCCCCGGGCAGAATGGCCAACGCGACCCCCAACGCCCGGGAAGGCGGCAAACCGGAATCACCGCCCGGAGCCCTGCCCCGAGACCACCTGCAGGAACGGCACCGTACCCCCGGTCACTTGAGGCAGCTTTCCATCCCACTTCTCAATTGCCTTCAGCATAGCCTCAATCTCCCGCAGGCGCAGCAGTTCCGGCGTGACCTCCTGCTTCTGTATCCGCAGCGCTTCAGCCTCAGCACGCGGTTGGGTCAGCTTCTGCTCGGCCTCGATCTTCACCCGCTCCAAATCCCGCTGTGCCTTCAGGGCAAGCTGCTCGGCAGCCTGCTTCGCCTCGATCGCCTTATTGAATTCCTCAGAGAAGTCGAAGTTCACAACATTGAACCCGTCCACCACGATTCCATAAGGCTGCAGGCGTTCGGTAACGAACTGCTCCGCCGTGTACTGCGCCGTTACCGCTTTCACGCATTCCTGCACTGCCGGAGCAATGATGGTGGCTGCGTACCGCATGCCAACCCGCTGGTACAGGTCCCCCACCGCGGGAAGATCGATGTGGTAGTTGACCGCGATCAGGCTCCGCACCGTCTGCAGGTCCCGCGACACCGCCGCAGCCTCGGTCTCCGTCTTCTGTACGCGCACGTCCACGAGTTCGACCTTTTGCACCACGGGCAACAGGAAGTGCAGCCCCTCGCCCATAACTCCCTTTACGGCCCCAAACTGCAGAACCACACCCCGGTGCCCTGCCGGCACCACCACCCAGAAGCAGTGTGTAGAAAGCAGCAGGAGCACCGCTACTACTGCAGCGGCCAGCTTAAACCCCTCGACAGATGCATGAACTTTTCCCCGGTGTACCTCACCACATGCATTCCTCCTCCCAACAATCAGGCCAAGCGTTTGTCTCAGCGACCAGCTCAGGCACAAGGCGCAACCCACCGTTGTCCTTCGCTGGGTAATTCATAATGTTACCGATTCTGAGTGCTGTAGGGGCTCGGAGATGTGCTCGCCCCTTCCAGGTAACACCGAAACCAGAACGCAGGTGCCCGCCTCCCAACGGCTTTCTTGCGCCTCTCTCTGTCGTCGTCCCCTGCGACAGCGCTGCAGACCTGGGGGACCGACGACACTCCAGACGGGGCTCAGGACGGGGGGCCGGTAAACGCGGCCCCGCAGTACAACCCCCGGTCGCCGTCCATGGGAACGACCCTCCCCCTGAAGCCGAGCCGGGACCGACCCACACCTCCTTCAGCACGGCCCAGATGCCGACCTTGCGCAGGTTGGCCCGCCCGAAGGAACTCCCGTCATGGCACCCCTCACGCCTCACCCAGGGGATCTGCGCCGCATCGAAGCCGGCAGTCTCTTCTGGGACCGCAAGGGCGTGCTGCCCGCCCCCCAAAGAATCCCCGGGGCAGGAGCGGGAAGCCTTCTTGGCCCTGCTGGGGCAGCGGCACGGCTACACCCCCGCCTCCTCGGAGCGGTTCTGCCATGAGGTGAGCGACCTCGCCTACCGGATCTCCCGCCGGCACCGGGCCTCAGGCCAGGTGGTGTACTTCGGGGTGTCGAGCGCAGAGCCCCCGGGGAAGAGCCTGCGCGACTGCACCCTGTGGGAGGTCATCCCGGACTACGTCACCCCGGAGGACTGGGCCCTGGTGAACCAGGAGAGTCCCCAGGCGCTCAAGTGGGCGCGGCTGCAGCGTCTTGCCACCTCCGCCTATGCACAGGGCGTGGCCCTGTCGCTGGCCGACCTCGCCTTCCTGCTGGGGTTGTCCACCGACGCGGTGGCGAACTGCACGAAGGAGCACCCCAAGGTGGTGCTGCCCATCCGGGGCCGCGTGGCCGACATGGGCCCCACGCTGTCGCACGCGGAGAAGATGATCCGGCTGTTCATGGACGGGTACACGGAGACGGACATCGTGCGCCGCACCGGCCACAGCTACGAAAGCATCGAGCGGTACCTGATCGACTTGCCCGCGTCACCTACTGCCTGAACCTCGGGATGCCGTACCCGCGGTGAGGATGGCCGTGGGCAGGTCGCGCAGGCTGGTGGAAAAGTACGCGGCCCTCTACCGGGAGTTCACGGCCACGGACGACTACATCTTCCGCATGGCCAGGATCCGCCGGATGGCCGAGGCCCACCCCCCGGAGAAAAAGGGGCCCCCCAAGGAGATACAGTGACCCGAGAGCGGAAGGGGAGCGAAAGGTACGCGACCCTTCCCGCAAGAGATCTTCTGCCAGTCCAGGTGTCCCCACCTAAGGGTGCGGTTCGAACTGGCTCCCCAGTCATACCTCGCGGAAGCCGTGGCCCGGATGACCAACGAGGCCATGGAGGCTTGGGAGAAGCAGCACGGGGTCGAGCGGGTCAGGCCGGGCGAGATGCTCGTCACCTACCAGGGCAAGAATGTGAGGCTGCCCCTGTTCGATCCCTGGACCATCTCCCGCCTGGGGGAACTGAGGGTGGAGGCGGTGAAGCGCCAGATCGAGCACCTGGAACTGGAGCGGCTGCAGGCGGAAAACCCTGGCGCCACCGTGCAG
Source organism: Bacillota bacterium (assembly GCA_012840015.1). Taxonomy (GTDB): domain Bacteria; phylum Bacillota; class Sulfobacillia; order DUMF01; family DUMF01; genus DUMF01. The sequence goes on from DUMF01000010.1 coordinate 14,947, forward strand.
GACGTGTGGCAACTCCTGGACCAGGGCGAACTGGCTAGGCAGCGGGGAGCCAAGGGTAAGGACTTTCTCCCCGAGGAGCCCATCTCCGCCGACCAGTTGCCCCAGGTGCCCAGGAGGCCGGAGGCCGCCGACCCGCCCAGGGAGGTCCTCACCCTCCTGTTCAGCAAGCTCGAGTCGGAGTACGGGTGCAAGCCCGCCCAGGCCGAGGGACTGGTCAGGACGGCGGCCGAGGTCCGGGCCTGGTGCTGCCCGGAGGTGTCGGAGCTACAGCCCGGGCAGGTGGTGTGGCTGGCCCACGGCACCCACCGCAGCCGCCGCACCAACCCCCGCCTGTTCGTCCCCGTGGTGCTCACGCTCCTCACCCGCGAGGAGATGGAGCGCCCGCCGTCGAGCAGGGCGGAACTGAAGCGGCTCAAGATGAGACAGCTCGAGCGCATCACGGCCGAGGCGTGGCGGCAGGACGGAGTGCTCACCACCGTGGACCTGGAGTGGATATTGCACATCAGCCCGGGGCTCATCCGCGAACTCCTTGACGCGTACCAGGAGCGCTTCGGGGGGTGCTGCTGCCCACGGCCGGCACGGTGCTGGACATGGGCAGGACGCTGACGCACAAGACGATCGTGGTGGAGCTGGCCCTGCAGGGTCTTTCCACCACCGAGATCGCGCGCAGGATATACCACGCCCCGTCCTCAGTGGACGCCTACCTGCGCCTGTTCGACCGGGTGCTGATGCTGGTGTACTACCGCATCCCCGAAAAGGCCATGCACCGCATCACCGGCACCAGCCCCGGTCTCGTGAAGGAGCACCTGGAACTGGCGAAGAAACACTTCCCCGACCCCGACGCCATCAAGAACTACCTGGTCAGCCGCGGCGTCAAGGTCGAGGAGCTTGCTTCGGGAGTTTAGCTGTAATCCCTAGAAGGGCCGGGAACGTGTCGAGTCCGAGGTGCTCCCCGGCAGGGTGAGGTAGCCCACCGGCAACCCCTCCCCCGCGTGGTCATTACCCCCAGCACCAGCTGCCTCGAGTCAGGCCTCCTGTCCCGGCTGTGGCCGAAGGCGCAAAGCTGCTCGGGACCATCCCCCTCGAAGTACACGCTGGTGGTGTCAAAGACGCATCAGGGGCTTCGCCAAAGATGAAATAGCAAGGATAGCGCCGGATAACCGGTGCTATCCGCTGTAAGGTTGAGAAGTGTCTATTCTTATGGCGTTGTTCTCTCCATCCCAGATGACTGCAAAGTTGAGCACCTTAGCTAGGTCCCTTAGCTTAAAGTAGTTGTATCCGTCTACATTGTACGCCACAAACTTTACTTCCTGACCGTTCACATAGACCTTAGATTCTGTAGCTTTCGCCAGCTTGGGTCCCTGCGCGTTGCCTGTTTTGAGCTCGCCGCCCACCGCAGTGTAGTTCCTGTTTGAGACAATGGTTACGGAATTTGTTCGGCTGTCGTAATTAACCTCAAACCGCTTATTTGTGCCGGCCAGGGCCATGGCAACATCCCTTAACTTGAAGTAGTTGTACCCCTGGATATTATACGCTTCGAAGCTGATCTGCTTGCCATTCACCATGACCGCTGAACTCGTTGGTTTGGCTTCGACGCTTTCTGCCTCAGTTGCCGATGTTTCTTTCTTTGAGGAATCGGTAATCAGTTTTTTCCCTGAACTGTCTAGGGTAAAACGCAGGCTTTCGCTTGCCCAGCTAAGGTCGGGCGTACCAACGTAACTCCCGTTTGGCACTGGGGTTGGATCGAACTTGAGCGTAGGTTTTGGTTCTGGCCTTTCCGGCCACCCGTTAAATTCTCGGCCGTATTTTATTAGCACAGCGTCTTGAACGCCTTCGCCGATATTATTGTTTTCGTCTATCGGTATCAGATGACCGCCGATAAGAATGCTTCCATCTGTTAGCTGGGTTGCAGCGTAAATATCGAGATCGTTAGGCCAGAGGAAGAATTTCTTCCACTCTACAGTGCCATCGCCCCGGTACTTAATAGTGATTGCGGCATTGAAAGTAAGGCCTGTCCCTTGCATGTCTTGGTCAGGCGACCAACTTTTTCCTGTGGCTACCACGCCCCCATCACTCGTGGCTGTCACTGCATTAAATGAATCCCCCTGAAATCCACCAAAGCTTTGTTTCCACTCCATTTCTCCGTTGGGCCTATACTTTACTATCACAGCATCGAACCATCCTTTGAACAACCCCTGCATATCGCCGTCGCGCGAGTAGGAGTTCCCAACGGCTACAATGCCGCCATCTGCAGTACTGGTTACTGCGTTAAATGCGTCCGCACCTTCGATACTGCCAAAATACCTAACCCATTCCACTTGACCATTGGTGTTGTACTTTACAACTGTCGCCCGCACATCGTCGATGATTCCCTGTGCAAGCAAATTGTCGGTAGTTGAATACCCGACAGCAACTGCGCCTCCATCCGAAGTTGTGACTACGCCATTGTAGCAGTCGTTGTTCTTGTTCCCAAGGCTCTCTTTCCACTCAATGTCGCCGTTGGGCTTGTATTTTACTATTACAGCATCGAATCCGCCTTTGCCTTTAGAGAGCCCCTGCATGTCTCCGTCATTTGAGTTTCCTTTGCCTACAGCCAAATAGCCACCGTCGGCTGTTTCGGTGACACCGTAAAAGTACTCGTAGGAACTTCCGCCGAAACTTCTTTTCCACTCTAATTGTCCGGCCGCGTTGTATTTCACTATTATGCCATCGTAACAGCCTTTGTTCATACCGCTCATATCGCCGTCTTTGGAGCATGAGTCGCCAACCACTATGCAGCCACCGTCTCGAGTAGCAGCAACGCTGCAGAACTCATCTTCAGCGCTGCCACCAAAACTTCTTTTCCATTCAATTTTGCCGTCTGAGTCGTACTTGATGATAATTGCTGTATCACTACCGTTGTTTAAGCCCTGCATGTCTCCGTCTTCAGAAAGAGAATGCCCCACCATGACGAACCCGCCATCCCTGGTTGCGGCTAGTCCACAGCAATAATCCCAGCTATTTCCGCCAAACGTTTTCGCACTCTGAGGAAGATTAACCACTTCAGCCGAGGCTACGCCAAATGGAACAAACTGAAACAGCACGGCCAAGATGAGGACCATCGTTCCTGCCTTTTTTGCTTTTCTTGGCATGTCCCCTGTTCTCCCTTCTCTTAATGTACCTTTTCGCAACAATTGCCCTGGAGGCGATGTCCCAAAGATCGTGGAAATTGAAAGTGGCGGCCCCTCGATCCCCTGTGGTATAACAGGGGTGACGAACAAATCCAGAAAAGAGGCAGCCGCCGCTAATGAAAGTATATCAGAAGGTGACGACCAGAGGCTATACCCGTGAGGTGCTTGGATAGTGTCAAGTAATTGTAGCGTGATCTCTGAAGATCGCAGTTCTACCTTCAACTGGAAGCAATTCGTGGCACTACTCGGTCAGTCGTGATTGGAGGCACCGTTTACCCCTTCGTGCTATCCCTTCGAGGACCTTCATCTTCCCAGTTCGTACCTCTTAGCCCGTTTGAGGGCATACTTCCCCCTTTGAGCTCAGCCACTTGGCAAGCTTCTTCGCGTTACTCACTATCAGCGTCATGATCACCTGTATAGTCACTTTCTCCAAACCCCGATACCTTGCTCTTGCCATCCTGTGCCAGGTCTTCACTTCACCAAACAGCCGCTCTATCGTCTTCCGCACTTTCATTGCTCTCTTCAGCCCACTCGCCCTGTGCTCGAAAACCTCAGGCTTCACATACACGCTCCACAGCACACCCTGTCCACCGGGGCGGGAACCTAAAGCCTGCCAATACATCTTCTGTCTCTTTGCAAAGGCCAGGCTGGAATCCCAGCCGCTGAAAGATGTGGTTGAAAGACTGCAGGCTTACGGCTACAGAATACCTCATGCATCCATCAGACGCCTCATGAAGGTTTGTCCTGGGCCGTGTTAAATTTCAGTAGGTAGCGGCAGTAAAACGGATTTGTCAAAAAGAGACCCGACTTCTTGAGAACACGGGAAGGCTAGTCCCTGGTAACGAGGGACGACCTTCCCTGATGGCAAATTCCTTCGCACAAAGGAATCGCCGTGCACTCCTTAACTAGGCTCTCCGCCCTGGAGCCTTATCGCATCTACTTCGTTAAGGTAGCGGCGAAGAGCCTGAATGTACTCCTCGAAGGCTTGGCGCCCCCGACTTGTTGCTTCGATCCATGTGACAGGCCGCTTCCCGCGAAAGGTTTTCTCCGTCCTCACGTAGCCGGCTTGCTCCAGCCGTGCCAGGCAAGTGCTCAGGTTTCCCGCCGATAAGGCCAAAAGCTCCTGAAGCCTGGTAAAGGCGATGCGATCACGTTCCGGCAACCCGCAAAGCACGGTCATGATCTGCAGTCGTGCTGGCTGGTGGATGATTTCGTCGAGATGTGGCAAGGTAACAGGGCCACCAATCTTATCCATCATCGCGGCTCCCCGTAGTCCCTGCCAGCGCGAATCCGGTCGTGGAGCAATCCTGCCACAATCAGCCCGCCTCCCCCTAGCAACGCCATGGCCAAATCGTAGACCCCCTCACCCAGCCGCGCGGCAAACAGGTTAGCAAGCCCGAGCCACAAACCGGTACACATCTGCAGGTTATCAAAGTACAGTGCCCCCATCATAAGATAGAGAATGCTGACGGTGTAGACAGCCCAGATGCCTACTAGCCAGTTAAAGGAACCTGTTAGGCCAACGGTTAGGAGCAGGAGCAAAATACTGATCATCCAGACCAACCAGATACGCCGTCCCGCCGGAGACGAAACGCCCCGTAGACTGGCGTAGTGGCGATAAGTGTAGCCCATTGCAACCAGGGTGGCAACCATCCAGATTGATCCAATAGTCACACCCGTCCACGTCCCGACCCGGTCTCTATGGGACACTACCAGGTGGGTGAGGGCGAAAGCGATGCCCACCGCAAAACCCCAGCACCTGTAGACAGGACCGTCGGGAGAAAAAAACTCCCGCCGCGCCTTGACCAAGGTTTCCTGGATTAGTGCTAGGCTTTGGTGGACGTCTTCAGGCTTCATCAAGTGTATTCCTCCTTTAGATTAGTTTGCACTGCAAAGTATATCATATTTCAAAGTATTTTGTTAAGTGGACAGTATCAGCCTCTCCCCACCAAATCTTCGATGGCTCTACTATGGTGCATCACTAGCGGTGCCAACTTTCATCAACAGTGGATGCAAGCGTGCAGCCTCACAGTTACGGAATACGCCATGGTACTATAATGACGGAATTTCACCAAGCGGTAGCCTTCCCAGGGCTTAGGCACTGAGGAGTGAGTCAATCGAAGGCCCATATGCGGATCTTGAAGAACTTTTCTCAGGAATCACCTGGTAGATGCTCCCGTCCCGGCCAACATTAAGAAGCCTCGAGGTCCACACGGAGTAGTGGCAATCGCCATCAGAAAAAAACAGGGAGCCGAGTAGCTTCCCCTCTTCCGAAAACTTCACCACTCCCAGCCTGACGCTTCTTCCCGGCAGTGCCTCTTCAACCCGCACACACACGTTCTCAAGACCGTCCTCCCCAACAAGGCCCGCACCGGCAATGGTTCTCTCACTCGTGTATCGCCCTACCCAAACGATAGCGCCGTCTTCAAGCCGGGAGACTTCTAGAATCCTCTCGCTTTTTCTCTCAACACGGTAGCAGTACTTCATGAACTCCCCGGCCCTGAAGGAGTAAAAGCGTTCTCTTTTTCGGTAGCCACAAAACCACTTGCCCTTCTCGAGTCATGACAAGTTTATCCAGCCCAAAACCACAGGCGGGCTCTCCACCACCTCTCCCGGGATCGGATAGACTGCCTGCACGTTGCTAGCATCGTCAAACGCAACTGCGCGCATAGTCCAGTCGGGAGCAATTGCCAATATTAAACAATTCCGTTTTCGTCGACCGCAAGATCGGCAAGGTCGGTGCCCGAGCCGATTACCTCGCTGGGGAGCTCCACCACCTTCATGAAGGGCGGCATCGGTTCTCCGCAGAACCTTGACGTTGCAGTTGACCACATCAAGGACATACAGGTTCCCCTCCGCGCCTCCAGCGGAAACCCGCCGTGTGCAATGCCGCCGGAAATCCGATCTATCGCGAAACTGTCCGGGTCAGACCCATAAAGATAATCCTTACATACCACAAGGCGGTTCCCGCTCCCAAGGCCTTTCTCATCGAGCAACGAAGAAGCGGAATCGGTGGAACCCTTTTCATCACGTTTTAAGATCCAGGCCATGAACCAAGGCCCGCGTTGGCTGTTTGCCGTCACCCATGCCGCCCGCTCCGGGAACTCCCAAGACGCCCCCGGAGCCACGATTCTACCTCGCCAAAACTCCCTTCATGCCCGCCAGCGAAAAATAGTTCAGCCAGCCACAAAGCTACGAGTTGATCCGCGCGATTCGTTCGTCCATGCTGACCCCACACGTGCGTGAAAACCCTTGTAAAAACTAAAGCCCGGGAACTCCCGATTCCATGCCCGGTCCACGGCGCTCTTTTGCTGGTTCACCTTCAGCCTCAGTCGCCTCTCGAGAACCCGGCTCGCCGGCTCCGTACGTGAATGTTAACATCGCCCGCATAGCGTACGAACCGGTGGCCGCGCTTCTCCAGCTCCAGTCGAGGTCGTCCAACAGGATGTTGGCAAGCAGCAGGCTCAGGGGGCCGCCCTGCGGCGTCCCTTCCCCCCGCTCCACTACCACCCCGTTGACCATCACCCCCGCCTGGACCCGCTCGTCCTGAACACTGCGGGCCACCCGGGCCATGAGAATTCGTGGTTGACCCGGTCGAAAAACTTCTCCAGGTCCACCACCCAGTCAAAGCCCGCCTCCGTGTACAGGCGCGCCATCCGAACCGCCTCCCCGGCACTCCGGTTGCGTCGATACCCATAGCTCCCCCCGAGAATGTCGGGTCAAAGATCGACGTCAGCACCTGCAACACTGCCTGCTGGATCAGGCGGCCTAAAACGCTCGGTATCCCCAACTGCCGCACGCCTCCCCCGGGTTTCGGGATTCCGACCCGGCGTACCGGCGCGGGCTTATAGCTCCCCTCAAGCAGTCGCCTGCCGATTTCAGGCCAAACACCCCGCAGCTGTCCGCGGAGTCCTTCCACCCTCATTCCGTCCACGGCCCGCAGCGCCTTTGTTCTGCTCCACCCGCTTAAGCGCGAAAATCATGTTCTCGCGGACCACCACCTGTTCCATTAGGTCGCTACATGTTACCTCGCGGGATGATCCTCCGGTCCCCTCCCAGGGTTTCCCGCTCTCCTCGCCCGCCACTCGAACGCACCGGCTCACCCATTCCTTCGTGTTCGGCCCTTCACGTCAGGTCATAGCCCCGCCGGTACTACGGCCTCCGCTGACGTCTGCCGGCTCAATCGGGCCTTGCAGCCCGGCTTACCAGCCTTGCTGGCCTTCCCGGCAGACCTCCCCGGGTGAGAACGAGCACTTTCCCCGTACACCCGCCACGCCTACACCGCCGCCCTTCGGCCAATCTCGGGCTTCGCCTTGTATTGCAGGCTCACCCAGGCGACGTTGCCTCCCTCGTGGTTCGTGTTCCTCGGGTCGCGGCTTTGCCTCCGGCTCCCTTCGGATTCCGCGTTCGCCGCACACACCCTTGCACTCGGGCTAACGGTTCTACGTGGCCACTGCCCGTAAGGGACTTCCACCCTCTAGCACTCGCCCATGCCGGGCGCACAATAATACGCCACCTCCGGGAGGAAGGAGGCGAGGAAATACAAAAAACCCTCGACCGGTGCGTGAGCCACATCATTCTTTACGACTACCGGTGCGAGGTTGTCCTGATTTTCGGATATGGTGGTGTCGGGAGCGGGACTTGAACCCGCACGGTGTTCACCATACGCCCCTCAAACGTACGGGCAAACCGCACTTACCAACATCGCCCGCTTGTGGGCAGTTTTGCTTTGCCGCTGCCCTGCCAAGACCACACGCCTCTCACTTTTAACTTTTCATCTGCGGCGAATCGTGTGGTATACTCCGACGCCACTGGACAGAATCCTGCTCAAGCGAGAAGGTTTTTGAACTCGTCAACGGTTAGTCCAGCCTGTCTTAAGATAGACCTCAAAACCTCCTGCTTTATGTCCCTGTTACCGTGATAAGGAACAACAGTCCTTCTGCCGTCTGGGTGGCGGAGAATGTAATGGCTGCCGGTCACATGGTCAACCTCAAAGCCAAGTTTCTGCAGGGCGGCAATGACTTCCCTCGCCTTAAGAACAGGTAGCTTCACCATATTTAGGCTACGTCCACTGTAATAGTCTCTACTTCCGCTTTCTCAAAGCCAAAGGGTAGCGGCTCTCCATGTTTTTTCAGACTCTCGATGTACCCTCTTATGGCGTCCTCAGCCATTGCCAAAGCTTCTTCCTTAGTCTCCCCCTGCGTGACGCAACCCGGTAGTGCCGGTACAGAAGCAATATAGCCTCCTTCTTCGGCGGGTTCGATGTAGACAATAAAGCGGGCCACGTGCTCCCCTCCTAACACGTATTCCAGTCGCTACATAGTATGCCTTGGTTAAGTAAGTCTTAGCTTTCCTGTGGGCAAAATCCTGCACAGGTTTTAGGTTTTCGGAGTGACTTCTCCTCACGGAGCTGGTTACTCTGGTCTGTAAAACAGTCGCTGGCGTGCGGTCCCCGTATTCTCTTCATGACGTCGAAATAGGCCTTCTTCGCACCATTCCAGGTGCGAAGGGGCTTATCTGGATGCCGCTGATTGAATTCGTTCCGAATCGTCTCCCAGAAAACCGATGCACCCTCCTGACCTTTCGACGGCGGACCTCCGCAGTCGTTGACCAGCCTCCATATGGTGGCGTGGCAATCATTGAACGCTTTCTTTTTGATCTTTCCAAAGAACTCATTCAGTTGGCCTCTAAGGCTCGTCCATTCAGCTTGAGACAAATTCGCTCTGAACGTGACGGTTAGCTGCTTGGCTGTCAAGCCTGGAACTGTAACCCCTTCGTATTCAAGCTCATTACAGCAACAGAGAGACGTACGGGTGGTAACTGGCGGTACCAACGGTTTTCTGCCTGTTAGAATCCAGCCCACAACCCCAGCTTGAGAGAAACCTGTCCCCTCGCTGACCCTGCGGCTCCAATACTCGAGTAAGCTGAGAGGGGTTTTTGCCCAAATTGGGACACGATGGACCCAACCATCTTCTCCGGGATACGGCAATGAGCGGGTCTCGAGCCATACACCAAGGTCGTACTTCAGGCTGAGTTCCCTGACTAACTCATACGCTTTACGTCGCTCCTCCCCGTACTCCGCTAGCTTTCGCTGGCGTTCTTGTTCGGCCGTCCTCTCTATCCACTCTCCTGCCTCGCGGATTGAAGAGAACGGCGGTTCTTCAGTGGAGAACAGTTTCTTGCGTAGTACCTTACATAATGGCAATAGGTCCGCCAGCAGCATCTCGCTATTGATGATTGCTGAAAAGGCCAGTGACTTGTGCAGGGGGCTACCATCCGCGGCATCTTCATCATCATTTATGTACCGTTCCTGGTACTTCCTCGCTTGTTCTATCACTGCTGAAACATCAGAGCGATAAACCTGCCCGCCCTTCAACGAGCAAATATCTTCGCATGCCCACTTGAGATACTCCGACCCTCTCAAATCAGGAGGTGCTTTTTCTTCCGAAAGCCTCATCAGTTCTTGTTTAGTCATAAGTCAGCCCCCCGTGAACAGTCTGCACTTTTCTTTTGTTCACTATTCCATGATCATTGGCACGAGCACAATCACTAAAGCAGGAGGGGAAGACATGCTTACAAATCTTCGAGTGCTGCGGGTCCGGTCAGGCCTCAAGGCATCAGAGCTGGCCAGGAGGCTGGGACTCGCAGAAACCATGCTGATTCGGATCGAGCTGGCCCAGGCGTATGTTCCGCCCAAGTGGCGTCGTCCTCTGGCGGAGGCCCTGGGAGTAGAACCGGAGGCGATTATGGACCCCGCGACGGGGTGGCCGAAGTTGGCCGCCTAAACGTAACCTAACCACAAAAAAGAAGAGGCCGGGTTGCCGCCCGGCTTGGAGGAGAGCCTAAATGGAGAGATCACCAAAAAGATTCCTGTCCATGCTTGTGTTGCCGGTCGTTGGGTCGTCGTCGGATCCCTCACCCCCGGCGACCCGCCGGTCTTCACCCAGAAGGTTGGCCCCAGCGATATTCTCCGCATCCGGGGCAGTGCGGGGATCGATCTCCGATATGATCCCCCTCTGCCTGAAAGCTGCCTGATCCGCCACATCGTCGGCAGCACGGCCTACGAGATCCGGCTCAGTGCACTCAAAAATCATCCGAAGACCTCCATTGCCCAAATCGGCCCGATGCACCCACGTAGAGCCTATCTGCCATACCGGTACTGGCGTTGCCTAGGCGAACCCGAACAGCTCTCGTTCTTCGGGGGGTTTGCGTCATGAGTGCCGTTGCCCCGTGCGACCTCCCCCGCGGTCGTGTCACATACCGCGGTCCTTGGTGGACACCCAGGCGTTCCGCCGTCCGCACAAAACGGAAAGTGGATCAACCTCCATGATCAGTATGTCCTGAAGGTCATGGAAGGTCAAACCCTGAACGTTTCGCCTGTGGATGCGAAGGGAAGATGTCACGCACTAGTTTGGGACATAGACGCCGGTGAAGAAGGGAACGTGCAAAAACTCCTCTCCGTGCTTCCCGAGGGTTGCCGTCCCCTCGTGTCGCTCAGCGGGAAAAAAGGCTGGCACGTCTGGTTACTTCCCGAACGGCCCATCTCGGTCAGTGATGCCCTCATCATCGGAAAGGGACGTTCGAGAAAGAAGCGGTGTCAAATGCGAATTCTTCCCAACCGGCAGAAACTCAAGACTGATAAAGTGGCCGGGGTCCCTACATCCCGAAACAAGAGTGCGGGAAGTGTTCGTGCCCCCGGATGTATTAAACGGCGAAGAAACATTTGACACGGCGTTAGTCTTCCAACTCTTGTCCGAAGGGAAGTACCGAACCCCCGTCAAGTCTCTTGTCGTATCTCGCTCGACGACTATTCGACGACTATTCGACGAATCGTCAACCGGTTGCCAGCAAAGCGAAAGTGATCCCATGCCTACAGAGCCCGAAGAGACGGTCCTGGGCAAGCCACTGCCTCCATCTGTCGCAGATGATACTCCGGTCATGCTCGTGGAAAGCCTTGGGGCTCTCACTCGGAGCGAAACAGTTGTCAACGCGTTGATGCAGCTGGCGGGAAGAGAGCTCGTGCGTTTGGGCAAGAGTTTCAGGTGCATACTCCACAAGGAAAGCAGCCCTTCTGCATCGTGGTACAGGGAACCCAAAAACGGGACCATTGTTTATCGTGACTGGCATGCCTCAAAGTATGGTACTCCAGAGGTTCTGCTCCTCGGTGAGGTCTTTTGCGCCTTGTGCACCGGCGAGGTAAAGAAACTGAAACCACATGAAACTGGGAGGTGGCTGGCGAAACTGGCATTGAGACTCGGATACAGGACACCTCTGGCACTTGAAGTTGAAGCATTGATGGCGACAGCGACGACCAAAATTGACGCACTCTCCCTCAAAAAGCCTAAAACCCCCCGCCCGAACAATATATTTACCAGTTGTTTGTACAACCCGAAGTGGAGATTGAGAAAGGAGATGACGGGGATCCCCAGGTCATTGAGAAAGTATGGCGGGTTTTCTGTGATGAAGCCCTTCTCTCCGCCATGTCAGGCTTCGGTGAAGTGAAACTAGCCGGCAGGTGGCTTTCAAAACGTGCACGGGTCCCCTTGGATATGGCTAACCGTGCGGTGAACCTCCTGTGTGCCTTAGGCATCCTCTCAAAAGTGCCGGGGACAGGAGGAATGCGTGGAGACAGGTTTATTTTCGGAGACGCTGATATCAGCGAGGTCGAGAGACGTTGGAAAGCCTTGGGTAAGCCGTCCCTCAGACGTTTTAACCGAACCCTGGTAATCGAAAGGCTTGGTGAGGACATAGCAAATAGCCTCTTCAGGAGAACTCCCGATGGCAAACTGATTCGGCCCAAGGCCGTTCGCGATCAACCGGCATCAGGCGATGTCACGCGGGAAGATACCGTCATACCCTCCGAGGACATACCAAGGCTTTCCGTCTTGGTCCCGGCGGCCACCGGAAAGGTCCTGAATAGTTTTGGTGAGACACTGGTAAGGGTCCGCCATGGGTTTGCTATGGGTTAAGTGACCGTTCCCGAACGGTTTGCCAAACTGTTCGGGAACGGTTGTACGAACGCTTAAGCTAACCGTGTGCAACTCAGATGCACTCCTTCTGCACCCCTTATGATCTCAATAGACTATGTGAAGTCATCGGACGCAAAGCGTACCCCCCCCTTTGCGGAAACTTGCGGCCGCGTACGCGTGACTGGCCGCACGGTCTCGGAAGGCTGAGCTCCAGAGTTTTTGTATCCCCCATATTCCCAGGAGTAACCACTCCTCTAAAATGCCCTGAGAAAGGCTTTTTCAAGAGCGGCTGAAAAAGGGGCTCTTACCCCATCACGGAAACCGAATCTAGACCCCTCTGCGTGGGTTCTGGACGGCTTAGAGGTTGCGGTGAGGCTGAATTCCTGATCGTTTTTTACATTCATTTCTCCAATCTTTCCGCTATTTTGGGGAAGGCTTTCTCCAGACCTTTTGTTCGTCCTTATCGGGTAGGAGGCGGTGTCTCTCCAAGGACACCGCCTCCCCCGCTTACCAATCCTCAAGCGAACCTCAAGCGTCTTCCGCCTTGACGTTGGGAAAGGCTTCTTCAAACGGGACCTTTTTCTCGGGAGGGTCTTCGAACAGCCTGATGGCCTCCTCCTGGCTGACTGGTTCGAGGTAGTCCCTCTCACCCTGCCAGCAGTGTTGATGTTGGACGAAGTAGTTTCCCCTGGGAGTCTTGAAAAGGAACGTGTTCCTGCCTTGTCGTTCCCAATTGTGGCCGTCCCAGTAAGCATCCGAAGCAAGGAGTGTAGCTGTCTCCGTCTTATAACGCTTCCCGCCGATTACCACATTCATCATGATGGGGTTCATCTTCTATGCCTCCCTTCCCGGGCCCTGCCGGGTTTAGTCGGAACGGAACCATGCCGTAACTGCTCGTTGCCTAGGTGCTCTTTTCCTTCAATCCTTCCACCTCTCTTGAGAAACCCTGCTTCGATAACAGCCATAGTGCTTCCGTTTACACCTCCTTTTAGTAAGCGTCAATAGAGACCCCCTTTTATCTTGCGGACCCGGTTTCTCCGGGGTAGCAACGCGTTCACGGGTGATGCCAGCGAGTGCTGCTGCCTCAGGTCGTCCTGAGTTATGGCAATGTAACAATGCTGAGGTCCGAATGGCCCATTATCCGCTGCAACGCAAAAGCGTTCCCTCCACAACGGAGGAATTGCAGTGCAAAGGCGTGCCGTAGGTCGTAAGGGTGGATGCGGATACCCAGGGCCTTGCTGTACTTCTCCAGCCTGTCGTCCCAGGTATCGTTGCGTAGCGGGGTTCCTTCCGAAGAGCAGAAGACTGGGACATGCTCTCCCCACGAAAGGTGCCTCGCAGCAAGCAGCAGGCGTAGGGCCTCTGCTGTCGCAGTGGATACCGGCAAAGTTCTGGAGACTTTGGTCTTGGCAACGTCTGAACGGACATAGACTTCCATTGAACGGAGGTTTATGTCGTCCTGAAGGAGCGAAAACGCCTCCTTAGGACGAATGCCGGTATCCAGCGTAAGCAGAATCAAGGCATAATCCCTGAGGCCGGCAAAAGTATTCTTGTTGGGGAGGCTGATGAGCCTGGAGAGGGTCTCGGCGTCGAGAGGTACGATTCTGCCCTCGTCTTTCCGCTTCTTGAAACCGTCCAGAGGGTTATCGGCGAAGAATCCCTCCTTAACGCACCAGTCAAAGAATTGCTTCAAGTAGTTACGCCGGATGTTGTAGGTGGCGGGCTTTATATCCTCCCCGAAAAAGCAATACACCGCTTGCTGGAGTTTTTGCCCTCCCTGCCACGCTTCGGGGTGACGCCTGAAGAAAAGTCTTGTCACGTCTCCATGTCCCTTGAGAGTGATAGGCCTCAGGCCTTGTGCCTGCTTGAACTGAAGGTACAGCTGCACGGCTTCTTCCCAGGTGGCAGGGACGCGTTGCAAAGCGGATTACTCTTGCCCTTGGCATGAAACATTCCTCCTGCGATCCTGTCACCGCAGGAGACGTGTGGTGTTTGGGGATCTCGCCACCACCATACGTCTGGAATGTTCCCAGCGAGCTGGCACGATTCTTGCGTGGAGAATAATTGAACCCGCAATCCTTGGCAGGAGCGGGTTTTCGCTCGTTATGGTGTCGGGAGCGGGACTTGAACCCGCACGGTGTTCACCATACGCCCCTCAAACGTACGCGTCTGCCAGTTCCGCCATCCCGACACGCATTTTATTACTTTCTGTGACTAAGCCTTAAACCGTCGTAGCAGTTCTTCATTATAAACGGATCCTGGTGCCATGTCAATCAGCACAGCTCTCAGTTGCTGCGGCTCGCTGCGCTGCTGCCGACTCGCTGCGAATCAGCTTGCCGGAACAGGACTAGGCAAGCACGTCACGCCGGCCTCCTCGCCCTTGCGGCCGGGCCCCTTTTCTCCGTTGCCCGTATTCTGGCCGGTCGGCGCCTGACCAACCATCCCTCCGGTTTCACCAGCTTCCACTTGCTTGAGGAGCTCCTCCAATTCGTCGCCTTCCAACGACTCCTTCTCCATCAGCACCTGCGCGATCCGGTCTAACTTTTCCCTGTTAGCCTCCAATACCGCATGGGCTTTCTGGTAACATTGCATCACGGTGTCTTTGACGTCCTTGTCAATGGCCGCCGCCACTTCCTCGCTATAGTTACGGTCCCTCGCTATGTCGCGTCCGAGAAATACCAGGTCTTGCTTATTGCCGAAGGTGAGCGGGCCGAGTCTCGAGCTCATCCCAAATTCCATAACCATCTTCCGTATCATCTTCGTAGCCTTCTCGAGATCGTCTGAAGCCCCGCTCGAAACCTCCTTAAACACCATTTCTTCAGCTACACGTCCCGCCAGAGCAACCGTAACTCGGTCGAGGATCTCACTGCGTGTGACCAAGTACCGATCTTCGATTGGCAGCTGCAACACATACCCCAAAGCGGCTCCACGGGGTATTATGGAAACCTTATGCACTGGGTCGCTGTTGGGCAGGCTCTTCGCCACCAGGGCGTGCGCGGCCTCGTGATAGGCAATCATCCGTTTCTCTTTTTCGCTGATTACCCTGCTCTTCCGTTCCGGCCCAGCTACCACACGGTCGATGGCCTCTTCAAGCTCCTCCATCCCTATCCTCTTCTTGCGCTTCCGCGCCGCCAACAGAGCAGCTTCGTTAACCGTATTCTCTATGTCCGCTCCGGTAAAGCCAGGAGTGCGCTTGGCCAGCGTCTCGAGATTCACGTCCTTTTCCAAGGGTTTGCCTCGAACGTGTACCTTAAATATGGCCACGCGCCCCTTCAAATCGGGCTTGTCTATAACTATCTGTCTGTCAAAACGACCAGGCCTTAGCAACGCCGGGTCCAAAACGTCCGGCCGGTTGGTTGCCGCCATGACTATGATTCCCTCGTTGACCGAAAACCCGTCCATCTCCACCAGCAGTTGGTTCAATGTTTGTTCCCGTTCGTCATGCCCGCCGCCGTAGCCTGCACCTCGCTGCCGCCCAACTGCATCGATTTCGTCTATAAACACTATGCACGGAGCATTCTTCTTCGCTTGGTCGAAAAGATCCCGCACTCTCGAGGCTCCGACACCTACGAACATCTCCACGAAATCGGACCCGCTGATTGAGAAGAACGATACGCCCGCTTCCCCCGCAACTGCCCTCGCCACGAGGGTCTTGCCGGTTCCCGGGGCACCGTAAAGCAGCACGCCCTTGGGTATACGAGCGCCCATTTCCAAGTACCGCTTGGGGTGTTTCAAGAAATCGACGATTTCCTGAAGCTCTTCCTTCACCTCATCGCAACCAGCTACGTCTTCAAAGGTCACCTTGCGTTTGTCTCCCGTATACAGGCGTGCGCGCGCTTTTCCGAACTGCAATACCCGATTTCCGCCGCCTTGTGTCTGCTGCATGATGAAGTAGAACGCTCCAAGCATCAAGACGGCAGGTAATACCGACGATATCATCGATGTCCACCAGGGGGTCTGCTGATACTCGAATACCGCCTTAACCCCGTGGCTTTCAAGCCTGCTGTAGAAGCCCGGGTCTTCTGGCACTCCCGCCTTCACCTCGGAACCATCATCTAGCGTGGCGATCGCCATCGTCTTGTCCACAATCGTGACTGACTTCACCTTGCCCTGATCTATCAGGTTAAGGAGGTCGGTGTAAGCGATACTCTTGCGCGAAAACCCCTGGGAGGGCAGCATCTGCGCGAACATGAGCGTTAAAATTAAAAGAAAAGCATAGAACAAAAGGCTGCGAGTATTTTTGCTCATGTTCCCCCTCCTTTGATACATTCGAGAACAAGCACCTCTGTGGTACTCGGTAACACCTTGAACCTATCGTCAAGAGTGTGTTCGACAACCCAAACGATCTTTCCACTCGCCGTAGTTATTATCGGCACTCGATCTCTGCTTTCACTCTCAGTCTTTTTCTCTCTAAAAATGTCGCCTAGTTTCTTAGAGCCGCTCATACCGAGCGGCTGCATACGATCGCCTTTTCTTCTAGCACGAGCTACCAATGGCATTTCTAAGCTATTATAGTCAAGATAGGCTACCCTAGCAAGTTCGTTTTCGAGGGGTTGATTCCCTAGCGCTTCCCTCGGAACGATGATGGCAGAAATCGTACAGTTAGCCCATGGAATCTTCGTCGTACCCGGTATTTCAAGCCTTACGGCCAGGGGCTCCTCTGCCTTAGAAACATGCGCGAAACCGATCCCGCTGAAGATAAGCTCGTCGCCGTCCCTCCACACGCATGACTTCCCTGGCAACATGAGTCGCCATTTTCGTCCCTCTTTTTCTAGAGCCGCCAATATTTCAGAAACGTGGTGGAAATCTAAGAACGGAGGTCCGCCTGCCCTGGATACCGCGAACCTTACAACGCGCCGCCTTATCGGCAATTCCAACTGCGCAAGTGCATTTGCAGGCAAAACCACCGACCCAGTAGCTTCTACTGCTATCTCGAAATACTTTTTTCTTGCTATTGCAGACATGTAGGCGTTTTCTTCTCTCATGAGTTCTGCAGTCCTTGCGAGAATCCGAGATATGTTGGGGTTGTACTCGCTCTGAAGCAACGGTATAAGCTGTCTCCTTATCCTGTTTCTGAAATACACCTCTTCCAGGTTGGTAATGTCAAGTCGCGTATCTAGGTTCCAGCTACGGCAGTAAGCCTCAATATCCGACCTAGGAGTCTCGATCAGCGGCCGCACTATCTTCCCTCTGACCGGCGGAATACCTCCCAATCCTTCCGTACCGGCGCCCCTTATCAGCCGCATCAGCACTGTCTCGGCCTGGTCATCCATGTTGTGTCCAAGCGCTATCCGGGTACAACCGTTCTCCTTCGCTGCTCTATAAAAGAAGCCATATCTGGCCATGCGCCCTGCCACTTCTTCGCCTACGCCCAGACGTTTGCCGAGCTGTCTCACATCGCACCTCTCCATTACGAAAGCAGCACCCAGCTTGAGGGCGAATTGCCGTACGTACTCCGCATCCGACTCGGCATCGGGCCTGATCAGGTGATTAAGGTGGGCGACGTACAGATTCAGCTCATATTCGTCCCGGAGCTGACTCAATATGTGTAGCAGCGCGATTGAATCCGGTCCACCCGAGACTCCTACGAGCACTCTGTCGCCCTTTTGGAGCATCTGGTATTTTTCTATAGTCTTGCGAACCTTAAAGACGAGCATAGATCCACCTAATCCCATTTTAGTCTTTCCGCGCCCGCAAAAAAAGGTGTGGCAATTGCCACACCAAGTGCAGGGGTTGGGAGAGGCAAGATTATTAAAGATTGACCTTAGCAACTAGCACAGTCATATCGTCGGGAATGTCCTGCAACCCGGATCTCCGCCAGTTCTCTAAGGCTTTATCGAGAACTCGCTTAGCGATATCCTGTGGATTCTCGCTTTTTAGTCTGGAAAGAAAAACGCATATCCATTGTTCCGGGGGGTCGATGTCTTTCCTTGAATCTACGACCCCATCAGTTGCCATCAGTATTATGTCGCCATTGCTGATTAGCTTCTGTATTGTTTCCACCTCAATATTGGATACTATGCCCATCGGCAGGGTCTGCGATTTGATCGCCGTTACCTCGTGGGATCTCTTGAGGAAGCTCGGTGCCGCCCCGATCTTCATGAACTCCGCCTCGCCAGCTTGGAGGTTTATTATAGCTATGTCCAGAGTGGCAAACACCTCATCCGGCGAACGCATTACCATGATCGAATTTGCCGTGCGCAACGCGGATTCCCTGTCGAATCCTGCGTCGAGCAACTTCTCCAGCAAGGCGATGGTCGCCCTGGACTCCATGGCAGCTCTTGGCCCACTGCCCATTCCGTCACTCAGCACCAGAAGCGTGCGGGCCTTATCAAGCTCCTTCACGAGGTAGCTATCTCCCGATACGACACCTCCGCTTCGCGTAACCCTCGCTACACCGGTAACGCACCTTGGCAAGGTTCCGGTGGAGGGCTCCTGGGCTTCCTCCGGCTGCTTGATTTCGGCCGCAAGCCTGTCAATAGCTACGGCAACCCCCTTAGCTTGGCTAACAAGCGCTGCCCGGCCTTCCTTGAGCCTTTCCCGCCAACCTGCATTTAGTTTATTCAACTCCAGTACGTAATTGACGGCCGCTGTCAGCTCTGGTAAACGCCTGCAATTCAGCCTGATCTCGTTGGGGATTTCGTCCATGATCAGCCCACCTGCTGTCTCACCTACCGTCATCATGTCGAGCAAAGAGCGGTATGTTTTAAAGAATTCTTTTTCCCAACACGCCGTATATCCAGGACAGGATCGGCATACTCGTGATGCCAGATCAGCGAACGCCGGTGGCACTGAATCCTTTTCAATAGAAGCCGTCGGGGCCACCTGTTCGTATGCTCGAGACAATTCCCTCACCACCATGGCCAATTGCCGCAAGCGTCCGCTCAACTCTTCCCGCAGCTTCTGTTCGCGCACACCTAGAAATTCCGCGGAAGCCGGTCGCACAGATGGTATGGCCAGCGCCACCATCTCCAGCACGGTATGAGGCACGAGGAACAGCACGGCGCTACCCAACGCTGCCGCGGCAATATCCCGCCCTGCCTCTCCTATTGGTGCAGCATATATGGATATAGTTCCCGAGCCAAGCAAGAACCCGAGAACCGCCCCTGCCTTCCCTGCCTGCCGGAAACTGCCCCCAACCAGCCCACCAAAGGCATATCTGGCCATCGCAGTGGTCAGCCTACTCCCGTTCAGCAGGGGTACGGTGCCAGCCAAAACCCCCGTAATCGCCCCAAAACCCGGACCACCTGCAGCAGACGCTATCGTCGTCAAACATGAGGACAGGCTATCGCGGAAACCAACCCCGAACACACTCAAGCCGTTCGTACCGGAGAGCAAGCTGATCGCCAGCACGCCCAGTGAGCTTGCTTCAGCAGAGTCCACTGGCCCCATTTGAGGCTTACCTCGCGCCCAGCGATCCCAGAAGCTTATGCCAGGAGCATACAGCACTGATAATATTCCTGCGCACAAAGCTTCGGCGGCACAGCTGACCACTTGCCCAGGGGGGACAAAAGTAAACGCATTTTGCATTATGCTCACGGACCCGGAGGCCGCGGCAATAACCACTGCCTGCCAAAGGCTGAAATCACCCTCGCCCCGCTGGCCCCGTTTTTTCCTGGCGGTCACTACCGAATATCCCTTTACGCCGGGACCGGAACGTGCTCTGTTTCTCAGGTCCAGCGCATATAGCCCGGCAGCAGCGAAGCATAGAATCGCGCCTGCTCTGACTAGCCCCCTCCATCCGTCCCTGATCATTGTCCCTACCAACACGCCGAAAAGGGCGGCCAGCCTTGCGCCCGGCAGCGCACTCCAGCTCGCCGCAAAAAACGCGGGCCCTTGAGGAGCTATTCCCGAGAATAGGGCCGCCTTTCCCATGACTATAGAAAACAAAAGCACCAGAGCGAGCTGCCCCGCGGCAACCGCTTGAGTCCTTAAGACGCGTTCCGCTACATTTGCTTTTAGCCCTGTTTTAATCACTGGCTCATGCCTGCCCGATTCTCTCTGTACTAAATTGTATGAACATAACACCGCGCCTCTTGTCGATGAATGGAGAGAACATGCTCGTTCACACGCGACGTATATCGACTGCCCTCGTTCGTATTCGGATCCCCGGCCTCCGAGAGCAAATCCTTGGCTAATTAGTTTTACTTCCTGAACAGTCACGCTGGCCTTAAGTTTATTGACACCCTTTCGAGCACTCACGTATAATGATCGTGGTCAAGTAGCCTCGGATCATTTGGGGCAAGTTTATGAATATCATGGGAGGAATCCTGGATACATGGCGATCGAAGTTGGCAGCATCATCGAGGGAGTAGTTACCGGCATCACGCATTTTGGCGCATTTGTGATGCTGCCAGACGGCAAAACAGGCCTCGTTCATATTTCTGAAGTTGCAGATGCGTATGTCAAAGACATCAAAGACTACGTCAAAGAAAATGACCGGGTAATGGTAAAAGTACTGTCAATGGACGAAAAGGGCAAGGTAGGCCTTTCAATCAAGCAAGCTCGGCCGGACTACGTGCCGCGGCCCCGCGATGTTCGGAAGAACCGTAACTCCTTCGAGGAAAAGCTTGCGCGCTTTATGAAAGAGAGCGATGAGCGTCTGCAGGACCTGCGCAAGAGTGCCGAATCCAAGCGTGGTGGCCGAGGTAGCAGTCGTAGGAACGAGATGGCCTGGGACTAAAGGTTCTCTTTTATGTATTGACAATGCCGCGCGCTCGTTATAGTCTCTGCGAGAAAACGATGTGCGCGTTTTGTTTTCCTCAAGCTGGATGCATCGATCGTTTTGCGCTATACTATGAGTACTGCGATAATACCTCAGCACGACGTGCCGGGGTGTCGGAACAGGCAGACGATGGGGACTTAAAATCCTCTGGGCCTTCAGCCCGTGCGGGTTCGAGCCCCGCCCCCGGCACCATGTTAATTAGCAAAGCTTTCTGGCTGGAGGAAGATACCACACGCGATTAGTAAAACACCTCGTAGGATCCACCTCTTTCGGTAACCCGTTAGGACGGCGAAAGAGGCGATTTGTTTTGGCTAAAGGCAAAGCGCATTTCAGAAGTGATATACGGGCCACTGGGAAAACGCACTGCAATTTCTACTGGAAGCACTCCGGGAAATTCTTTTGTTAGGCTCTTGTAAAAAACCCCGTAAACTTACAGGCGCGTGGATCGTTACCCTGGGAGGAACTTACCGATGACTAATGTTAAACTATTCCTACTATTCCTCGTCCTCTCCTTGTTCCTCACCGCCTGTAGAGAACAGACGGGAAATCGAATACTACCTGATGGAAGCAAAGTTCAGGTAGACGCGAAAGCTAACGTTGTGAAAGATAAGCGGACGGAAGCAGCGGAGAAAGCAATCTCCAGCATCAAACCGGAAGACCTTCAAGCAGTAAAGGGAGAGATTCGTTGCTTCCATTTTCAACTGAACGACTTAATTGCGTGGGGTCACTACCGGAGGTTCAAGGACAACGGAAACTACTTGTGGGAAGAGTAAAAGAGTACGTACGTGGCCAAGGTGAGATGAGCCTGGCTGCACGCGCTCGAGATGCAGCATCGAAAGTAGAGTCCGGGTCTCTCAAGCGGGACCTCGAAGCCTTCGCTCGAGCAATTGAACTCGCATACGAAAGGAAGGATGTCAAGCTGTTGATACTGGCTCACAGAATCGTCCATGACCTTGACTATTGGGTGTTTAATCACGAGACGTTTTACAGCAGTAGTAACGAATTTCTAAGAGGTTCACGTGATTACTGGAGAGCTACAGTGACGTTGGAAGGGAAGGAAGTTAACTCCTCACTTGAAAGTTCCAGGTGGTGAACCAGCACTGCGATGAGATAGACTTCCGGCAACCACGTGCAGATTGAGCGGCTGAAGGCAAGGTCCGGGCCTGGCAGCCTGGAAGTGGTCCGTCTGGTGGACGGCCTCGTTAACGTGGCCACGCTGGAGATAGAACACCCTAAACCTCCGGCAGGTCGGATGCCCTGAAGCTCCTGTCCAAAATGCTTATCGGGCTCTGAGCAGGATTCCGTTAACGAGGCACAGTACCAACATCCAGAAGAGTACCTGCATTCATGCGTATGATCGTTTGCCCCATCGCCTCGGCTTCTTCGCGGTCGTGAGTCACCGTGATTAAGCCAGCCCCAGTCTGCTCGACCCATTTGAGCAAGTCCTGCATTATGTCAGCCTTCGCTTGTCCGTCTACCGAAGCGAAGGGTTCGTCAAGCAAAAGGGCCTCCGGCTCGAGCGCAAAGGCCCTCGCAAGCGCTACCCGCCTTGCCTCGCCGCCGGAAATCTGCCAGGCGTGCCTCCGTGCTAGGTGTGCGATCCCAAACCTCTCCAGCCATTTATCCACCCTTGTCCGCACTTCCCTCGGATCCATTTTCCTCAGCCTCAGTCCTAGCGCCACGTTATCCCAAACTGAGCCATCGATCAGCAGGTTCTCCTGGAACACTAAAGCCAGCCGCCTCCGAAACGATACGAGGCGCCGGCCATAGTCTACCTTCTCGCCGCCGACCCATATCGTCCCGGAAGACGGCCTCAGGACTAACCCGAGCAAGCTCAGCAGGGTGGATTTCCCGGCACCATTAGGCCCAACGATGGTCAAACGCTCCCCCCTACGGAGGCTAATGTTTATGCTGTCTACAATACGTCTCCCGTTGACACAATATGAGAGATTCTCAGCGGCCAGACACTCTCGCATGGAAACTCCTTCTCTGCTGGATGGAAGTCAGCACATAGCTCGCCGAATATGATAGGGCCAAGAGCACGAAACTCAACGCCATTGCCATTTCGAATTCCCCCCGAGAGACTTCCATAGAAATGGCTGTAGTAAGTACCCGCGAATAACCTAAGATATTGCCCCCAACCATCATTGAGGCCCCCACCTCGGACACAGCTGCCCCAAAACCAGCCATCAATGCAGCCAATAGCGAAAGTCTCGACTCCCGAAGTGCGAGCCACATCAGTTGTGATCTGGTCGCACCCAGAGACTGCAGCTGCATGATCAGCTTCGGGTTTATCTGCTGGATGCCTGCCAGCGTCACCCCGGCAACCACAGGTGCTGCGATTATGAATTGGGCGATGATCATGGCAGCCGGTGTGAACATGAGTCCCAGGAAACCTAAAGGGCCGTTTCGCCACAAGAAAATGGAAACCCAGAGTCCCACCACAACCGGCGGGAGACCCATAGCGGCATTTATGACACTCACTAGTAGCTTGCGTCCCGGAAAATCGTACAAACCTAAATAAGCCCCTACGGGTACCCCCACGATCAAAGCCAGAAAAGTGGCCGTGCCGGACACTTTTCCTGTCAGGGCAGTAATCCGTAGGATTTCCGGGTCCATGACCCAGAGTAAGCGGCAAGCTCCTGCAATGCCTCGCCAGATTAGATTCAAATCAGTTGAACTCCTTCTTGCCAGCGTCTGGGATAAAAAGCGGACTCCCGAACTTATCCATGCCGAATTCGCCTACGATCTTCTGGCCTTCTGGAGACACGATAAAATCTGCGAAAGCCTTTCCGCCAGCAGCGTTTATCTTTTTGAACTTCTCCGGATTGACCTCCATGACGTGGTAAATGTTGAGCAGTATCGGATCACCCTCAACTAAGACTTCAAGGGAAAGCGATTTCCGCTGCGCAAGGAAAGTACCCCTATCGGTCAGCGTGTATCCCGATTTCTCAGAAGCAATTCTAAGCGTCTGCCCCATTCCCGCACCTGCGCTGAGGTACCATGAGCCCTCGGGTTTGAGCTTCGCTTGCGCCCAGATCTCTTGTTCTTTCTTATGGGTCCCAGAATCGTCGCCTCTTGACACGAATACGCTCTTAGTCTGGGCTATTTTAACGAAAGCCTCGCTGGCCCGTTTGAGCCCCTTTATCCCAGCAGGATCCGAGGAGGGCCCGACAATTACGAAGTCATTGTGCATCACGAGTCTGCGATTGATAGCGGCGCCTGACTCCACCAGCTTTTCTTCCGAGCTTGGAGCGTGAACCAGAAGAACGTCCGCCTCGCCTTTTTCCCCCATGGCAAGAGCCTGGCCAGTTCCCACTGCGACCACTTTGAGAAGATAACCCGTCTTCTTTTCGAAAGCGGGCTTCAAAACGTCCAAAAGGCCGGTGTCCTGAGTGCTGGTCGTAGTGGCCAGTATGACCTCTTTCTTCTTGGAAGAGCACGCGCTGACCAGAGGAATTAGCGACAATCCCACGACTACCACAGCAATGAGCCTGAAAATCCGTTGCACCGCGAACCGCCTCCTCTGCATTTTAATTATGTTCGGGGAAGCATAGCGACTATATTATATACCAGTCCATCGCTCCTGGAAGGAGAAAGGGCTCTCTGGGTAGAATAGACTTATCACCACATTGTAGTGGTAATAGCTACAAGGGAGTAGCCACTTCACGGAGGTGGCTTCCTTTTATGGAAAAGAGCGAGCTGGAGCAGGTAGTCCGCAACGTCGTGCAAAACGTGTTGGGCCAAAAGCAAGAGGAAAGAAAGGATGTGAAGAAAGCCTGCGTTACGCTGGTCAAGGGCACTGAAGTCGGTCTCAAGCTGTTCGAGGCGGTTCCGGGCGTAGACGCTCGGTTGGCGGACTATATCAATTCGCGCCACGGCTGTTCCATGGCGGCAGGCCTCATGGAACTGCGTAACTGCACGTTCGACTGGACTCTTAATTACGAAGAAGTAGATTTCGTCGTTGAAGGGACCTTGGACATCATCGTCGGGGATAAGACTTACCGTGGCCACAAAGGCGATGTCGTCTATATACCGAAGGGCACCAGCATTAAATTTAGCACACCCGACAGAGCCCTATTCTTCTACGTGACCTATCCAGCGGACTGGGCTAACCAGTGAGAGGTCGCAACACATCCTGGGACCGTTTCGCGGGTTGGTACGACGATCTTCTCGAAAACCGCGAAGGCACATACCAGGAAGAGCTGATCCTGCCCAATCTATTGAGGCTGCTTAGGGTCAAGAAAGGCCAGGTGGTACTGGACCTGGCCTGCGGGCAGGGTTTCTTTTGCCGAGGATACCAGCAAACCGGCGCTACAGTGATCGGTGCAGATATCTCGAAGAGGCTCATTCAGCTCGCGCGCGCCCGTTCGCCTGAAGGGATACGGTTTGAGGTGGCCCCTGCAGACCGGCTTTCGTTCCTCGAAAACGAGACCATAGACGTCGTTACCATCGTGCTAGCCATACAAAATATCGAAAACGTTCATGGCACATTCGCCGAATGCAGCAGGGTGCTCAAACCGTGGGGCCGCTTGCTCATGGTACTGAACCACCCTGCCTTCCGCATACCCGGAGCGAGTGACTGGGGCTGGGATGAAAATGGGAAACAATATCGTCGAGTATACCGATATATGTCGGAAACGAGAGTAAAGATCCGCATGCATCCCGGGATAGACCCGGAGGCTTATACCATTTCCTTTCACAGGCCCCTGCAATATTACTTTAAGCTGCTGGCAAAGTATGGTTTCTACGTTTCTCGCTTAGAAGAGTGGATTTCCCACAAACGGAGTCAGCCGGGCCCCAGGGCTGAAGCTGAAAACACCGCGAGGAAAGAGATCCCTTTGTTTCTTTTCATCGAGGGCACAAAAATGGGGCCACACTAGGTAGCCCCAAAAGAAAACAATCAGAGGAAAATCGAGCCTCCTGGCCCCAGTGGAAGGCCGAGCAGCGTCCAGATCGTGAATAGCACACACCACACGATCAAAAACACTATGCTGTAAGGCAACATACCCGCGATCAAAGTGCCCATGCCGATGTTTTCATCGTACTTCTTGGCGAACCCCAGCAGGATGACGAAATATGGTAATAGCGGTGTGATCGCGTTGGTGCAGGAATCGCCAATCCTGTATGCCACTTGCGTGAATGCCGGTGAATAGCCCAACAACATTAGCATTGGCACGAATACCGGTCCGAGTACCGACCACTTGGCAGAAGCGCTCCCGACGAACAGGTTGATTAACGTTGACAGCACAATAAACCCAAGCATAAGTGGCAGGCCGGTTAACCCGATGCTCTTTAGGAAGTTGGCACCGCTAATGGCGAGGATCAAACCGAGGTTACTCCAGTTGAAGTATGCAATGAACTGACCGATTACGAAAGCCAGAACGATATAACCACCCATGGTGGCCATGGACTGGTTCAGTAGCTTAGCCAAGTCGTGGTCAGTTTTTATGGTTCCCGCTTTCTTACCGTAAACGTAGCCGGGAATAAAGAATAACAGTGTGACAAGCGGAACAAGGCCGTTCATCAACCCGCTATCGACGATAAGAGAACCAGTCTTCGGATTTCTCAGCAACCCGTTTGGCGGTATGCACAATGCCACTATTATTGCGATGTAAACCAGTGTCCAGATACCAGCCGCCTTGAGAGCTTTCTCCTCTTCAGGTTTCAAGGGTTCGAGCTTTTCACTTGATCCCTGATAGCGCCCAAACCTTGGCTCCACTATCCTTTCAGTAACCAGAACCCCAGCCACCGTAAGCACAAAGGACGATACCGCAAGGAAATACCAGTTAACCGCCGGGTTCACAACAATATTGGGATCCAGCAGCCTGGCCGAACTCTGAGTGATCCCAGCGATCAGTGCATCTAAGGAGTTCACCGTTAAGTTCGCCGAGAAGCCTGCCGCCACGGCTGCGTAGCCGGCCATCATTCCTACGAGCGGGTGCCGCCCAAAGGAGGCATACACCGCGCCTGCAACAGGGGGAAGCACCACGAAGCCGGAGTCTCCGGCAGCGTTGAGTTGGATCCCCATGAACACGATCACCCAGGTGGCCAACCATGTAGGGGTTGATAGCACCACCTTGCGCAGCAAGGCGGCGAACAAGCCGGATCCCTCAGCAAGGCCTACGCCAAGCACTATCACCAGCACGAGGCCCAACGGGGGGAATCCAGTAAAGTTCGTAACTGCGCTCGCTAGAATCTTGCGGATTCCATCCGCCGTCAATAGGTTGACTGCTGCTACGGGTTTCCCGGTACCTGGGTGTATTACAGATAGGCCCGCTCTACCGGCAAAATAAGAAATGATGAGTACAGCCACCGCTAGAATCGCGAACAGGGTCAAAGGATCAGGGAGTTGATTTCCGACACGCTCGATGAAGTCTAGAAACCGGAAGAAAAGGCTTTTTCGCTCCGGCCCGGTCTGTCGGGGTATTTCCAGGCTCATTTTCAGTTCCTCCTTTCATTGATTCAGGTAATCTTCGACTATTTGGACCAACACTGATACGGCAGCTGGAATAGCGTCCTCACACACGTCGAAATTGGGGCTGTGCAATGGATACGACGGCCTTTGCTTGGAGGGGTCTGACACTCCGATCCGGAAGAAAGCGCCGGGAATTTTCTGCGTAAAGTACGAAAAGTCCTCTCCTCCCATAGACGGGTAACGGCTCCACAGCGCTTTCCCAGGCCCGAGCGCCTTTTCCGCGGCCTTCAATACCATTTGCGCAACCTTCGGATCGTTTATCGTAGGAGGATAAAGGTTATAGTAATCCATTTCGTAAGTCGCGCCATAAGCAGACGTGACTCCTTTTACAACCTGTTCGATGATCCTCGGCAACTTCTCATGGGTTTCAGGTGAAAGAGACCTTATGCTGCCTTTCATCAAGACCTCTTGCGCGATAACGTTTGGTGCAGTGCCTCCGCTGATAGAGCCTATCGTCAGTACGACCGGGTCAAGCGGATCGCTCATTCGGGATACTACCTGCTGCAAAGCCACGCCCACCTGGAACGCTACGGCAATCGCGTCTACAGTAGTATGAGGCATTGCACCATGGCCGCCTTTGCCTATGATTTTCAGGGTAAGTACATCCGGAGCGGCCATGACAGGCCCTTCCCCTACCTCGATACAGCCAGCAGGCAACCCAGGCCAGCAATGCCCGCCCACAATTACATCCACCTTGGGATCTTCAAGCACCCCCTCTTCTATCATGGGTTTCGCCCCGCCCGGAGCCTCTTCCGCCGGCTGAAAGATGAACTTAACGTTCCCACGCAGCGCATTTCTGCGGTTGGACAGCACTATGGCAGCACCTAACAGGCAGGTCACATGCACGTCATGGCCGCAGGCGTGCATCTTCCCGGGGATCTTGGAAGCGTACTCCACTTGATTAAGCTCCTGGATGGGCAGGGCATCCATGTCAGCCCGGAGCGCGATCGTTCTCTCTCCGTTTCCCCTCAGCAGGCCGACAACTCCCGTCTTGGCCAGACGCTTTGTTTCGATACCGTACTTCCTCAGCGTCTCCTCGATAAGCTTAGCGGTTTCAAACTCCTCAAAACCGAGCTCCGGATGCTGGTGGATCCTTCTTCTGATTTCGATTAGCTGCTGCTTCAATTGCATCACCTATTGCGTCACCTCACGATGCTCCGGATATTAGGGAGGATTTTTCGCTAAGACTCCTAATAAATCCTGCTAAAGCGCTAAATTGGTAATTGCCTTACTTGTCGCAATACGATGGCAAGCCTCACCATGACGGTAAATGGTGGCTGTGAACGGGGTAAAAGAAGGGAGGACTCTATCTTACGATTGGCCCGCTACAGTAACTATCTGAGGCTTTGGTTGGTAGACGTCGACGCTCAGGAGTTCTCTGGACACTTCCTGACCGTCGATCAAGACAATTCGGTAGGCCCGGGACTTATAGCCAGGGATGCCCTTGTCCACACTGCTATACCCTTGAGGCTTAGATGGATCTACCACCGTTTTCACTGGGAAATCTTTGCGCTCGAGTATTTCGGAGACGATTTTCACTGTCTGGCCTTGCGGCGCATCGCCAAATACCTTTACAGTGATCACTCCGTTGGAGGCGCTCGCCTTAAACATTACGTGGTGACTCAATGAGTTCTTTAAGACCAGGTCCGGGCCATTCCAGGCTACCGTGGCGTCTCTGCTGAGAGGCACATAATCCACTGCGAAATAGTGGTTATACCGTTGAACCACTTTAAGATTGGCCAATAGGGCGGCATTGTACAACGTCGAGGAAACCTGGCAGACCCCGCCGCCGATACCGGGAACTATCTTCCCATTGATAAAGACATTCGCTTCCTGGTAGCCACCAGTTTCATCTCTCGGACCAACTACCTCGTTGAAGCTGAACGTTTCTCCGGGGCTGAGCAGCAGGCCATCTATTTTGGAGCATGCCAGTTTTATGTTACCAGATCTCTTCCCATCCTCCACGTAACGGGTAGAATACGAGCCTATCAACTTCTTTATGCCTAGCATAGAAATCGACTTCTCCGTAACGAGAGGAGCCACCGAACGTAATGGAACCGTGATTTCCGAAGGAATCTCGGTCCAAACACCTTTGTTCAGGAGCAGCTCCCTCAAGCCGTTCTGGTCTACCCGCTGTCCCGGGGTTTCCTTCTTTATGAGCACTCTGTCATTATTGTCGATCTCCAACCTGGCTGGTACTGGCTCTATTTGGACGTCATGTCCGATACCCGCCACAGCAGAAGCAAATACATCTTCCTTAATAGTCACATAGAGCGGCAACCTCCTCGGCGACTTCGCCAGCTTCCACCACACGACGGCTGGAGCCTGCGCTATCGTCTCGGGTATCATGGGTTCCACTCCGAGGGCAGAGAGCTTCAGGTTATACTTCTTCTCCGCTACCCGTACCGTGACAGTGCGTAAGTCCCACTTCAGCCACGAAGCGAGCTTTTGCTCGGCTTCCTCGGGCGTAAGACCTCCGACTTCGAGGTCAAGCACCGTAGTTCCAGATGGGATCCGGCTACCCCCGGCAGTCGCAATCGCACCGGCAGTTGTCACACTCACCAGGATGAGGCTGGCAATCAGCAGCGTGAGCCGCCGTTTCTTACGGTTCCGTTCTACTCTACTACCTGTCATACTCGTCTCCTCGTCGCCCTTCACTCAGCTAAGCAAGGGCTTCCATCCTGTGTAAGGAGGCCTTGGGTCTTACGTCAGTTTGGACGTATCCAGCCTCCATGAGTTTCATTCGCAATGCCATCCGCGCTCGGTTTAGCCGCGATTTCACGGTTCCCACAGGGCATCCCAGGGCCTCTGCAATCTCCTTGTACTTCATCTCGTGTACGTCATGCATCACGAGCAACACCCGATATCTCGGCTGCACCTGCATAAGTGCCTGCTCGACCATGGTACGCAATTCCCTTCGCTGTACCAAATCACAAGGATCGCTTTCAACGGAGACAGGATCCACAAAGGGCTTGCTGTCTCTGCCAGGTTCGGTATCGTCTAAAGAAAAGAACTTCAACCTCGCTTTACGTCTGAGCTTATCTATAAACACGTTATTCGCGATCTTAAATACCCATGAAGAAAACGGACAGTCACCGCGAAAATTTTTTATCGAGGATATTACACGAAGTAGTACTTCCTGAGACAGGTCGCGCGCATCGTCGGCATTCCCAGTCAGGTGATATGCGAAGGAGTAGACCTTGCCTTCATACGCCTGGATCAATACTTCAAGAGCTCCGGAGTCTCCATCAACAGCTCTATTCAGTGCCTCCTCTAGACTCACCAGCACTCCCCTCCCACCTATACCTTACGACGCTGGGGAGCCTGGTACTATTGGCTTCTTAGCTTAGTAGAGCTAAGCATTTTGACTTAGTGGCACGCTCGCCGAGACTCTCGTGCCGCCACCTTTCACCGAATGTAGCTCCAGCTTTCCTCCGGCGATTTCGGCCCGCTCCATCATCCCCGCGATACCCAGCTTACCCATTCTCCGCAACTCTACGTTTGAGGCCGGCACGTCGAAGCCGCATCCGTCGTCCTGGATGGTTAGGACAGCCATGCCATCTTTGACATTGAGACTAACAACTACGTTAGCTGCGGAGGAATGCCTGCCCGCATTGTTGAGAGCTTCTTGGGCTATTCGAAAGAGAGTTACTTCCACCGTCGAAGGGAGCCTCCCGACTCCTTCGTCCACGTCCAGTTTCACTTTGAAGCCGAAGTTGCGCGCGGCCTGCTTGGTCAAAAGATCAAGTGCGGCACCCAGACCCAAATCATCCAGCACAGAGGGCCTTAAAGCGCGTATGAACTCTCTGAGGTTCCTTATAGTCTGGCTGAGAAGATCCTCAAGCTCGCCCAGCCTGCGTGTGAGAATCGCCTGGTTACCCATCGCGCTCTTGCACAACTCCACCTTTCTGGAAAGAGCGATGAGGGCCTGTGCAGTATCGTCATGGAGCTCCCGTGCAATCCGGCGTCGTTCCTCTTCTTGCACTTCGGTCACGAGGGCTAGATAATCCTTCATTTCACTGACCCGACGCTTAGTAGCTCTGACTTCGGTGATATCTCGAGCTATCCCGTACTGCCCGATGAACTGTCCTCCTGCGTAACTAAGAGCTGCTCTCACATCGAGTATCACTGACCGCCCGTCTTTTGCACGGGCCTCCCACTCATATCCTGCTGTACTCCGTGCAGACCGGCGGCACTCCTCTAGCACTTGCATAGTAGCCTGCCAGCTTTCCTGCGTAACGATTTCGCTGAAATACTTGCCCAGGAGTTCCTCCGGCAAGTACCCCAGCGTCTCGTAAATGCGGGAGTTCAAAAATGTAAACCGGCCTACCCTATCCAAACTGAACACCACATCTAGAACGTTCTCAGTCATGGTCCTGTATTTAGCTTCGGAAAGCTCCAGTTCATGGAATAGGCGCGCTTTGGCGATCACGACGGCAGCCTGGTCCGCAGCCGCAATCAGCAGCCGCTCCCTCGACTTGTCCAGCCAGTTCGTTTTTGTGGTCCTCACGCCTAGAACTATTAAGCCAACCACACCGTCATCGGAACGCATGGGCACCGCAGCAAGCTCAGATAAGCCTGAAAAATCGATGATATCGCTGCCTGTCTTGCTACAGTCTACCCGCAGCACGCTACCATGCGCCTCTAGGCAACGAGCGAATAGACTCTGAGGGCCCATTCTCAAAGTGATCTTTTCAGATACTAGAGGCACGTCCTTGCGTCTGGATGCCATTGCCTCGAGGGTGACGCTCTTGAACCCCTCACTGCAAAGGAAGATGGCAACCGTGTCTGCACCGAAGACGCTCAAAAAATAACGCGCAACCCTGTTCAGCAGCTGCTCCAAGGTGGGTTTCCCCGAAGAGGTTATCCGGGCCAACCCGAGCAACACGCTTTCCGCACCTAGCTGCCAGTACTTCGAACTACTTTTCTTTTCGTTCAGGTCCTCCACCTATATCTATCCAACCCTTCTGAGCCGCCTTGATGACGGCCTCCGTTCTCGAATCTACATCCAGCTTGCTGAAGATGTTGTAAAGGTGTACCTGTACCGTCCTGGCACTTATACCCAGCTGGCTGGCGATCTCCTTATTTCCCAGGCCGCTTGCTACCAGCCGCAGCACCTGAACTTCACGCGTGCTGAGCCGCACCTGGGGTTCCTCCCTGGAAGCTCCCCGATTCAAGGCGCGCTTCACTACTTTGGCAGTTATGACTTTATCGAGCACGGTCTCGCCTCTGGCCACTGCTCGAATGGCCGAGACCAGTTCCGAACCGCTTGCGCTCTTCAGCAAATACCCAGCCACACCCGCATCCAACAGCGCAAACACGTAAGGATCGTCATCGTACGCGGTGAGGGCCAGCACTGCAACCCCGGGGCAAGCCTGTTTGATCTTAGCCGTGGCCTCGATGCCGTTCATCCCAGGCATCGAGACGTCCATCGTGACGACCTTGGGTAGCAAGGAAGCCGCCAGGCGTACGGCCTCTTCTCCGTCGGCGGCTTCACCAACAACCTTTATGTCCGATTCTTGTTCGAGCAACTCCCTGGTGCCTTCCCTAACCAGGGCATGATCGTCCACCAACAAAACTGTTATCGGTTTAGTCCATTCCTGCACAGGCCTCACTTACCCTGCAGCGCATTTTTAACCGCTTCCATTATGCCCTTGGAAGTGAAAGTGGCTCCGGTCACCGCATCTACGGACGTCGACTGTTTAGCGATTATTGCCTCAGGTATCCTGCTTAAAGCCGGGTCAGATATTATCGGGGTCTCCTTATGCTCCAGGATTTTCACTTCGGTAATCTTACCGCCCTTGACAGTTACGCTCACCTTAATGCTGCCGTTCATCCCCTGGCCTTCCCCTTCATATGTCCCGTCTTTGGGAACCCCGGCAATCGGAGCTGCCTTCCCGGGGCCGATACCCAACACGCCCTGCAACTCAGTTAGAGCAGCCTTCACGGCCGCTGTAAATGCCCTGGACGAAATCGTAGCGCCTGAGATAGCGTTAATGTCCTTGCCCACGCTAACGGCATCTTGAGCGGTCTTGCCGATAAACTGATCCTGGAAAGCCTTGCTATCGACACGTGCACCCAAGCCCGGGGTTTCGGAATGGCTCACTACTTTTACGCCGGTGAGCTTACCTTCGTTGTCTGTCCCAACCACTATAACCATAGGCTGCGAGCCATATCCTCTCGCTTCGGTAACGGCGGCCGCTCCCACCTGCTTACCGCCTTTTATGGCCTTGTAATACGTTTTCCCGCCCGACTGGACCTTTTCAAACGTCTCAGCCTCAGGTACCACCGTTCTCAGCGAAGCGTTAAACTCCTCTACAGCTCTCTTTTCGATAACCGGCCGGGTAACCCCGTACACCCACGCAAGGCTCCCCGCCGCAATCCCGCACACCAATGCGAGTGTTATGGCAAGCTTCGTAGTTTCTCGCACGGCCACCCCCCCATTCCATCCGACTTATTATAACTCACCGTTGCTAGGATTTTAGAGTTTCGTCGTCATAATGCGCCAGCCCCGGGTAAAACGTTGAACCAAAAGTGGGTTATAGTATCGCTACATTGATCTGCGCTTTCCAGAACACCTTTGAGCCTACATCCAAAGACCCGCCCAGTGCACGCCCGTCCTTATCCGTTACAGCAATATGAACGTGCACTTTACCGTGTACTGTATCGCCCTTGACGGCAACTTCCCCGATCGTTCCCGTAATAGCTACCATTTCATAGGGCCCGGTCCCTTTGGTGGATGCCATAGGGGGAGGGAAATTTCCTCCAACAGGATTCTTGACAGAGAGCGTGGAAAGTGAGCCGAAACCCGATAATATGAGGCCGTTTGAGACTCCGCGCTCTTCAGCCATCGTCTTCAAACCCTCTAGCAGGTCCTCACCTGCATCGAGCAGCCAAACCTCCATGCCTTTTACCTTTAACGGAACAGCATGCCCCATAACAAGCCCCCCGTTGAATGAGTTGTCGCGTGCATACGGGTGAGATGTGGCTAATATCTTTTAATCAAGGTTGCTTCGGGCCCTGGAGCTGCAAACACGGCGCCGACGGGCCACGATTCTACATCCATGATAATTATAATCGACCTTGACGCCCTACGCAGAAGGCTCCACAACCTCTTGTGGCTAGTCGTGAGCGCGCTCACGTTAAGCCTCGCACTCGTGCGGCCATTTCTAACTGTCTGGGTGACCAGCTTGCAGGACCAGCCCATTCGTCGAGGCAATCCCGACCGGCCATATGTAGCACTTATGTTCAATGTGGACTGGGGTAATGAGTATGTGCCCCAACTCTTGGAGATCTTAAGACAAAGCCACGCCAAAGCCACGTTCTTTGTCACGGGAAGATGGGCTGGGGAAAACCCCGACCTTCTGAGGCTGATCGCCAAGAACGAGCAGGAAATCGCCACTCACGGGCAGGAGCACCTGCTTCCGTCAAAACTACCTGACCAGGAAGTCGACTGGCTTATTCGTGAGGGAATCGCCACCCTGCGAGACATCCTGGGGAGAGAACCTGCTCTTCTTTTCTCGCCTCCTTCCGGTGACTGGGATGAACGAACTATAAGGGCCGCCAGTCGTTATGGCTGCAAGACTATCCTTTGGACCGTCGACACCGTAGACTGGCGGTGCCCCTCACCCGACAAAATCGTGGCCAGAGCCACCGAGTCCGTCAAGCCTGGTTCCTTAATTCTTATGCACCCGACCGCCCCCACGGTACTCGCCTTACCCAAGATCATAGAGCTGCTACGCCGCGCAGGGTTGGAACCCACCACCGTTTCCCAGGCCATCGGAGCGTAGCCCGTTCTCAAGCCACCCGGAACTGTTCTACGATCTTCTCGTTCAATTCGATGCCAAGCCCGGGCCCCTCAGGCACCCGCACGTATCCATCAACGCACTCGATGGGGTCCTTCGCTACGAAGCGTCTCAGAGGAGTTGGCCATACGCAGAACTCCAAGTACGGTATTTCGGGTTGACTCACAATAAAATGTAGTGTACTCGCCACGAGGATATCAGTACTCCAACAATGGGGAATGCACAGAGCCCCTTTGGCACTGGCCAGAGATGCTATTTTCTTGGCCTCGGTGAAACCGCCGACCCGGGAAATATCTGGTTGGATCACGTCTACTTTGCCCCGCTCAATCAAATCGCGAAAACCAAAATAAGTAGTTTCCTTTTCCCCTGTGGCTATCCTTATATCGACCCTGCTGCTGAGCTCGGCAAAGCCGTCAAGGTCGTCTGGGCTAAGAGGTTCTTCAAGAAAGTATATGTTTAGCTCTTCCAAGAGCCGGGCGAGTTCGAAGGCTTTACGCCTGTCTCCGCCATACCCTATGTCCACCATGAGATCGACATCATCGCCCACCGCTTTGCGGCATGCCTTCATGAACCGGTAATCCTGTTCTACTGAATGGCCAAGCGGCCCCCATCCCACCTTCACCGCCTTGAACCCCTTCTCAACCCATCTGATGACCTCTTTTACGGCTTCCTCTTCAGCTTCCGGCATGAGGGTGCTCGCGTAGGCCTTTACCTTATCCCTGAACTTTCCGCCCAACAATTTATAGACAGGTATACCCAGAGCCTTCCCCATAATATCGTAGAGCGCCATATCTATGGCACTCATGGCATGGATGACGACTCCCCTCCGCCCGTACACGGAAGTCTCGGAATACATCTTTTGCCAGATTCTCTCCACGTTGAAGGGGTCTTCCCCTAGTATGATACGGGCCAAGCCCCTGCTCCGGACATGGGAATCAGGGGCATCGATTATCGCCTTTATAACGAAAGGAGAGGTCTGGGATTCGCCAATCCCCACTATCCCTTCGTCGGTCTTCACTTTGACTATGCAGCAGTCTTGAGTCCCGTCACCGATTAGCCTGACCTCCGGCTGGCGCAGCACCATCGCTTCAACCTCTACGATTTTCAAAGCTTACACCTCCGGCTAGTCTCAGAATGCGGTACTACCCTTGTATGCGTAATGCTTTACCGCATCTTCGTCCAATTCCAAACCGTGCCCCGGCCCATCGGGTGGACGGACGAATCCATCGGACGCCTTCACCGGGTTCTTAAGTAAGCGCTGAAAATTGAATACATCACTTTCGAGTTCGAAGTATTCTATGTACAATACCTCGGGTCTAGCAGCGCCAACCTGGACGTTGAGATCGTGCGTCCAGTGCGGAGCCAGAATCAAACCATATGTTGCGGCCACACCTGCCAGATTTAGCCATTCCGTGATGCCTCCCATCAGGGTAGGGTCGCCCTGAAGTATGCTGGCCGCCTTTCTGTCCACGATCTCTCGGAAATCCCACCTGGTGAAATGATTCTCTCCGATAGCCACCGGCATCGGGACGTTTGCAGCCACCCTGGCACAACCGACCAAATCGTCGATCGCAACGGGCTCCTCCAGCCACCTAATCCGGTACTTTTCCAATTGCCGCGCTATGGCGATCGCGGTGTCAGGGTCCCAAACGTTGTTCGCATCTATCATGAGATCGGCCTCGTCACCGATAATCTTTCGTGCGAGCTCAATCCTTTTCAAGTCGAGGCTCAGTGACACCCCTCCTACTTTCATTTTGAATGCCTTGAAGCCCTTCTGTACGTATGTGCTGAACTCTTTCTCTAGATACCCCAGAAGCTCCGCATCAGTGCTGCAATTAACAGGATAATAGCCCCCACTGTAATACGCAGGTACCTTATCTCTGAATCCGCCCAGCAATCGGTATATCGGCATGCCACACGCCCTACCGAGTAGGTCCCAAAGAGCGATGTCAATCGCAGCTATGGCCCGACTCGAAATCCCACGCCGGTCCCACACAGCCATTGCCTTATACATCTTGTTCCACAAGCGGTTGATTGCGAACGGATCTTCTCCAATTAGTACTTCTCTCAACAACTCCTCGATCGCAATGCTCACGAGGAGCGTCCCCCAGCAGTAGCCCCATCCCACAAGCCCCTCGTCTGTAAAGACAGTGGCTATTGTATAGTCCCTGTAGCTTACGGTCCTTGTGGCGAAACGCTTGGGCACTTTAAGGGGTATCCTCACCGTCACAACTCGAACATCAGAGATTTTCATTGCGCGCCTCCTCGGTCTCACTCAGCGGAAGAACAGCTCGAGTCCCTGGGTTTCAGGGTCTTTTAGCCTTAAGAGCTCTATCCCATCGAGCCTAGCGATAGCGATCTCGGCCGTAGAAAGCACTTCGCATCCCTCTACGAGATGTCCACCATAGGAACGCCCATTTTCGGCCCCCGACGATACGCAAATATGCGCGTGAACCCAAACCCTCCCCTCAAATGTAGAGATGTTGCCATTTAGAGAAAGCATCTCAAGAGGACTACCTTCGATCTTTACGAACTGCCTATCTGCATCAGTAATTGGAAAGTTCGGAAAGCGCGCGAGGTTTCTGAGCACCGCCTTCCGGAGACTGGCTGCTCCCCCCAGAATAAGGCCTGACCGAATCCCGTGTTGCTCCACTATCATTCGGATGGAATTGTAAACATCACTTCCGGGGGCCAACCTCGCGACGATGACCTCACCTAGCCTTCCTGTTCCCGACCTCATTTTCATGTATGTCCCCTCCCTTTTAAGAGGAGCCCGACACCGGGCTCCTCTCAAGTGCGTTAAAAACCATGGCCTTACGGAAGGTAAACAGGCCCCCCGGGTCCGAGAGGTATTCCCAATGCGGTCCAGATGAGGAAGAGGATTGTCCAGCCTATCAAGTTTGCGATCGAGTACGGCACAAGTGCTGCCAACATAGGGCCAACTTCCTCTCGGCCCGAGTAGCGTTTAACATAGCCCAGCAGGATGGGGTAATAATTGAACAAAGGACTAATGCCGTTGGTCACAGAGTCACCTATCCTATATGCCATTGTGGTCGTGGCAGGATGGTACCCCAAGGCCATGAGCATCGGCACGAAAATCGGAGCAAATGCGAACCATTTCGTATTGGAGCTACCGATGAGCAGGTTTAGGAGCGTGGTAAAAAGGATGAATACCGTCCACAACGGAGCCCCCGTGAAACCAACGCTCTTTAGGAACTCAGCTCCTTTCACGGCGAGAATCGTTGGAATGTTGGAGTAGTTGAATAGAGCGAGGAATTGGCCGACGATCAAGCACATCAGTATGAACGGTGCCATACTCTCAATCGCTTTGTAGATGTACTTTGGGGCATCGCCCTGCTTCTTAATAGTACCGACTACCCGACCGTAAACGTAAGACGGAATGAAGAACAAGAACATCATGATGGCCACGAGCCCATCAATGAAGGGCGAAGGCATGATAGTACCGGTTTTCGGGTTGCGGAGAGGGGCATTGGGCGGGAGTAAGAGTATTAGAATGACTGCGATATATACGAGAGCCGCGATTCCCGCGTACTTGAGTCCTTTGGATTCCAACTCGGTTACCTGCCCCGACTTGTTGTCCAGTGCATCTTTGACGTAAGGTTCGTTCTGAAGTCTGGGTTCAACGTATTTGCGTGTCACAAAAGTAGCCGTAATAGCTGTGAGGATGGCAGCGGCAACATTGAAATACCAGTTGGCCACCACGGGTACAGCCACAGGTTTGAACGGTTTAGCCACTTGCTCCGCAAAACCTAGAAGCACTACGTCGTTGGTCGCAGATATGCCCAGGTTCGCCGCCCACGCGGTACAAGTCACCCCGTATCCTAGTGCGACCCCTATCAGCGGGTTCTTATCCTGTGCTGCAAAGATTGAGGCGAATAAAGCTGGCAGAAGAACTATTGCTGGATCGCTGGCCGCATTGCCACATACCGCCACCAGGCAAGCCACCGGTATAAACAGGTTGGCTGGAACGGCAAGAATGGTCTTTCTCATCAACGCGCCCAGAAGACCGGTCCCTTCGGCCAAACCTACACCCACCATCATCGAGAGAATATTGGTGAGGGGTAGGAAATCTCGGAAGTTCTTCACGAAATCCCTCGTCACAATGCGTAAACCTTCCGCAGAAATCAAAGGCATGGCTTGCACGACTTTATTGTTAGAAGGGTTGACAGCAGAAACACCAAGGGCAGCCAAAATGTTTGAGATGATCAATAGAATTGCGATGATATACAGGAACAGCCAGAACGGGTGTGGCAGCTTGTTCCCCATCACTGCAATCCAGTCAAGCATCCCCATCCTTTTACGTGAGGGGCCTACTTGGTTTGGATGGTCGCTCACTAAAAATACCCCCCTGCTTTCAGAATCGGTTTTCTCTCCGGTAAAGCATACTTTGACCCAGGTCTACGACCTGATAGGGTATCCCCCGCTCCTTGCAGGCCGTTACCCCGCGCTCGGTGCAAAGTATCGTACCGCCCCGCCCCGTAACAACCCCGTTACTACATACCACTTCACCTCCTACTATGGTGGCTACCGCCTGTCGCTTCTCGAGGTCGGCAATAGTTATATCGGCGTCAGCTCCTGGCGACAGGTGGCCCTTGTTTACCAGACCCAACATCTGGGCTGGAGCTCTGCTAGTACGCTCGACGAACTCGCTCAGAGTCCAGGAGCCCCACTCAACTAAAAGAAGTCCGAACTTCAACAAGAAGTTGCGTGGAATACCTCCCCCGTCAGTACCCAGTGCGTCGATTACGAACTTACCCTCACTGTCTCTGCCCGTGGCACACAAGAAAGCAGTGGTACGATTATTAACTGGGAATCCTACCGTGCAGTCACCCCCGCGAGACTCCCAGTATTCAAGCGCTTCGCGTCCTGTTAGATATACGTTTTCGCCGTCAATATTTTCACCAGTACAATAGCCCCAACCACCTATGAAGGCGCTTTTCAGCCCTTCCTCCGTAGGTGGGTACCCTCCCATCTTAAGTGCGGTCCTGGTGATGTGGCTCTCTGGTTCACCGTTAATACATTTGCCACTTGTCCCGTTAATGATCGCGAGATGAAACTCGGAAATGATCTGAGGGTTTCGTTCCAAAGCCTCCAGTAGCTGTATAACCTCTACGATTGGGTCTCCCAGCACTAGCCCTCGGCAATAGGCGTTTACGTGAGCAAGGTGAAATGGCCGCCCCTCAGAAAACTCGATGGCATCCATGGCACCTCTTATATTTGAGCCATTTTTCTTGCTCCCAGCATGAAAGGCGACGTAAGCACGTTGTTCATTCGCCGCCCTGATGACATTTCGCGTGGCCTCTGGCGTCAGAGGATAATGGCCTCCAAGCACCTTAACTCCAAGTGCCCCTGCTTCGAGAGACTTTTTTACCATGTCCTGTAGCTCCGCAAATGAAGGGTTGTCACTTGAGACCGTATTGCCAGGGTGTACCGCATTCAAAACGGCCATATTTATGCCCGATCCACGCGTCTTCATGTTCTCGATTACATCGGTGACTGGCCCGGCCAGATCGACTGCTGTCGTTACGCCCGCTTTCGCCAGCATCCCGAAGCCCAGCGAACCGCCAAGCCAGGAAGAACAATGCACGTGTATATCGATCATGCCAGGTATGAGCAACTTGCCCGGGAAGCGCAAGACTCGCATTGCGTCACTACCATCCAGATCCGGCGCGACCTCAACGACCTTGCCCTGCTTGATGCCCACACACGCCGGGCCGTCTAGCCGGTTTTCAGGGTCTACGACGTGACAGCCCTTGATCACCAGGTCGTATTTCATTGCCGCTCACCCTTTCCTTTTAAATGCGTAACAGTACCTCCGTCACTCATTCTCACATGATGCATTTCATCCACCACCCGGGATATTGGGGTATTAATACGCTAACGTGTTCAATAATCCTTCAAGATTTTTAAGATTTTTTACTTTTAATGCTTTACAGTTTTATCCGGCCCAGCTTCTTGACATCACACCTATTCCCACTTCAGGCCCTCCCACTGATATCCGTTCCCCCTTTCAAAAGCACAATAAACCCCGAGCAGACATACGATGGGGCAGCATGAGTTATGTAAAGACAGGAGATAAGGGCATGGATGCAAAAAAGAAGCTCGTGGGATACGTATTCGATATAGCTTCTTTACCGGCCAACAGGATTGAAGAGATCTACTCTCTAAGGAATCGGTTCTTTTCCCCTATTTCGCGAATAAACTTTGACGCCGACCTGGCCAAAAAGCATTGGGTCATTCTGCTCGTCGATGTCCTTACCGGTCGAGCCCGCGGGTTTTCTACCATACGGAAGGTTGATGTCGATTTTGAGAGGGAAAGCTCCATAGTTTTCATCTCTGGGGAAACCATTATTGACCCGGACTTCTGGGGGCAATTGGAGTTGCCCCGCATTTGGGGACGTTACGTACTTCAGATGGCCATGCGCCAAAAAGACGCAAAAGCTTACTGGCTTCTCATAACTTCCTCCTATCGCGTGTACCGTTTTCTTCCCCTTTTCTTTCGGGAATATTATCCACGCCGTGACCGTCCGACTCCCCCCAAAATCAAAAGGCTGCTCGACTACCTGGCTTCGCGGGAATTCGGGAGTGAATATGACCCAGGACGAGGTATCGTCCGCTTTTCCGAACCGGCACCTTTAAGACGCGACCTAATTAGCATCAGTAAGCGCCACCTAAAGGACCCAGAGGCAGTATTCTTTGCCAATGCTAATCCTCACTA
The DNA here is from genome assembly GCA_012840015.1 of Bacillota bacterium. Classification (GTDB taxonomy): domain Bacteria; phylum Bacillota; class Sulfobacillia; order DUMF01; family DUMF01; genus DUMF01. Next base: position 56,833 of record DUMF01000010.1, read on the forward strand.
TGCCGAAGGCGACGAGCTAGTGTGCCTCGCAGCGCTGAACAAGCAGAATCTGACAGCCGCTGCTTTACGCATTCTAGAATGAGCCTCCAGATCATTCAGAGGCAAAACCCACCGGCTGCTATGCCGTCAACGTGGCTCACGAGTGGCTAACCTTTAGCGTAATTCTGCTCGGTCAGGCCGAAGTGTGCTCGAAAAGAAGATACAAAGGATAGATAAAGGCCGATAACCGGCGGCCTTTCCGGCATGGACATCTGGATATCCTTTCACGAACCCAGGAAGCACAAGCCTCACGTCAATGTCTCAATGATCATTTCGCTGACATAATGCATCAATTCCCCGTAGACCGAGCCTTTTTCAATGTGACCCATGTGATCGGCAATGCTCGCGATAAACAACGCGAACTCTCCGTCTGAGCCTGGTAAAGCACGGGCTGTAAACAAGTCTTGATCAGGCAATAAAATGGTGGGCCATACAGGACTCGAACCTGTAACCGCCCGATTAAGAGTCGGAAGCTCTACCAATTGAGCTAATGGCCCACGAACTTATTTCCTTATTAATTGGTAGCGGCGGCTGGATTCGAACCAGCGACACTGCGGGTATGAACCGCATGCTCTGACCAACTGAGCTACGCCGCCATGCAGGTTGTATTCTAGCACCAATTTTGAGCGTAATCAATATGGTGCACTGTTTACATCGTGTGAGATACTTATATTCCGATTACGGTATATTTTGCTACTCCCGGAGCGAGGAGAACTATAATGCACCGTTAACTCCGAATACCAGTTGCGTTAAACGAATCTACTATTGGCCTCGAATTCGATAGACTTCATGGCAGGAAAGATGGGTTCGTCATCTGAACCAAAGGATAAATCCCTTCGCGAAATACCAGCAAGATCTATCTCTTGGCTTGAATTCAATAATAACCTCCTCGGCGTTCGCTAGTTTGCCATCTCCAGCGCGCCTGAGTACTGTTATTTCGATTTCGCAGTTGCAGCGGCGTTTTGCCCAGCAATCCGCCCGAACACGATGATATCCGCAACGGCATTACCTCCGAGACGATTACCTCCGTGTACGCCGCCCGTGACCTCGCCTGCAGCGAACAGGCCCGGTATCGCTGTTCCGTCTTCTTTTAGCACCTCAGCCCTAGTATTGATTCGGACCCCTCCCATGGTATGGTGCACTGCAGGAGTAACCTCAACTGCGTAGAACTTGCTCTTGGTCAACGCCCCTTTCATGTGTTTCCGCCCGAATTCGGCATCCTTCTTGGCTTTAACGAATCCGTTATACGCAGTTACTGTGGCGGCCAGGGCTTTCTCGTCGATCTTTAGCGCTTTGGCCAGCTCCTCGACCGAGTTGGCTTCTGTGATTAATCCCTGTTTGACATACGTCTCTATCGCCTTGAGGTTATCCCTCACCTGCTGGTCGAATACCAGGAACGCCGTTCCGCCTTCCTGCTTCAAGATCGCCTCCGATACCACGTCACGCGTCTGAAGCTCGTCCACGAATCGCTTACCCTGACGGTTTACAAGAATAGCACCTTCACCACGTACTCCTTCGGTGATCATAATGCCCTTCTTCGGCACAACCGTGGGGTGCGTTTGGATTTCTTCCATCTGGATCAAGGCGGCACCGACAGCTTGTGCCATGGTAATGCCATCGCCCGTGGCCCCGGGCTGGTTGGTGGTGTCAAACCCCTTCAGTCGGGGTTGGTACTTGGCTACCATGTCGGGGTTTGCACCGAAGCCACCGGTCGCCAATATCACGGCTTTGGCATTCACTTGAATCTCGCCGTTCTTGCCCTGTGCCTTGATGCCCACCGCCTTGCCGTCTTTCATCAGGATTTCGGTTGCCCTGGTCTCGAGTAGGATCTCGATTTGGTCCTTCTTGGCGTCGGCCGCGGCCTTTAGTGCCTTCATGATTTCCGGACCGACTGCAGATCCGTCTTTGGGTCCATGCGATCGGGCATTCGTCGAACCGCCAGAGATACCCACGCGTGTTAAGTCAGCGCCGAGCGAGATCAACCAGTCGACTGCCTTCGGTGCTTCGTTAACCATGGTGCGAACGAGCTCCGGTATGTTCTTGTTATAGCCGCCCTTCATCGTGTCCTGGTAGTGAATCTCGGGCGAGTCGCTGATGCCCATGGCCTGCTGGTATTTCGTCCCTGCAGCGTTAACGCCACCGGTAGCTCTGAGGGTGTTCCCACCTATCATGGGCATCTTCTCCACTACAATCACTCTGGCACCGTTTTCCGCGGCGGTGACCGCTGCGGCGAGCCCCGCGCCGCCAGCGCCTACAACCACCACGTCAGCCTCCTTGACCTCTACCCGGGGCTGTGCTTCTGGTTTTTGAGGTTTAGGTTGTCTGGCACAAGCGCTTAAACCCATCGCAGCGACGAGTAAGATCCCCGCCACACACGATATAAGGCTTTTGTGTCTGTGCTTCAGCCTTTTTTCACCTCCATTTATTCCGTTTATCTCTTTCTATTATATAGGCAATTTTTACAAAAATCTCGTCCCGGGTCCGAATTTAGGTCCGTAAATATGTCCTGAAAGGAATTCTCGTCAGACAAAGCGAACTATAGGTCTAACCCATGAAAGGAAGGCGGCTCAAGGATGGAAAAGCTTTTTCAGCAATTCACGTTTTCACTGCCCACACGCATAGAGTTCGGTGCGGGTGCGATCAAGCGCACCGCCAGCCTAATGAGTGAGACAGTCAAGGGTACTAGGACCTTCGTAGTGACGGATCCAGGGCTCGAAAAGGCAGGGCTTGTCGAACCTGTAGTCAAGCAGCTTTCCGAGGCAGGCTATAAAGTCCGAGTATTCGACGAGGTCCAACCCAATCCGAAAGACATAGATTGTGAACGTGGAGGTGTTGTGGCCCGCGAGTTCGGCGCTGATCATATTTTAGCGCTGGGCGGAGGCTCGGTAATCGATTCGGCCAAAGCTATTGCCCTTTTGAACACTCACGAAGGGGCCATAGCCCAATATGCCGGGCGCGGCAAAGTGTCGAGGGAGGTTACTCCCGTGGTGGCTATCCCCACCACCGCAGGCACTGGCTCAGAAGTGACACGTTCTGCGGTGATCACTGATACCGTAAAGAAGTTGAAGTTTACCGTCAAGGACATCCGTCTGGCTCCAAAACTCGCCATCATTGATCCTGAGACCACATACTCACTGCCAGAAAGCCTCACTGCTTCCACGGGCATGGATGCCTTGGTACACGCAATCGAGGCTTTCACCTGTAAAGCCGCGACTCCGTTTTCTGATGTCTGGGCTAAGGAAGCCATAAGGCTCATCTTCTCAAGTCTGAGGGCAGCGGTGCACCGAGGTACACCCGCAGCGCGTACCGCGATGATGCTTGGGTCCGTCATGGCGGGCATCGCCTTCTCGCATGCAGATGTGGCCGCCGTCCATTGCATGGCGGAGGCACTAGGCGGGCTCTATGATACTCCGCACGGCGTAGCCAATTCGATATTCTTGCCTGTAGTCACACAGTTCAACGCAGAAGCAGCTCCTTCGAAGCATGCAGAAGTGGCAAGGCTTTGTGGGCTGCCGGTGAACGGTCTGTCTGAAGCGGAAAGCGCTCGGCTACTGGTTTCGGAGCTGGAGCAGCTCGCTCGCGATATTGGCATCCCTCGCTTTAGCGAACTAGGATATGTTAACCCTGCGGACTTTCAAGCACTAGCCCAGGTCTCGTTTGAAAACGGGTCAACGCCGACCAACTGCCGCGATATAACATGCGAAGATTACCTGGCCCTTTTCCGCAAGGCGTATCAGAGCGCTTGAGCGCTAGAGCGTACCCGGTTCAGCCTCCGACCGCGGGCGGTAGGATATCGAGTACATCTCCGTCCTTCAGAGTTTGATCGAGCTGGGCTATTCGGTAGTTCACCGTGATGATACACTGGTCCGGTAGGGCAGAAAGCCCATACCCGGACCAGGAACCTGCAACCAGCTCTCTTAGCGTAGTACCCTGACGGAGTCCATTTATCTCAAAGGCGTTTTCCCTGAACTTGTCTTCCAGGTAGCCATGCACTCTTACTGATACCTTCATGCCAGGCCCAGCTCCTTGAGCTTCTCAGGCTTGGGCACTCCGAACTCATCCCAACCACGATGCTCGTAGTACTGACTAAGCAACTCGCCCAGAGGCGGAAGGTTCGTCGCAGCACCGCCTTCTTTACGCCGCGAGGTTAAGATCCGGTAAGGCAATGTATCGTCTTTCCGGCTTGTCCCGTGTTTCACGTTATACATTCGTTTCATGTTGAAAAGCCTTTCGCCAGTTCTCATAAATTCTTCCGCGCTCACGTCCCAGCCTGTCACTATATTGAGCCACTCTACACATTGGGTCAGTTTGATCCCGGCACTGAGCGAAAACTTACATAGCTTAAGAGAGTCCATCATGCACATGAGATCTTGAAGGAGCGCTGTAAACCTCCCTTTGCCTTCAACGCCGAACCTGTCTTGCACTTCGGGGTAACCCAGTTCTGGCATATTGAGGGTTTTCTCGAAATTGTGGGTGAATCCCGAAAGATGACAAGCCCCTCTGGCGGAGGTGGCATAAGCAAGCCCCACGCTGTTGTATGCGCGCGGATCATGGGCCGGGAAATCCAGCCCTTTGGTCTCGACGGCGAACTCGATAGCCCGAGGCCCTAGACTCCTGGCAAAAGCTCTGGTCCCTTCTGCCATCCGGTCACCCAGCCCCTCTCTTCGAGCAATCTTATCAATCAGGGACAGCAAGACGTCCGCCGAACCCCATTCCAATCGAAGCCCGTCCGTATCTTCGATCGTTAGAAAACCGCGCTCGAAGGCCTCGAAGGCGTAGCCAATCACGCCGCCAGTGGAAATAGTATCCAACCCGTAACGGTTACACATTTCGTTTGCCTTGCAGATAGCCTCCAAGTCATCCACTAATACGTTGGCCCCAAGCATTGCCAGCGTTTCATATTCCGGCCCGGCACCTTCCACTGGAGCGTATTTGCCCGAGTCAATCCTCACTTCGCGGCCACAGCCTATGGGGCAGGCAGCACAGTGGTACCTTCCCGTAAGCATCCTTTCAGCCACCGCCTGTCCGGAGATCCTTTTCGCCTGCTCTTCCCATTTGCCCAAGGACCAGTTCTTTATGGGAAAGTCGCCCAAGAACTCCATAGTCGGTAACCCGCCAGCAGTACCGTAAGTGCTCAGTCCCTTGGCGTTTTGCACCATCTTGGGTACGACTTCCTTGAGGGAACGTGTCAGAGCTTCCTCGTCAGCGCATTTCACACGACTATTTCCCCGCACGGCTATAGCTTTGAGTTTCTTCGATCCCATAACAGCGCCCATACCGCACCTTCCAGCCGCTCTAGCATCCTTGCCGTCGGTCATTACAGCCGCGAACTTGACCAGCCGCTCCCCGGCCTGTCCGATACATGCCGTCACGGCTTTCTCTCCGTGAAGGTGTTTAATGGCTTTATCCGTCTCGTAAGTATCCTTGCCCCACAGCTCCCGTGCGTCCAGGATCTGGGTACCGTCCTCATCAATCAGGAGGTAAACTGGAGTATCTGAAATACCACTCACGATGATGCCGTCGAAGCCTGCCCGTTTCAGAGTCGCGCCCCATGTACCTCCTACGTCAGATTCTCCCCAAATCCCGGTGAGAGGCGATTTCGCCACGATCGCATGCCGTCCTGACGTAGGTACTCGTGTACCGGTCAAAGGCCCTGCCATCATAATCAGGAGGTTTTCGGGCCCGAGAGGATCGGTTTCAACACCGGTCTCGTTAACCAAAAAATATCCTGCAAGCCCGCTACCTCCGATGTATTTCCTTGCCGTCCCTTCGTCTAGGCTCTCTATCTCTATCTTTCGATCACTGAGATTAACCCGAAGCAATCTGCCGGCGTAACCGAACATGAGATTTCCTGGCTTCTGCCAGGCCTACCCCCTTTCACGCGGCTCCTTTGGGCCAACTTTATTAAAGTATCTCATGGCCTGGATCCCTTTGAAAAGAAGAGGCGAACCCACCTAAAGGCGGAGCGCAAAGGCATGGATCTATGAGCGGTACCTCCCAATGGAATACCAAGGGAGGGAGGAGACCTGCAAAAGCGCAAATTTTCGCGCCATCATGTAAAGGTGAGGGTAAATCGACCACTTTCGGACAGCAGCGAGTACCTTCGTCGTTACTGGCACGATAAAAGCCAACACGCTCAACATTTCACCCGCCGCTATGATCCGGCAAAGTTGGTCGACATCGACCTTCGCCACCGCTACCCTCCAGTCCCTTTGAACATAACATGGTCGGCATCGTCGCCTGGCCAAGTACACTAATAAATTAGGCCCATCGCTACCGGAAAACTGCCAAGTATAGCCCTTCAGCGTAATCGTTTTTCTTTTTCTGTTCCCTACAGGTCTGTTACAAGAGAGGCATATATGTCTATCTGCAGTAGAAGGCAGACCAACCCCATACCCCGGGAAAGTTGACTCAAACGAGCCCACGCTCCGATAATTAGGATTGAAGAGGGGTTCAGCAAATGTCCAATCCGCCTACATACAGCATTGTCATCATTCCGCCTCAGTCAGTTCGAAATCAACTTATCCGTTTGAGACGAATGAGCCTGTTGATGGATGGGATGTATCCTCCTCATATTACGGTAAAATCGCCCTTCTTCCTAAGGCAGACTGGGGCGAGGGTACTAGACCAAATCCAGCTCATCAGCCGCAACCACAGTCCGTTTCCGTTGGTGCTCAGCGGCCTGGCCAGCTTCGATGAGAGTGTAATCTATGTGCCGGTGGCAAATAATCCATCCCTAAAGAAACTGCACGAAGAACTGGTAGAAGGGCTAGCCGGCTACGTTGAGACTATATCGGAGGATTTCGACGGTCCAAACTATTCCCCTCACCTGACATTGGCACACAGGTTGACCCAATCAGAGTTTGCACGGATCTGGCCCCGGTTGATAACGCAAAATTTCCATTGGGAGTTTTTGGTGGACAAACTATATGTATTGGGGAGTATGCCCAAGTCCAAGCTCCAGTGGAAAATAGAATTGAATGGTTCCTCGTGCTTTAGTTCTGAACCTCTTTGATGATGAACTGTATTTCTCCAGGTTTAACCAGCCCTAGCTGCTGGCGCGCTTCTTTTTCTATAAACTCCGCTGAATTAACCTCGTCTATCTTGGCTTTGAGCTGCTTTACTTGTTCCTCGTAAAACTTTATTTGCTGTTCGACTTCCTCCTTAGCAATGAGGGTATTGTGTAGTCGTATACCTCGGCTGATAAAAGAAAAGGCAAGATACCCAAACATCAAATAAAAAACTGCCTTCCTTAGCGCGCCCCGTGCCCGTACACGCCTTGGCTGATACGCGGAAGACCGTCTTATGAGCTCTTGCATCTCACGTGACGCCATCATCGCTGCTTTCCCCTTCCGTTTCTTTACCGAATACAGCCAGGGGGTCGCCCGAAATCACTATCACGACCTCGTAACCCTTAACTTTGGCCCTGTTATATAGAGTTGCCACCGAACTAGGCGCGATCCCAAGCCTGTCCGCTATTTGTTCGGTGGAGTAACCCATTTCTTTCAGCACGACTACCTGTCTTTCACGAAAGCTGAGTCTTTCAGCGCCCCTGATCTCGACCTGCAACCCTGTTTCTCCTCGTCATTATCCACAATCTGTGTACAAGCTGTGGACATCCTTAGTACAAAGTGTGGATACTCATTCTCTCTTTCTCCGTCGATGGGCAGATTCCTTCTTGCCCGTCATTTTTTCTTGAGGCGGACAACAACGCGTCGAAGGAAGTTACGGAGCTTGAGGGTAAACCCTCTCATCGCTCTGAGGCTGCCGGTAAGGACGCTTAGCACGAATTTACCCACTGTAACCTCGTAGCACCAAGTACCCAAAGCAAAGCCCAGGAGGGTGTAGAGCCGTATGGAAGCCCAGGCGACGTAAAACAGCGCTCCTACTAGTATCCCGCCGAACGCGATGCAGAAAAGAATGTCGGCGAGGTACTCGATAGGTTTCTTGAACGGCCATGTCCTCCTTATCGCGCGGTAGAAACCGATAACCACCCCGCCCAGTACACCGGCGAGGAACATTAGTTCAAAGGATTCCAACTGGTCAAGGACCATCGCGGTAGCCCTTGAAAGGTTATCGGAAAATGCGCTCTAGCCAACTCTTAGAGGTTTTGCTGCGGATACGGGAACCAGCGGAATATTGTATGGAACTGACGAGGCCTTCTACGTTGAAGTTACCGCCCTGTACGTCTAATTGTTTTATCTTGAGGTCTTCCCCTTTAAGAATAAGCGTGCCGTATTCGGTATCCAGCACGATTTCTTCGTCGTCAAAGCTGTCCACCTGCAGCACGCCTTTTATCGAAACGAGCTCACGGTTAGTTATGGTGACCTGGTGACTGCCGATTCCTTCGAAATCCCTCTCGTCCATGGCGCGTGACCTCCCACTTGTCCGGCTTCTCGCCAATGAATGTATATGTCCGCGCCTAAATCAAAATGAATCACCAGGATCCAATCTCTTCACCATTTGGAGGGCTTCTTGCGCGGTAGCGCTTTCTCTTATTTCCACCACCTTGTAGCTGGCTACAGAGTCGCCGTACCTTATCCTTATGACATCTCCTTCGCTCACTTCCGAACCCGCCTTGGCAATTCTACCATTGATCATTACCAGTCCCCCATCGCAAAGCTGCTTGGCGACAGTACGTCGCTTGACCAATCGGCTCACCTTGAGGAATTTATCCAGCCTCAATTCCAACTCCCCCGTCTCCATACATAGAGTACGGCAGCGCTAGGTGATTAGCCTCGCACCCTTTCCCTCATACATAGAACCCTACGTACACGCCCCGCACACGGCTCCTGGTCAACATCAGTCATTTGATTTCGACACAAGTTAAAAACATCATAGGATTTCATCTGCTGTACTCCCTATGTCTCCCCCTCGCATGGTGCAGTTCCTTCTTGGAGTTCATGCGGCCTCTTTAGCTCTCAGGCAATCTACCATGCTCAGCTCCAATAATCTTCCTTAGCGGACCAAGGCTCCTTTGACCTTACCAAGTTAACTCGGATGATATAGCTGCCCCAGTTAAGCCCGCCTGCCTGAGCATGAACCCGTCCGTCCTGACTCCCCAGGTTACCCAGCTTTAGGGCTTTCCCACTCTATGCAAGGTTACCCACTTCGAGAGCTAACCTCGGTTCGCTTGCGCCACGTTCCCATGCTCTTCCTTCGGCTTCCTTCAGACCCCGCCGTTACCGGCGGCTCCCTCGCTTACGGGATTGTCTTCCCGGTGCTCAGGTAACGTGGTTCCCTTAAACTCATCGACTCAGCAGGCATGCTCGGCGAACTCGAAAGGGCCATCATACGATGGCCCTCTGTGTACGTATTCGTCGATGGCTACTTCACTACGTTGTCTTTGAGAAGTTTACCCGCTCTAAACATCGGAACTCTGGTGGCTTCTATCCTGATCTCTTCGCCAGTCTTAGGATTCCGTCCCTTGCGTGCTGCTCGCTCTCTCACTTCGAACGTGCCGAAGCCTATCAGTGATACCTTCTCCCCTTTAGCCAAAGCCTCTTGTATGCCCTCGATCGTCGCGTTGACGGCCTTTTCGGAATCCTTTTTGCTCAGTCCAGTCTTCGAGGCCACAACATCCACGAGTTCTGCCTTGTTCAAGTTTCTCCCTCCCCTCTTGCACCGCTTAACCAGACTATTTTTATTTCTACCATCAGCTTCTCAAGTCCTTCTTCGATTCTTCCCACAAAGCGTCCAATTGCTCGAGACTCATGCTACTGAGATCGCTCCCCCGCTTCCGGGCAAGTTCGTCCATCAACTCGAAACGCCTCACGAAACGCTTCACGGCGGATTTGAGCGCCAGCTCCGGATCCACATTGAGGAAACGGCAATAGTTCACTACGCTAAACAACAGATCGCCTGCCTCTGCCTCGACATTCTGCCCTCCTTGCGCAGCGGCAGCCTTGAGCTCGTTCGCTTCCTCGAAGATCTTTTGAAACGGACCGTCAACGTTTTCCCAGTCGAACCCCATTCGAGACGCAGCCTGCTGAATCTTAAGCGCCTGCATCAGAGCAGGTAGATAGCTAGGCAGCTTCCCCAACACAGACATTTTCTCGCCTTCTGAAACTGCTTCAGCCTTTTTCAGCGCATCCCACCGCAACAGCACCTCTTCAGCTGTTTTCGCATGGGCGCGTCCAAACACGTGAGGATGTCTTCTTATCATCTTCCGGTTAAGCTCGCCGATCACGTCATATATGTTGAAAGCGCCTTCCTCGGCACTTATCTGAGCGTGCAGCACTACTTGCAGCAGTAAGTCTCCCAACTCTTCCCTGAGTTTATTCGCGTCGCCGGAATCGATAGCGGCTATAACTTCATACCCTTCCTCGATTACATATGGTCGCAGGCTCTCATGGGTCTGGGCTCTGTCCCATGGACATCCACCCTCTCCCCTCAGCGTAGCCACCGTCGACACCAGAGATCGCATCGATTTCAATTCATCCCCTGGGTTGACCTCGACGTGCACCGAAGTCAGGTGGTCTATCCATTCAAGCCTGTCCAGTTTCCAGACAGGTACCTGCTCGAAACGCTTCAATCGTGGCACTCCGGCAGCCCTTACAACATTAACTGGGTGCTCCTCTGGAAGTATGTTCATGAGCCACAACTTCAAGTCGCTACCGATCCCACGGTTGTATACCTGCATGAAGAAGTTGTGGCGTGAAAGACTAATGTCCGTCCCGGACCGCGCGACGGAGGCTGCATCAAATATGGCTAAACCGTCTGTGACATCGATTTCTAACTCGTCCACAAGAGCGTCTACGAAGCTGGGCGCAGGCACTATGCGGATGGGTACCCCCCGCTCCGCGCACCTCTTTTTGAGTAGAAAAACAGATGCTTCCCCAATCAATGGGCTCCCAGGTACCGCGTAAGCCACCACCCCACTATCTGCGCTAGCAGCCAGAACGGCTTCCACGATCCGCGAGTATACCTCCTGATAGTCGGCTGCAGTTTCGTACACATGATCAAACGAAGTATACCGAACCCCTGCAGAAGTGAGGCAGTCAACCGATGGATGCCTTTCAGTGCGAACGAAGACGCGATCTGCCTTTTTTAACTCTTCAATGTTAGAGGCGGGTAACCAGTCTGCACCGCCAGGCCCTAATCCGACAACCACGACAGACGCCAACTCTATCACCTTACCTCAAATTCACCTGAGCAACCCAATCTTACGCATATACCTCGCGATGGTGGGCCCAACCTTGGGAACCATTTCCACATCCTCCTTCCTCAGCCCTCCTCCCACTGCTAGGGCTAGGAGATAGCCCACCGCCCCGAATAAGATGGCAGCAACAGTAGCAAGAGAAGAATGCCCCGATGCTTCCAGCACGAGGCCGTAAACGCCCTTGACCACCAAAACCATTGCAACGCACGAAATTGCCGGTAATAAGATAGCCTCTTTAACGTCGAGGATACCCCCGAACCGCTGCATTAGCGACCACAAGTTTAGCATACCTGCCACCAAGAAAGCAGCAACCGTTCCGTAGCAGGCCCCCTTGATCCCGATCGTACCTGTAAGCCAGGTGGTCAGCAACAACTTCCAGAACACACCCCACAAGAGATTCTTCACGGGCAGCCTTAATTGTCCCATCCCCTGCAGAATTCCGGACGTAGTTTGCTGCAGGCCCATGAAAACCGTGCAGGCGGCAAGGGCAGATAGTGAAATCGCAATGTCCGGATCACCGAAAAGCAAGCGAGATATCGGATCGGCCAAAATGAACAGGCCTACGGCTGCTGGTAGCATCACCTGAAAGGTGAGACGTAAAGAGGTTCTAATTCTCGAAACCATGTGGCTGGAGTCCCTCAATGCGATATCAGCTGCTATAGCAGGTACGAGGCTCACCTGTAAAGCTGCCGTCAAAATCGTCGGCATGTTCACCAGGGGCAGTGCTGCCCCGCTCATTTCGCCGTACTGTGCAGTGGCCACGCGCGTTGCCAGACCCATGGCTTGGAGCCGCCACGGCACGATTCCCATATCCACGATTTGTACAAGGCCCAATACCCCGGAAGCCATGGATACCGGGATGGCGATTCTAAGCACAGCGGCCATCGTAGGTATCGAGATGCGGCTTTGTGAGTAACCCAAAAGCCGCGGTACGTCGTCCCGCCGGTAAACCCATAATAGGTAAATCAGCCCGCCCACGGCCCCAGTCACCGCACCGAAAGTAGCGCCAGCAGCAGCGTACTCCACCCCTCTGGGTATAAGTACTACCGCAAGCACCAACATGGTTACGACTCTGACGAATTGCTCGATTATCTGGGAGACAGCACTCGGAGTCATTCGCCGAATCCCCTGGAAAAGGCCGCGATAAGCCGACATCACCGAAACGAAGAGCACTGCGGGTGAAATGGCAGCTATGCAAAGCGTCGCCCGTGCATCCCTGGTTACCGACTCGGCGATGAAACGAGCCCCGGCAAAAAGCAAAATCGAGAACACAAGTCCGCTCGAACCCAATAAAAAAAGCGATGACTTGAAAGCCTCAGAGGCCCCACGCGCGTCCCCCTTGGCTAAGCGTTCCGCCACAAGCTTGGAAATCGCCACGTTAATCCCCGAAGTAGATAGCACCAGAACCATCCCGTAAATCGGGTAGGCCATTTGGAAAAGACCAAACCCCTGATCCCCGATTATGGGATACAGGGGTATCCTGTATACGGCCCCGAGCACCTTCGTTATGAACGCAGCTACAGTGAGAACAAACGCTCCCGCCAGAAACGATTCTCTGGGCAACTTATTCCGTCCCTTTCAGATTTGTTTCGAGCCTCAGCATATTATATACTATTGTTCCATCTGTTTGCCCAGGAACCCGGCAGCGGTTACCGCAAGTTTCAGCTCGAGTTCACTGAACTGAACTCCCGGCTCGCGCGAAGCGATAATCACCGCGCCGATAGGATCACCCCCTGCCACGATGGGGGCAATCACCTCCGCTGTAAATTTGCAGCCTGTCTCGTCGTTGGTTATGCATTCCCTACAGTACTTGTGTTCACCGGGTTTATTTATTAACACCGGCTGTCTATCTTCCATGACTTTCTCGACAGCCGGACTGATCTGCCTATTCAAAAACTCCTTTTTCGAAGCACCCGCCACCGCGATGATCGCATCGCGATCTGCAATCATCGCTATGTGCCCGGTCGCTTCCGCAAGCGAATCTGCGTATTCCTTGGCGAAGTCACCCAGTTCCCCAATAGGCGAGTACTTCTTGAGTATCACTTCTCCATCTCGGTCGACGAATATTTCAAGCGGGTCGCCTTCTCGAATGCGAAGGGTCCTGCGAATCTCCTTGGGTATAACTACCCGCCCGAGGTCGTCGATCCGCCTTACTATTCCGGTCGCCTTCATCTTTCCTCCCCCCTTAGCCCCGATTTTCAGTCTTAGTATATAGGGGTTGAAATACTCTTATTCATCTACACTGGCCCGCGAAGAAGATTATGGCAAGTCAAGCAAGAGAGCAGTTTCCAGGCAGATTTTAGCGCGTTCTCGGCGGTAGCGTCTTTTAGCTTCACCGTTATGGACCCACCGCTTTGCCCAGAAGTAACGTTTAACATGCCCTTGAAAGCTTTTGACGCCTCCCCAATTCTATCTACCGGGAACTTCGAGGGATCGTCCACAGTTAGTACCAGCCTGTCATTTTTGAGGGAGATACTCCCCACCCCACACTGCGAAGCCACCGTCTTAACCCGCGAAGCCTGAAGGAGAGTTACCGCCGGCTTTGGCGGATCACCGAATCTGTCTAAAAGCTCACTCTCCACGTCGATGATGTCTTGTTCGCATTGCGCAGCCGCCAGCCTCTTGTAAATTCGGATGCGGCTCGTCTCGTCCGGCACATACGAGGTGGGCAGATACGCATCGAGAGGAATTTCCATAGTGGTACCACGCCGTTCTTCAGGCTTTTCCCCCTTCAATTCTTTGACCGATTCCTCGAGGAGGCGACAGTACATGCCGAACCCTACTGCCGTTAAGAATCCGTGTTGTTCCGGACCGAGGATGTTCCCGGCACCCCTGATTTCCAAGTCTCTCATCGCAATACGGTAACCCGACCCGAGCTCGGTAAACTCCCTGATAGCCTCTAGCCTGCTTTCCGCCTGTTGCGTCAGCACTTTACCACGGTTAAACGTAAAGTACGCATAAGCGACCCTGTTGGAGCGCCCCACTCTGCCCCTTATCTGATAAAGCTGGGCCAACCCCAGACGGTCAGCATCCTCCACGATGAGGGTGTTTACATTGGGAATGTCCAGGCCCGATTCGATGATCATAGTAGTTACCAGTATGTCATATTCGCCCCTCAAGAAGGCCTCCATAATCCGCGCTAGTTCCTCTTCTTTCGTCCTTCCGTGTGCCACAGCGATCCTTGCCTCCGGCACCAGGCGTTTTACCTTTGTGGCACAACGCGCTATGGATTCCACCCTGTTGTGTACGTAATACACTTGCCCGTTTCGCGCGAGTTCACGTCTTATAGCATCCCGCACCAGATCATCGTCGTATTCGACTACGTAGGTCTGAACCGGCACTCTACCCTCGGGTGGCGTGTCTATGATGCTCACGTCCCTCAACCCGCTCAAAGCCATGTGGAGCGTGCGGGGGATGGGCGTCGCAGTGAGAGTCAGCACGTCAACTTCCTTCTTCAACTGTTTAATTCTTTCCTTGTGCCTTACCCCGAAGCGGTGCTCTTCATCAATTATCAGGAGTCCCAGGTCCGAGAAGACGACGTCTTTGCTCAACAGCCGGTGCGTGCCTATCACGATATCAACCGTTCCCTGCCTGATCTCTTTTACTATTCTGTTTTGCTCTTCCTCACTCTTGAACCGGCTAAGTACTTCGATGTGGACTGGGTAGCCTTTGAAGCGCTCCACGAAAGTAGAGTAGTGTTGTTGGGCAAGAATGGTGGTAGGCACCAGCACGGCCACTTGTTTGGAATCCATAACCGCTTTCATTGCCGCCCTAATAGCCACTTCCGTTTTGCCGTACCCGACATCCCCACAGAGAAGGCGGTCCATGGGCCTCGGTGCTTCCATATCGCGCTTTATCTCTTCGGTGGCCTGTCGCTGGTCTGGAGTATCCTCGAACCGGAAAGCTGCTTCAAACTCCCTTTGCCAGGGAGTATCCGGTGAGAAAGCGTGGCCCTTGATGGACTTTCTCGCCCTATACAATTCGAGAAGTTCCTTAGCCATATGTCTGACGGACTCTTTCACCCTTCGCTTCTGCCTGCTCCACTCCACCCCGCCCAGGCGGTTAAGTTTAGGCTGCGCCCCTTCTCCTCCCACGTACTTTTCTATGAGATCTACCTGATCGCTCGGAACGTAGAGAGCATCGCCGCCAGCGTAGCGGATGAACAGGTAATCCCTGTGCGTGTGTTCAATCTCCAGCGTGCGCATACCGAGGTACTGCCCTATTCCATGGTTGACATGTACCACGTAGTCCCCAGGTTTGAGATCGCTCAAAACCAGATCGCTAGGTTTCCTTCCTTTTCTGGAAGGCGCACCAACCCGCTTTTCTTTGCCGAGGACGTCTTTCTCCGTCAGCACGCATAATTTCGCAGGCACCATCTCAAAACCACTAGATAGTACACCCGTTTCCACGATGATCCCTGCATTCGCCTCTTCCAGAGCCAGTCGTGCGTGTCTCGCCCTGTCTTCGTCGTAAGCCAGGTAGATTACCGTCCAGCCCCCGTGCTTCCGCCGCTTCACCTCTTCGACGAAATCCCCCCACCGGCCCATAAAGGAGGGCGCGGGCCTGACCCCCAGATCGATCACGCCACCTAGAGGCGCCTGCAGCGATTGAGGCAAGGTGCGGGGTAAAGAAAGCAGATAGAGAGTCTTCTCGCGTTGACCTATTACCTGCGTCAGGGGACCTTCCCCCAGTTTCCAGGGATCGTCAACCAGGACCACTCCAGCCTGGCCCAACCAGTCAAATATGGTTTTCGGACCGCCTCCTAAAACCGCCAGGCACGGAAGTATTACGACCTGATCGAGGTAGTCTACCGACCTTTGAGTGTCGGGGTCAAAACGCCTGATTGACTCAACTATATCGGCATCCAGCTCGATGCGGACCGGTTGATCCATGTTTGGAGGGTAGACATCCACTATTCCGCCTCTTACCCCGAATTGCCCGACGCGCTCTACTGAATCCACGCGCTCGTACCCTGCTGTCGCGAGCCGTATGGCTAACTGCTGAGGCTCAGTCCGGCTGCCCACCCTGATCTCCATTCGGTTTGCCTTGAGAACTTCCACCGATGGGATCTTCCACAAAGCGGAAGCTGCGGAGCATATGACTATGGGCGGTACCCCCTGCGTTTCCGCCAGGGAGTTCAAAGCAGAGATCGTTTGTGACATTTCTTCTGGGCTTCGAGCTAGTACCTGCTCAGCCGGGATGTCTCCCGGCATGAAACGGTAACAGTTTTCCCCGTCCAGACCTATGACGTCTTGGTATAATTCCAGAGCCCCGTCTGGTTCCGGAGTTATGGCCAGCACCGGGCATGAGAGTAGCCGCCGGATGAGCAGCGTAAGCACCGCCCGAAAAGGCAAAAAGACGCCAGAAGCCACCACTCGTTCTCTATGGGAGAGGTGGCGGGCTATCTGGGTAATAGATTCGTTATTTGAAAGAAGGTCAAGTACGTGATTCACGTTTATCAAAGCCCATTGAAAGTGGACATCGCGGCTTCGTAGCCCTGGCTGAGGATGCTCTGTACCGCGTCCGCTGCCCTCTTTATGACCATGCTCACTTGCTCTTCCGGCTCGGAAAATGGTGACAAAACGTAGTCCACAGGATCCGTGCCCTCGGGCGGACGACCAATTCCCACTCTCACCCTACCGAATTCAATAGTCCCCAGAAAACGCTGAACGGATTCTACGCCGTGATGGCCTGCGGACTTCCCCTTTCGCCTCACTCTTATGCGGCCGAAAGGCAGATCCATGTCATCGTGAACTACGAGCAGCTCACCAGGCGATACCGCCCGCTTTTGGGAAAAATCCCTCAAAGCCTCGCCCGACTCGTTCATAAAAGTGAGGGGTTTAAAGAGTATGAGCGGACCACACCCGGGGAGCACAGCCTCGGTGAGCGCGTAGCGACTCTCTACTACAAATTGCGCCCCGGCGCGAATCGCCAGGGCATCCACTACCATAAACCCCACATTGTGTCTCGTCAGGGCATACCGCCTTCCCGGGTTGCCCAGCCCGACCACTATCACTCCTGTCCCTCTTCCTCTTCTTCCTTGGCTTTGCCTTTCGCCACTACTTCGGGCTCGGCCGGCCCTTCGGCGGCCTCTGCAGGCACCGCCTCTTCTGTCTTAGGCGTAACTACCGTCAGTACCGCTTCGGTGGGTTTTTCCAATACCTTAACCCCTTCTGGCAGCGGGATGTCTCCCACAGTCAAACTATCTCCCGGCTTAAGGGCAGACACGTCAAGCACCAGCTCACTGGGCACCGCCTGTGGTAAACATTCCACCTCGACATCCCTCAACAGATATTGTACGATCCCACCCGCAGCTTCTACACTGTTTTCGCCCTTGATCACTACAGGAACTCTGGTCCTTATAGTTTCGTCCAGGGCCACCCGTTGGAAATCTATATGGAGGAGCTTTCTGGACACCGTGTCTCCCTGTACTTCCTTGATTATAGCGTGTTGAGTAGAGTCCTGCTCGAGCCCAGCAATATCCAGCTTCATGAGCACGTTACGACCATGTTTGCTCAAGATTCGCTGAATGTCCCTCTCACTAACCCAAAGAGGAACAGCAGCTCGACCTTTGCCGTAAATGACACCGGGAAGTTTCCCTTCCGCACGCAAGCGCGAAGGGCTGATTTTGAGGTCACGCACACTGGCAGACAGTTCGACTTGATTCACATTTGAACCTCCAATCGCAGCTAAATATCAGGTAAACAGTTTGGACACTGAAAGATCCTCGTGTATGCGTATTATAGCTTCAGCAAGCAAAGGCGCAATAGAGAGTACCTTGATTTTGGGACTCATGGCCGATCGATCCATGGGGATCGTATTAGTCACCACCACTTCAGTCAAGTGAGACGCAGCAATGCGTTCCAAAGCCGGTCCGGAGAACACCGGGTGAGTGCCGCAGGCATATACCGCCGTCGCACCCCTATCCAGCAGAGCCTTTGCCGCTTCGCAGACCGTGCCCGCCGTGTCGATCATATCGTCCACGAGAATGCATACCTTCCCGTCCACTTTTCCTATGATGTTCATGACTTCCGACACGTTGGGTTCGGGCCTCCGCTTGTCCACCAAGGCCACGGAGCAGTTCAGCCTGTGCGCCAAGTCCCTGGCACGGGCAGCCCCGCCCAAATCAGGTGAGACCACTATGAGATCACCCAGCCCTTTTCCCTTAAAGTACTCAGCAAGGATCGGTACTGCAGAAAGGTTGTCCACTGGAATGTCAAAGAAACCTTGAATCTGGCCAGCATGAAGGTCCACAGTAACTACCCTGTCCACGCCCGCTACCGTGAACAGGTTCGCCACGAGTTTTGCCGTTATGGGTTCCCGTCCCCGCGTCTTACGATCTTGCCGAGCATATCCGTAGTAAGGCACAACCGCCGTTATCTTGTTCGCCGACGCCCTCCTCAAAGCATCAATGATTATCAGCGCTTCCATGAGGTTGTCGTTGACCGGTTGGGATGTAGGCTGAATGAGAAATGTGTCGCTACCACGAACGTTTTCGTTTATAACGACCTTTATTTCTCCGTTTGAAAATCGTCCGACCTCTAGGTCCCCCAGTTGCATCCCCAGGTTAGAAGCTATCTCCTCTGCGAGAGCCCTGTTAGCGTTCCCAGCAAAAAGTTGAAGCCGCCCGCTATCGAATCTAGCCATTTTCATCCTCTCCCAAGGAACTTCTTCGCCCAGCCAGGCTTATTCTCTTGCCTACTCCTGGCAATGCCCAGCGCCTCCTCCGGCACTTCCTTGTTAATGGTGGACCCGGCAGCCACGTATGCACCTTCACCGATAGTCACCGGAGCGATCAAGTTCGCATTGCAGCCGACGAAGGCACCATCGCGTATTACAGTGGTATGCTTTCGCTTGCCGTCGTAGTTGACCGTCACTGTCCCCGCTCCTATGTTCACCTTTTTGCCTATGATCGAATCTCCTAAATAACAATGGTGATGGACTTTCGTAAATTCTCCAACCCGGGTATTCTTGATCTCCGCAAAATTCCCTACGTAGACGGAATTCTCGAGATGGCTGTTGGGTCGCAAATGAGAATATGGACCGACCTGGACATCATCCTCTAGAATGCACTCCTCGATCACAGAATACCACACCTTGCAGCGGTTCCCGAGCTTGCTGTCGATAATGCAAGTATCCGGACCTACATCACACTCCTCACCGATGACAGAAGCACCTTCAATCCTAGTGCCAGCCCTGATTACCGTATCCTGTCCAGCCGTAGCCCTTGCATCCACGTATGTGGTTTCGGGATCTTCCACAGTCACTCCGGACAGCATCAGCTTCCTGAGGATCTCCAGGCGCATCCGCTTCTGAGCAGCAGCCAGCTGGCGCCTGTCGTTGATACCTTCTACGATACCAGGGTCGTTAACCACAAAACACCTCGCCGGCAATCCATCGCGGATCATTATTTCCACGGCCTGAGTGAGGTAAAATTCGCCCTGGGCATTCCTTCGATCGGTGCGTTCCAGGGCGCTGAAAAGGCTGTCACAGTCGAAGCAGTAAATGCCGGAGTTTACCTCAGTTATACCCTTCTCCTGGTCCGTAGCATCCCGTTCCTCAACTATGCTCTTGAGCTCGCCCGAGGCGTCCCGGATTATCCTGCCGTAACCGGTGGGATCGGACGCGTGAAAGGTGGCGACGGTTACCGCCGCTCCTGATGATACGTGATACCCCAACAATTCTCTGAATAGCCCCTGTGTGACGAAGGGCGTGTCCCCACACGCCACCAGCACGTTCCCTTTGAAGCCTTGCAATAAGCATTTCGTCTGAAGCAGGGCATGGGCAGTACCCAGTTGCTCACGCTGATAGGCATAGTGTACTTCGTTTCTTAGGGCGTCTTGAACGGCATCAGCCTGATGGCCTACCACTGCGATTATCGAATCGCACACGGGCTTCAACGCTTCGACTACGTATGAAATCATGGGCTTGCCGCAAAGCTCGTGGAGGACCTTGGCGCGTTTAGATTTCATCCGTTTTCCCAGACCTGCCGCAAGGACCACCCCGGTAACCGGCTTCAATTCCCCCACCCCCGCCGTATTATACCACGTCGGTCATACCATTCTTTGCATTCTCGCCAGCAACTTGTCGCTTACAGCTATCCGACTGGTCTGCGCCTGCTCATCAATGCCCGAGAACTTGAGCAGCGAGACGTAATCTTGGACCAGCTTGGACTTAGGCTCCTCCGTTTCCACCAGGACGCCCGCTCCGACTATTTGCGCTCCGAATTCTGCACAGAGCTCCATCATTCCCCTGACAGTCCCGCCGCCCTTTAGAAAGTCGTCTATCACGAGCACCCGTGTACCCGGTTGGAGAGCCCTACGCGGTAGGGACATTGTCTGTATGGTCCTCGATGAGCCGGACATATAGTTTATGTTGACGGAAGAGCCCTCGCTGGCTCTCCCCTCTCTTCTTGAGACTACCAAAGGCAGCCCTAAGAGCCAGGCCGTCGTCAGGGCTAAGGGTATTCCCTTGGTCTCCACCGTCATCACGCACCCGGGAGCCGCATCGAAGAATACAGCGGCAAATATTGCTCCAAGTTTATGACACCACGACGGCGAAAAGACGATGTCGCTCATGTATATGAATTGCCCCGGCAAGACCCTAGACGGTGAAGCCAACTCTTTGCATAATTCCGCAAGCATCTGTTGTACAGCGCGAGGATTAACTTTAGGGACAAGGCGGGCGCCCCCTGCAGCTCCTGGCAGTGTCTCTATCCGTCCGAAATCCCGCCCATCGAACACTTCTTTTATCACCGATATGTCCTCGCTGAGGGTGGATCTGGCTGCGCCGAACATTTCGGAAAAACTCGACAAAGTAAAAAGTTTACCCGGGTTGGAGCAAAACTCGGCCGTCAGCCTAGCTATTCTGTGAGCTCTCTTTTCATCTGCCATCTTACCCACTCCGCTCTCCAGGATCCGAAAGTTCTCTTGCCATTTTATCAAAATTGTTCACATTGGGACAGGGAAAAGCCAATTCAAGCCCTAGCTTGGTATATACTATTTTGGGAAGGAGTAAGAGTATGCAGTTCATCAGCCCTACCAAAGGTGTAATGAGTTTCGACAGAGTCTTTCGCGATATCATTTCTTATATCGAGGAAGAGCCCCAAGCAAAGTATAAGTTGATAATCGGAACCGACTCACACACCAGAGAGGACGTGTGCTTCGTAAGCGCTATCATAGTACACCGGGTAGGCAAGGGGGGGCGCTACTACTACCACCGAAAGAGAGACAAAAAGTTTCCAAGCCTAAAACAACGTATCTTTTACGAAGCCGCTATGAGCATGGGCATCGCGAGCCGCCTGGCCGAGAAGCTTGCCCAGAAAGGCCATTCCGAGTTGGACGTAGAAATCCATCTTGACATTGGGCAAAACGGCCAAACTAGAGAACTCATCAAGGAGATCGTGGGCATGGTGACCGGCAGTGGATTTCACGCAGAAATCAAGCCAAACTCGTACGGCGCTTCGAAAGTAGCCGATAAACATTCAAAATAGGCCTTGACACGGGAACAGCCCACCTGAGATAATTGTTGAGTTTTGCATTAAGCCGCCGACGGTGCTATAATCTATCCAGTATAGCAACGATAAGGGGCGCCGTAATTGACTAGAGCAGCTCTATCTAATATCCGTAAAGACCTTCAGTATTACATAGGTCGCCGAGTCAGGGTCAAGACCATGAAGGGCAGGAGGCAGACTCTCGAAAAAGAAGGAATCCTCGAGAACACATATCCTAATATTTTCATCATTCGGGTGGATGACCAGACGAGCACGCGCAGGCTGTCCTATAGTTATACCGATATCTTGACCGAAAGCGTCGAGCTTTTCCTTGAAGGAGAAAACGGTAGTCAGCAATACCTGCCTTCTGCACAATCGATGTAACTCTTAGTGTGATTTATCTCGCCTAATATTATGCCAACCGCTTCCCGTTACGCATAGGATGTAGCGTAGCCGAGGAGGCGGTTTTTCTATGGGTAAATCCGTCTTTCGTATATTATCTGCTCATACCTCAAAACTTCTCGCGAAGCAAAATGTGGTCGGTGTGGGTGTCGGGGTTAAGAACAGTGATTTCGACCCAAAGTCTCCCCCGGCTCTGGTCGTACTCGTGAAGAAGAAGCTGCCTTCTGACGAAATACCCAAGGAGCATCTCGTTCCAAAGAGCATCGGTGGAGTCTTGACAGATGTCGTCGAAGTGGGCGAGATACAACTTCTGGCACAGAGGACCTCTCGAATTAGGCCCGCGGCTCCAGGAGTAAGCATCGGACATTACAAAGTGACCGCCGGTACCTTAGGCGCGTTGGTCAAAGACAAGGCCACAGGCCAGTTGCTCATCCTTTCCAACAACCACGTCTTGGCCAATATTACTGATGGCCGAGACGGCAGGTGCGAGCTGGGCGACCCGATATTCCAACCCGGCAGGTACGATGGTGGATCCGCCCAGGATATTATCGCACGGCTGGAAAGGTTCGTCCCCATCTATCGCACCTACGGCTCTCCCGATTGCCCAATAGCCCAAGGTATAGAAAGGGCAGTCAACAGCGCACTGAGCCATCTCAAGCCGAGCTATTCGATCCGGCTGATTAAAGCTCGCCAGGCGGCAAACGTAGTGGATGCTGCCGTAGCCCGGCCAGTATCTGATGATGTGGTAACCCCTAAAATCCTGGGGGTGGGTAGAGTTAATGGCATCGCCGAACCCTATGTGGGAATGAAAGTAATGAAAAGCGGGAGAACCACCGACATCACGGAAGGCACGATCAAGGTGATCAACGCGACGCTCAAGGTGACTATGGCGGACGTGGGTGAAGCAGTATTCGCGCAACAAATAGTCACCACAGCGATGGCGGAAGGCGGCGATAGTGGCTCGCTCGTGGTGACCCCCGACCTCAAAGCAGTAGGGCTCCTGGCGGCTGGCTCAGAGAGCGCGACAGTGATGAGTCACATACAGAATGTGCTGGGTTCGCTGAACGTAGAGTTGGTTTAATGTCAGCCTGAGGAATACTAGTTTGGGTGATCCGACATAGCACGCAGGAACTCGCAGCCCAAAGTGGCAGGTAACCTCGTAATCATCGGTGGCGCGGAAGACAAAACCGGGGACCGGGTGATTCTCAACAAGTTCCTCGAACTCGCAGACAGTTCTAACTCTTTGATCACGATAATGACGGTCGCCACAGCCCATCCCGAAGAGACAGGCCGAATCTATGAAAAATCTTTCGCGGAACTCGGCGCTCCCAGAGTAGAGGTACTTCACCTGAACGCCAGAGCGCAGGCTTTCGACAAACGCGTAGAAGATCTTCTAGCCAATTCCACAGGTATCTTTTTTACGGGCGGAGATCAACTTCGAATAACCAGCATGCTCGGAGGGACACCAGCAGACCGTGCCTTGCGTGCGGCGCTCTGCCGGGGGAGCGTCATAGCCGGAACGAGCGCAGGAGCTTCGGCTATGAGCAGCCTCATGATCGTGGAAGGGAAGGGAGACGAGTCACCCAAGAAAGGCACCGTCAGGCTCGCACCAGGCCTACGCTTATTGCAGGATGCTGTCATAGACCAGCATTTCGCTCAAAGGGGAAGAATAGGCCGCCTGCTCTCCGCCATCAGCCAGAACCCTTATGTGCTTGGGATAGGCGTTGATGAAGATACTGCCATCGTGGTGCGTCAAGACGAGGTATTCGAAGTCATCGGCTCCAACTGCGTCACAGTGTTGGATGGGCGTCATGTCAAGCTCACCAACGTCTCTGAATCTTCTCCGTACGAGCCGCTTGCGCTCAGCCACATTACCCTTCATGTGCTCCCTCATGACTTCAGGTTTGACCTCAGGAACCGCGAACCCTTTTACCCTGAACCTTCCTGAATGAAGGCGCGTTCCATCGGGTAGTATACTGCTGTCAAGTATACCAGAAACAGGTATGAGTTTTGCCGGGGGGTTGTCGATGAGAATTATTGACATAAAGGCATTCGAGGGCAGAAACATATACTGCCATCGCCCTGTAGTGTTGATGACCTTGGATCTCGAAGAGTTTTCTAACACCACTACTGCAGACTTGGATGGTTTCCTGGAAAGACTGCTGTCAACCGTCCCCAGTCTCTCCAGTCACCACTGCAGCGCCGGGGAGCCAGGTGGGTTCGTAACCAGAGTAAAGCGCGGGACCTATTTGGGTCACGTAGTGGAGCACCTGGCACTCGAACTACAAGCGCTCCTGGGGAACCGGGTGATCTACGGAAAGACACGGCTATTGCAAGAGCCTGGTACATATGCGGTGATTTATGAGTACGAGTGCCGCCCACTCGCATTGGAAGCAGGGCGAGTAGCCGTTAATCTCGTGAGCGCCCTCGCCCGCCAGCAACCGTTCAATCTTGATCCTACGATAGAACATTTGAGAAAGATTTATTACAGCTCCGAATTGGGCCCATCGACTAGAGCGATAGCACAAGCGGCCCGTGCCAGGGGCATTCCGGTTATCCGATTGAACGAAGGAAGCTTGTTGCAGCTCGGTTACGGTGCATACCAGAAGCGGGTCTTGGCCAGCCTCACCAGCTCTACTGGCTGCATAGCTGCCGACATCGCCTCTGATAAGCTGCTTACTAAGAGACTGTTACGCGAAATGGGGATCCCAGTCCCGGCAGGAGGAGTCGCAACCGAGGAAAGCGAGCTTGAGAAGCTCGCAGAAGAATTCAGTTATCCTCTGGTGGTCAAACCGCTGGATGGTAACCAAGGCCGAGGGGTGTCTCTGAATCTCACTTCCCTGGAAGAGTTGCAAAAAGCATTCCGTATCGCCAAGAAATACTCCAGTTCGGTTATCGTAGAAAAGCATATACCTGGCCGTCATTACCGGATTCTGGTAGTGGGGCGGCAGGTGGTCGCCGTGTCAGAAAAGATCCCCGCTCACGTCGTCGGTGACGGTCTCCATACTATAAGCCAGCTTGTCGAACTCACGAACTCCCATCCGAGACGAGGAGAGCATCACGAAAAGCCGCTCACGAAAATCCGCATCGACGAGATCACGCTCGCCGTACTGGCTAGGCACGGTCTGACCCCGGAGGATATCCCCGCTGCCGGTGAAGTGATTTACCTCAGAGAAAGTGCCAACCTCAGCACGGGAGGGGTGGCTATCGATGCCACGGACGAGATTCACCCGGCCAACTCAGAATTTGCCATCCGAGCGGCGGAGATCACAGGGCTCGACGTTGCCGGTGTAGACGTAGTGGCAAGTCACATATCTGTGCCGATATCCGCCGGTACCGGCGCTGTCATCGAAGTGAATGCCTGTCCGGGTCTGAGAATGCATCTTTACCCCTCGCGCGGGATGCCTCGGGACGTCGCAGGGGCCATCGTAGATCATCTGTTCCCCAAACCAGTCGAAAGCCGCATACCCATTGTGGCCGTTACGGGTACCAACGGTAAGACTACGGTAGCCCGCATGATAAGCCACGTACTTGCCCAGAGGGGCCTGACTGTAGGATTGGCCTGCACCGACGGCATTTACATGGGCCACCGAAAGATTCGCTCGGGAGATTGCAGCGGCGCGATGAGCGCCAAACACATCCTTATGGATCCTCGCGCTGAGGCTGGAGTACTGGAAGTAGCGCGGGGAGGAATCATTAAAGAGGGACTGGGTTTCGATACCTGCGATGTCGCAGTGGTAACGAACCTGGCAGGCGACCATCTCGGGCAGGATGGAGTGGAGACACTCGAGGATCTTGCATTCGTCAAGTCGCTGGTAGTAGAGTCAGTGAAACGGGACGGCTTTGTGGTATTGAACGCCGACGATCCGGCTTCACAGCTCATTGTAAGCCGGGCCAGTGCCCCTATTATCTACTATTCGAGGCGAAGCGACAACATTTTGATTCACAGGCACGTCTCGCAGGGCGGCAAAGCTGTGGTGCTCCAGAAAGGTCGACTATACCTCCTCGAGGCGAAGCGCATGGAAAAACTGTTTACCATGCGCAGTGTGCCAGCCTGTTTGAATGGCAGGCTTCCCCACAATGTGGATAACCTGCTTGCCGCAACTGCAGCTTGCCTCGGGCTTGGCCTACCGGCAGAAGACATGGCAGCCGCGTTCAGAACCTTCAAGTCAGATCCGCTCTGCAACCCCGGAAGATTCAACCTATTCCAACTCGATAACGGCGCGGAGCTCATCGTTGATTACGGTCACAATCCTCCGGCGTTGCGGCAAGCATTGCCCGCCGCCAGAGGCTTCTGCAGGAACTCCGGAAGGCTCTTCTCGATAGTGGCCTGCCCCGGAGATCGCCGGGACGAAGATATCAGAATGCTCGGGCGGGTCTCTGGAGAGTTATCGGATTACGTAATAATCAAGGAAGATAAAGACCTGCGTGGAAGAACACCCGGAGAAACGGCTTCACTGATAAGGCAGGGCGTGATAGACTCAGGGTTGAGTATCGAAAAGTGCTGGGTAGAACCCGACGAAGAAGCCGCAATACGACGAGCACTTACTCTTTGCAAGCCAGGAGACGTGGTCATATTGTTCTATGAAAAGTGGGAGCTCCTCATGGACTCGATGTCCAGGTGTTTACCAGGCTTCAAGATAGCCCACACTCAAGGCTTAGAACCGGTGGGCAAGTATACGGGAGCAACGCATGGCCAGCATAGAGTTGCGATACACATGAACAGCTATGGATGAAAGCTTTGCAGGGATCACTATCCCAGCTTATGCCAAAATAAACCTTTATCTCGCCGTAGGTGATAGGCGAGCGGATGGCTATCATCCAATCACCAGCATAATGCACCTCATCAGTCTGCACGATTCGGTTACCGTATCGCCTGCGCACGATGAAGGCGTTCAGATTACGGTGGAATTCCCAGACCACGTACCAGGGCAGGAACTCGTACCCACCGATGACACGAACAGCGTCACCAAAGTTATTTCTGCTCTCGGGATAAGCTCAGCGCGGGTGCACCTGGTAAAGCGAATCCCGCCGGGCTCTGGCCTGGGAGGAGAAAGCGCAGACGCTGCAGCCGCTCTAACGGCGTGTGCCTCCGGCAGTTTCAATGCGCCTGAACTGTTCAGGATAAGTACCAGGCTTGGCTCTGATGTCGGCTTCTTCCTGAGTGGCGGATCAGCCGCACTAGTAACGGGGGCTGGCGAGACAGTAACCCCGGTGGAGCCCTTCCCGGGGATCCAGCTCGTGCTGGCGATGCCCCCTCGAAACCTGTCCACTGCAGCAGTCTACCGGGAGTTCGATTCGTGCGGCTTCCGCAGTCCCGGAAGCCCAAACAAAGCACTACGCGCTATGGCTTCCAAGGACTTGCCCGCGTTATGCCGTTGCCTCCGCAACGATCTGCAGCTCCCTGCGGAGCACTTGGCCCCGGAGATAACACAGATAAGGCACGCCTTCCAACGCCTTGGGGTTCTGGCCGCGCAGGTAACCGGGAGCGGATCGGCGGTATTCGGAATCGTCGAGAACGAGAAAGAGGCTCGCGAAGTTAGCAGTGCCCTTGCCGCGGAGCCCTTCGTGGAGTGGACCTGTGTGTGCGAGACCATAGCCTTGAGAAGGTGATTTTATGATAGATGCAATAGTGTTGGCCGGACGAAAGAATGACGGAAAGTTGAAGGAGGCAGCACCGGAAGCCGAGTGGGAGGCGCTTATACCTATAGGTCCGCAACCGATGGTAGCCTACGTGACAGGTGCCCTAAAGGAAGCCATCGACGGGGTAGTGTGCGTTGTGGGTCCAGAAGGTTCAACCGCAGAAGCTCCCAGAGCGCTCGTGGTACCGCCTGCCGATTCATTGACCGCCAATGTCTTGGCGGGCATGACGGCTTTAGAGCGACAAGGCAGACACCCCCAGTTGCTCCTCCTGTGTACTTCTGACATACCCATGCTGACTCCTGAGGCGGTACGGGACCTAGTAGATCGCTGTAATCAGGTGCAGGCAGATTTCTACTATCCCATCGTTTCCAAAGAGGACGCTGAAGCGCAGTATCCGGGAGTTAAGCGTACCTACGTTCGTACCAAGGAAGGTACATTTACCGGTGGTAACATCCTGGTGGTAAAACCGGAAGTCGTTCGCAAATGCCTTCGACAGGCCGAGGATTTCATAAGGTACCGTAAAAGCCCGCTTAAGCTTGCAACTCTAGTCGGATTCGGCATAGTGTTACGCTTTTTCCTTGGTAGTCTTCGCATACCGGATTTGGAAAGGAGAGTCTCTCGTCTTCTTGGCGTAACCGGCCGCGCAGTCAGGACGCCATATGCAGCTATCGGGGTGGACGTAGATAAGCCGAGCGACCTGGCATTAGCTAGAGAAGTGCTCAAGCCGCCCGCTTAACAGGCTAAGCTCCTCGAGAGATAAGGTCTCGGGTCTCCTCATGGGGTCAATGTGACAATAACGCAGCAGTTCGTGGGCAAGCTTTTTGCCGTCGGCAGTTTCTGATAATGCCGGGGCCAGAGCATTAATTAGGGTCTTCCTACGCTGATTGAAAAGCACGCGCGCCAAGCGGGTTACTTTCTTCGTTAGGAGTTCCTCCTCCGGAGTTAGCTCTCGCGGTTCAAGCACCAGGATGGCGGAATCCACTTCTGGAACGGGTCGAAACGCGCCGGCAGGTACCACGCCCGCAATGTGTGCTTTGCTACGTAATTGGACGGAGACCGACAACAAGCCGTAGCGCTTTGAGCCCGGCTCCGCCACCGCTCTGTGCGCGACCTCTTTCTGCACCAAAAGCACGGCCCTCCGAAAAATCGGCCTCGTATCGAGCAGCTTGAAGAGGAGTGGAGAAGTAACGTAATACGGCAGGTTGGATACGCACTTCCACGCGGAACCGAATGGGCGGATGAGTTCCGAAAAATCCATGTCCAGTGCATCGCCGAATACGATTTGGACGTTGCTAAGTCCGGAAAGAGCCCTTTCGAGAGCAGACTTCAGGCCTACGTCAATCTCTACTCCCACAACATGCCCGGCCCGCTCGGCCAGGGCCCTGGTCAGCACCCCCGTTCCCGCCCCAATCTCGAGCACCAAGTCGCTTACACTGAGCTGGGCAGCTCCCAGGATCCTTTCAAGTGCCGTCCGTGACACCAAGATATGCTGACCAAGGCCATGCTTGAGTCTCACTCCAGAATGTATACCTTCACCTTTCGTATCCCCCAATTCAGGGCCTCCTGCAACGAATCGAAGCAAACGTCAATGCGGTTGTTCTTTATCGCCCCGCCTGTATCCGCAGCAACCGCAAAGCCATAACCATCTACGTAAAGCCTCGATCCGAGGGGTATCACCCGGGGATCTACAGCAACCACCCCGTAAGTGGCCTTCATCCCCGTGGCCGTGTACCCGTCCGTGTAGATCCCGTTGGACTCAGGGCCCGGGGTATACGCAGTGGCCACTACCTCCAATGCACGTGAAAAGCGAATGGTCCTCCCCCCGCGGCTTATGTTGCCCGCCGTGCCCATCGCCACAACCCGCTCTACCGGGGGTTTTACCAGGTTTTCAGAAACCTGCCTCTTTTCGGTCATTACACCATCCACGTATGTCACCTGGTACTTGATTTCCTTCAAGCCGTTAGAACCCGCCTGTATCACCCTGCTGAGCCCTCGCTCCAGATTCCGGTCCTCTATGCGTTTCTCGCCATAGGGTACGGCCACCTTCTCAACCACTTCTTTGGTTTCTACGCGCGAGACCCGGATTTCACCCCCAACAGGCACTTGTTCTTCGAGAGCGGGAGAGACCCTGTACCCGTCTCCGACCTCTATACCATTTTCGGCTAAAACGTCCTTCACCAGTTGGCAGCAAGTTCTGACCTCCCTGGCGGTACCGTCCACTATGAGCCTAACGGCTACGCTTCGCTTCACGACGACACGGAGGCCGTTCTTCACCTTGGTCTCAGGAGAAGGCTCAACTTTGTCCCCTTCGAGCAGTTTTATGCCAGCCTCGTCGAGTGCACCCGCCACCGTCTGAGCCTTCGTGCGTAACTGCCTCGAAGTCCCGGAATCGCATATCTCAATCGTCTTGAAAGAACCCACCACACAGATGCCCACCGCCAAACTAAGAGCAAGCGCTCCGAGCACAGCAGGTAAATGCCTGCTTGATCGCAATTCCATCCCCCCAATTCATGGTCCCGGATCTAGTTATTACCAATATCGAGGCCAAACAAACCACGAGCGTTTGCAGTAGTGCGGGCAGCCAGTTCCTCTATGTTTATTCCTCTCAGTTCAGCAATCTTCTCGGCGACCAGACGCACGTAGGCTGGCTCATTCCGTTTGCCCCTGAAAGGCTCCGGTGCCAGATACGGACAGTCGGTCTCTACCAAGAGGCGTGAAAGCGGTACTCGTTTAACCACATCTTTGTTCCGGAAATTCAGAAAAGTGACAGGCCCTCCAAAACTCAGGTAAAATCCCATACTCAGGCATTTCTCCGCCATGTCCCATGGCCCGGAGAAGCAATGCATCACACCGCCCTTCATCTCGTGCCATTCATCGTCGAGTATTTTCATGCAATCTTCCTCGGCGTTCCTCTCATGGATCACGACGGGAAGCTGTCTTTTGCGCGCCAGGCTGAGAAATCGCTTAAACACATCGCGCTGAACATCCCTGGGAGATAAGTTTCGATAGTAATCGAGCCCGATTTCTCCTATCGCAACCACTTTTGGGGCAAAGCTGAGCTCTTCTATCACCTGCATGAGTTCAGGCGTCACGCTTTGAGCATCATGGGGATGCACACCCACGACGGCGTACACGCAGTCGTAATCGTTTGCAAGCCGCACGGCTTTGACGGAGCTCCGCAGGTCATAACCCACTGTGATGATACAGCCGACTCCACTGGCATGGGCTCTCTCCATCACAGCGTCTCGGTCTCGATCGAAATTTTCCATATCTAGATGCGCGTGCGTGTCAACCAGCTTCATGATATTCTACTGCCAGGCTCGATATCTCCGTCGGTGGTAACCAGGGCCAGCTTCTCTCCGCTGCTGGCTGCGAGAAGCATGCCACAGCTCTCTACTCCCCTGATCCTCGCCGGCTGCAAGTTCGCCAAGACTACTATGTTTTTGCCGATGAGCTCCTCCGGGGAATAGTGCTTGGCGATCCCTGAGACGATCTGACGCCGTTCGCCACCGAGATCGATCTCCAGCTTAAGCAATTTATCCGCTCCTTTGACCTTTTCAGCCTCCAGGATCTTGGCTACTTTCAGCTCCAGCTTCTTGAAGTCCTCTATCGTTATCAGTTCCGCTTGAGCATCTGAACCAGTTACAGACCGCGATTCAGGCTCAATTCGCGGGAATATTGGTGTCGGTTCCTGAACCTCACCACCAGACGGAGTGAGGCCCCACTTAGTGAGTTCGGACCACGTTCCAGCCAAATAGCTTGCCCCAATCCCCAGCTGAGCCATAATTTTCCCGGGCGTTTCGATCATGAACGGGCTCAGCATTACTGAACACTGCCTGAGCACCTCACATAAGTAATACAACACGGTGTTAAGTCTTTCCTGCGGCCCGGTCTTGGCGATGCTCCAGGGGGCCATCTCGTCAACGTACTTGTTTCCCGCAGCTACTAACGAGAAGGCAGCCGCGATGGCATCGGATATTTCCAGCCGCTCCATATGAGCTGCCACTTTCTCGGCCGTTTCCGCAGCTAAAAGCCTGAGGCGTTTATCTTCCGGTTGTTCCCTACCAGGCGCCGGTATCTTCCCGCCCGCAAATCTCCTAACCATGGTGAGCGTCCTGTGCAGTAGATTCCCGAGATCGTTGGCCAAATCGAAATTGATCCTATTCACGAGCGCCTCTTCCGAATACATTCCGTCGGAACCGAACGGTATCTCTCGAAGCAGGAAATACCTGACCGCATCCAGGCCATATTTGTTCACGAGCTCTATGGGGTCAATTACATTGCCTTTTGATTTCGACATCTTGCCACTCTCTAGCACCAACCAACCATGGCCGAAAACTTTTCTAGGCAGTGGCAAGTCCAAAGCCATGAGGATAATCGGCCATATAATTGTATGGAACCTAACGATTTCCTTGCCAACCAGGTGCACGTCCGCTGGCCAATACTTCTGGAAGTTTTCGGTATTATCGGGGTAACCCAGCGCAGTGATATAGTTGGAAAGCGCATCGAACCAGACATAGATGACATGCTTCGGGTCACCCGGCACTTTAATTCCCCAGTCGAAAGTAGTACGCGATATGCAAAGGTCTTCGAGCCCGCTCTTTATGAACGACACCATCTCGTTCCTTCGAGAAACAGGTTGGATGAAATCGGGGTTGTCTTCGATATATTTGAGCAACCTATCGGCGTACTTGGATATGCGAAAGAAGTAACTTTCCTCACTTAATAGCTCGACAGGGGCGCCACAATCCGGGCATTTGCCGTCCACGAGCTGACGCTCCAACCAAAACGTCTCGCAAGGCACGCAGTACCACCCTTCGTAAGTGGCTTTGTATATATCTCCCTTCTCTTGAATCTTCTTGAATATATGCTGCACGGCACGCTCATGGTGCTCGTCGGTGGTCCTTATGAAGTAAGAATAATCCACACCCAGTTTGCTCCAAAGCTGCTTAATCCCGGCTACGATTTCGTCCACGAACTTTTTTGGATCTTTACCGGCCTTCGCCGCCCTACGCTGTATCTTTTGGCCATGTTCGTCAGTGCCCGTCAGGAAAAACACATCATACCCCTGTAGCTTCTTGAACCGGGCGATAGCATCAGCCGCTACCGTAGTATATGCGTGTCCGATGTGCAATTTATCGTTAGGATAGTATATCGGCGTGGTGATATAAAACGTCTTCATCCTTCCGACCCCCCGTCAGACATTAGAAAAACCCCCGCCCTTAAGGGACGAGGGATGCACTCGTGGTACCACCCTTATTCGCCTGGCTTTCGCCAAGCCTCTCAGCGCTTAACGCACGCTTACGGCCTCCTTACTTCCCCTTTCAGGCAGGCTTCTCCGAGGCCATCCCGGGCCTCCGAGTACCGGATCCCACCCACCCCGGCTCTCTTCGACTCCGGTCGGGCCCGTTCTTCCCCATCATCGAATCTATGTAGATCTGAATATACCCGACGCAGAAGCTTCCTGTCAAGGAAACCCATCTTCATGCCTTAGCTTGCCGGAAATGCCTCGCTTTCACTGAACCGTTCCCAGCGGCCGCACCTGCCCCCCCACCTTGCGACTAATCTGGACTCCTTCCTGAGTTCTACTATTTCGCAACAGTTAGGGCACGCCTGGCATTCGAAACCGGACGTTTCGAAATGGGCCTCCGCGACACGGAATCCTGCAAACCGGGTTACACCTTGCCCCACCGCTTCGGCCGCGAGGATGGCGGCTCCTATAGCTCCCATAATGCCGTGGTTCTCCGGAACGAATATTTCCATGCCGAGGTGCTCCTCGAAGGCTCGCTTCATAGCCTTGTTTGCTGCTACTCCGCCTTGAAATACGACCGGCGGCAAGACGCGTTTACCCTTCCCAACGTTATTGAGGTAATTCCTTACTAGTGCCTGGCACAATCCATACAAAATATCCTCGATCCTGCAACCCATCTGCTGTTTGTGGATCATGTCCGACTCTGCAAAAACGGTACACCTACCTGCCACCCTCACCGGGCTCTTGGATTGCAATGCGATGTCCCCGAACTCCTCTATGGGTATACCTAGCCTTGCAGATTGTTGGTCAAGGAACGAGCCGGTCCCAGCCGCGCACATCGTGTTCATTCCGAAATCAGCCACTACGCCGTTCCTTATTATGATCATTTTGGAGTCTTGCCCACCTATCTCGATCACTGTCTGAACTCCAGGCAAGAAATCCATGGCAGCTACGGCATGAGCCGTTATCTCGTTCTTAATCACATCAGAGCCGACAACCGCCCCGGCAAGGTAACGCCCGCTGCCTGTCGTACCCACTCCACAGATCTTGCTCCCGCTAGGGAGGGCTCTCTCGATCTCTGCCAGCCCCGCCTGCACCGCCTCAATCGGCCTACCACGCGTGCGCAGATAAACGCCAGCTACCACCCGCCGTGCCTCATCCACCAGGGCCAGGTCCGTGCTCACCGAGCCCACGTCTATCCCAAGGTACAATCTCATGTCGCCACCACCTAAGCTACAGCCCTTTTCCTGAGCTTCTTCGTGCGGAGCATGTCTACAAAAGCCTCCAGCCTCGTGCGTAACCCGGCTTGGCCTGTTTGCTCGTCGAGGAATATCGATAGCACAGGGATCCCGTAATCCTCGGATACCTTCGGCAGGATTCCTTTGGCTACTATCTCCGGTATACAGGTGAAAGGTGCAAGCTGGATTACCCCGTCCACTCCTTCTTTGGCATATAGGATTGTATGGCCTACCGAATCCTGACCATGTCCGCCGACCATCTCCGGGAGGTACAGTGCAGCCGCCTTTTTGACATCAAAGCCCCCTCCTTCGACCACCGCATTGTCCATAGTCCAACCGGTTACGCTCATTGATCTTCGCACCTCAGCATGCAGTTCGCCCAGGATCCGCTCGATGTAAAGGTTCGCCGCGGGCTCGAGCAAGACGTAGATCTCTCCCACTATACCTACCTTGACAATCTCCGGCCGGTCCATCTGAGGTGTGGCCTCGAGGAATCTGAGTGCTTCTTTGCCTGCCTCTTTGATTGCGCGTGGGCTGGTGGCAGACTGTATTGCCGCAACGCCTTCTCGGTACCGTTTCTCTGCCTCCCCCGTTTCGATTTCACGCGCCCTAACTTGGTGTAGCTTCGCCTCCAGCCTGTCCAGCGCTAAAAGTTCCAACCAAACGCGATACACGAGATATCCAAGCGAGGCAATGGAAAGGCGAGCGGCATTCAACTGCTTTATATTCGTAACGGTTTGCCTGAAGTGGCTTCTCGGGGGCTCGAACACGATCATGTCGAAACTGTACCCAAGGCTCTCCAAAATTCGTTTTTGCAACGAAGAATAATAGCCTGCGCGACAAGGCCCTACACCCCCCGAGGTCACGATGGTATCTGCGCCTCGCTTAAGCCCCTCTAAGTAGGTGCCCAGAGTAATCTTAAGTGGCAGGCACGCGAATTCTGGGGCGTACTTGGTACCCAAGTTCAGCGTACCTGCAGTTGGCTCAGCAGGTACGATCACTTCGTTTCCCAGTTCTTGCAGCAACACGGTCAAAGGGTGTACGGATACCCCCATGTGTGGAAAGGTAACCTTACGCATAGCGGACCTCCTTCGCGTCTCCAACCCTCGGCCTGACCGGTTTCCTGGTAAGCATGTCCACAAAAGCTTCTACTCTGGTCTGTATTCCGGCCTCGCCAGTGCATTCGTCTACTGAAATCGTGAGGTACGGTATTTTATCCGTCTTGGCTTCCAGCTCGAGTAACTTGTCCGCTATAGCGTCCGGACCACACCCAAAAGCGGTAAGATGAATAAGGCCGTCCACTAGCTTGTTACGGCAAAGGTAGAAGCCGGTCTTGACTACGCGGTCGCTATAATACCAGAACACCTGCTTTTCGAATTCTCGATCGAAACGTGTTAGTTCCCTTTCTCCCACCTTGCCCAACTTAACCACCCTAGCCCCCAGCGAACGAAGCTTGTTGAGGAGGCCCATGTTGACGTAGTCGTCTTCCACGAGATATGGGTAACCCAAAACACCTATGACAGGTCCCGTGCGCTTGGCTTCATCCAATGCTGCCACGCAGCTGGAAGTGCTGTTGGCGGCATCGAAGCTTACAGCCGAGACGAATTTCCCGCATGCAGACACCGCCTTCAGAGTGCCGCTCCCGAGGCTTCGTGCAAACCGGAAGACATTAAGGCACGTAGCGGCAGTACCGGAACGCAAGTCAATGCGGGGGGAT
Source organism: Bacillota bacterium (assembly GCA_012840015.1). Lineage (GTDB taxonomy): Bacteria > Bacillota > Sulfobacillia > DUMF01 > DUMF01 > DUMF01. Next base: position 92,776 of record DUMF01000010.1, read on the forward strand.
AGCAGTCTGACGCGGTTCCCAAGTGATGCCCTGACCATATCGGGCAAACCTAAGAACTTCGGGCAGAAGACCGTTCGGCCTCTTATATTGACCAGGCGGGGTAAGAACACGCATTCTACTCTCCCGATGAGGCTCGCGACTTGGCCATGAATCAGCTTGATCGGCAAGCAAGCTTCACTTACACAACTCTCTACGCCCATATCCAAAACGGTCTTGGTGGTGGGGCCCGAATATACCCACTCTACCCCGGCGGCCGAAAACATTGATTCCCAGGCGCGAGAAAAATCAAAGTACTTCAGGGACTGTGGTATTCCGACCACCAATATGTCGCTCATATTCTTTTTCTCCAAAAAACAATGCTGGCGTCCTCAGACACCAGTTACTCGTACCACATTATAGCATATTCGGTATGCCATACAGCTCGACCTCGATTCTGTTACCCCGTTTGATGTAGACTATTCCACGGGAGGGATAGAGATGCCAGATCCTTACGCAGGACTTCTAAAAAAAAGCCCATACTATATGAAATCTGACCTCGCAGCCAGGGTTGTGGCCGTCCTCGACACCAAACTTGACAACAGAGGCCTTTCATTGATTACCCAAGCTTCACGGGCCATCCCGGCAGGCCAAATACACGAATTAGTAGCCACCGAAGAAGAATCCGCCGCTCCCGGAAAGACTGTCAACCAGGCCGTATATATGGCGTTCGTGGAGTTCCTGACGGGAGGAGTCGTTCTATCCGGAGACAGCGTACTTCTCGGAGAAAAGGAAATCGGCAAGTTAGCTGGCTTCGACGAAACTCACTTCCCTAACCACCTGAATATCATAGTAAAGTGCCCGAGGGCCTTTACAGGTAGGGAACTTCAGCTCAGGCCAGGCGACGTCATCCGCTTCAAGTTCAACCCATCTGCCGAAACCTGAGCGGTGCTTGCTCTTAGTCGTTATAGAGATCTGTACTCAAGTACCTTTCACCGGTGTCCGGTAAGACCGTGACCACGGTTTTGCCGGGCCCGAGTTCCCGAGCCAGCTGCAATGCCGCCCACGTGTTGGCACCCGAGCTTACCCCGACCAGTAGACCTTCGCGCCTAGCTAGGTCTCGTGCTGTCTGAATTGCTTCTTCGTCTTCCACAAGAATCACTCTGTCGATGATGGACCTGTCTAGTATGTCCGGCATCACCCCGTCCCCCATGCCCTGCATCGCGTGGTGGCTGATCTTCCCACCCGCCAGCAATGCCGCTTTGGTCGGCTCCACTGCAGCCACCAGTACGTTAGGCCACCTTTGTTTTAAAACCCTGCCCACGCCGGTGATCGTGCCTCCCGTGCCGATTCCCGCACAGAAAGCGTCGATCTTCCCACCCACTTGCTCGATAATCTCGAGTGCCGTGGTCCTGGAGTGAATTGCGGGATTGGCCGGGTTCGAAAACTGGTTAGCCAGCCATACGTTGGGATCTGCTGCTGCGAGCTCCTTCGCTTTATTCCTCGCATTCTCAATTGCTTCCGCAATGGATTCTCCTGCCGGAACCAACACTATTTCCGCGCCGTACGCCTTCATAAGCTTCCGCCGCTCGATGCTCATATTATCCGGCATCACTATCACGCACTTGTAGCCTTTTACTGCCGCGACCAGCGCGAGCCCAATCCCCTGATTCCCGCTGGTCGCCTCCACGATAGTGCAACCAGGCCTAAGTGCCCCCGACCTTTCAGCCTCTTCTACCATGCCGAAAGCAGTGCGGGTTTTGATACTTCCACCTATGTTTACGCCTTCGAACTTGACCAAAACCTCAGCGCACCCCTGGGCCATGCGCCGGAGCCGTATTAGAGGAGTATTACCGAGTGCTTTTAGAACGTCGTCGCAAACCATCGTAGCACCCCCATAGTGGTTTTCGATCCATCAACAGATTATCCTGCACCTCAGCACAAAAAAAGGGTATTATTAGCTCAAGCGAATGGTAAAGGGGGTGGGCTCGGGGGCATGGAGATGCCACTTTTGGATGCAATCCGGAAGACCATAGCCCAATCCAAGGCAAGGTTTCACACACCCGGCCACAAAGTCCGGCCTAAAGATTGTATCCATGAGGCCGTGCTGGGTCTGCTTGGGGATAGACCTTTCGCCGCCGATCTCACCGAATTGCCGGGTCTCGACAACCTGTCGGCCCCCACGGAAGTGTTGAGGCAAACAGAACGATTATGTGCTCGCATCTTCGGAGCGAAGGAAAGCATCATCCTCACTTGCGGAGCTTCTTCGGGCGTAGTAGCCGCCATCTTGGCTGCATGTCACCCGGGCAGTATAATCCTGGTCCCGCGGGAATGCCACAGGTCAGTTCTTTCCGGGGTAGTACTCAGCGGGGCCGAACCCGTCTTCTATCCATCCCAAGTCGTCCACTTTCACGACCTACCTGCGGGAGTCCCGGTAGCCGATCTGTGTGAGCTCATTCGTTCCATACGGCCCACTGCGTTGCTGCTGAGCAACCCCAACTACTTCGGCGTATGTCGTGACCTCCGGAAAGCTGTGGCATTGGCCAGAGAACTGGGCATCGTGACGATTGCCGACGAAGCCCATGGGGCGCACCTACCATTCGTGCGGCCCGAAGCGTCTGCTATAAGCTGGGGCGCTGATATCGTGATACACGGGGCTCATAAAACGTTAAGCGTACTAACTCAGGGGGCAATCGTTCACTTCTCAGGCGATTTGAACATGGCCTCCCGGTTTAGGGATTCCTTGCGGCTCGTGCATACCACCAGTCCCTCTTACATCATCCTCGCTTCCATCGAGGGGATGGCGGCCCATCTACAGTCCCGCGGCGGGGAAAAGCTTCGTCGTCTGGCGGCGCTTGCGGTAGAGCTCAAATCCCGGTTGCAAACGGATGAAAGGATACGTATCTTCCCAACCGGTGTTGAGCTAGAACCGGACTCATGGGTAGACCCCTTCAAGATAACTTTGGCATGGGTTGGGATAGACGCGAGGAGTGCAGAGCGTGAACTCATCACCGCTTACGGGGTTTATCCTGAGCTGGTGTGCGGTAACGACATGCTCTTTCTACTGGGAGAAGGCGATGGTCAAGAGACTTTGCAGCTGCTGGAAAATAGCATCCGAGAAGTTGCATCCCGCTATAAGGCCCGCGGAGCGACCGGAAAACCGCTGATTTGGACACGTTTCCTTCAAGAGCCCTGGCCGGAAAGACTCATGAATCCTCGAGAAGCTTTTTTTAAAAAGCGGGAGTGGGTTTCAATCCAGCATGCGACAGGCAGAGTCTGTGCAGAGCCCGTCTTGCTTTATCCCCCGGGTATCCCGCTTATTTGGCCGGGAGAGGCGTTTACCGCTGAACTATGCTCGTTCCTGAGCGAAGCCGCGGAGGCGGGCTGGAGTATGATTGGGTTAGACGAATCTAGGTGCGTCGAAGTTTGTACGGAGGGCTGACATGATACCACACGTCCTTAAAAGATTCATCGTGCTAGAAGGGATCGATGGTGCAGGCAAAAGCACGCAGATGAACCTGCTATTCAGAGCTCTCTCTCAAATGGGGCTGAAGGTCTTTGCCACGAGGGAACCGGGTGGAACGCCCATCGGAGAACGGATAAGGAAAATCCTACTGGATAAGGCGTGCTCCGATATGTGCCTGCGGACGGAAGCGCTGCTTTACGCAGCCTCCCGGGCACAACTGGTAGAGCAGGTAGTTAAACCTAAAGTGAATGACGGGTATATCGTCCTCTGCGAACGATATATCCTCTCCAGTATCGCCTATCAAGCGTACGGTGCAGGTCTGGAAGTGGAAGCCGTCCGCCAAATGAACACGTTCGCTTCAAAAGGAGTGGTCCCCGGTCTTACAATACTAATAGACCTCGACCCGAGGTTTGAACTTAGGGCTCGTGGAGCCGATCGCATAGAATGCCGGGGCATCGACTACCTGGACCGCGTGAGGCAAGGATACCTCAAGCTGGCCTCTGGAGACCCTAGTATCCGGGTCGTCGATGGAAGGATGACGATAGATAAAGTGCACCACGAAATCTTGGGGCTGGTTTCGGCGTTTCTGAATGCCGCGGAGGAGGGTAGGCGATGAAACTGATAATTGCCGTCGTCCAGGATACCGATGCAGGTCGCCTGCTAAATGCATTGATGAAAGACGGACACAGGGCCACAAAGCTCGCCAGTACGGGTGGTTTCTTGCGGGAAGGAAACACGACGTTTCTGATAGGCACCGAAGACGACAAGGTGGACGAGGTGCTGGGAATAATAGAAAAGACCTGTAGATCCAGAACGCAGCTCGTGACCCCAGCCACTCCATTGGGTGGTGCCCCCGGGCCTTATGCCTCCTTCCCGGTTGAAGTGTTGGTAGGAGGTGCTACCGTATTCGTCCTGAACGTGGAAAGATTCGAGAAGCTATAAAAAGGGCCATGTCTTATGAATCAGGCGCCTTCGTCTTTCTCGTTGACGACGATCAGGGAAACACGATTGCAAAAGAACTGATTCGTTTCGCCCGGGAAGCAGTGCCCGGAAAGCGCGTCGAACCAATCGTGGTATCCCCCGTGGGCAGCACGATTGGCATAGACCAGACTCGCGCTGCCCTAGCACAGGCCAGCCTCTCGGCAACCCCGGGTGCCATCAAGCTGGTCATCTTTGAAGCAGCGGATACCCTGACCATGGAGGCACAAAACAGCCTGCTCAAGAAGCTGGAAGATCCACCTGCAAACACTCTCTTCATCCTGGCAACCCGAAATCAGTATAGCCTCTTAGCCACGGTCCGCTCGAGATGTCAACTTATGGATTTGCAAACATATGAGGTACAAGGGAATGAAGAGACCATGTCGCTCGCGCTGAAGCTGCTCAAGGGCAGCGAACAGCGCGCCTTGTGTGCAGTCTCCCGGATGACGCGGGAAGAAGGCCTCGCGCTGACCGAATCGCTTGCAAACATTTTCGAACGAGCATTGAACACGTCGCCATGGGTTGCGGCTCGAGGGTTGTGGATCGTGCTCAAAGCTTATACTCAACTAAAGGATAACGCGAGTCCAGGCTTATGCCTTGAAGCCATGGTTTCGAGGCTTTTCGAGCTATCAGGATTGGAGGGTTGCGCGTGCCGGTAGTTGTGGGAGTGCGTTTTAAGCCTGGCGGCAAAACATATTATTTCGATCCGGCAGACTTCAGCCTGATGGTTGGAGACCAGGTGATAGTGGAAACTGCGAGGGGCACGGAGTTCGGGCAGGTTGTATCTGCTCCTACCGAAGTGCCTGAAGACCAGGTGGTTCAACCGTTGAAGAAAGTGCTACGTAAAGCCACTGAAAACGATATCCGGCAGGCTGAAGAACTGAGAAATAAGGAACAAGAAGCTATGGCCATCTGCGCTGAACGCATAGCAGCCCATGGCCTGGACATGAATTTAGTAGACGTAGAATACAGTTTCGATGGTTCGAAGGTAATTTTTTACTTTACCGCGGAGGGAAGAGTTGATTTCAGAGAGTTGGTCAGAGACCTGGCATCAATCTTCAAGACAAGGATCGAACTCCGGCAAATAGGGGTGCGTGACGAGGCCAAGTTTCTGGGAGGTTTGGGTCCCTGCGGACGTGAGATCTGCTGCAAGAAATTCCTTACAGAGTTCCGTCCGGTTTCTATTCGTATGGCTAAAGACCAGAACCTATCTCTAAATCCTACAAAGATTTCGGGACTCTGCGGCCGCCTCATGTGTTGCCTGCGTTTCGAATGCGACCACTACGAGAACGTAAAGTCTCAGCTCCCAGACGTTGGAACCAGGGTATTGACTCCAGAGGGAGTGGGGAAAGTAGTTGCACACAATGTCTTGAAGAACACAGTGAGCGTAGAGCTTGCGGACAAGAGCATAGTGGAATTTCCTCCGGAAGAGGTTGAGACAGAGCCAAATGGAGAGTGAAGCTGGCACTCTGTTTGTCTGCGCAACGCCCATCGGTAACCTGGACGACGTCTCCCAAAGGTTGCTTCAGACTCTCGCCCAGTGCGACATAGTGGCTGCCGAGGATACCCGAAGGACCATCAAGCTGTTGAACCACTTCGGCATTAAGAAGCCGCTGGTCAGCTGCTGGCAACATAGGGAAAGAGAAGCCAGCCAAAAGCTACTCGAATCCTTGCAGCAAGGAAGTTCGGTAGCTCTGGTGTCGGATGCCGGCACGCCCGTGATTTCCGACCCGGGTCAGAAGCTGATTGCTCTGGCGCTTGCAAATGGCATCCGTGTGGTTCACATACCCGGCCCATCGGCGGTCATTGCTGCGTTGGTGCTGTCTGGTTTTCCAGCTGACAAGTTCGTTTTCGAGGGTTTCTTGCCGAGGAAGAGGGCCGACCGTAGGAAAGCCCTCCGGGCGCTCGCCGAAGAACGCCGCACTATTGTCCTATTCGAAGCTCCGCACCGGCTGCACGATGCGTTGAGGGACATCGCCGCCGAAATGGGCGATCCACAGGTAGCTGTCGCTCGCGAACTCACCAAAGTTCACGAGGAAGTGCTTCGAGGCAAGGCTTCGGAAGTACTTACTTCCATCTCCGGCAAGGCGGTCAAGGGAGAAATAACGATCGTGATCTCTCCGATGTCGGCTTGATAGCCTCCCGAGTACACAAAGGCCTCGGCTCAGGGAGCCGGGGCCTTGTTGGGGACCGGCTTTAAATGCTCACATGAATGAGTGCGACATCCTCGGGTTACGACGCGGCTTCGGATGACATGCGCTCCAAACAGTTCTTGCACACTCTCTTGCCCATATAATTGATTACGTTCTGGGCATTCCCGCAAAATGTACACCCGGGCTCGTATTTCCGGAGTATTATCTTGTCCCCATCGACATAAATCTCCATGGAGTCTTTCTCCCCGATTCCAAGGGTCTTCCTGAGCTCGATGGGTATTACAACTCTCCCGAGTTCGTCCACTTTACGTACTACACCGGTAGACTTCATCAACTCCTTCTCACCTCCAATCTCCATTGTTCGACAACCCCTTTAAATACTATCCAATAAATCCAAAAACAGTCAAGGGATTTCCTGGGAATATTTCTATGCTACTTTATTAAAATAATACCCGCTTTTTCAGGTGTATTGTTCTACTATTCCAAGTTGTATTCACGATAAGCTTTCTATGGATCATTGACTTTCCCATCTCTTTCCAGTACTATACTGATAGCAGACGTGCGGGGTCCCGGTAGACAACTGAGAAGGAGGGACTCCGCAATGCCAAGTGTTTTCCTTTCGCCTCGTCGAAAATTGTCGATGCGGTTTGTGACAATAGGGCTGGTTTTAACGTCTTTTCTCGTCCAGCCGATATACTCCTTTGCCGCCGCCTCTCCGAATTTGCCCAAGGGACTGACCCCATTGCCTCCAGAAGAAATAGTCAAGCCGTCGCAACAGGTAAGCTTTCGCTTCCTCTCCCCGTCGAGGTCGAGCACGAACTCACGCAAAAATCTCGGTTCCAAGAGCAGTATCGACGTACCCAACCTGCCCGCGACGGTAGTGGTATGGAATACAAAGCACCAATGGGTTCAACATCCTGTCAGGCTGGCCCTAGCAATGGGTGGCAGCGAGATTTTGTTGCAGACAAACTTCGTGCCAGAGGAGGGATGGACTTCGGGAGAGACCCATGCAGCCGCTTTGTTTTTGCATCCGCGTCCCACTATGCTAGGTCCAGAATACGATATAATTACCCGATTGTTGCCGGGTAACCACGTCGAGCTCGCTCTTCGCGGAGATACGCCCTTGCCTAAAAAACTAAGCGGCTCATTGAAAAGTCTCCGAGTAGGAGACATTGTCAGGCTAGAGGGACAGCAGATAGTCAGCCGTTACTATCAGTCACGTAGCTGCCTCGTCACATGGTTTAAGGTGGGACCTTCCGAGGGAGTGCCAGCTAAGATAAGCCTTAACGGGCCTGAGACCCTCAGCTCTAGTGCGGGTACTCCCGTGGATATCAGCCTATCAGTGGCTGACGCCTATGGTACGCCTTTGACGAACGCGATACCCGTGGTGGACGTTACCGAGATGGGGCTCCGACAACCGAATAGCCTCAAAGTGATGGGCCCCACTCAACGTGAAGGAAGCCAAAGCCTGTTCTACAGCATATCTGATACAGAAGCGGAAGAAGCTGAGCTACGTTTCAGCTTGACCGGCCCCAACGACAAGGCCTTATCTGCCAGCATCAAGCTTCGTTTCCTTCCCGCGCCGGCCACAGCCATCACGCTTCGTGCCCAGCCGCAGATTTGCCCATGGCAAAACCCTTGCAGGGTGGAAGGCGAAGTTCTGGATGCCTTTGGCAACCCAGTCTCAGTCAACCTGCAGCTTAGCGCTATTGGCACGGTAGAAAATGTGCAAATCCCTTCTGGCATCTCGAGCGACCCAACCGGCCAATGGGCAACCCACATCACATCTCCGCGGCCTCAGCTGGTTACTCTTGCCTGCAGTACCGATAAAGGCATAGTATCCCCGAAGGTTTACGTCCAGTTCGTAAACCAAGGAGAGAACGGCTCCTACAGCCTCGAACTTAAAGTCCCGTCTGATTCTGGCGTAAATGGCCCTGTTAGCCTCACAGCTCCCGATAGGTTGCAGTCCAGCCCTGGGGCGGCCACTCCGGACCACTGGGTCTACCTCTCTGACACGAACGGCATCATCGGGTCCTCACGGGTTTCGCAGGACGGTTCGTGGTCGGTAAGTAGTTCTCGCCCATTGGTACCGGGAGAAAAGCTCACTCTGACCCTTTCACCGATAGAGATCCAACCTCGTTCGGAATCTCAAATCGTCTTCGAAGGCCGCATCGGGTGGGGCCAGGTTGAAGACGACGGAGTAAGGTATTTCAACATTCCCCGCGAATGCGACGTGACCTTCGAGTATTACTCGATAGAAGAAACGAATGTTGATTATCATAACAGCAACCTCTACTTTCTGGTGTATCCGCCCGGAGATACTACCTTCCGCAAATACGCACCGGCAGGGAAATACGTCCTCCACCTGCCGGCAGGAGATTGTAAAATCATTCTGAGTACGAGATTAGGGGTCTCTACAGCTCGCATGGTAGTAACGTTCCCTAAGTAAAGAATGCTGGAACGCCACGGGGCCCGCAACCACACGAGAAAGGAGGGTAGTCTTACCTCAATGGCCCCGTGGCCTATGGAGTTCACACTCCACAATATATTATGTTGACATCCAGCACGACGGTGACTGCATTAACTCCTTAACCTGATGTTTTCTCCCAGCCGGTTAATGTTTTGCATTTTTATTTTGATCTTGACTATCTTTGACTTTATTTCCTATAATAGTCGCAGAAAATCAGTACAAAAATCGCCAAGTGAGGGAGGTAGTGATATGTTGGCCAGAAGAAATCCATTTTGGCTCGAGATAAGCCGGCTTAACCGTTTAATGGATTCTTTCTTTCGAGGTATCCCCAGCGAAGAGCGATGGCTCGCAGAAGAAATAGGGTTTGGGAGCATCCCCGTGGACCTTTCGGAGACGGAAAAAGAATATGTCGTGAGGGCTGAGATTCCCGGAGTAAGTAAGGAAGACATCAACGTCTATTGCGAAGCAAATCGCGTCAGCATTTCCGCAGAGAAAAAGCAGCTGAAGAGAGTGGAGTCTGAAAGCTACTTCCAGACCGAATCCTATGTGGGGCAGGTTTCACGGACGGTCATCCTCCCCGGGGAGGTGGATGCGTCCAAGGCGGAGGCCACTTACCGTGATGGGGTACTCGAGCTCCGGCTGCCCAAGTTGAGTCCTGGCCTCAAGGGCCGTCAAATCCACGTTCGTTAGTCGTCTAGAGTCTTCCAGCCAAGGCGGGTAGTCCCGCCTTCTTCTTTTTTCCCGGCAGGTTCGTTGACTGACTAGGGCAAAAGGCATAACAATTAAAGGCGATGTCAGAATTAAAGTCTAGGAGACATTACATGCAAACCCGACCACTGAAAGTATGCGTGATAGTGAACCCTATTGCGGGTAAAGGCCGCGCTAAGATGGCGGCGGAGACATTAAAGCTAGAGCTGGAAGAAAGCCCGGAAATCCGTTATGAGATATGGCAGTCGGGTGAAGCAAAAGAGCCTGTGCGGTTGGCTCAGAAAGCCTGTCTCTCCGGATTCAATGCAGTCGTAGCCGTTGGCGGTGACGGAACACTCAGTGACGTGGTAAACGGTATCCTGACAGCTCAAGTAGCCGCCTTGCCCAAACTGGGAGTCTTGCCAGCCGGAACGGGTAACGATTTTGCAAGAGGAGCTCGTTTGGTCACAGACCGCATAACGGCCTCCAGACAGTTGGTGAAAGCATTATTATCAAACCGCTACCGTTGTGTGGACGTACTTCGTCTGAAGGACCCCACCGGGTTCGACCTTTTTGCCATAAATTCCGTCGGTATCGGATTTGACGCAGCCGTCGCACGAAGCGTCAAAGAAACCCAGGTAAACAAAACTTTAGGCCATTTGTCCTACGCTTACTCCGTATTTCACTGCCTGCGAACTTTCAAGAGATTCCCGCTCGCGATATCGGCCAGACTTTCTCGTGACACCGCGAGCTTTAACCACCGGTTTGATAAGTGCTGGTTTGCCGCCTGCACGAACACCCAGCGTCTCGGAGGAGGAATACGAATAAACCCCGATGCCATTCCCGACGATGGCGAATTTGACATTTGCGTCGGCCATTCCGTTCCCCCCGTGGTACTCGTCCTCCTCTTGCCGCTCGCCTTTTTCGGCGGCCATCGTCGAGCCCAGGGCGTCGCTTTTATCCGTTCTCCTGAAGCGCTCATCGACTTCCCTGCCGCAACACCGGTTCATGTAGACGGCGACCCCATCGAGCTGAATTCACCCCTTCGTCTCTCCGTCCTCCCCGCCGCTATCCATCTTCTCGACACTACCCAGAAGTAGCAATCCTTCACTTCGGGCATTCCAGGAACCCGCCGTGGGGAACAGCAAGACGCACATAAGAAAGCCTATTCTAACCCGCCTTAGCATTGTAGCCACATTCTTGGTCCTTTTTGCCCCTTTTTGAACCGCAAACCCTTGAGAATGCTAGGGCTACCACCCGATGGCATTGAAGAAACAGGCCTGCGCGGTCAAGAATCGTATTCATGTGTGTCTTGTGTGGCAAGGTATTATTTTGCCCTCTAAACGATATCTTTGGGGCTAAAGTGCGCCAGCTTCTGGCTTCTCTGGAGGACCCGCCACAAAGCGAAAAGATAGTGCTGGTCTCGGCGAGCCAAGCTTATTCCAGGCGTTGAGCTACTGCTCGGCATCCCCGGCATTAACGTGCTGGCTGCCCTCACCATTCTGGCCGAAATTGGCGATATCAAGCGTTTTGCATCGGCGAAGAAACTGGCCAGCTACGCCGGATTGGTGCCGCGGTTTACCAGTCAGGGAAGATACGGTACACCGGGCATATTACCAAGGCTGGAAGGAGGATGCTACGCTGGATAATGATCCAAGTTGCGCTTCAAGCGGTGAGACACCCTGGTCCTCTTCACGCCTTTTACTTGCGGGTTAGAGGCCGAAAAGGTCATAAAGTCGCGATTGTAGCGGCAGCTAGAAAGCCCCCTCTGCATCATATGGAGCATGTTCTGGGACAAGAAAGAGTATCATCACCTTCGGGATGACTCAAGCTTTACGGTTCCAGAGCGTTATCAACCCGATGTCACATCAAGAGAGCAGAGATTAGCCTGCGTCGGTGTTGCGCTGTCATCATAGGTGAAAAAGTGCAAGCCCGGTGAACCCCGACCGGGGTCGATCTTGCCTCTTCTTGAAGGAATTTTGTCAACGCGGCGTTCACCTCATCGGATATCGCCTCCGCATAGGGTCTTGCGAGACGGTCCATCTTTCTCAGCTTAGCGTTGTACCGGGCCCTCGGCTCCCGGTATTCTTCGTTGCGGGTGAGAAGCATCCATATGATGGCCAAAAGCTTCCTCGCCACGGCAACGATGGCAACCTTGGTGCCCTTCTTCGCCTTGAGCCTCAGGTAAAAACTCTGCAGCGAGCCGGGGACCTTTACTGCCTGGTGGGCAACCTGCACCATGATCCAGCGGAGGTTGCTCCTTCCCGCCCTTGTTATCGAGCCGGTATAGCGGGTCTTTCCGGAGAAATGCACCCTCGGGACGAGCCCGGCGTAGCTGCAAAGCTTCTTCGGCGATGGAAACCTACTCACATCGCCGACCTCGGAGAGGATGGTCATAATGCTTATGACATCAAGGCCGGGTACTTTGAGGAGGAGCCTCACCTGGTCCATATTCCTTGCCCGGGCGTAGCCCCCCTCCATGCCTTTATCTCTTCGTCGAACTCCGAGATGAGGGTGAGGCTCGAGCGAAGGATGATCTTTTCTGCCCCGGGAAGGCTTACAAGGCAGTCCTAAGCCTCACAAGCTTCACCCGGTGCCCGAGAAGGCTTCGGAGCTCTCTCTGTTCTTTGGTCCCCACCCAGACAGTGGGTATGAAGTCGGAGCGAAGAAGCCTCACCAGGGGCTCCGCGTCAAGCTTGTCCGTCTAGATCCGGGTTTCCGCTATGGCCCTCGTCTTAATCGGGCAGAACCACCCTGGCGTCGGGCGAGAGGTCCTTCCAGAGGCAAGCCCAGGCTTCCCGGGTGTTGGAGAACCGGAAATGCCTTAGCTTTCCGTCCTCCGAAAGTTCGGTTGCCTGGCAGTATCTCTGGAGGGCGTCGAAAGCGATGTAGCGCACGCCATCCCCCCGCAAACAATTGCTTTGGGCACAGGCGGAGAAGCTGCGACACTCACCTATCCGGGAGCTTCGTCCCAATTGGACGGTGGTTGGGGGCAGCCATACAAAAACTCCGGCTCACACTGTCCCAGGGGATTTTCCGGCTGCCCCGCCCACACCTCAATCCGGCGGGCTTGCGCCTTTATCATGCCTACGAAAACCCACAAAACCCACTGACGATGGTGCGGAAGGCGGCTTAACAACCCAGTAGAACTGGAGATAGTGCTCAAGGTGAGATAGGGTAGGTCTCGGTGACGCGGGGGCTGGGTAGCGGCGGCTAGCACCTTCCCAGCCCTTGGTATCATGGCCATGGGGCGCAGCTGACCGTTAACTTACTTCGGCTGGCGGAATTGGCAACAACGAATAAGAGAGTTCAACCAGTTCGGGCTGGGGGAAACTGAGACCCCATCTCCCTTTTCATGGATCCTGGGGGGAAGGGCTTGGCCTTTCATTAGGCACCTCGAGTTCACCGAGTTGTCTGTTGGCAAGCCCAAGCGCTCATTTACATTTCAGCGCAGCCGCGGCTGGTATATCGGTGACTGTCGATCGAAAACATCAGAGGTGGATCCCGTGGTCCATTTAACTATTTCGCCGTCCTTCATCACAAAACGCACTTCTTTGAACGCCCTGATGTCTTCCAGAGGATTTTTCTCCACTGCTATCAAGTCGGCTAGTTTGCCCGGCTCTATAGTTCCAACCGTTTGAGATATGCACAAGCATTCGCTTGCCACCCTCGTTGCGCTCAGTAGTGCTTCCATTGGTGTCATGCCGTGTTGGACCAATAGTTCAAGCTCAACTGCATTAGCGCCATGTCTATTGCCCGGCGAGCCTGCGTCTGTACCACACACAATCTTCACGCCCGCTTTGCGGGCCATTTCAAAACTCCTGGCATGGGCTTCGGATGCCTCTCTGGCCTTGCGTGCAGCATATGGAGGAATACGCTTGGCTATCTCGCCAACCGTCATCCAGTAGGCAGCCGCGAAGGTCGGTACATAGAACACACCCCTTTCAACCATCAGGTCTACTGCCTCTTGATCGAGGAAATGGCCATGCTCGATCGTGTCAACTCCAGCCCGAATTGCTTCCTTAATGCCCTCGGTGCCCTGCGCATGCGCGGCAACCTTTCGACCCAGCCTGTGAGCTTCCTCCACAGCTGCAGCTATCTCTTCAAAGCTCATATGCTGAATGCCAGGTACACTGGCTTCGGACATAACACCGCCTGTGACAAGGAGCTTGACCAAGTCAGCGCCAGCCTTGATTTGCTGCCGAACCGCCTTACGCACTTCTATCGGGCCGTCAACGATCACTCCCCCCAGACCTTGAGGGCACGTAATATCAATTGCCAGGTTTACATCTGCGTGCCCACCAGTCACGGTGATGTTCTGGCCTGCTGCTACGATTCTTGGTCCCTGTACGATCCCTCTGTTGATTGCGTTCCGCAGGTCGATATCGAGATGGTCTTTTTCGCCCAGACACCGCACGCAGGTAAAACCAGCCAGAAGATCGGCATTGACGTTCCGCAAGCTGGTGAGTACCCTATATGCAGTATTTTGCTTGAGTACAATGTCCCAGTACTCTGCTTCCCCATTAAAGCTTGTATGTACATGGGCATCGATAAGGCCTGGACACACATACATGCTCTGGAGGTCAATCAGTTCAGCTTGGGGCGGAGCCTGTACATTTGAAGCTGTCCCTACCTGCTCTATGAGGTTATCCCGCACGACTATTGCGGCATCTTGTACTGGAGGGCGCCCGGTTCCGTCTATAAGGGCCTTACACTTGATAAACTTCAACATCATGACTCCTCCTATTCAGTAAGTATTGGTGATGGCACTCACATCCACATACTGGTACCAGGTCCCAGCGGAAGGCCCAGAACGGTCCAGATGACAAGGAATATGGTCCATGCAATGGCAAACCCAATGCTATACGGTAACATGAACGAAATTGCAGTGCCAATGCCTGACTCTTTGTCGTACCTCCTAAGCATTGTTAGTAGGAAGGGGAGATACGGGGACACTGGCGATATAATGTTGCTCACTGAGTCGCCAATTCTGTAGGCAGCAAGCGTTCCAGCGGGAGAGATGCCAAGCATTGCAAACATCGGGACGAACACCGGCGCGAGTATAATCCACTTCGCGGATGAGCTCACCATGAAGATGTTGATGAAGCAGCATATGGCTATGAACACTAACACCAGAAGCAGGCCGGTGAGATGAATGGATTTTAGGAATTCAGTGCCCTTAACTGCCAATATGGTTGCCATGTTGCTCTTCTGGAAGAGCGCGATAAACTGAGCGGCGAAAAACGACACCACAACGAACCCTGAAAGCCCGGCTACGCCTTTGGACATGAACCGAGCAATGTCGTGACTTGAGCGGATGCTTCCCGAACCATACCCGTATGCCAGCCCTAGTGTCAGGAAGAAGAGAAACAGAAGGGGCACAAGACTGGACATGAACGGGGAAGTCGGCAGGATTGCTCGAGTATTGGGATCCCTCAACAGCCCAGATCTGGGCACGGTAAGCAAGCACACAGCAGCAACGAACATGACCGCTGCAATGCCTGCATGCTTGAGCCCTTGCTTCTCTTGATAGGTCAGCGTCGCGCTTTCCGCTTCCTCTGTTAGGTCCACATCGCCCGTCCTGCTTTGGCAGCGTGGGATTATCAGTTTCTCGGTTATCCAAGTACCCACTGGAGTCAGAATAAACACTGCCGTCGCCAGGAAATACCAGTTAATGAGCGGGTGGGTAGGCTGAGATGCTGCAGAGGGAAAGATAGCGGCTGCCTTCTCCGTGATACCTGCCAGGAGCACATCGAGGCTACCCACCAAGAGGCATGCTGACACACCAGCATTGACGCTAGCATATCCTGCCACGACTCCTGCCATAGGGTTCCTGCCAGCTGCGCTGAACATTACAGCGCCAAGCACAGGCGTGATGATGGCACCGGCATCACCAGCAATGCTGGCATTTATGCCGACGAAAACAATCATGGCCGTAATCAAAACTGGCGGCACTCCGTGCGCTGCACGCTTCAAAGCTGCCTTGAACAGGCCAGATTCGTCCGCTACTCCGACACCAATCATGGTGACCAAAACCACCGCCAGGGGAGGGAAGTTGATAAAGTTCTTAACCATGTCGGTAAAGGCAGATACGAGAGCAGCTCCGCTAAGAAGGTTTACGCCCTTAACTACCGTGGACTTTTCCCCAGGTACTGTCACTTGAATGCCTTGAGTGAAATACGAAACTGCAATAACTACGAACGACAATACGACAAACAACAAGAACGGGTGAGGAAGCTTGTTACCCACTCTTTCCACTGCTCCAAGGAACCCCTGAAATCGACTGGCTTTGTCCTTGTCATCCATTTTAAACAACGTGCGAACTCCCCCTTCATTTCGGAAATTAACTGACTTCGCCAAGACAGGCGGGACACGGGGTGCCGTATTGAGAGACCCGTTGGCTTTAATATTGTGTGAGAGCAGTTACTTACCACGATGGCGGAGTAATCACCCAAACCATGACCGCCTTCTCGGTGGAATTGTTTGCAAACCTATGGGGTAGCGTAGATGGGAAATAGATGCTATCGCCTGCCCTCATCTCGCATGTTTCATCTCCAATCCAAACGGTTAACTCGCCTTGAAGCAGTATGCCAAATTCTTCGCCCTCATGAGTGTAGGGCTCGTCGCCAGATGTGCCCCCAGGCTCTACCTCTGTCCACATTGGTTGCATTTTCCACAAGCCAGGAGGACTCAGGAGTTGCTGCACAACTCTGTTACTGTCAGCCTTGAGCCTTGGTCGCATGGCAGGAGTGACGACACGCGAGTTGGAGTTCTGCTCAGCTCGAAAAAGATCCTGAAGCGTAATATGAAGGGCAGACGCGATTCGCCGCAATGAGCTGATACTTGGAGAAACTTCCCCCCTTTCTATCTGCGCGATATATCCGAACGTTAGACCCGATAGGGAAGCGAGCTCCTTGAGGCTAACATTGCGAGCCTTGCGTATTCTGCGGATCTCCTTGCCGAGCCACTCCTCAGCTGACAAAACCAACCCTCCTAATGAATTAATTTCAGCCCAGCCACCCGGATGCCTTTGCCCAGGAGCAGAGTCTGCGTTCTGGTGCGATTATATCACTGTTGGTTGTGGTAACACCACAATTACTTGCAGTGCCGACGACGCCAACTCCTTGTTGGCTTGAAACCATGTCATGCAATTCACTCAATCAACGGGTTTATGCGCCAAGCACCTTCAGTACTTGCCAACGGAGTATGAACATTTGTAGCTCCGCAGTATGGATTGAGGCCTTCAAACAATTCGCACGGTCTTCTTTTGCGAGCGGCTCAATCACACGCCTCCCTAACCTTTCCACCTGGTCCCCCATCAGTTTCGTCCAGCCACGCTGCACCAAGCCCGTTCTCTCCCATGTGCCACTCCTTCAACCTACCCCTGTTCCTCCGCAGGTACCCTTCTAACTCCCTGATGCGCTTCAAATGTACGTCACACGGCGCTTTCAGCTTCCCCTCTGCAATCAACTCCATCAACACTTGAAAATTTCCAGTCCAGCTCCCTTAAGCGCTTTCTCCCGCAACTGCGGATCAAGCCCTCTCCGTCTCCTCTATCACTATCTCCCCAAACCGCGTGTACGTCTTGTGCAAAATGTAAGAGCTTCTCTCCCAGAACCTTTTGGGCCCCCTAACTAAAGGGATAGCAGCCGGAGTATAAAAGAAAGCCCTGCACGGATTTCTCCATGCAGAGCTTTCTCAATGTATTCCCGGCAGTGACCTACTCTCCCGAGCAGTCCCCCGCTCAGTACCATCGGCG
>DUMF01000011.1 GCA_012840015.1 Bacillota bacterium
CAACAGGGAGGTAGATAGACTCGCCCGGATCGCTAAATCGATTTTGTCAGGAAGCCCGCCCTATTTCAACTGAACAGCTAACAACCTTTTGTTTGACTCAAACTCTCTAAACCAAAGCATACGAGGGAGGATTGTTATGGCCAACATAAGCCAAATAATCATTACCATTATGGCGTGTTTCATGATGGTGGGTGCCGTTGACAGAATCATAGGTAATAGATTTGGCCTCGGCAAGCAGTTCGAAGAGGGCTTCAACGCCATGGGCCCACTAGCTCTAGCGATGGTTGGCGTGGTATCTCTCGCGCCCGTATTAGCCAAGATCCTCAAGCCGATCATTGTGCCTATTTACCAGGCACTCGGCGCTGACCCTGCCATGTTTGCCACGACGCTCCTGGCGTGTGACATGGGCGGCTATCCTTTGGCCAAGGAGCTTGCCCTCACGCCCGAGGCCGGAAAGTTCGCTGGAATCATACTGGGCTCTATGATGGGGCCTACTGTGGTGTTCTCCATACCGGTGGCACTGGGGATCATTCAACCGGAAGACCGGAAGTGGCTGGCGCTAGGGATGTTGGCTGGTTTCATCACCATTCCCATCGGCTGCATAGCGGGAGGTATCGTCGCAGGTTATTCGCTTGGGATGATCATCTCGAACCTCGTTCCAGTGGTCATTGTGTCCGCGCTGATAGCGATCGGCCTATGGAGGATACCGGCCAAGATGGTATCCGGTTTCCAGAAGTTCGGTACCGGCGTAGTGATAATGATCACGATAGGCCTTGCGGCTATCGTTTTTGAGACCCTAACTGGAGTAGTTCTCATCCCAGGTATGGCCCCAGTGACGGACGGCATCCAGATCATCGGTGCGATAGGTATCATGCTGCTTGGGGCATATCCTATGGTGACCGTGATCACTAGGGTGTTTAAGAAACCCTTGATGGCACTAGGTAAGAGCCTTGGAATGAACGAAGTGGGTGCTGCAGGACTCGTGGCTACTCTTGCCAATAACATTCCTATGTTTAACATTATGAAGGACATGGATGACAGAGGAAAGGTCCTGAACGTAGCGTTCTGCGTCAGCGCTGCCTTTACCTTTGGTGATCACCTCGGCTTCACCGCCGGCGTAGAGAAAGACATGATCTTCCCAATGATTGTCGGCAAGCTCGTAGCAGGCGTAACTGCTCTGCTCGTGGCCATGCTGGTTGCACCCAAACCTGACGTAAAGAAGGCATAGGCAGGTAGGATTGTGACGATTGCCTGCCCGCCATATCGAGAGGCTGCGGGCAGGCCTTTATAATTCTTACCATTATGCATATGGAGGAACGATGGTGGCGGACCGAAGCGTACTTGGCAAGAAACGAATCCTCGTGATCGGTGCCTCTGGAAGTGGTAAGACTTCGCTGATAACCAGGCTGCGGGGTAGCACGGCGCCCGTGAGGAAGACCCAAGCACTGGAGTTCCACGATATATTGGTGGACTCGCCTGGCGAGTACGTTCAGATACCCAGGCTGTTTTTCACGGTGTTGTGTCAGGTTGGGGACGCTCAGGCGGTGTGGGTGGTGCAAGACGCCAGCAGTGAGCTCGCCACAGTACCGCCAGGTTTCGCACGTCCGTTCTCCCATAAAGCTGTAGGCGTGATAACCAAGATAGACCGGGCCGACGCAAACATCTCACGAGCTGCCAAACTTCTTACCGTGGCAGGGGTCCCGGGCCCATATTATACGGTCTCGGTGGTGACTGGAGAAGGAATTAAAGAATTGGAGGAGCTGCTCAACGGGCGGAGGCATAATCTGTTACAGGGTTGAATACGCCTATGCTGCTGAGGAATAGAAAACATTCCGAGAGTGGAGGCCGAGATGCAGACGTTGTGGCGGTCGTGCTGGATGGCTTGCAGATTCTCATGCGCAAAGTGGCAGAGGGCAAGCCATACGAAACAACTGTAATCATTCCGCACGCGGAAGTAGAAATCGAAAAAAGGCCATTCCATACCAAGGCCAGGATGGTCCTAGACAGCATTACCGTGGTTCACTCGCCCAGGTGCATCTGATAAAGGTACTCTAGCGCATAAATGTATCCCCACGGCCCAAGGCCGCTTATGACGCCTTTAGCGACCGGGCTTATCACAGAATGCTGCCGGAACTCTTCTCTCGCGAAGATATTGCTCAGATGTACTTCTACGGCAGGGATAGATACCGCGGCGAGTGCATCTCTGATTGCTATGCTATAGTGAGTGTAGGCTGCCGGATTAATGATGATGCCTTCCGCCCAGCCCACCGCGGAGTGTATGAGATCGATTATTTCCCCTTCCGACGATCGCTGTTCTAGTCTCACTTCAATGCCCAGCTCATGGGCTTTGTCCGTGATGAGACGGTTCACGTCACTCAAGCTGTGCCTACCGTAAATTTCTGGCTCACGCTTACCTAAGAGGTTCAAGTTGGGACCGTGGATCACCAGAACTTTCATCGAATCGACCCCCATTCTCTGTGAAAAAGCTCATCGACCACTGTAGGAGGGACTTTCGCAACTACCCTGACGTCTCCGATGGCGAACGGCAGCACAAGACGTAGAGAGCCAGACTGCCGCTTCTTGTCCGCCGAGAGAAAAGGTTTCACCGAAGCTCCGTCCGGGCAGCCTACGAGCTCCACAGGGGTAGTCGGGAGTTCGAAAGCCCGCATCAGGCGTTCTACCCGCGCAGATAGGCCAGGCGCGGCAAAACCCAGCTTTTCCGAGAGCCTGCATGCGATGCACGTGCCCACCGCGACCGCTCGGCCATGGGATACGTTCTTGTACTGGCAAGCTGCCTCGATGGCATGGCCAAACGTATGACCGAGATTCAGCACCATCCGCAAACTGGAATCCCTTTCATCCTGCTCTACTATACGAGCTTTGACCTTTGCACACTCTGCTACCAGATGCCTCAGAGCATCCAGTTCCCTGGTCGCGATCCTTCCCGCGTTCATTTCCACGAACTCAAACAGCTCCTCTCCGCCTATGATAGCGGTTTTTATCGCTTCAGCCATCCCGTCCGAAAAGAGCGCATCTGGTAAAGAACGAAGGGCGGTGATATCTGTAAGCACCAGCCGGGGTTGATGAAAAGCGCCGATCAGGTTTTTGCCTGCCGGATGGTCTACCGCCACTTTGCCACCAATACTTGAGTCTACCTGTGCAAGCAGGGTGGTTGGTACTTGCACGAACGTGAGCCCCCTCATATAGGTGGCTGCTACAAACCCGGCGAGGTCCCCTGTGACGCCACCTCCCACGGCAACGAGCACAGAACTCCTGTCGGCCCCCTTCGCAGCGAGAAAGTCATAAATCTTCGAGGCTTCTTCTAGGGTCTTGTACTCTTCACCGTCTCCTACCAGGACGATTTCCATTTGGAAGCCTGCCTCGCGAAGCGTTTCTATCAGTTTCCAGGCGCGCAACTGTGCCACCAACGGATTTGATACCACGAACGCTTTACTGCCGTCCTTCAAAACTGGCCGTAGCTCTCGGGCGGCGAGGGATTTTAGATCTTCACCTATGTGGATACTGTATTGACCGATCTGGGTATGGACGGTAAGCTCCTCTGACGTAGGTGGCTGTTTAGCACCTGAGAGCGTTGACGGGGAAGACAGTCCCAGCCGACCGATAATGGTGTCTGCCACCTCAACTGGTCTGGCCTCTGCGTCTACTACGATATCGGCTGCGCGCAAATATGCTCCATGCCTTGCCCGTTCCAGGGCGGCCAGCCGTTCCAGAACTTGAGCCCGGCTACCAGCGCCGAGCAAGGGCCGGACTGTACTCTCTTCCAGCCGCTGAACCAAAGTCTCGAGACGTGCCCGCAACAGCACTACGATTCCTGAAGCCTTGATGAGCTTCACGTTGGAATCGTCTGTAACTGCCCCGCCTCCCAGCGAAATGACCGAATTCCGCAGTGCGCATACGCGACCTATTGCTTCTCTTTCCATGGTCCTGAAGTATCTCTCACCGTACTGCCCGAAGATTTGCTCGATCGAGATGCCTGCTGTTTCCTCGATCAAGCGATCTGTGTCCACGAATTCCATACCTATTAAAGACGCGACGAGTCTGCCAACTGTCGTTTTACCGGTGCCTGGCATGCCGATTAAGAACAGATTTCGGTTCACTTTCGACTCACCCTTGATTCACCTGCTCCCCAAACCTTTCCAACCAGGCATCGGCCAAGGTGAGCGCGAGCATGGCCTCAGCCACCACTGCGGCGGATCCAACAGCACATACGTCCGATCGCTCTGCGTGGGCGGGGCATGCTGTACGATCTGAGAGATTGACCGATCGCAATGGCGACTGCAGAGTGGGAATCGGTTTTAAAGCCGCTCGAACGAAAATCACTTCTCCATTGCTTATTCCACCTTCAATACCTCCGGCCCGGTTGGAGTTGCGCACTGGTATCGGCCCTTCACCGGGAAGGATCTCATCGTGTACTTGGCTACCAGGCTTTATAGCCGCTTCGATGCCGAGCCCGATTTCCACGGCTTTAACGCCAGGGATGCTCATAACGGCAGCTGTAACCCTTGTATCCAACCGCCTATCCCAGTGTACGTGCGATCCCAAACCGACCGGTACGCCTGTCGCCGAAACTTCGAATACCCCGCCCAGGGTATCTCCAGCCTTCTTAGCTTCATCAATTAAGCTCATCATCTGAGAGGTAGCATCTGGGTCCGGACATCTTACAGGCGACTTCTCGGCTGCCTCGGCCAACGATCGTACGATGTCCTGCCGATACATGCGCTCATCGGCCGCAGGAAGCTTAGCCGAAACGGGACCGATTCTGGTCACCCAACTGTATATGCTGATACCCCCGAGTGCCAAAAGCTTCTTCGCGAAATAACCGCAGGCCACCCTAGCCGCGGTTTCCCGTGCGCTGGCCCTCTCTGCGATCGGGCGGCAGTCTGTGAAACCATACTTAATAGCGCCGGCCAAGTCTGCATGGCCTGGACGAGGAGCGAATACAGGGCTTTCCCTGCCGATCCAGTTTGGGTGGTCGGCGTTCGGAATGAAGATCGATACCGGAGCACCCGTAGTTCGGCCTTTATGGATTCCGCCCGTGACCTCTATTACATCCCCTTCGATGGTGGCTCTGCCGCCACGGCCATAGCACCAGCGCCGCCTCTTGAGCTCGTGGCGAAGCTCTTCGAGTGAAACGGGGATACCTGCTGGCATCCCTTCAAGTATCGCAGTAATTCCAGGGCCGTGTGATTCCCCTGCTGTCAAGAACCTCAGCATCATAACCACCATTCTCCTGCCGCTTTGCACAGAGCTCGGCGCATTACATTCACCGGCGCTGACCTTTGGGTGAAAAGCTCAAAGGCGAATACTCCTTGCCATAGCAGAACTTCCAGCCCGGGTACAGCTGCAAACCCTGCTTCCTTGCAGGCTCGAAAGAGGGTTCCGGGCTCTCCCGAGTAACTGAGATCGCAGAACGCTTTCCCGCGTCCATCTAACTCGCAAAAGAGCGCAGCCAGTTCTGCAGCACCGTCTTCAGGAATGCAGTTTATCAGCAGATCCGCTTCGGCTATATGCCGGTTTAACCATTCTGATGAGTTCAACGGGCACGTTTGCCATTTTGTCTCTGGGAACATTGGCTTCATTCTGGAGATCAGCTCTTCGGCACGAGCAACAGTTCGATTCGCTATGATGATTCGCCCCGCACCGCTCCGGGCCAACGCGGTGACGCAGCCTGCAGCAGCGCCACCTGCTCCAAACACCACGACACAGCTCCCCCGAGTATCGAAGCTTGCACGTTGTGCCAAGGCCCTAATAAGACCGGGCCCATCAGTATTGTGTCCTTCGCTCACTGGGCATTGGGTACCCTTGACGAAAAGTACTGTATTGACCACGCCGGAAGCGGCGGATAAACCATCCAGAACGCTGCATAAGCGCTGGGCTGCGGCTTTGTGCGGCATGGTTACATTGAACCCATGCATGATACCCGAAGCGCGTTCGAAGAAGGCAGAGAACCCCTCGGGAGGGACGGGGATGGCCTCATACCTCCATTCCAGGCCTACCTCTTGGAGAGCGGCCTGTTGCATGAGAGGCGAAAAAGTCATTTTGAGCGGCCAACCTACCACTCCGAGCTCAGGAAGTGCTGTCATGTATCCAGCCCACCCCCCTTAAGCCTCTGCAAGAGCTCTAAGAAGCCTGGGTAAGAGACGTCTATGCACTCCTGCTGATCCAATACGGTTTCACCTTCAGCAATAAGGCCTGCTACGGCGAATGCCATAGCAATTCGATGGTCCCCATGAGTTTGAATGAGGTTACCTCGCAGCGGTCTGCCACCTTCTACCCAGAAGCCGTCCTGCAGTTCACCTGCTTCAGCTCCCATCCGCCGGAGGTTGTCGACTATGGCATGAATTCTATCGCTTTCTTTGTTTCTAAGCTCGCCAGCACCCCTTACCATGCTTCTACCTCTGGCGGCCGCCGCACATACGGCAAATACAGGGATTTCGTCCACCATACCCGGCACTTCTTCAGGTTCCACTGTCGTCCCGTTCAGTTCCCCCCCACGTATGACTATATCCCCGACAGGTTCGAAATGATCCTTCTCCTGAGAAACACGGATATCACAGCCCATCCTTTTCAATACACTCAGGAGCCCCGTTCTCAAGGGGTTCAATCCTACTTTCTCGAGCCTCACTTCCGACCCTGGTATCAAGGCTCCTGCAGCCAACCAGAAGGCTGCTGATGAAAAGTCGCCCGGGATTTCGATGTCGACAGGGGTGAGGGACTGCCCCCCTTGCAGGGAAATCACTCTTCCTAATTCTGTCTCTTGGACGACCAGGTCAACGCCCAAGAGTCTTAATAGCCGCTCCGTGTGGTCTCTCGTAGGGGCTATCTCGATAATGTAGCTCGTGCCATCCGCGAAAAGTGAGGCCAGAAGCAGGCACGATTTTACCTGGGCACTGGCCACGGGCAACCGATAGCCTGTCAACGGGAACAAGGGGGTGCCCGCTTTTGGCCCGCGAATATAGAGCGGAGCCTTCGTTCCTCCCTCCCTGCCATCGATGAGCACGCCCATCGATCTGAGTGGGTCTACCACGCGACCCATCGGCCGTGCCCTGAGTGAGGCGTCTCCGGTGAGAACGCTCATAAACGGGCGGGAGGCCAGCACGCCAGCCATCAATCGCATGGTGGTACCTGAGTTTGCACAGTCCAAAATGTCCTGCGGCTCGTGGAGAGACCGCGGACCTTCGCTATCAATATACAGTTTGTCTCCGTCTCGTATTGCGTTCACCCCGAGCAGTCGCAAGCACCTGAGGGTGGCCGCACAATCGTTCCCGGGAGCGAAACCGCGGATCACGCTTTTACCGGCCGCCAGCGCAGCGAGGATCGCGGCGCGGTGGGAGATGGACTTGTCACCCGGCACCGTAAGTTTCGCTCGAAGGGTTGTTGGCATTGTACTTCCCCCAATTTACCGATTCGAGGTATCTGCCGGCCTCAGTTGCTGCACTGCGCAGTGCGCGCCCGTCGCCGGCTTCTATTGCGGATTTCATTACATCCAGCTGCTTTTGAAATTCATTTATAGCGCTAATTAGAGAATTACGGTTCATCACGACGTAATCCGAGGCCATCCCCGGGCGTGAACGGGCCAGCCTTGTCATGTCGCGGAAGCCTCCAGCCACCAGCTGCCTGACAAGCTCATATCTCATCGCTCCTGTGCGCGCAGTCAGCGCCAGTGCAAGGGAAGCGATATAAGGCAAGTGGCTGGTGAAAGCTACGACCGCGTCGTGCTCAGCAGCATCTGAGACGAGTGGTACCGCTTCGACGGCACGAACCATCTCTTTCAGCACTTTCAGTGCGCTGCGGGTTGCTGACTGAATGGGCGACGTGGGCGTGAGCACCCATGTTGCGCCCTTAAAAAGTTCGTGTGAGGCTGATTCGATGCCCCACTTCTCGCTTCCGGCCATGGGGTGCCCTCCAACGAAGGTGACCCCTTCCGGCAGGTATGGTAACACCTGGTCGAGGAGCGGCTTCTTGACGCTACCCGTATCCGTGAGCACGTGGCCACTCTTCATGGCAGGAGCTACTTCGCGGGCCACTCCGGCGATTTCGCTACAAGGCACGGCTATGACAACTATTTGGCATTCCTCAGCCAGTTGCTTCTGGGAGCCTGCCACGGAATGGCAGGCTCCACGCTCAAGCGCTCTTTCCATCGCTTTGCGGTCCGTATCGTAGCCCAACACGTGCCAGCCCTGCCTTCCGGTCAGCGACAGCCCGAGTGAGCCCCCTATACACCCTAAGCCGATGATCCCTACTGTTCGCACGCCTTTCCTCCTGCCAGATGCCGCCCGAGCGCAGCTGATACTTTTTGAAGCCCGGCTGCCAACTCGCGTAGTTGCTCCAGCTTGAGCGACTGAGGGCCATCCGAAAGCGCCTTCTCAGGCTCAGGGTGGATTTCCACCATAATCCCGTCTGCACCAGCCGCCACCGCCGCGAGTGCCATGGGTATTACCAGGTCACGTTTTCCAGTGCCGTGGCTGGGGTCAACGATAACTGGCAGATGGCTCAGCCTTTTTACGGCAGGGACTGCGCTAAGGTCAAGGGTGTTTCTGGTATAAGTCTCGAACGTCCTTATACCGCGTTCGCACAGGACTACTTGCATGTTTCCATATGCCAGGATGTATTCTGCGGCCTGTAGCCATTCATCGATGGAAGACATCATCCCGCGTTTCAGCATCACTGGCTTCCTGCTACGGCCTACTTCCTGTAACAAGCTGAAATTCTGCATGTTCCTGGCTCCTATTTGCAACATATCCGCATACTGGCTTACAAGTTCGACCTGTTCCGGTGCCATCACTTCGGTGACTACTGGCATGCCGGTTTCAGCCCGTACCTGAGATAACATCTCCAAACCTTCGCGCCCCAGCCCTTGAAAAGAGTACGGGGAGGTTCTGGGCTTGAAGGCACCGCCTCTTAAGAGTGAAGCCCCGCATTCCTTGGCCGCCTTCGCAGACATCCTTAGCATTTCTAGGTTTTCTACGGAGCAAGGTCCCGCGATCAGCACTACTTCGGTGTTGCCGATCTTCACCCCGTCCACGTTGACCACTGTAGGCTCCTGCTTGAGTTTACGGCTGGCTAATTTATAAGGCTCTAGTACTCTGATGACGCGTTCCACCCCCGGCAGCGCCTCTATCATTTCTGGCACTATCTTCCTTACATCACCGATTGCCCCCAAGATGGTTCGTTCTTCTCCCTCGGAGACATGCACTCCGAGGCCGACTCCTTGGAGGTGACTGATCACGTGTTCTATTTGCTCACGTGGTGTGCCGCTTTTCATCACGATGATCACGGCAAAATTCCCTCCCCAGAAAGATCTGGTCTAAGGCGCGCTGCCTCTCCCAGATACACGTGATGTATCTGTTCCAGGCCCACGGGCGTGTTCCACAGAATCATCATCCGTATGACTCGGTTCATGGCTCCCTGAATACCAGGGGAGACGAAGTCCAGCAAAGGCACCTTATCAAGGCCCATTTTCCTGGCCGCTTCCGCAGGGAACGCCGCAGTGAGGTCTTGAGTCACTGCGAACAAAATGGCAGCTATATCTTCCACACGAATGCCGTTCCGCTCGATTGCGGCTCTTAGCATATCGGCTGTCGAGTGGAGTATCGACTCTTTATCGTCGCAGGGCACCGTGACTGCGCCCCTTACTCCGCGCAACGCCATTTCTCATTCCTCCACCGCAAACGACCCTAGAATCCGCAGCATTCCGGATTTGGACTTTAGTTCGTCGAGGGCAGACTTTACCGGCCAATCGTTTACGTGCCCCTCGAACTCAAGGTAAAATAGGTACTGCCATGGATCCTTTTTCACAGGACGCGATTCGATTTTGGTCAGGTTTATCCCTCTACAGGCGAAAGAGGAAAGCGCCATGAACAGAGATCCCGGGTGGTGAGGCAGAGAAACTACGAATACGCTGCGATTCTTTGCCCCTGCACTGCGCGGTTCACGCTCGATCCGGTAGAAGCGCGTGAAGTTCTCCCGGTTCGATTGGATCTCTCCCGCCAAAAGCTCCAGGCCGTAGATCTCGGCAGCCCGCTTAGAGGCAATTGCAGCGGTATCGGTAGGCAGCGTCTCTTTGATATAGCGGGCGGCGCCAGCTGTATCGTAAAATGGGATGCATTCGACACCCATGTGTTGCAAGAAATCATTGCATTGTGCTAATGCTTGAGGGTGAGAGATGACCTTCTTAATAGCCGAGCGGGTTACACCCGGTAATGCCATGAGATAGTGACTCACCGGGAGGACCACTTCCCCAGTTACCACCAGCTCATGGGTGAGCAATAGATCATAAGTTTCGCCCACGCTCCCGGCCAACGAATTCTCGACAGGCACCACACCTGCATCGGCCTCACCTGCCTGCACTCGCGAGAAGACCTCGGCGAGTGTGCGGCATGGAACCGGACGAGCTCCGGGTTCCATCGAGGCGACCGCCTCTTCGCTGAACGCTCCAGGCTCTCCTTGATATGCGATTAACCTGCAAACCCCATCTTTAATTTCCTCCTATTCTCGTTTTGGGTTTTGGATAAAAAAATCCCGCCCCTGTTAAGGGACGGGATTTGAACCCGCGGTACCACCCTTCTTGGTGTACACCCACTTTTTGCGGAAATGACCCCTTTTAACGGCGGAACCCGTCGACCCCTACTCCGCAACACCGCGTTTCAGGCCGCTGCTCGCAGGTGTACTTCAGCCCACCCGCGGAAGTCCCTCGCACCATCCGGACCTCTCTGCATCCGCGAAATGGCCTACTCTCCTGGTCATCGCATTTGAAGTGCTGGTTTGAAGCAGATTTTACCTTCAAAAGGTTAACGTGTCAATAGGCGTGTGCTGGTTCTGTGATGTTGACATTCAGCTGTCACGAGCAGTGTCAAATGTTGGGCAGGGTTATGGTACCCCAGACTCTGGTGTGGCTTAAAGTGATTATACACTTTGTGAGTCCGTCGCTTCAGTTCCGCTCTCATCGTTACCAGCCGCGACTCGCCATCGTAGAATGCCCAAAACTCTTCCCTCGGGGAAGACCGATTTACGTTCGCCGCATGAGGAAGCATCCCAGGGGGCTCATCGTCCAAAAGAGGTCACCAGGGTGGCTGCCTTCTTTCCGCACGTTGCCACTGCAGGGTGAGTTCGGCAACAGCCCCTCGCTAAAGACTGAGCCACCCTTCCAGGGAAATGCCTTCCGATCGGGAAACTAGTCCCAGGCCAGAGGTGAGTGGGAAGGTGATATCAGTGGAAGTATGGACCATCATGGTACTTAACTTCCATGCACGGGGTTTGAACAAAAGCGCAATTGCAGGGGACTGGGCATACCCCAGAACACAATGGCCAAGGCACTTGTCTCAGGAAACCCACCGAAATTCCTGCGCAAACAGGGGCGAACCTGCCCCGACATTGCACTATTCGAGGAGTAGGGAGAAGAGTAGCGCAAGGAATGCCTTCCTGCGGGAACTTGGGCTACAGTCACCGCAAGAACCTTACCACCAGCGTAGATGAGACACAGGCTTCGGTTTTCGAAGCATTTTCGAAGCATTAGAGCGCGGCCTGTGGTCTTCGGAGGTAGTCCCAATCCGCTGGAGCGGGCAACCACCCCGCTATGGTTGACAAGTGTAGCCTTCGGGACTTTCGGTGGAACCCTTTGTTTCTGGAGCTTCGCGGGCATTAAAGTATAGAGCAGTGCATTGCAGTCCCAGAAGCGCTCTGGCGAAGGGGAAGGTCGTTGGTAGTTCGCTCAACGCTGTGCTCGCCGAAGCCGTTACTGCACAGCAAAGATCGAACGAGAGTTGGGTGGAACCCACATCCTCCCCGGAACTGTACACTGGGCATACGCCATGAGAGACATCCTTTTATTAATAGAAATGTCCTCCCCAAGTTGGACGACGTGTTTCGCCTGGAGGACGCATGAGGCCGTCTTGCGAGTGACATTCCATTGGGGAGTTGAAACACCTGGAAATGGCCTGAGATACCTCCAGGGATCTCGCTCGGAGAACATGGGGGAACCTTCCATACCCACCACCCTGGCGCCGTGGCATGGGGCTGCCAAATAGAACTGTGAAATCTGTTCCCCACTCTAGCCCGTTGCAGTGTGGACTTCTCCAAGACTCCACCTTGTCTTCCTGTGAAGTTCCTCGACCCCTATAACCTCGGTTGTTTGTTTAAATCCTCCATACCCAACCCATCAAAAACCCACCCAATCCCGCTGCCGCGGCTGTTGACCTCTTCCACAGCCTGGTGCCCCCGGCTGTAGAATCTACTCACAAGCTGTCCCCCACGGCTATTGACCTGCCCAACAACCTGGCTCTGCTGCTGTTGGACTTCACTGCAATCCGTTACCCAGGGCTGCGGAACTCCGCAACAGTTTAGCCGCAGTGCCTGTTGAGCCGCTTGACGCCATCGCGCCGGGGCGGCTGCTGAGGGGTTAGGGTGGGGCGGGTACATTCCCACTCAGATGAGTGATAGCTGGCTGAAACTCCAGAACCTCTCCCCTTTTGTACAGAAGAGGGGAGCGGGTTGATGAAAGCTTAGCAGATGGTGTTATAATGAGAATAAAAGATTACTGAAAAGCTAATATTAGGCTAGAGTGAAAAATGAAGCTATCAAGCAGAAGTCGTTATGGCGTTCGGGCGCTTTGTGCCCTGGCAATACTGTCACGTGATAACAGCCCCGTGCCGCTGGCGAGGATATCTAAATGTGAGGGAATACCGAAACAGTATCTGGGCTTGATATTCCATAAATTGAGGAAATCGGGCCACGTGGAGGCGGTAAGGGGACTAAACGGTGGATACAAACTTGCCAAGAGCCCGGCCGAGATAACTGTTGCCTCGGTGGTGAGGGCACTCGATGGGCCGATTGCGCCTGTGAAATGCCTCATCGAACGGGAAAAAGGACACCGCTATTGCTGGCGTGAGGAGGTTTGCCTGAGCAGACCTGCGTGGGCCTTTTTGCAACAACAAATCGAAAAAACATTAGAGTCAATAACGATAGAGTCCCTTATCAAGAAAAAGTGTCCAACGGAGACCTAGGGGGTGTTGTATTGAAAAGAGTCTATCTGGATAACGCAGCCACTACCCCGGTGAGACCGGAAGTGGTGGAAATCATGAATCTATATATGCTTGAGGTTTATGGCAATCCATCAAGCGTCCATTGGTTCGGCCAGGAAGCAAAAAAAGGTGTGGAGGAAGCGAGAGAGCGGGTAGCTGTTCTGATTGGAGCCAAACCGGAAGAAATCGTGTTCACGGGCGGCGCTACTGAGGCGGACAACCTCGCGATTAAGGGTGTGGCTGAGGCCAACATGAAAGAGGGTACCACGAAGCACATCATAACCTCAGCTATCGAACATCATGCGGTCTTACATACCTGCCAATACTTGGAAAAACGTGGATTCGAAGTCACATATCTACCGGTGGATAGGGATGGGTTGGTTGATCCTGACGATGTTAGAAAGGCAATCAAGCCCAATACGATACTGATTACGGTAATCATGGGCAACAATGAGGTAGGCACGATTGAGCCGGTAAAGGAGATCGGCGCAATTGCCCGGGAAATGGGGGTGGCCTTCCACACTGATGCGACTCAGTGCGTGGGACATATTCCCGTTGACGTTGATGAGATGAATATAGATCTCTTGAGTCTTTCTGGCCACAAAATGTATGGCCCTAAAGGCATAGGCGCACTGTATGTGCGTAAGGGTGTAAGAATCAGGCCAATTCTTCACGGCGGCGGACACGAGCGGGGCCGGAGGGCCGGCACAGAAAACGTGCCTGGAATCGTCGGTTTGGGCAAGGCGGCGGAGCTTGCCCGGATGGAGCTCCCGGAACGGCAAGCACGATTGACTCGTCTGAGAGATAAGCTCATCGATGGGCTGATGGAACGCATTGACGAGATACAGTTAAATGGCCATAGAGAGAAGCGACTTCCGGGTAACGTAAATGTCAGCGTGAAGTACGTAGAGGGCGAATCGATGCTGCTGAATCTCGATTTGGCAGGAATCGCAGCGTCGAGTGGATCGGCGTGCACATCCGGGTCACTCGAGCCGTCTCACGTGCTTTTGGCACTCGGGGTACCTCCGGAGGTGGCTCACGGTTCTTTGCGGATGAGCCTCGGGTGGGAAAACACCGAAGAAGATGTAGATTACGTGCTTGAGACCTTACCAGGTATAGTACACAAATTACGCCAGATGTCGCCGCTATATACGAGGCGGGGGGAGTGTGCTTGTACAACGAAAAAGTGATGGATCATTTCATGCATCCGAGAAACGTCGGTGATATCCCCGACGCGGACGGTGAGGGTACCGTGGGGAACCCCGTTTGCGGGGATATAATGAAAATCATGATAAAGGTAGACTCCGAGGGTAGAATCGCTGATATTAAGTTTAAGACTTTTGGCTGCGGAGCCGCCATAGCCACCAGTTCAATGGTGACGGAGATGGTGAAGGGCAAAAAGATCGACGAGGCGCTTGAGATTAGCAATAAAGCGGTGGCGGAAGCGCTCGGGGGCCTACCACCGAATAAGATGCACTGCTCGAACCTGGCGGCAGACGCTCTGCATAAAGCAATAAACGATTATCTATCTAAGAAATCAGAGGCGCGTCGCGAGGCTGCCCACAATGGGGATAAATCCGAAGGGCAATAGAGTGGTCGTCGCGATGAGCGGAGGCGTGGATAGCTCAGTCGCTGCGGCTTTACTCAAGCAACAAGGATACGATGTCATCGGCATAACTATGCAGGTGTGGCCGGACGTTTCGGAAGAAGAGGCATATCGGAGCGGCGGCTGTTGCTCTTTGGCAGCGGTAGAAGACGCAAGACGGGTCGCCGGCATGCTTGGGATACCACACTATGTGCTCAATTTGAAGGAAATCTTCGAAGAGAGAGTGATAGCCAACTTCTGCCATGAGTATATCATCGGCCGGACTCCTAACCCGTGCCTCATTTGCAATAGGGATATAAAATTCGGGGCTCTTCTGGCCAGGGCGATGGAAATCGATGCGTCTTATGTAGCCACTGGACATTACGCGAGGATCGCGCGTTCGCCCGATGGAAGGTTCCTGCTGCTGAGAGGCGTAGACCGGGAAAAAGATCAAAGTTATGCGCTGTACATGCTCACCCAAGATCAACTGTCCAGGGCCATGTTTCCTCTGGGAAACATGAAGAAGGCGGAAGTCAGACGGATGGCACGAGAGATAGGTCTTCCAGTGGCGGAAAAAGCCGAAAGTCAGGAAATTTGTTTTGTTACCTCTGGGTCTTATGCTGATTTCATTCGAAGAAGGTACCCGGAGAGGTTTAAGCCGGGGCCGATCATCGATTGCACTACCGGTAGAATCGTGGGGATTCACCGTGGATTGCCTGAATATACCATTGGGCAACGGAGGGGGCTGCGCGTCGAGGCCGGGAAGCCAATGTACGTAATCGACATCGATGCGAAGGGGAACACCGTCATGGTTGGGCCGAAAGAAAAAACATTCTCGAGCGGTTTAATAGCTTCGTCGGTGAATTTCATTCCGTTTGAAGAGCTTGGCGAACCCATGAGGGTTACGTGTAAAGTTAGGTATCGTGCGGAAGAAGCTGGCGGAATAATCGAGCGATACACTTCGTCGGGCAGGCAGAAAATGGTGAAGCTCACTTTTGACGAGCCACAGAGGGCAATAGCACCTGGTCAATCCGCAGTTTTCTATGATGGCGAAGTAGTAGTTGGCGGTGGTATAATCGAATCGAGGTTTACATACCCAGGCAGACAGCGGTCATAGACGATTGACTTTAGTTTTATCGTTCTTTATAATGAGTGTCGTCGGTCGCGCTCCTCGATAGCTCAACGGTAGAGCATCCGGCTGTTAACCGGAGGGTTGCAGGTTCGAATCCTGCTCGAGGAGCCAGATTCTAAATACGAAAGAGCCGAATATCATAAAACGAGGTAAGTATTAAGTGCGCCCGTAGCTCAATTGGCAGAGCATCCGGCTCATAACCGGCAGGTTTGGAGGTTCGAGACCTCCCGGGCGCACCAGTTTGTTACTTGCAAGGGGCAGGTTCCTCGGCTATAATAGGGTACGCAATTGACATGTTATGTAAGGCCCCATGGTCAAGCGGCTAAGACACCGCTCTTTCAAGGCGGTAGCAGGGGTTCGACTCCCCTTGGGGCCACCAAAAAGTGGGCGGTTAGCTCAGCGGTGGAGCGCACGGTTCACATCCGTGAGGCCATAGGTTCGAATCCTATACCGCCCA
>DUMF01000012.1 GCA_012840015.1 Bacillota bacterium
GGTCACTCCAAAACCCCCGTTCCAATGGTGGATTTTCCTACTCTCACCAATGATAACGGGTAAGAGTCCCGGTGTGGATCCCTTTTTTGTGGCCACGGTGGTGCACTTTTACATTACCGAACACACAATTGAGGAAGCCGAGACGAGGATTCGCAGGTTAGAAGCAGAGATCCACGAGCAGGCAGAAGAAGTGTGCATCCCCCGGTAATCAACGCCTTGCAGACCCTGCAGGGTGTAAAGGGAGCGGCAGCTGTGACGTTTGTAGCAAAGATTGGCTGTTTCAGCAGGTTCAAGAACCCACGGCAGCTCATGGCACATGCGGGGTTGGTGCCAAGGGAGTACTCGAGTGGAAGTGCAGTAAGGCAAGGCAGCATAACAAAGACAGGCAACGATCACTTAAGGCGCATTAGCATAGAGTGCCCTTGGAGTTATAGGCAAAAGCCTTTCATGTCCCAAGCGATGCAGAAGCAGCAGGAGGGTCAGCTAGCAAATATTCAGGCTATGGCATGGAAAGCACAAGTGAGGTTGTGCAAGAAGTATTTCAGTCGGTTGCAGTTACTGCGGTTGCACGAGAGCTTCTTGGTTTCGTTTGGGCGATTGGATGTGAAGTGGAAAAGCAAACACGGAATCAGAGGCAGTTACCCTGGGTCGGGTAGTTGCTCACAAGCTGTAAGCCAGGGATTGTGTTTTCTAAGAAGTAGAAGTGACAGGTATATCGAGACTCTGCTATCCGGAAGGAGGACCCTCGTCCGGACTATGTACAGAGGCTTCACGCCTCAACGTACGCTAGTAGTCCGAGGCAGCTCCAGACGGAAGCATGTTGTGCGGTAACCAACCCGCGGATATCAGAATGCCGACCGTCGATGCGGCCAGAGTCTCGGTAGACCATACACTCACAGAGGACTCGACGGCCTCGTTCATATCAGGGCAAGCTCATCCAGCTGCTGCCACTAGCTTCGCCTGGGGTTCGTAGTCCTCGGCAGGGGGTGCTTCCGGCTTCCTTCGGATTCCGTCGCCGCAGACACCCTTGTCTTAAACTAGGGCTATTGCTACGCCCGCAGTTCAGGACTTTCACCTAGAGACAACGCCCACGCCTGGCTAACACTAAGAAGGGCGGGCAAAAGCCCGCCCTTGATAAGCTATGCTTGCTCGCTACGAGCCAGTAGATTAGCCCATTTGGCGTCCACGATCGCCTGGATCTCGTCAATTATTCTTTCGTTTTGGGGCTCAAACAAATGCTTGAATCTTCCTTGCGCCTCAAGGAATGCCCGTACTGGTTTCTTTTCTCTGGGTTTGACTGTAACTTTGACTTTCCCGTCCACCACCTCATATAGGGGCCAGAAGCAGGTCTCTACCGCCAGCCTGCACATCTCGATGGTATCTGCAGAGTCATACCGCCAACCACGAGGACAAGGAGCCAGCGCGTTGATGAAAGCCGGACCATCAGCATCCAGAGCCTTTCGTACTTTCGTCACTAGATCATTCCAATGGCTGGGTGCCACCTGCGCCACATAGGGAATGTTGTGAGCCGCCATTATTTCGGTGAGATCCTTGCGTGGCCTGGTTTTCCCGGGAATTACCTTTCCGACGGGGCTCGTAGTGGTGTCTGCGCCCAGCGGCGTAGCGCTGGATCTCTGGATACCGGTGTTCATATAAGCTCCGTTATCGTAGCATACATATACCATCTTGTGTCCGCGTTCCATCGCACCTGAAAGGGACTGCAGTCCGATATCATAGGTGCCGCCGTCCCCGCCGAAAGCGATGAACTTAAACTCCGCCTTCACTTTGCCTTGCCTTTTCAGAGACCTGTAAGCTGCCTCTACTCCACTCAAAGTGGCAGCCGCATTCTCGAAAGCGTTATGAATCCACGAGCAACGCCAGGAGGTAAACGGATATATCGTGGTGGAAACCTCGAGACAGCCGGTCGCGTTGCCTACCACCACGTGTTCGTCCTCTCTGAGCGCCTTCATAATTTGCCTGACCACAACCGGCGCACCGCACCCCGCGCACATCCTGTGCCCTGGGGCAAGTATTTCAGGTCTTCCAGAAATCTCTTTCAACGTAGGCATGCTGCCACCCCCTATTCCCTCACACCGTAGTAGGTGATGGGCTCTTCGACTTTGCCGTCCCTGGCTACTTTAGCCAGCTTCTCCACTATGTTTCCGGCATCGGTCATAGTGAAATCACGGCCCCCGAGACCGTAGATGAAATCGAGCACTGGAATTTGCGCCCCGTAAAGGGCAGATCTTATCTCAGTAAACAGAGGCCCACCGAACGCAGAAAAGCTATCAGCGCGGTCGAGTACGCCGATTACTTTGAGATGGAGCAGAGCCTCCCTGAGTTCTTTGGCCGGCAATGGTCGGAAGACTCGGGGTTTAAGCAGTCCCACCTTTACTCCTGAATTCCGGAGCTCATCTATTTCAGCCTTGATCGTTCCAGCACTTGAGTTCAGGGCCACAAGCCCTATTTCAGCATCGTCCAGCCTGTACTTTTCAAAGTAGCCGTACTCGCGGCCCGTCAACTTCGCATATTCAGCTGCAACCTCCGGAATCACCCGCAGCGCGTTCTTCATAGCCTCTGCCTGCTGCCGTTTGTGCTCCAAATACCAATTCTGTAGATCAAGAGCTCCGATCGTCACGGGATGCTCCGGATCCAAAAGGGGATAAGAAGGCTTCAACTCCCCGATAAACCTTTGTACTTCGGCGTCTTCGAGGATCTCTATGCTGTCCAGGCCGTGGCTCGTGATGAAGCCGTCCTGGCAAACCATGACGGGCAGTCGTACATCTTGATGCTCTGCGATCCGTACCGCTTGAATTAAGTTGTCATATGCTTCTTGAGCGTTTTCGCTGTATAGTTGAATCCATCCCGAGTCCCTGGCACCCATAGTGTCGCTATGGTCGCAGTGGATGTTAATGGGAGCACTTAGAGCCCTATTGACCACAGGCATTACGATCGGCAATCTGAGCGAGGCCGCTATATACACAACTTCCCACATCAGCGCAAGCCCCTGCGAGGAAGTGGCAGTCATCGCCCTCGCGCCCGCCGCAGCCGCACCTACCGTGGCGCTCATGGCACTATGCTCGCTCTCTACCGTCACGAACTCCGTCTTCACTTGCCCGTCTGCCACAAACTGAGAGAAGTATTGAACAATATCTGTCTGCGGCGTAATGGGATAAGCAGCTACCACATCGGGGTTAATCTGCCGCATAGCCAGAGCTGTAGCTTCGTTTCCCGTCAAAGCAACTCTTTTGCCCATTTTCAACCCTCCTGTTCCTCGAATTCAGTCTCGTTGACCATGGTGATGGCTTTCACCTTCGGAGGGCATTCGCGCGCACATATGCCACAGCCCTTGCAATGCTTGTAATCGAAACTAACTATTTTGCCGTCCTTGGCCACGATGGCCGCATCGGGGCAACTTACCCAGCACAATAAACAGTTAATGCACTTCTTTGCGCTCCATACGGGCCGCATAGTACGCCAATCGCCCGTTTCATATTTTTCGGAATTACCTGGTTCAGTTATGACTCCTCCCATGGGTATGCTCTTCCACCCGGGGGCCTGAGGCTTCGTCACGGATTTCATTCTCCCTTCACCTCCCGGTATGCTCTTTCGATAGCGGCCATGTTGCCCTCGATGACTTCTGGCTTATGGCGAAACTTTTTTTCCAGCTCATCTTTCATTAGATCACGGAACCGGTTGAAATCCATGGCGTTGG
Organism: Bacillota bacterium; assembly: GCA_012840015.1. GTDB lineage: Bacteria > Bacillota > Sulfobacillia > DUMF01 > DUMF01 > DUMF01. The sequence goes on from DUMF01000012.1 coordinate 3,716, forward strand.
AGACCCTGATCAGAGCACCCATCATAGGTGTGTTCGGGATGTCCTTCCCCAGTGTCTCCAGGGCTATCTTGCTCGCATCCACCGTATACACTTGCTGCGTCGTCAGTTTTAGGCGTTTTTTAACTTCCGCGGGGCTCTTCGCTGTATTTACGAGAACCTTGCCGTTTTCCCGTAACCCTGCGGTTATGTTCGCGCTCCCGATCAGCGTAGGATCCAGCACGACCACCACATCTGGCTCTTCTACGTGCGAATGAACCCTGATGGGTTCATCGCTCAGACGATTGAAGGCCAGGATGGGCGCGCCCATCCTCTCAGGGCCATACTCCGGGAACCCCTGGATGTACTTTCCTGCCTTTGCAGCCGCTTCCGCGAGAAGAAGCGCTGCCGTCTTCGCGCCTTGTCCACCTCTCGCATGCCACCGAACCTCAAGAAGTTGACCCATGCTTCGACCTCCTTACTTAACTTAATGAAAATGGGGGACCAGGGCTTTATACACGTATACAACCCGAAAACACAAAACGCCGCCCCTGCTGCCCCGTCACACAACGGAGTCGCTAGGGCCCGGCCTCCCTTTCTTCCGACTGCTACTCTATCATCCACTCGAACCCTGGTCAAGGGAAACTTCTTTCCCCCTGTCCCCATTGCAAGAACCTCTGACAAGCCTGGGCACAAGTGCCATGCCCAACGCGGGCAGCACAGACATCACCAAATAAATCGTCTTAAAACTGGTGTACTGGCTGAGCCCAGCGCACGCCTGCCCCAAGGCAAGCCCCAGGTCCTGTGCGGCAGTATAGATTCCGAAAGCCTTCCCCCTGCTGGGTGCCGGCGTAGCGCTAACCACGGTCGCCGTCAGAGATGGATAAGAGACCCCATATCCTATCCCGTAGAGAACCGCAGCCACAATCAGTCCCGCTGTGGAATTCACAACCGCCAGCATGCCCACAGAAACCGCAAGAAGAGATAATGCCACAAGGATCACCCAAAAAGCGCCAAACCGGTTCAAGGCCCGACCGGAGAAGGTTCTAACTATGACTACCGTCATCGTGTTCGTCAAGAAAAAACCTCTATAGCCTAGTATTCCCCGCTCCTCGGCCATCATCGGGAGAAATGTCGTGGTAGCACCGAAAGAAATGGTTATACTAACCAGAATGATCGCTGCCAGGAACACGACACCATAATTCAAATAAGTCCGCTCAGCCCCGCCTTTCACCGCGCCAGCCGCACCGGGCAGTGTGCGTCCTCCTGAACTTTCGCCGCCTGGAGCACAGGCAATTCTCAAGAACCCGAGACAAATGAGAGTGACTGCCGCTACCGCCCATAACGTACCGTGAAACCCCATGCGCTCATAGAGCCAGGTACCCAGAGCTGGTCCGAACCCCTTTGCGCTGATGAAGGCTATGCTGAACCAGGCAACCGCCTCGCTCATCCGCTCTGCGGGCGCCACTGCCGTCACAAAGCCATTGGATGCCACTGTAAACGTCCCCACGCAGCAGCCCGCGATCAGCTGTCCCGCCGCCAGCACCCAGAAGCTGCGCCCCACGCCAAAAATCAGGGGCACGAGAAGGAACGCAAGTGTACTGAGGGAAAGAAGCCGAGGTGGCCCCGACCTATCCGTTGCCACTCCAGCAACAGGCCGCACCATCAGTGATGCGATGGAGAATACCGAGGCTAGCAAACCGATAACGGACTTGTCCCAGCCCCGGGACCCCAGCCACATCGGAACCACCGGTAAGAGGCCGTAATAACTACCCAAGAAAGCCACGGTAATGAGCCATATTGGAATGATCGCTCGTACGTACCATTTGCGCAGGAGCAACGCCCCACTTCCTCGCGCCCCAGTCAATCTAGAATGGCACTGACACGCCTGACCTCAAGCACCATATCATAGCCATTCTAACAGAATCTCTCGTCGCATCAACTGGCCTTCCCGCCCAGGTAGGCAGTTATCAAGTCCTCTTTGTTCAGAAGCTCCTCTCTACTGCCCTCCATAACTATCCGACCAACACTCAATACGTACGCATAATCACATGTCTCCAGGGCGAGCATGGCGTTTTGCTCCACCAAAAGAATTGTCGTACCCTGCTTGTTAATTTCTACGATCTTATCAAAGATGTTTTCAATTATTACCGGAGCAAGCCCTAGTGAAGGCTCATCCAACATTAACACCTTGGGTTCACTCATCAGACCCCGAGCTATCGCAAGCATCTGCTGCTCGCCGCCGGACAGCGTTCCGGCCATCTGGTTCCGACGATCCTTGAGCCACGGGAACAACTGACATTGTCTATCGATAAGCTCCTGAACGTGGCCTTTCCTCCAGGTACTGTACGCTCCAATCCTCAGATTGTCGAACACAGTTAGCTGTGGGAAAACCTGCCTGCCTTCGGGCACGTGCGCAATTCCCATTTGAACGATTTCAGCTGGCGTTTTTTTGGCCAAGTCAACCCCGTCGAACTCTACTTTGCCACGGAGTATTTTCGTCAAGCCAGATATTGTGCGCAACGTGGTAGATTTGCCGGCACCGTTCGCTCCAAGGAGCGCGATGATCTTCCCGTCTGGGACAGTCACATTTATCCCGTGCAGCACGGGCCCTACCCCGTAAGACACCTCCAAATCTTCGACTCTAAGCATTGACAACTCGCGCCCCCCTCTTTCCGAGGTACGCTTCCTTCACTAATTCGTTTGCCTTTATATCCTTGAACGTACCCTCGGCTATTTTCTGGCCGTAGTTCAATACAAACACCCAGTCAGCCAAGCCCTCTACCAGCTCCATGTGATGTTCAATGAGTAAGATAGTAATTCCCCGGTCTCTGATCTTCTTGATCAACTCTACGAGTTCGAGCGTCTCCTGAGTATTCAGTCCCGCAGCCGGCTCATCCAACAAAAGCAGTTCAGGCTTGGTCGCGAGAGCTCGACCTATCTCTACTATTCGCTGCTTCCCATAAGGCAGGTTCCGCGTTTTCTCCTGGGCTATTTTCGAAAGGCCCACGAAATCGATGATCTCCTGCACCTCACTCTTGACTGCAGCCATTTCTTCTCTAACTGCCCGGCTGTTGACGATGACACCTAAGAGATTGGCCTTCGTGTGGATGTGCATTCCCAACCTGATGTTATCGAACACTGTCTGGTTTCCGATCAGCCGGATGTTTTGGAACGTCCTGGCAATTCCTTTCCGCACAATTAAGTGCCTCGGAAGGCCCGAGATAGTCTCCCCCTTAAACTCCACTTTTCCCGCAGTGGGGACATATATACCCGTAATCAAGTTTATCGCCGTAGTTTTGCCTGAACCGTTTGGGCCGATCAGTGCACATATTTGCCCCTTCTGTACGGTAAGGTTCAGGCCATTTACTGCTACTAGCCCTCCGAAAGATACGGTAAGATTCGTCGTCTTAAGCAAATCCATGCGCTCAGCCCCTATCAACCAGCTTAACGCCCGGTGCGACTACACTCTTGCGTCCAAACCGGTCCTCTAGTTTCTTGTATACACCTGTGCTTGGGCCCCAAATAACCAGCAACAAGATGATAGCGTATACGAGCAATCGTGCCCTCTCCATGAATCTAAGGATTTCCGGCAACGCCGTTACCACCCCGCTCGCCAGTATCGCCCCTACCACGCTGTCCATACCACCCAGTACCACCATCAAAAGATAGGTTGCGCTATCGAGTATGGTGAAGGAGTCCGGGTTCAGGTAGCGAGTGAGCATGGCGAAGAACGCCCCAGACAGACCCGCCAGAGCGGCAGACAGGACAAACGCCATAACCTTGTAATTGCTCACGTCGACTCCCATGACTCCCGTGACGAGTGGATCCTCCTTGATCGAAAGCAGCGCCAGCCCGATCCGGGAGCGATGCAGCCGCAGCGTAGCTATAGCCACGAGCATGGTGGCTGCCACCATAAGATAGTACACACCTAGATCGTTGTTGATCAGCCGCGGTATCCCCTGTAAACCGTAAGGGCCCCCCGTCAACTCTTCCTCGTTAAGCGCCACGATCCTAACGATCTCCCCGAATGCTATGGTTACCACCATAAGGAACGGGCCCTTCAACCTCAAGGAAGGAAAACCTAGTGCCAACCCGATCACGCCAGCTACTACTGGCGCCGCCAGAAAAGCTAACCACAAAGGCCAGTGCGCTTTCGTGGCTAGAATCCCGTACGTGTACGCACCCGTAGCCAGAAGGCCGGCGTGACCAAGCGAAAGCGGGCCCGTATACCCCAAAAGTATCACCAGCCCAATCGCCAGGATCGCGTTCTGTAGGGAACGCTCCACGATATAGAACTGGTAGTCCGGGGGCGAAGTCAGCGGGAATATCACCAGTACCAGCGCTATTACCGCCAACGCGTTCTTTCTAAGGAAGTTCCCCAGTCTCATTAGGCCTCACACCTTCTCCACTTCTATCCTCCGGAATATACCTCCGGGGCGGAACAGCAAGAACGAAACCACTACCAGAAAAGTAAACACGTCCTTATAGGTGGGCGTAACCAGTGTCGCGATAAGCGTCTCCGAGATCCCTACTATGGCGCCGCCTACCAACGCACCACTCATGCTACCCATACCGCCGATCAGCACTGAAGCGAACGCCTTTGTGGCAAGCAATCCACCCAACTGCGGAGTAAGGGGCTGAATCGGCGTAATCAATATACCCGATATTGCCGCCAACACGGTCGAAAGCGCTATCGTTAGCGGGATTATCTGGTTCACCTTAATACCCATCAACTGCGCTGCGACGTAGTTTTGTGCAACGGCCCTCATCGCAAGGCCGGTTATAGTCTTTGTGAACAGGTACTGTAGCAGAATCACCAGCACCGCCACTATTCCGAAAATCCAGAATACGTGCGGCATGATATACATATCGCCAAATTGGAACGCCTTATTGCCGAACACGTTTTCGTAACTCTTCGCCATCGGACCCCAAAGTAACAGCACCGCATTCACGATTGCTACTGAAAGTGCCACTGTACCGATCAAAATTACGCTTGGCCCGAATTTTTGAATCAGCATCGGGAAGAAATATATCGATCCCATTGCGTACCCTAACGCCAGAGTAGCGCCGAGCACCACCAACACCGCGATCGGATACGGAAGATGCCAAACTCCAAAAACGGTGAGCATTAAATAACCGCCCAGAGTGAGCAGATCTCCCTGTGAGTAGTTGAACAACCCAGTGGCGTTGTAAATCAGAGCTATTCCGAACGCCGGCAATGCATACAAAAGCCCCAGCGCCAATCCGTTTAGGGACAACTGAACCAACATCGCAAGTCCCACAGCCCATTCCCCTTTCGAGCCCACTTCAGGCATCCGGAGGCTGACATCAGCCTCCGGAACCCGTGCTAGCTCAGCCTGCAATTACCCTTATCCGTACTTTACCTCTGGACCGGATACTCCTCGGTATCCAAGAGTACCCACTTCCCGCCTTGCCGCACCTGCGTATGCATCCAGTGCATCAAGTTGCCTTCCTTGTCGCAAACGTAGTGACCCAGTACGCCCTGATAATCAAGCTTCGACAGCTCTTCCCGGATCTTCTCGCGGTCCGTACCGACCCGCTTAATTATGTCAGCAAGGATATAGATCGAGTCATAGTGGTTCACGTGCGTTGCCGAAATGGTGTGGCCGTACTTGGACTCGTACTTCTTGAGGAATTCCTGCTTCTTCGGGTCGGGATCGCCCGTACACCAGGTAGTCGACGTCACAAGTCCCTCGTAGTTCTCCGAGCCAGCCAGTTTCTCAACATCTGGTACAGAAGCCGCTCTTTCAGCGAATACCGGAATCTTGCTCATTCCGAGTTCGGCTCTCTGCTTGAGCATCTTACCGATTTCCGGAGTGTAGCTGAAGATAAACAACGAGTCGGCTCCTGCTTTCTTAGCAGCGAGAAGCTGAGCGGTGAAGTCCTGGTCGCCGTCGTTGAATGTCTGCACCGTCACAGGCTTGAGACCGTACTTCTCGAACGCAGGAACGATAGCCAGGTAGTTTGCCTTGGAGTAATCGTTCAATCCGTAGATTATTGCCGGCTTCTTGACCTTGAATCTCTCAACAGCAGTCTTTGCAAGGATTGGCATCCAGTACTCCGATGCGACCTGCATACGGAAGGTATATGGATTGCCCTTCTTCGTAGTCTCCGCACTCGTACCATCAGTTATGGTCGGGATCTTCGCTTCTTTCCAGAGATACTCTGCCGCAAGCACACCGCCAGACCGGTTCGGGCCCAGCATCGCAACAGGATTAAGGGAGATAGCCTTCTTGCATGCCTCTACCGCCTGTGCTGAGTTCGATGTCTCATCAATCTCGAAGTATTCGATCTTCTTTCCATTTATTCCGCCAGCCGCGTTGATCTCTTCCACGGCCATCTTCGCAGCGTTGATCATGTAATAGCCGTAAGATGCCGCAGAACCGGTCAGCGGAGCCATATGCGCTATTCTGATTGTTTCTTCTTTCTTGGGTTGCTCAGCAGGCTTCTTCTCCTCCGGCTTTTGTTGAGCACAACCGGTTACGACGAGTGTCGCCACAAGCACCAGAGAGAGAACAACGGCCAACAACCTAGTCTTGCGAACCATGTGAATCCCCCTTTGTTTGGTTTTTCACTCTTCTCCAGCTTCCTATGAATTACTGCTTGTCCTTTTAACCCCCTCCAACCACCCCCCACTTCTTTGAGCTTCAAAGCTCGCTACATCACTTCTCAGATGATTCAGATGATAGCGAGCTCACCCGCCTCATACACTATCCCAAGAGTCGGCTCAGTGGATGTGCTCGCGCGATGGTAGGCCAAGGCCTCGTCAAGAGCCTCCTTGGCCGTCGCAGCATATCCAAGCCCGATCTTGGTCAGCTGCTCCCGCTCAAGCTTCTGAGATACGACCGTGATTCGGCACTTTTCCTTGCAACGAGCGATCGTCATGTACGTGAGTGCCCCAACAGTGTCGCTTACCTCGTGCCGGTCGACCATGCCGAGCACTTCGTCAAAGCTCCTGTCGCCCAGCTCCAGCAGAATCGGGTGTCCCGGAGCGACACCTTCAGGGCAAGGCGCCACAAGTATCACAGTACCGCCTTGCTTCACACCCCTGGTAGCCACGACGAGGCTCTTCGTGCTTTGCCAAAGGTCAGTAGCGTGGCACGGCGTCGAAGCCAGTACGATGTCTACCGGCTCGAGGTTCCGCCAACAGAACACCCCTTCGGCGAAACGCACTCCCTCGCGATGTGCCTTGACTACATCTCCGGCCACGACTTTGACCAGCTCACCGGCCGAATCCACTATACAGTTTACGATAAACGCGAGGCCAACTCTATGCGCAATTTCTTCCATCTCTTTGCGCACGATGTTATCTGTCGTAGCCAGAATCTCGTGAAGGTGTATGTTCGCGAGCCTATGGACCGCAGTCGTCGTCACTGTGCTGGAGATGCCCGGCTGAATCATCTTGGCACCACCGCCCCAGCCCGCGTATATGTGAGGAACGATGCTGCCCACTGCTATCTTGAAATCTGCCTTCAAGAATTCCCTGTTAACGGAAATAGGTACCCCGCTAGCGGTGGTCCCCATGTGCTCGCACGCTTCGTCCCTACAGTCGTGGTTCAACACTGCCCCCACACGTGAGACCACCTGAGCACCGAAGCGGGCTTTCATCTCCTCTTCAGTCATCGGCCGATGGACGCCCAGACCAACGATAATGGTTACGTCCTTATCACGAACACCTGCACGGTTTAGCTCGTCCAGCAATATGGGGAGAATCAACTTCTGTGGAGTCGGCCTCGTGCCGTCGTCCACGAGGATGACCACGCGGGAGCCCCTCCGACACATTTCCGCAAGAGGGGGAGTCCCCACGGGATGAAGCAACGCCTCACGGATGGCCTGTTCCGGGTTGGCCAACCTGGCCACCTTTCGAGGGTATATCGACCATTTCGGTTTTAGCTTCAACTCGTCAAAAATCAAAACTTATTCACCTGGCTATTAGGCTTTTGTCCCGTGAGGATCCTCTTCATTTCCTCAGCAGCCTTACGCTGTAAATCAACCAGAGATTCTTCGCTGTACCACGCAGCGTGCGGAGCGAGGATAACGTTGGGCGCCTTAAGTATAGGGTTGTCAGGAGCAGGGGGCTCAGAGCTAAGCACGTCAAGCCCGGCCGCCGACAATTTGCCCTCTTCTAGAGCCTTGGCGAGGTCCGCCTCGTTCACGAGCGGTCCTCTCGCCGTATTCACCAACACGGCACCTTTCTTCATCTTCGCAAAGGCTGCAGCGTTAAAAACACCGCGCGTTTCCTCGGTAAGGGGAGCGTGCACGCTAATCACGTCGGACTCGCGCAGGAGCGTATCAAAGTCCACTTTCTTGGCTCCAAACCTCTCTGCAAATTCGTCGGTGATGTACGGATCGGTCGTAATGACTTTGAAGCCGAACGCCCTGGCCTTCTCAGCCACTAGCCGAGGGATTTTCCCGAAACCAAACAGACCGAGTGTCCTCCCTTTTAGGCGGTACATGGGCTTTAACGGGGCAAGACTCCAGGTACCTGACTTCACCAGAGAATCGCTTATGTGAAGCTTCCTGCAGCAAGCGAGTATTAGCGCCATAGCTTGGTCCGAGACCTCATCGGTGCAATAATCTGGGACGTTGCACACGATGATTTTTTTCTCTGAGGCTGCCTTCAAATCAATCGTATCTACCCCAATGCCGTATCTCACTATTCCCTTGCATTTTTTTGTAGCTTCTATAAACGGTCTGGGGAATTTACGGTAACAATTCAATACGCCGTCTGCATCGGCAACCTCCGCTTTCAATTGCTCATCAGAAAGCTTGCTGCCGTCCACTACTTCGGCAATATCTCCGAGGATTTGCTTCTCGGGCTCGATATTTGGGAACACGTAATCCGTCACGACAACCTTGAACTTAGCCATTAAACACACCTCCGCACAGTCCAACCATTACTACCCCACCCGCATGGCACTGTATAGCCGGGTTGGGCCGGTATACAGACGTACACCGGCCCGCAACACTACTAAGCCGAAAGGTCAGCCAACTACCTCTTTGACTAGTTTCTTGAAATCGTACTCCGTCAGTAGGCCTTTCTTCTCGAAAGACTTTGCCTTTATGGCCTGAAGTAGGTCCATCTTCTTCTCTTCGGGGCAGTTCAGGCCAAGCTTCTGCAAATAGAAGTTGACGGAATCAATGCCGTTATTCTTGCCGAGTACGGGTTCGGGTTCCTGCTGGCCGATGAGGTTCCAGTGGTACGGTACGACCTCGAGAGGATGCTCGTCTTTAACATTGACCCACCACGACGTGACGATACCGGACTCGATCTTAAATAGCATATCGCCCAAAATGCCCTTGTTGGGCCGAACTGTCACCTTTGCAAGTTCCTGCACCAGTTTGGAGGTCTCCACGAACTTCTCGGTCTTGAGTCCTATATCCACGTTATACATAGTGAGCAGGGCAAGAGCAACTTCTTCGTAGGCGGTGTTGCCAGCGCGTTCACCGATCGCGCTCACAGTAGTGTGCGCTACATCTGCGCCGGCTGCCAGAGCCATTAGGGTGTTCGCAGAACCAAGCCCGAAGTCATCGTGGAAGTGAACCTCGATAGGCTTGTCAGGGATTCGCTCCTTGACGCTCTTGATCAGATATGGCACTGCATGAGGCATCAAACCGCCAAACGTGTCCACGATGGCGCAAGCGTCCATCCAGCCATCCTTAGCAACTGTAGTGAGGAGATCCAACACCCACTTCATGTCCGAACGGCTGCAGTCGATGGGGAAAAATACCGTGTATAGTCCTTGCTCGTGGGCGTATGTAGTAGCCTTGACCGAAAGGTCTATGGCTTTCGCCATATCCCATTTGTACGCATATTTGATCAAGTGTTCGCTTGAGGGGATCTCCACCACGATGCCTTTGACGCCACAGTCCACTGCTCTTTTTACGTCGTCCACCATGCAACGGGCAAAGGCGAATATTTCTGGGCCGAGGTTTCTCTTGACAATCTCTTTGATGGCTTCCTCATCCTGCTTAGACACTGCAGGCATTCCTGCCTCGATCCTGTGAATGCCTACTTCGGCCAGTTTTTCTGCGATCCTGATCTTATCTTCTTTCCTGAAGACGATACCCGCTTGCTGTTCGCCGTCCCTTAGCGTAACGTCATGCAACTTGATCTTCTTTGCAAAGTGCAGTTGAGACCTCACTTCGGGAGCGAAATTCCACGGGCTCGTAAACCACCTGTCTGTTTTCCACGGTTCGTTCATTGTGATTCTCCTCCTTATCCCGACTTAAGTAATTCCTTACTTAAACAACGACACCCGGATCCCGTTCAGTATGCCCTGAACTTCATCCAGGTGTGCGAACATCTTCGCTTTTGCCGCCTCGGGGTTACCTTCTCTAATGGCTTCAAATACTTGGCGGTGTTGGATCTTCGCCTTTTCCATCACTCCGGGCACTTTGGCCACTTCACTTTGAGCCTCCCATAGCAGGTCCTTGATTGAACCCAATATCTGAAGTAAGACACGGTTATGAGATGCCTTGGCGATACTCAGGTGAAAGCTCATATCATAGATAACGAACTTCTCGGGTGGGATTGGCTCCCCGTCTGACCCATTCAGTATATCCTCCAGCGTTTTGAGCTCCTCAGCTGACGCTCTTTCAGCCGCCATACCTGCCGTTTCTACCTCGATCACTTTCCGAGCCTCAAACAACTCAGCAGCGCTTACCTCTTTGGACAGTAAACGCGGGTCCGTAAAGAAAGCCGAACTCTTTATGTCGATAAAGATACCGTCTTTCGTTCTCGCCACAAGCCCCATTGAGTGTAGAGCCTTGACAGCTTCTCTTACGGAACTTCGCCCCACACCCAGTTTTTCTGCCAGCTCTCTCTCGGTAGGGAGCTTATCTCCTGGCTTGAGGGTCCCGTTGATGATCATGTTTTTGATCTCTTCGACAATGTAATCACATAGAGTCAGGCGCTTTATGCTTCTGATTTCCATGATCGCTTTCCTTTGCGTAAGCCAAAAGGTTCTACGCCGCCGTTTGACGATGGTCAGACCATTGAGGGCTAACGCATAATTATAATAGTATTGATATTGCTATAATGTCAAACTGAGTCACGTATAAGCTATTCCAGCGTAACCCTGCCTTTTCACGAAGAAAGCGACCTAAAAGCATTATTTCCCGAAATATATTCGTTTATGGCAATCGCTGAATGAGCAGGGCCAGAACGGTCCACTCCATTCTGGCCCTTTGGTACTCGGCTTACGGTCGTAAAGAAGCCTAAATCGTCGGTCCGATCCGGTTGATGGCAAATTCGTGGTGGCCGAATATTTCCGATTTGGTAAGTTTACCCGAGCAGACGGCAAGCAGCTCCTGGAAAAGACGTTCTCCCACTTCTTCTATGCTCTCTTCACCTGAAATCACTGTTTCGGCGCTGAAGTCGATGTTTTCACCCATCCGAGCCAGGGTTTCCTTATTAGAGGCAACCTTGATCACAGGTGCTATCGGTGTGCCGGTGGCAGTCCCGCGCCCTGTGGTGAAGATCACTACGTTTGCGCCCCCCGCCACCATTCCCGTGATCTGCTCGATATCCTGACCCGGCGTGTCCATCATCACAAGGCCTCGCCTGCATGGAGAGCTCGCGTAAGGTATAACCTCTTGCAGTGGTTTGGAGCCGGCCTTGTGGATGCACCCGAGCGACTTCTCTTCGATCGTGGTAAGACCTCCTTCGATGTTACCGGGCGAAGGCTGCGAACCCCTCATGTCAACTCCCATAGCGTTCGCCCCTTCTTCGGTTCGCCTAATGGCTTCCATCACGTCTCGTGCCACCTCGGGAGACGCCGCCCGGCGGGCCAGTAAGTGTTCTGCTCCGATCAACTCCGTCGTTTCGGCCAGGATCACCGTACCGCCTGCGTCTACCAGCTTATCGGAGACATACCCTAGAACGGGATTCGCGCTGAGGCCAGAGCACGCGTCTGATCCCCCGCACTCGGTGCCCAGTAGAATCTCGGATATATCGCACTCCACCCTTTGTTCCATGGAGGCCCGCTGTACCAAATCAGCCGCCATGCGTGCTCCTGCCGCAATTGACCCGAGAGTGCCGCCATGTTCTTGCATTACCAGTGTGTTTACTGGTTTGCCGTTCTTCTTAATTCGTGTACTCACGGTCTCAGGTAGAGCGCCTTCGCAACCAAGCCCAACTACGAGCACACCGTACACGTTGGGGTTACTTGCGTATCCCACCAGCGTCCGGATCGTTTGCTCAAGGTCCTTCCCCAGTTGAGCACAGCCATGTTGGTGTGTGAAGTAAACCGTCCCCTTGACGAGGTGGGAAATCGATTCAACCACCTGGTTGGCACACACAACCGTCGGTAAGATCAGCACATGGTTTCGAGTTCCCACCCGACCATCGGCTCGCCGGTATCCAAAGAATTTCACCTTTTATCGCCCCTTCCCCTCAGGCTGGCAACGTTGTGCGTATGAACATGCTGTCCCCGTTCAATGTGCTGCGTCGCCATACCTATCGTTTCGCCGTACTTGATCACGTGTTCGCCAGCTTGAATGCGGCGCAGGGCAAACTTGTGCCCGAAGGGTATATCGTCCAGCAACGATACCCTAATCTCGTCACCGCCTCTTCTATTCACGCTCACCAGAGTGCCAGCCTTTAAGGGGCGTAATGCTATCCCAACGTTGTCTTTCTGGTCGATCTGTAATGCTTCCCGTACCATCCGGTTCCCTCCCACCAATGCCTGAGCTGCTTTAATCTACCCGGTACTCTCTTATGCGAGCGAGTGTCATTGCCAGTAAGGCTACCCGCCCAGGGATTGTATCCACGAGAAGGTACTCTTCTTCTGAATGAAGATTTCCGCCAACGGGCGCCATTGAATCAACCATTGGCAAAGCCAGCGGAGCAATGAGGTTACAGTCCGCTGCCCCACCGCCTATAGACTTGCTCAAATCTAGGCCGAGCTCTTCCCCTATTCCTTGTATGAATCGTTTAAGGCTTTCGCTTTTCTCGTTTTGCTCCCAGGCAGGATGCGTTATGCCACCTTTCCATGTCACCTTTGTACCGGGTATTGTGGGTGCAGCTTCAAGTACTCGGCGAACGGCTTCTTCTAGCCGATCTCCGGCCGTCTTGAAATGAGTCTGAACTTCCGCCCATGCGGAGCCCGCTACGAGGTTGATCCACCGCCCCCCGCCAATCCTGCCTACGTTTACTACATCTCCTCTCTTCAAATCGGTCAACTCGTGAAGGGCACAACTGCGGAAGGCAAGCTCTACGATGGCGTTGGCCCCATCTTGAGGGTTAGTACCAGCGTGTGCCTCTATCCCCTCTACTGCGATGTAGTATTGGCCCGCGCCTGAACGACTTGTCACTAACCCCTCTGGCCGTCCTGGTTCTACGCTCAAAACGATATCGCTGTTGCGTGCTTCTCGAAGGATCACTTCGCGCGAGCTCGTAGAATTGGCTTCTTCATCCGTAGCCAGCACTATAACGATCGAAGGCAGGCTCTCTAGCAAACGCGACTCGGCCAGCGCTCTTAAAGCGTAGATCAGGCCCACAAGCCCCGACCGATCATCCGCCACTCCGGGCCCTCGTGCAAGGTTGCCCTCCACCTTAAACGGGCGCTTGGCCGCTGTGCCAACCGGGTGAACGGTATCCAAATGACCCAGTATGAGCACTCGTGGCTTGTCCTTATTTTGATTTCGGGCGACGATCTGGTCGCCATAGGATTCCCTCTCGACCTTTTCCACCTTGAACCCGAGGCGGCTGAGATGGTCACTCATGATGCTACCTACTGTATCCAAGCCTCGCTTGAAATCTGGGGGGGAATCGATGTTAACGAGTTGCTCGAGGTCTGTCAGGGCCTCATTGAGGTGTGCCTCCGCCCATGCGAGAATGGACTCAACCGGCAAGTGATCTCCTCCTTATGCACCCATATCTATGAACCAAAAGTATAATACCGCATTTCGATGTACAAGAGATCTCGCAGTAGTTTCAGGCGGTCAATAAAGTACGATGGCTCGGTTCTCCGCTACAGTTTCCGCCTTAATCGTTCTCCCCGTTTTATCAGTCACTAGGCGGTGTATGCGGTTGCAGCGAAGTTTCATGCCGTTCTCCTCGATGAAGCGATGGTCCGTTTCGATAACCTGAACGCGGAAATCCGGTTCCTTATCGGCGTAAACTTCGAGGACCAGTTGCGTTTCAGTTACCGAAAGCCTGAACAGGAATGTAATCGAGTGGGGATTCCTGAACTGAAGATCCACGTAGTTGTAGAAGACAGTAGCGCCTGTGCCGAAAGGCTGGGTGCGATGGCTGTCAGGGAAGAAATCATAGCTATGGCGGTGTCGCTCTACGATATCCATGTTAAGATGCAAAGCCGCCCAGTATAACATGTTGGAAAGTTGGCACAGTCCTCCACCGATGCCACTGGACACCTTGCCATTCCTGAACTCGATACCCTCGAGGTAACCCTTCCGCTTGCTCGTCGGGCCCACCAGGTACCAGAATGAGAACACCTTCCCCGGTCTGAGCACGAGGCCATCCAGCTTGGCACAAGCCAACTTGAGGTTCGTGATCTTGTTGTACTGCAGGTAGTACTGGGCACCTTTAAGGTCCCTAATGAGCGGAGTAGAATGGTCGAACACAAGAAATGGAAAGCTGACCCTGACATCTGAGACCGGCATTTGGCCGCAGAAATCACGCGCGAAGCTCCGAGCAGTGCTCAACCAGCGTAGCCACCTCCCGAGCCTCAAGATGGCCACTTTCGCAAGAAAGACGATCTCGTGCTCGCCTTTTTCCGGGTAGGCGTAAAGAGGCATTTCGCTCCTCACCTACACAACTCGGCACTTTCTTCAGAGCCTCAGGTTCACCTTAGTTTGACGAGCGGGAACCCGCCCGGTTCCACTCTACAGGCGTTTCTCCCCAAGGATCTTCTGTAAGGGGGCGATGCCTTGAATCGTGTTCCTCGTCGCAAAATAGGTGCCGAGAAGCGTCCAGCTATTCCGAGTCTTTCCTGCCGCTCCTGTTGACCAAGGGCAGACTCTTCGCGTGTGGCATTGCTGCACTTTTTGTCCTAGGCTCGCCCTGGCACTCGCGAAAACCAGGTCTTTCATACCGCTGAAGTAGCAGAAGACCCCCTCCTTGTCGACGAACGTCATCTACACAGAAGGCGTTCATGATTCATTCCACCTGTTTGCCAGTGAGGGTACCCGTGTACAGTTTCAGAACGCGTCCCCGGCCTCCGGTTCCGTGGCTTCCCGGGCTCGAGATTCTCCGGTTAATTACCCGTAAGAGCCATAGGAAACGGTACAGCACGTTATTCTCTTTGTGCGTGCCCGTTGTGCCAGAAGTTCGGCTGGACTTTGTCTTAAGACACCAACTTAGGGGCCGGAGTAGCTTGCATGTTGGCTGTATGCATAATATTGTTCAAATTGCGATGCATAGCATGGTGCAAAGAATGAGACAAGTGGCAACTCAAGTAGTAGCTTGACTCATGCAATTACGGTTAGAATTCCAAAGAGGGATTACGATCGTCTGAAAAAATATGCCACCCAGCATGGCAGTTCGCTCAGCGCTGTGGTTGCCGAAGCCGTTGCTGAGTATACAGCAAAGATCGAACGACAGTTGGCAATTTAGCGCTGTTATCGATTTCCAACAGCACCTGAAGCAGCGTGGTGGCCACAGGGGTAATTCGGTGTTGCTCCTGCGAAGTATGAGAGAATCTCGGGCTGCGGGTCACACACTGGAAGACGCTGGCGATGTGGAGAAATCTAGCCGCAGATCCCCCACCGACTTAGATTGTGAGGACAAACCAGAGCTGCCTGAGTGATGACCCATGACAGTGTGCTTGGATGCTAACGTTGGGCCAAAATTGTATAGCTCGCGCCTCTTGTCCGCTTTTTTGCCAAGTAGCACTTCGAAACAGCAGTGAGGGGTAAGCACAAACCACGACCAGGTACCGAGCCTTTCGAATGCTCTTCCCATTTCGCGATATACTTGCTCCGCTTGTCGTATTTCCCCAAGGCGCTCGCCGTAGGGGGGGCATAGGACGTAACCGTATTTAAACCTCGAACTGACCTTCCGCTACCGGCCTCAGCTGAAAGTGTAGACCCCCATTTACTTTGGCCCGCCGGGCGTGGTAACTCGCCAAGCGCAGCACCTCAGGTGAAATATCCGACCCTACGATCCCGTAGAGGACGTTCACAGGCCAGCTTTCTGCCTCTTCCCTGGCTCTCTTCCAGGCCTCCGCAGGAAAATCCGCGCATTTCTCTGCGGTAAAGTCACGCATAAGTCCGGGCGCTATATTCAGCCCGATAGGATAGGAATGGTTCCTGAACCACAAAATGGATCCAGTAGCGCCCGTCCGCCGTCCAACCTCTCACGAGCAATATGCCGCCGCCAGGGTTTCCCTTAAAGGGGCTTGACTCGCTAGTGTCCTGTAGCCGCGCCGGTGAAGCCCTGAGCCGCTATTATCTATGGATAGAGTGGCCACATCTTTTAGCGGGTTCAACCTCACGGGATACTTGGCACCCGTCTCGTCGAACCAGTTCACGTGCTAAGTCCGCTTCAGGCTCTCCACGATTGCCTTCTTCACCATCGCCTGGCAATCTGTGAACGCTGCGAAGGGTAGAATCGACCGAAGTACCCTCTACAGGGAAAGCACCATTCACCGGGATCCAATCCGCCCAGGGCAAGCTCTTAGCCCCTTCCAAAAGCTCTTCAAAGGTGGTGGCCTTCTGCGCTGCGGAGCGAGAGATTTGTCCTACAGGTAGCCGCGTAGTCCCCAGAGAACTCCACCGTGCCATTATCCACCTTCAGGCCGTGGTACCCAAGCCTTCTCAATTCCTCAGCAACGACCGATTCCAAACCGAAGGCCGCCGTTACGATCAAGTTGAGCAGCACGTATCCCTCTCCAACTCGCTTCAGATAACATACATACCCGTATCCGTCGGAGTCCTTCCTCTGCGATATCCCGTCATAATGAACGCGGGCTGTCCGTCAAAAGCAGGAAGTAAGCCCAGGCAGGTCCTGTCATCACTGAACCAGGGCCTTTACCGCGACTATTAGGCCTAGGCCGGGTACCCCCAAGTACCCAGTTATCAATGCGGTTACGAGATTGACCGGGAAGTGAAAACCGAATACATTTCCGACCAGATTGATTGCCCACAACGCGAGAGCACCTACGATGGCTGTGTAACCTATCCGAAGTACCACTTTGATAGGGGAATATAGCACCCTTATTAGGAAAAAGAATAGGATAATGCCAGCACCGTATGCCAACAACGTCGTATAATCTGCCCAGGCCATGCCGAGCCCTCCCTGGCTGATATATGTGGTTTGTCCTCCCCAAAACATATATATGCCGGCCAGCCAAGCCCATTCCTGGGGGCGCTTTATTGGTAAGCAGAAATGTTTTCTTGCCTAGCGAGTCTCAACAGGTATTCGTACCTTCTTTTTGCCGCTTCTACCAGGAAGATTGCATGGTCAACAAGCTCAGGCTCTGATACTATTTTGAAATACGACTCGGCGGCAAGCCAATCACGTTTAGCTTCGTTCAAGGCATCAAGCAACTGGCACTGGCGTCTGCTGGTTGGCTCTGCCCGCCTGTATAACGAAGCAGGCCACGAAAACGGGATGTGCAAAGAGGACCCCTCCATTACATGAACTATATGACGTTAAAGCCAGCCCCGTGACTATTCTGCTCCTTGTTTCCAGGAATATACAGCCAACGGCGCCTTTTACGTCATGGAAGGGTGCAGTGTGAGATGAGTTACATTTCTCTTCTACCTTCGAGGGCACGACTCAGGGTGATCTGATCGGCGAATTCGAGATCCCCTCCAACAGGTACTCCATGAGCAATCCTGGTGACTTTTAGCCCAAGCGGTTTGAGCAGCTTGGCAACGTACATAGCGGTAGTCTCGCCTTCTACATCCGTGTTGGTCGCTAAGATCACCTCCGTCACATCCTTTCCCGCCTCGACCCTTTTAAGCAGTTCTTTGACTCGCAGGTCTTCGGGGCCGATGCCTTCCAGCGGCGATATCGCCCCATGCAACACGTGGTACAGGCCCTTGTACTGGCCGGTTTTCTCCATGGCCACTACGTCCCGGGGTTGCTCCACAACGCATATTGTGCTTTTATCTCTGAAAGGATTTGAGCAGATTTCACAGGGATCAGTTTCGGACAAATTGAAGCAACTGGAGCAGTAAATTATCTTTTGCCGAGCTACAACCATTGATTCCGCAAGGTTCTTAACTTCGCTTTCCGGCAAAGTCACGATGTAATATGCGAGCCGCTGAGCCGTCTTTGGGCCGATGCCAGGCAGCTTCGTCAACCGCTCGATAAGCTTGAGCATGGAATCCGGATATAACATACTGGCCTCCTCATAACCCTGGAAGCGGCGGGATACCGACTCCACCGGTAACCCTCGACATTTCGGCGGCAGCATCATCCCTGGCTTTGCGAATGGCCTGGTTTACAGCGGCTACGATCATGTCCTGAAGCATTTCTAAGTCGGATGGCTCCACCGCATCCGGCACAATCGTGATCGAAAGTAACTCATTCTGCCCGTTCACCACGGCCTTTACCGCTCCGCCTCCAGCCACTCCTTCGTACTGTCGAGCCGAGAGCTCCTCCTGGAGCTTCGTCATGTCGCTCTGTAGCTTTTGCACCTGTTTCATCATCTTTCCCAAATCCACGCCGCCTAGGCCTCTCGGTCCTTTCATCCGTCATCTTCCTTTCTGACTTCCAAAATCTCTCCTCCAAGCATCTCCAACGATCTCTTCACAAACGGCTGTTCGAGAACGTCTTCGGTACCTTGTGCTCCCTTTTCCTCCCGTAGCTTCTCCGTCACCTCAATTTGGAGTGACAGAGCCTTTCCCATGACTTGCGCTATGGCCTTCTCGGCTTCCGCCTTGTTTTGAGCAATCTTCAACTGTTCCACATGGAAAGTGGACTCCGGCGAGAATGCCACGATGAAGTTGCCGCCATCAACGCCAAGCGGCTTTCCGGGAAGTAACAATGCACGAACACGCATTTGTTTGTTCTTGCGAAGGGTCTCCAGCACTCTTGGCCAGCACTCCTCTACTTTTACCTCCTCAGGAGTGCGTGCCACCGCTGATTCCACCTGTTTCGGTGTACGGGAAGCGCTGTGCAACGCAGTTTGTTTGGGTTTAAGGGCCTTATCGTCCATAGCAACCCGATCGAGCGCAGGCTCATCGCCGCCCGTAGTTTCAAGGCACGCTCTCGCTACTGCTGCTTCCACCACCACTTTCGTCCTACTGAAATGCCTCATGACCGAGCTCGCTTCGTAAAGCACATCGAGCGCTCGAAGTATACGCTCCATTTCCCCTCTCAAGCCCTTACTGGACTCTAAACGTTCTCGCAGATTCTCCGCAAGGTCCTCCAAAAGGAGCCTGGGGTCGACGCCAGACCCCAGTATCCCCTTGAGCCTGTCAAGGCTGCCACCCATGTCTCCTTGAAGGATGTCGCTCGCAAGCTCATCGAGCTCGAGGCGAGAACCCATTCCGGTAATGTCACGTATCAGCTCTTCAGTGACCCTCGCCCCAGATGACGAGGCTTGATCTAACAAACCAAGGGCATCCCTGAGCGAGCCGTCCGACAACCGCGCTATAAGCCTTGCTGCGGCTTGATCAACCTGAATATCGTGCGAACTCGCTACTTCCATTATGCGCGAGGCTATTTGCTCCTCAGGGATCTTGAAAAAGTCAAACCTCTGGCACCTCGAAACTACGGTAGGGGGAACTCTGTACACCTCCGTAGTAGCAAGGATGAATACTACATGGGAAGGAGGTTCTTCTAATGTCTTTAACAGCGCATTGAAGGCTTCCTTTGTTAACATGTGCACTTCGTCTACGATGTAGACCCGGTATTTACCGGTAGCGGGAGCAAAGCTCGACTCTTCTCGGAGTTCCCGAATCTCATTTATGCCCCTGTTTGAAGCAGCATCTATTTCCAGCACGTCCCCGGAAACGCCGGCCAGTATCTCTCGGCAAGAGCTGCATTGGTTACATGGCTCTCCATGGGAAGGATTCGAACAGTTAAGAGCCCTGGCCAATATCCTCGCCACCGAGGTTTTCCCGGTGCCCCTCGGCCCTGCGAAGAGATAAGCGTGGGCGATACGACCCATCAGCACGCCGTTTCGGAGAGTACGTACTACGTGGGTCTGGCCAACCACATCTTGAAATCTCTGAGGCCTGGCTTCTCTATAGAGGGTCACATGGCGTTTCAAACGGTCTACCCCCATTAGAATCCTACAGCTTTGGCCCGAGGAGGGCAAATGGTTGTGATCGGACTGTATCAATGTTTATTTAATAGGTAAACCCTGCATCTTATTCGCGTTAATACTATGATAATTTACTGTGGCACCCTCCGGCCCCCTTTAAGTCTTTCTGGGGGGAACCTCCTTCCGCAGAGCTTGAGCCGCAGCGGACCCATCGCAACAGTGCTCTCCGCCCTGCCAAGTCTCGCGTTACTGGCGAGCATCCGCAGGCTCGCCGCAACGCCAGTGCAAGTGGTTCACAACAGCTTACGACCATGCTGAGAGGCCAAGACCCGTCCATCACCACGAATAGCGGCTCCTGCATCTCGGGCCCCTTCTCTTACCAGGTCCGAGGAAATTCGCCGTGGCTCTCTCCCTGGGGCCCAGAATGTTTTGCGCCCACCGACGTCGAGACCCGTTTGACCATCGTGTCGCCAGGATGTCGTCAGAGTTCGCACACCCGATGCACGTAAGGCTCGCCTGCAAGCTGCGAGGCTTTCATGCAGCATATGACCGTGGTAAGCTATTTCCCAACTGTACGTTCCTGATCGGGATTTAGCCTCAGCCTGAAAAAGCTACAAATTTCCGAGGAAAAAGGGTATAATTCAGCCAAGACATGCCATATCTGCCGATGAAGGGACACCCGGCGCAGGCGGAATCGAGAGAGCTGGTGGATGGTGTGAACCAGCGTCCACGCGATCGGGAGTCCATCCCGGAAGGCGCAGTGAAAAGGCGGAATAGCCGTCGGTAAGCTGCCGGGCGGCCCGATATAGCCGTGCGAGCACGCCGTAGCGTTGGGTTACGTATGGGCTACCTGGCGTGGAAGCAGGGTGGCAACGCGGGAAACCTCTCGCCCCTGAGGCGGGAGGTTTTGTATTTCGAGCGGAGGTGAGGGCGTTGAAGCATCAGGCAGAGATCGGGGTTTTCGGCGGGTCTGGCTTCTACAGCTTCCTTGAAGGGACATATGAAATTAAGGTGGATACGCCATATGGAGCACCCAGCGACAAAATCGTGCTGGCGGAAATCGCCGGAAAAAAAGTGGCCTTTTTGCCCAGACACGGGAAAGAACATCAGTACCCGCCCCATATGATCAATTATCGTGCAAACCTTTGGGCCATGAAGGAGCTGCAAGTGAAGAGGATCATTGCCCCTTGCGCAGCCGGAAGTCTTCAGCCTCACGTCAAGCCGGGTGACTTCGTGATATGCGACCAATTCGTGGACAGGACCTCAGGACGCAAAGACACCTTTTACGATGGCCCAGTAACTACTCACATCAGTACCGCAGACCCCTACTGTCCCGAGCTCAGGAAGTTGGCGGCCGATACTTGTGCGAAACTCGGTCTTCGGGTACACCCACGCGGGACAGTGGTAGTGGTTCAAGGGCCACGCTTCTCCACGAGGGCGGAGAGCCGCTGGTTTTCCAGCATGGGCTGGGAAGTAATCAATATGACCCAGTACCCTGAGGTAGTACTAGCTAGGGAGCTGGGCATGTGTTACGTAAACATCTCCCTGATAACCGATTACGACGTGGGCCTGGAAGGACGTCCAGATATAGCGCCCGTGAGTCACGGTGAGGTGATAAAGGTATTCCAGGCTAACCTCGAGAAATTACGCACTCTTCTCGTGGAAATGATACGTGATATACCGGAAAAATGTTCCGCAGGCTGCGAGCACCACCTTGAAGCTGCCCGTCTATAGGAGTAAATGGGAAATGGTGAAGGCAGTAAAGTACGAGAGAAATGACACGGACGCCAAAGTGATACTTTTGGACCAAAGGGCCCTGCCCTCTCGTGTAATATTCGTAAAGTGTTTGGGAGCCCAGGACACGGCAACGGCGATAAAAGAGATGGTAGTGCGGGGGGCTCCCGCCATTGGGATAGCGGCCGCCTACGCTCTGGCCGCGGAAGCTTGGCACGAACTGCAGCGAGGTTCCAGCGCCTTAGAACTTTTGTCACACCTGACCAGGGCCGGTGAGGTTCTCATCCGCGCGAGGCCCACGGCAGTCAATCTCGCTTGGGCCGTCAAAAGGGTACTCCAAAGCGCACTGACTTGCCCCGAAGGCAGCAGTGCCAAAGATGTCGCATACAGGATGGAAAGAGAAGCCAAGGCTATAGACGAGGAAGACCTAAGGATGAACCGGGCTATGGCTGACTTCGGCGCTAAGCTCCTTCCCGACCAGGGTGGGGTGCTGACTCACTGCAATGCAGGGGCACTTGCCACGGGAGGCTATGGTACAGCGCTGGGCGTGATCCGCCGTGCGTACGAGATCGGGAAGCGTTTCAAAGTATATGCTGATGAGACTCGTCCGCTCATGCAAGGCGCGCGGCTGACTGCTTGGGAGCTGATGCAGGATGGCATACCCGTGGTATTGATAACCGACAGCTCCGCTGCCTACTTGATGCAGTTGGGGAGGATTCAGTGCGCCATCGTCGGCGCCGATCGGATCGCGGCGAACGGAGATGTCGCCAATAAAATCGGCACGTACGCCATAGCAGTGTCTTGTCGCGCCCACGGCATCCCGTTTTATGTGGCTGCACCCAGTTCCACAGTCGACCTGAACACATCTTCCGGCCGAGAGATCGTGGTTGAAGAGCGGTCTGCCACGGAAATTACTACCTTCGGCGATGTGCGCATCGCCCCAGAAGGCATCGAAGTGTTTAACCCGGCCTTCGACATTACGCCCGCCCGATATGTTACTGCAATCATCACCGACAAAGGGATCGTCGGACCTCCTTTCGATCATGGTTTAAGGCAGATTTTGGGCATGCACGATACAGTAGATGCGGAGGAGTGAACCGAATGTTAGACATCAAATTGGTGAGGAACGAACCAGAGAGAATCAGAGCCGCCCTCAAGGCAAAGCACGTGGAAGCAGACATCGATAAACTGCTCGCTTTGGACAAAGAGCGAAGAGACATCATCGCCGAAGTGGAAAGCTTGAAGGCCCAGCGCAATAAGGCCTCCGAGGAAATATCGCGGCTTAAAAAAGAAGGAAAAGATACCAATCAGATCGCCGCAGAAGTACGAGCCATCGGGCCGAGAATAAAGGAGCTCGATGCAAGGCTAAACGCTCTCGAGGCTACGATAACCAATTTACTCCTTTATCTGCCGAACATACCGCACGAGTCTGTACCGTTTGGCACAAGCGACAAAGATAACCAGGAAATACGTCGGTGGGGCACCCCCCGCAAGTTCGATTTTGAGCCGCAATCCCACTGGGATCTGGGAACTCGGCTCGACATCATAGACTTCGAGCGTGCCGCAAAGCTCTCAGGCTCGAGGTTCGCGTTGCTTAAGGGTATGGGCGCGCGGCTGGAACGGGCGCTTGTTAACTTCATGCTGGACCTCCACACCAAGGAACACGGTTACAAGGAGGTTTTTCCTCCTTTTATGGTCACCAGGGATTGCATGACCGGAACGGGCCAGCTCCCCAAGTTCGAGGAAGATATGTTCAGAGTGGCAAACAACGACATGTTCCTCATCCCCACGGCCGAAGTACCGGTTACCAACATTCACAGGGACGAGATCCTGGAAGCGTCTCAGCTGCCGATTCATTACGTTGCCTATAGCGCTTGTTTCCGTGCGGAGGCGGGCGCAGCCGGCCGCGATACCCGGGGCCTAATAAGAAACCACCAGTTTAACAAAGTAGAGCTAGTCAAATTCACCTTCCCGGAACAATCATACGAGGAGCTGGAGTCCCTCGTCAGGGATGCCGAAGACGTACTACAGCGCCTGGAACTACCATACCGCGTAGTGCTGCTCTGCACGGGCGACATGAGCTTCTCCTCAGCCAAGACCTATGACATCGAGGTATGGCTGCCGAGCTATAACAGCTACAAAGAAATCTCGTCCTGCTCCAACTTCGAGAGTTATCAGGCACGACGTGCAAACATCAGGTTCAGGCGAAATCCCGGTGACCGTCCTGAATTCGTTCACACACTAAACGGTTCTGGCATCGCAGTGGGCAGGACAATGGCTGCCATACTCGAGAATTATCAGCAGCCGGATGGAAGTGTCATGATCCCAACCGCACTGCGGCCATATATGGACGGGTTACAAAGTATAACTCCAGCATAACTGCAGCTTAGCTTGACTTTTTGTAAACCATAACGTAATATTGAGCTATCAGCCGGACGCTGGATTGTTCGTTCGCGTGTATGGTAACCCCATTACGTGAAAAGTAGTTCATAAATGCTGGTTGTCGCACTAAAAGCACAAACATTCGTCGTAACAAGGATCCGAACAAGTTTTGACACGAAACAGATGCCCTCAAAAACTCCCAGCCATGATGGTGGGATCCCTTCCCAGCGTCTGGCTTTTTTTATTCTGTTTTGTTATACTTTTGGCTGCGATACGTAAGCGGAGGGGTAGCGTAACGGTAACGCAGTGGTCTTGAAAACCACCGCCCTCACGGGCTTGCAGGTTCGAATCCTGTCCCCTCCGCCAGTTGTAATCACACTAACGCAGTAAGCGTAAGGCTTCATCGACTTGGTGGGGTAAACCTCATTCATCAACAATTCACTGATAGCCTCGACTCGCGTCACCGACAGAAACAACTCCAAAGAGGGTGTGGTTTTGGCCAATTTCCCCAACGTTTGATGTCTTTTTCCGGGAAGCCGAAATCCGCTAATTCAGCCCCGCAGCTCATATTGAACAGCATTTTCCACCTTTCTCGCAGCAGTTCCGATTAACAGAGGACTTCTTTCAAAACCTCGGCCAACACGTTTGTGCCGGATAGCCGGATAGATCTTCTCTACCGCAGCCCATGAGCAAGCTCAGGCTTCATCGCGCTCAAAAAGTGCTCTAACGCGTGCATGAGGTGCAAAAGCCTGTTCTGTTATCGAAGGAAATGCCGGCAATGGCAGACGCAGAGAGTAGATAATACCGCAGAATAAAGTTCCCTGGATGCACCAGCGCTTCGGACAAATAGTGGGCCACGATGGGCTTGGGCCCGCCGTGAAGAGAGGGTCATCCATAGAGAACGCTGGATAGATGCAGTCTTAGGCTGCAGCCGGTTCATATTTCTTTTCAGGTATGGATAGCCACAGCAAAGCGGTCCTCCTCGTACAGATCCCGGGCAGTCTTGTCAAACCTACGGCTGCCAAAACAGTCTCAAACACCATGTCTACGATGGGCTGGGGCCTATTTGTTAGGGTGAACAGAAGCCGCTCGCTTGGAGTGCTGGC
Source organism: Bacillota bacterium (assembly GCA_012840015.1). Taxonomy (GTDB): domain Bacteria; phylum Bacillota; class Sulfobacillia; order DUMF01; family DUMF01; genus DUMF01. The sequence continues at coordinate 29,124 of DUMF01000012.1, forward strand.
TTGACCGTATTCCAAGTGCCGCCGGTAATGTCCGATTTCCTCACGGTTACAACGAGGATGTGATGCTAGAACTTCGCTTTTAGCAAGAGCAGGCAATATGTCCTCGATCTTCTTTATTCGATCCCAAGGTACGTAGTGTAGTATTCTTGCAATGAAGTTCAAACACTCTGTTTGGGGGCCAATCCGCGTTGCGCCTATCGTCATCACCACGTAACAGTTTTCGCGATTTCCTGTCAATTTACTTGACTCTACCCGGGCTGACGATTTTAATGTAATTATGGCGTTCGCCGTGTTCAAAGCAATGTCGCACTTCGCGTATATACGTATATACTTGCCTTACGTCGCTGTACGTGGTAACATGCTTTTTGACCGGGTGGAGAGGTACCCAAGTTGGCTGAAGGGGCGGGTTTGCTAAACCTGTAGTAGGGCGTTTAGCTCTAGCGAGGGTTCGAATCCCTCCCTCTCCGCCATCAGAATTTCAAGCGCCCGTAGCTCAGTTGGACAGAGTAACGGACTACGAATCCGGGGGTCGCAGGTTCGAATCCTGCCGGGCGCACCATTGATGGTCGACACTTTATGTATAACTGATGTCGCACATTGAAACTCTTTAATCGCGATGATTGCGTGCGCCCGTAGCTCAGGTGGACAGAGCGGGGGATTCCTAATCCCCGTCAGCCGGAGGTTCGAGTCCTCCCGGGCGCACCAGGTGTCTTTAAACCATGGCTTGGTGGGCTGGTGTGGCGGCTTGCACGAGGGGTTCATGAGGCTGGCGCTCGAAGAAGCCAGGCGGGCGTATGAAATACGAGAGGTCCCAATTGGCGCTGTGGTAGTTATGGACGGGAATGTGATTTCCAGAGCGCACAACCTCAGGGAAACTGAAAACGACCCTACTGCTCATGCAGAATTGCTGGCCATCAGGCAAGCCAGTCAGGTTTTAAAGAGATGGCGTTTAAATGGCTGCATTCTTTATTGCACCATAGAGCCATGCGCCATGTGTGCTGGAGCGCTGGTCCTGTCCAGAATAGATACTTTGGTATTCGGAGCCAATGACGCAAAGGCTGGAGCATGTGGTTCCGTAATGAATATCGTACAGCACCCTGCGCTCAATCATCGCGTAGAAGTAATCGCCGGGATACTGGCAGACGAATGTTCGGCATTGATGAGGAAGTTTTTCAGTGAAATGAGGACGGAGGGGTGCCGGAGCGGTTGAACGGGCCCGCCTCGAAAGCGGGTAGGCGGTTAACGCTGCCTCGTGGGTTCGAATCCCACCTCCTCCGCCAGAGTCTCTAGATTTGGTACTATATTATAGCGAGTGCGCCAATAGCAAACGCGGAGAGATGCCGGAGCGGCTGAACGGGCACGCCTGGAGAGCGTGTAGACGGGCTACAACCTGTCTCGTGGGTTCAAATCCCACTCTCTCCGCCATTTTTATCCTAGAGCCAACAAGTGTGCCGTGCTAGACGGGGAGGTAGCGGTGCCCTGTAGCCCGCAATCCGCTATAGCGGGGTCAAATTCCCGTTCAGAGGCAATCACCTTGTGGGGCTTGCCCGGCTGATGCAAGCGATGAAGGCTGGGCCCTGTGCAACGATATCCCATGAACCCCGCCAGGCCCGGGAGGGAGCAACGGTAAATGGTCAATATCGTGTGCCGCAGGTCTACCTGGCCCAAGTAAGCTAACCGGTCACACCTGGAAGGTGATGTCGATGGCGGGTGCACGGCCTTGTTTTTCCCCTTGAGCTGAACTCGTTCTCACGAATGAACAGGCCTGCGGGCTCTCAAATGCCTTTGTACTAAAAAGACTGCGGCTACCACCACTAGACCCATGACGTCCGTCGTGAAACCTGGGTCAATAAGCATAATACCACCCACGAAAAGAAATACTCGTTCTATGATCGACATGTCAGTAAGCAGGTAACCCTGTACGGCCGCTCCCACGGCTACCATTCCTATCAGTGAAGTCACTGCCATTCTAAGGATCAAGCCAGGTGTAGCCCCTACCAGTACCAAGACTGGATTGAATACGAATATATAAGGAACCAGCCACGCCGCGATGGCGAGCTTCGTAGCATTAACCCCGGTTTTGAAGGGATTCGCTTTGGCAATCGCCGATCCGGCAAAAGCGGCTAGAGCGACCGGGGGTGTTATATCCGCTATGATGCCGAAGTAGAAGGCAAACAGGTGAGCGGCGATCTTAGGAACGCCCAGCTTGACTATGGCCGGAGCAGCAATAGTCGAAGTTATGACGTAGTTCGCCGTGGTTGGAGCCCCCATCCCGAGGATGAGGGAGGTCAACATAGTGAAGAACAGCGTGAAGAGCAGCCGGCCTCCTGCCAACGCGATCAACGCATCTCCCATCTTCAGGCCTAAGCCGGTGAGAGTAACGGTACCTACGATTATACCCGCACACGCACACGCAGCTGCCACGCTTAGTGCGCCTCGCGCACCCTGCTCCATGGCATTAACCAAATCTCGGAGTGTTAACCTTCCCTCCCTCTTCAAAAAACCGGTTAACACAGTCAAAGCCAAGCCGCCCAACGCCGCTCGCATCGGAGTGTAGCCACTGACCAAGAAGTAGATTATTCCAATCAGGGGAAGTACCAAATAGCCGCGTTCCCTGAGCAACCTGCCGAGTAACGGGAGCTGTTCTTTGGGCAGACCTCTCAGCCCCAGCTTCCTTGCCTCCAGATCAACCATTATCCATATCCCCGCAAAGTACAGTACAGCGGGCAACACAGCAGCCTTGGCCACTTCGACGTATTTAATCCCGATGAACTCCGCCATCAAGAAGGCAGCTGCACCCATAATGGGCGGCATAAGCTGGCCTCCGGTGGACGAAGCAGCTTCAACCGCCCCCGCAAACTCCGGCTTATAGCCCAGGCTTTTCATTAAAGGAATGGAGAAAGTGCCCGTGCCTACCACGTTGGCCACGGAGCTACCGGAGACTGTACCGAAGAGGGCACTCGAAAAAACGGCCACTTTAGCTGGACCTCCTGGCGAACCCCCGGCTACGGCATTCGCGAGGTCGATAAAGAATTTACCGATGCCGGTTTTCTCCAAAAATGCTCCGAAGAGGATGAAAAGGAAAATGAAAGTGGCTGATACCCCGAGAGGGATGCCCAGGATGCCTTCAGTGGTGAAGTACATGTGCGTGAATATCCTTTCCAACGAATAACCTCTGTGAGAAATCACGCCGGGAAGCAACGGGCCGACCCAGCTGTAAAGCAGGAAGGCAGTAGCCACGATCACCATAGCCGGGCCTACGATGCGGCGCGTTGCCTCCAGGACGAGCAATACACCTACCACCGCTATAAATACGTCAGTGGGTGTATATGCCCCTGTGCGAGCTACCAGCTCCTCGTAATTCACCAAGCAATAGACGCCTGTAGCCACCGCAATCGATGCAAGGGACAAGTCGGCCCAGTGCATTCTTTGCCGATCCCACTGCCTACGAAACGGGTAGAGGAGGAATATGAGCGCAAGCGCAAACATAAGGTGCGTTGGCCTTTGAAGCTTGTCATCCAGCGTACCGAATATCGCGGTATACAGCTGGAAGCACGAAAAGGCAATTGCGATCAGCCTTATGAGTTGCGCCCACAAGCCCGTAAGGTGCCTATGTCTCGATTCCGGGTCATATTTCTCGAGTATCTCCCTCAGGTTTTCTTGTGGTTCGCCCATGATATCCCTCCTCTACCTTAACGGGTGGCTTACTTCATTAACCCTTTCTCCTTGTAATACTTCTGGGCACCAGGGTGGAACGGGATAGCAATTCCCTCCAAAGCGGTCTCGAGCTTAATATTCTTGCCAAGAGCATGGCCCGCAGCTACTTCTGCAGCATTCTCGTAGAGGGTTTTGGTCAGCTTATAAACCAGTTCTTCATCGAGATCGTTCCTTGCAAGCAGAATCGCCTTTAGCGTGACCGTCTTGGTATCAGTATCTTGCCCTTTGTACGAATTCGCAGGAATGACGAGCCTCGTGTAATACGGGTATTTCGCCCTGATTTTCTCTAGCATCGCGTCGTCGATATCCAGGAGTCGAATAGCGGCCACAGAGGTAATGTCCTGAAGCGCAGCATTAGGCACACCCAGCACTGCATAGCCTGCGTCGATTAGCCTATCCTTAAACTGGTCAGCAGTCTCGGAGAAAGAGATGTAGCGTGCATCGAAATCCTTCTTCTGCTTGTAATCGAGTCCATAGACTCCAAGGATCTGCCTGGCGCTGACCTCAGTGCCGCTCCCAGGTGGCCCAACAGACACTTTCTTGCCTTTGAGATCGTTTATAGACTTTATGTTACTTTCTTTACGCACGAATATCTGCACGACTTCCGGGTATATCGCCCCTATGGCACTGTAGTTGGTGTATTTCTCGTTCTTTTCAGCGAAAACCTCAAGTCCATTCTGACCGTAATAGGCGATGTCGCTCATACAGAGCGCGATTTCGGCGTTTTTGCTGCCCAGCAGCCTGACGTTCTCCACTGAAGCTCCAGTGGCCTGTACCGTTACGTTCAATCCTGGTATCTTTTGGTTCCAAACTTGGGCCATAGCACCGCCCAGAGGATAATAGCTCCCCGATGTACCTCCAGTCGCAAAAAGCAGCTTGACCTCTTTCGGAGCAGGTTTCGTCTCTGCTTCCTTCTTCGTTTCGGGGGCCTTAGCGGGAGCCGCACAACCAGCCACAAGTAAGCACAACGCCAGGAACACACTTATGAGCAAAGCGGTCCGCCTTTTCATTTAGAGTCCTCCCCTCTGTTCAATTTCAGGATCTCTCTCGCTTCCTTGACCGAGGCAACTTCACGGCCCAAAGCCTGCGCCATCTTGACCACCCGTTCCACGAGCATCGGGTTGGTAGCTAGCACCCCCTTTTCGTAGTAGATGTTATCCTCGATGCCTGTGCGTACGTTACCACCCATTGCCATGGCCATCATCGAGAGATTTGGATGTAAGGGACCTACTGAGGTGCACGTCCAGTATGCCCCAGCAGGTAAGCTCTCTACTAGGAAGAAGAGGTTTTTGAAGGAAGCGGGGATGGAGCCTGGAACTCCCATAACCAGATTGAAACGTAATGGTTCGCTCAGGAGCCCTTTCTTCTGCAGCGCCAGGGCGTTGGCTATCATTGCCGTGTCAAACACTTCTATTTCGGGAACCACGTTATACGCCTGCATCTGCTTACACAAGTACTCGATCAGATCAGGTGCGTTTAAGTTCGCCATCGTCGGGAAATTCGATGATCCCGTAGTCAGGCTTGCCATCTCAGGAGCCAGGGTAATGCACTCGCCACGCTCCTCTGCGGTTCGTCCCGCCCTAGCACCCGTGGAGAGTTGAATGATTATATCGCACTTTTCCTTAATCCTATCCACGATTTCCTTGAAGACCTCTTTACGGTACGTAGGTCGGCCAGTTTCATCGCGGGCGTGGATATGCGCGACCGAAGCACCGGCTTTATAACACTCATACACGGACTCAGCTATCTCCGCCGGTGTAACCGGCACATAAGGTGTTCGATCCTTTGTCGGGACGTTGCCTGTGGGTGCGATGGTAATGACCAACTTCTCCACTGAGGTCCCCCCTTATCAGCCCACTAGCTCGGCTGCTGTGTCTTTGAGCCCGGCTATTACGCCTTCCACAAGCTCATCAACCTCGCTCTTTCTAATGCAGAGAGGAGGCCCGATCAGGAACTGATCGCCGTTGACTCCGTCCGCGCAACCCTGGCCGGGATAAACTACAACGCCGTGTTTAATGCAAGCCTTCGTAGCCATCTCCGCCACGCCTTGTGACGCATCGAACGGTGCCTTCGTGGCTTTATCCTTGACCAGCTCTACGCCAATCATCAGGCCCAGTCCTCTCACGTCGCCGACGATCGGGTTGGATTCCAGGCCTTCGCTCAGACGTTTCTTGAGGTAATCCCCCATAATTGCAGCATTTTGCACAAGCCCTTTTTCCATGAGGTAGTCGAATACCGCGCAGCCCGTGGCACAGGAAACAGGGTTCCCGCCGTAGGTGTGCCCATGAACGAACTTGCCTGAGCCCTTCTTGAATACATCCCAGATCTCGTCTTTTACGATTATGGCTCCGAGCGGAGTGTAGCCCGAACCGAGGCCCTTTGCACACGCGATAATATCCGGCACGACTCCCCAATGCTCAATCGCGAAGAACTTCCCGGTTCTGCCGATGCCACACATAACTTCATCCGCGATGAACAGCACATCGTACCGATCGCATATTTCTCTAATTATCCTGTAATACTCTGGAGGAGGCACCAGGGCTCCTGCAGCAGCCCCGACGACCGTCTCGGCGATGAACGCCGCGATGTTTTCGGGCCCTTCCATCTTGATTGCATCTTCCAGAGCATATGCACACCTTAACTGGCATCCAGGATATGTCAGCCCGAATTCGCATCGATAACAGTAACAAGCAGGAATATGAGGGAAGCTGCAGAGAAGGGGCTGGTATTTCCTTCGCCGCGGAGCATGCCCGCTCATAGACAGAGCACCGATGGTGTTTCCGTGATAGCTGTGCCACCTTGCGATTATCTTGTACTTTTGGCTCTTCTTATCTCTCTCGAGGTAATACTGCCTCGCTAGCTTCAATGCCGATTCGGTAGCTTCCGATCCGCCGGATATGAAATATACTTTCTTCAGCGATCCGGGCGCCTGTTCTGCAATCCTCCTGGCAAACCCGATTTGCGCTGGCGTGGTGAACCTCGAACCATGCGCGAAACCCAGCTGAGAAGCTTGCTCAGCCATGGCCTTTGCCACTTCGGCCACCCCGTGCCCTATATTGGCTACGAGCGCCCCCGCGCACCCATCCAGGTACCTGTTGCCATCTTTGTCCCACAGGTAAACGCCCTCGCCCCTAACGATCACGGGGTAAGTCTTCTTGACGTCTCTGTAGAACACGTTGGAATCGTTCAATTCCTCTTCATACAAACCAATCACCCCCTGGTTATCGCTCCTTTGATTTGTCTGCTACGTAAATCCCATGCTCTTCCCATAGAGGCTCTAACTCTTCAAGTGCCTCAGCCGTCCCGGCCTCGTTTTCAGCCCCAACTCCAGCAATCAGGGCGTTGATAAGGCTCAACGGCGCGACGAAAGAGTCGTTGAAAGAAGGCATCCCGCTCTTAGCGATAAGCAAGATGTCACTGCAACTCGATAGCGGAGATAACACGCTATCAGTTATACCGATGGTAGTGGCTCCTCGTTTCTTGGCCAGAGTAAACAGATCCACGGTCAATCGAGTATAGCGCGGCACACTTATCGCGACCGCTACATCCGCTGGCTTTACGCACATAATCTGCTCCAGGCCTTCTCCGGCGTTGTTGGAAATAATTGTGACGTTACGCAACACCCAGTTCAACGAATAGCCGAGAAAAAAAGCCATTGCCCAGGCACTTCGTAAACCAATCACGAATACCCTGCGCGCCTTGCAGAGCGCCTTCACCGCTCGTTCGAAGTCGTCTAGTGAAAGCTCCGCAAGGGTGGCCTGTATATACTCGATATCGGCCCGCATCACGCTTTCCGGGATCGACTCTCCCTTTTCGATCCCTCTCTTACTGCCGCGCAGCCTTTCCACGGTGGTCAACCGGCCTTTGAGCATCTCCTGGATAGCCCTTTGCATCTCTGGGTAACCCGAGTAGCCGAGTGCCATCGCTGTCCTGACCACGCTGGACTCGCTCACACCTACTTCCTGTCCCAGGCGCGCCGCCGTTAAGAACGCCACAGTCTCAGGGCTTTTCACGATGAATTCGGCCACCTGTCTTTGTGCTTCGCTAAGCTCTTTGGCTGCCTCCGCAATTCGTTTCATGATATCTGTGTTTTCAAACGTCAAATCATCGCCCCCAGTCCGCGGTTGGAACTAATCCTGCATCATCTCAATATAGTTGCAAGAACTTCTTCTTATTTGGCAGCATTAATTCGCTATTGCCGAGAGAATTCCTTCTGTTGGAGTGAGAAAAAGTTGGATTTGAGGAGGATTCTAGAAGAGGAGCCTAGCCAGCCAGACGGAAGCCGACCCCAGGAAAGCCCCGAAGATTACGTCGGACGGGTAATGCATTCCCACATACATCCGGGACACCCCGACTAGAGAGGCGAGCAGGGTGAAAAGCAGTGCGATACCGGGGAACGTCGCCGCGAAGCACGTGGCCACAGAAAAGGCCGCTGCAGTATGGCCCGAAGGGAAAGACAGGTCTCTTAACCTTGGGCCGCGTACGGCCACGTGAGAAAGTACCATGTAAGGTCGCTGTCTTTTCACAGTGGCTTTAAGTAGCCGCACTACGGCGTGACTGGAGGCCAGAGCTATGAGCCCCTGCAGGCCGGTCTGCCTGAGCTGTTCAATTCCCGTAGCCCAGGCGCCCAAGCAAACCGGTATGACCACAAACGGACTCCCCAGGCGGGTCGCTTCGCTGAAAGCCTTATCTAAGAACCCTACCCTACAACCTCTGTTGAACCAACGAAATAGAGCAGTATCTCCATTTGCTAGTCTATTCTTCAGCCCGGAAAGCCACATCCAAAAAACACACCCCAGCGCTATGCCTTTAGAACACCGATCGGTCTTAGGCTGGCCACCTTTTGACAGATACCGGCATCACAGCAAATCTGCACAACCTGGTCGACGTCCTTATAAACTTGAGGGGCTTCCTCGGCAAGACCTGAAAGGCTGTGTGATCTCACCTCAATCCCCATCTGCTCGAGCGTCGTCTTCACTTGCTCTCCTCGAACCTGCTTCCTCGCCCCTGCCCTAGAGAGGGTTCTCCCCGCACCATGACAACACGACCCAAAACTCTCCTTCATAGCTGTTTGGGTCCCCTTCAACACCCAAGAGCGTCGCCCCATATCTCCAGGCACGAGCACCGGATGTGGTACTCCTGTGCCACTCCAAAACGCCCTCGTGGCCCCTTTTCTATGGACACATACTTTCTTGGGCTTTGAATCCAACACGTGCTCTTCTATCTTAGCTATATTATGAGCTATATCATAGATAACCCGCAATTGATTGTACGTTAAGTTACTAAAAACTTTCATTAGACTCTGTCTCACGAGGTGAGTCAGCACCTGCCTGTTCGCCCACGCGAAGTTGGCAGCTGCTGCCATGGCTGCGTAGTAATCCTTCCCCTCGGGCGAATCCACGGGCACGCACGCCAGCTGTCGGTCTGGAACGAAAATGCCGTACCGCTCTATCGCGTCCACCATGATCTCAATATGATCCGTACATACCTGATGACCCAGGCCCCTAGAGCCAGTGTGGACCATCACTGTCACCTGTCCCCGCCAGATCCCATATGCGGAAGCAGTCTCCTCGTCCAGTACCTCCTCGACAACGCTTACTTCCAAGAAATGGTTGCCGGACCCCAGCGTGCCCAATTCCTGGCTGCCCCTTTTTATGGCTTTTGCGCTTACCGCGTCTGCACAAGCGCCGTCCATACATCCGCCTTCCTCACAGCGCCGGAGGTCCTCCTCGAACCCATACCCTTTTTCGATTGCCCACCTTGCGCCAGTTTCCAGTACCGAACGGCTTTCCACTTTGTCCAGTTTTATAAAACCTTCAGAGCCGACTCCAGAGGGTATATCCCTAAAGAGCGTATCCATGAGCACAGGCAGTCTCGGGCGTACTTCCTCGGCGAGAAGTGGAGTGGAGATTAACCTGACGCCGCAGTTGATGTCGTAACCTATTCCACCGGGGCAAATGACTCCCTCATCGAGGTCAAACGCAGCTACTCCTCCCACTGGGAAACCATAACCCCAATGTATGTCGGGCATGGCAAGAGAGCACTTCACGATGCCCGGGAGCGTAGCCACGTTAGCTACCTGTTCGAGCGCTTTGTCCTGTAACGCTTTCTCGAGCACCGATTCGTCCGCATAGACTATACCGGGTACTCTCATTCCGCTCTTAAACCCCAACGGCAGCTCCCACTTGCATTCTCCGAGTCTTTTCAGCATCTGGCTCTCAGACATCGATCACCATCTCCACCGTGTCCGGTTTCACGACTAGCCCCCCGTAACTCGCACCCTTTAGATAAGCCTTCAGACCGTGCCTAGCCGGATCGACGTGCTCGCCAGTAAGGACCACCTCACACTCCAGTGTCCCCGCGACCTCGCGTAACTTCACCTCGGCACCTCTAAAAACCAACTTCTCACTGTCCATCAAATAGATGAGCTCGTTACAAACGCGAACCACGAGGCGCCCGGGATCGGGAGCCCGGCAGAAGATCTTCCTCGTTTCCTTGACTTGAACGCTATCGATATCACACACAGTGTCGAGGATCCCCTCGACCAGGTTGAGGAGCGTATCCTGGAACGAGCTCCCCCGAGCCCTGACCATCAAATCCGAGCCACGATCTATCAGTTCGAACAGGTTATTCCTTTCTGTCATCTGGGCTACTCTCGGCCTCGTCAGCGGCTTCCAGGCTCGGCTGACCGGTCTGTGTGGAGTACTGACCGTTTTCGGCGGCGATCTGCGCCATGGCGACAATGCTCTCTCCCTCTCCCAGCTTCATCAGCTTGACGCCTTTGGCCGCTCTTCCCGTCACTCTTATATCTGATACCGAAAGTCTTATGACTGTCCCGTTGCTGGACATCAACAGCACGTCGTCGCCTTCGCTCACGCTCTTAAATCCGGTGACCCTATCACCTTCCGAGAGTTTCATGCCGATTATGCCCTTTCCGCCACGGGATTGTACCCGGTACTCCTCAAGGTGAGTGCGCTTGCCGAAGCCGCCGGCAGAGACGGACAAGACCTGTTGGCCGGATTCCACCAGATCCATAGCTACTAATTCGTCGCCCGGTTCCAGCCTGATTCCTACTACTCCCATTGCAGCTCTGCCCATCGAACGTACATCACTTTCAATGAAACGGATAGCTATACCCCCCGCTGTAAACAGCATAACCTCCTGTCCTTCTCGTACGAGATGGACACCAACCACTTCGTCCCCCTGCTCCAAGTTAATGGCCACGATGCCACTCCGACGGATGCCCCGGAACTCTTCGATGGCCGTCTTTTTCACGATGCCTCGCCTTGTAGCGAAGAAAAGGAAGCTGTCTCCGGCGGCCTCCTCCGAGATGGGGATTACTGCCGCGATTTTCTCCCCGTGAGAGATGTCGAGCAGGTTGATCAGTGCAGCCCCTTTCGCCTGACGCCCTGCTTCTGGGATTTCGTATACCTTAAGGCGGTAAACCCTACCACGGTTCGTAAAGAATAGCAGGCTGTGGTGTGTAGTAGTGTATATCAAACTCTCTACCAGGTCTTCTTCGCGGGTGACCAGGCCGAGGATCCCTTTCCCGCCCCTTCTTTGGGCCCTGTACGTGCCTGCCGGAAGCCTCTTCACGTAGCCCATTCTCGTCACTGTCACGACTACTTCTTCATCGGGGATGAGGTCTATTTCCTCGATCTCCTCTTCTTTATCGACAATCTTCGTACGGCGTTCGTCCCCAAATTTCTTTTCTAGTTCCGAAAGCTCTTTCCTGATGATGTCATAAACCAGGCGCTCGTCCGCAAGCACTGCGCGGAGGTACTCTATTTCTTTGAGCAGTTCGGAATAGTCTTCTTCCACCTTCTGTCTTTCAAGGTTGGTCAGACGTTGCAGGCGCATGTCAAGGATAGCTACTGCTTGTTTTTCGCTTAATTCGAACTTGGTCATTAACCCCGCTTTCGCCTCAGGAACGTCCTTAGAAGCCCTAATGAGGTTGATTACCTCATCGATGTGATCGAGAGCGATCCTGAGACCTTCTAATATGTGCGCCTTTTCTTCATCCTTAGCCAACTGGAACCGGGTACGTCGCGTTACGACCTCTTTCTGATGGCGGAGATACTCAGAAATCAATCCTCTTAGGTCCAACACCTGCGGCTTTCCATCTACGAGCGCCAGTAAAATGATCCCAAAGCTAGTCTGCATCGAGGTATGACGATAGAGCTGGTTCAGAACCACCTTGGGCTCGGCTTCTTTCTTCAGCTCAATAATGATCCTCATACCTCTTTTATCCGTCTCGTCCCTGAGGTCTGAGATTCCCTCAATGCGCTTTTCCTTCACCAGATCCGCAATTTCCGTAATCAGGCTCGACTTATTCACCTGATATGGGATCTCCGTCACGACGATGCGAGATTTACCGTGCGGCCCGTCCTCGATTTTTGCTACCGCTCTGACAGTGATGATACCGCGCCCCGTCGTATATGCCTTTAATAGTTCGTGCTGGCCCATTACTAGCCCGCCCGTAGGGAAATCCGGCCCCTTTACCGCCTTCATCAATTCCAGCGAAGTCACTTGAGGGTTAACTATCATCATATCGATCGCCTTCACAACCTCAGAAAGGTTGTGAGGAGGAATGTTAGTGGCCATACCTACCGCTATACCCGCAGAACCGTTGACCAGAAGATTTGGAAACCTGCTCGGGAGCACCACGGGCTCCCTTAAACTTTCGTCGAAGTTCGGCATCCAGTCAACGGTATCCATGTCCAGGTCGCGAAGCATCTCAGTCGCCAAGCGGGACATTCTTACCTCGGTATACCTCATCGCAGCGGGCGCGTCGCCATCGATGGAACCAAAGTTGCCATGCCCATCTACCAGCGGATATCGCGTGCTGAAGTCCTGTGCCATCCTGACCATTGCATCGTAGACGGCGGCGTCTCCATGAGGGTGGTACTTGCCCAGCACTTCTCCCACCACTCTGGCGGATTTCTTGTACGGCTTGTCAGGGGTCATTCCCAGCTCGCCCATGGCATAAAGGATCCGTCGTTGAACTGGTTTGAGCCCGTCCCTTACGTCAGGCAAAGCTCGAGACACGATTACGCTCATCGCATAATCGATGTACGACCGTTTCATTTCTTCTTCGATATCGACGGGAAGTACTTTGCTCACTGTATCACCCCGAGTCACGTCAGCCTATGGTATCTAGGTTCCGCACCATATCAGCATATCTGGTAATGAACTCCCGGCGGGGCTCGACCTTGTCTCCCATGAGAAGAGTGAAGATATCGTTCGCCGCCACTGCGTCTTCAACGCTTACTTGAAGCAGAGTACGCTTTTCAGGGTCCATGGTGGTTTCCCAGAGTTGTTCTGGGTTCATTTCGCCCAGACCTTTATATCTTTGCACGGTAGCCCCATCGGTGCCTAACTGTTGCAGGCATTTGTCCAGCTCGCTGTCGCTGTACAAGTACTTTTCAACCTTCCCCGCTTTCACGAGAAACAAAGGCGGCTGCGCGATATAGACATAACCCGCTTCAATCAATGGTTTCATGTACCTGTAAAAGAACGTAAGCAAGAGAGTACGTATATGGGCCCCATCCACGTCTGCATCGGTCATTATGATGCATTTGTGATATCTCGCCTTTGAAAGGTCGAAATCGTCCCCTATCCCAGTGCCCAATGCGGTGATGATGGCGCGAATCTCCTCATGGTTCAAGATCTTGTCCATCCGGGCCTTTTCCACATTGAGAATCTTTCCTCGCAACGGCAGAATGGCCTGGAAATACCTGTCCCTGCCTTGCTTGGCGGACCCGCCTGCGGAATCACCTTCCACGATGAACAACTCGCACTCAGCAGGATCCCTGGATATGCAGTCGGTGAGCTTGCCTGGAAGCGGCGCAGTTTCGAGCGCTGACTTACGGCGCGTCAGCTCACGCGCCTGTCTAGCGGCTTCTCTCGAGCGCGCAGCGAGCATGGCCTTCTCCACAATTTTTCGCGCCAGTGCAGGGTTGCACTCGAGAAAGTCCGCCAGACCGTCGCCTACCACCTGGTTGGTTATACCCATTACCTCGGTATTTCCCAGCTTGGTCTTCGTTTGACCCTCGAACTGGGGCTCCCGCAATTTCACGTGGATGATCGCAGTGAGGCCTTCCCTTATGTCTTCTCCGGTGAGACTCGCTCCGTTATCCTTTAAGAGTCCCATTTTTTTCGCCTGATCAGTTATGACTCTCGTAACGGCGCTGCGAAAGCCCGCCTCATGAGTGCCGCCCTCTTGGGTTCTGATTGTGTTCACGAAAGAGAGGATGTTTTCGACATAGCCGTCGTTATACTGCAAGGCTACTTCTACTTCAACCCCATCTCGTATACCGTGAAAATACGCGGGCTTCTCGTGGAGTACGTCCGTATTCTTATTCAGGTGCTTCACGAATTCCACGATACCGCCCTCGAACTTGAAAGAAACCGGGGCTGCTCTTTCCGCAGTCCTTTCGTCGCTAATCACTATCTCGAGGCCCTTATTCAGGTAGGCTAGTTCTTTCAGCTTTTGGGCCACCGTATCGTAGTTGAAGGTCGTAGTCTCCCGGAAGATCTCGGGGTCAGGCTTGAACCTTACCGTGGTACCTGTAGCGCTTGAATCTCCTATTCGGGTCAGGTCTGTGACGGGTTTCCCTTTTTCGAAGCGCTGGCGGAAAACTCCTCCCTGACGCTCTACAGTAACCTCGAGGAAGCTTGACAGCGCGTTTACCACGGAAACCCCTACTCCGTGCAGCCCTCCACTCATCTTGTAGCCCTGTCCGCCGAATTTCGCGCCTGCGTGAAGCATCGTGAGGGCCACTTCCACTGCCGGTCTTCCCACCTGAGGATGGATCCCCACAGGGATACCTCTCCCGTTATCCTTCACGCTCACGCTACCGTCTTTGTGCAGTGTGACTTCAATCCGGCTGCAATAGCCGGCCAAGGCCTCGTCCACGCTGTTGTCTACCACTTCGTATATCAGATGGTGAAGCCCTCTCGGTCCCGTCGATCCTATATACATGCCGGGCCGCCGCCGAACTGCTTCTAACCCTTCGAGTACCTGTATAGCGCTTTCATCGTATTTGCTTCCCGGTTTGGTCAAGACCATACCTCCATTTCCTGCCACTTATTATAACCCGCTGCAGCAGCGTACTGAGTTTTTCGTCTGGTATTGCTTTTGTAACCTCCGCGGCAAATTTTAAGTCCGATTCTTCTGGAGCCGGAGGCTTTGCCTTTTCAACCGGGTCCGATATCCTGTCGAATTGCCAGGCAGCCTTGCGCGGCTGGCCTGCACCAAAGCGTATGTCGCGGATCACATTTCCCCCGAGATAGGAGTTTAACGCTTTCAGGAGGTCCTGCTTCAAAAAGCTGAGTTGGTGTGCCCATGCGGAATTGCATAACGTCACATACATAATACCAGACTTCACGGTGACGCCAGTCGTCTTGCTGGCAATCTGGACGCCCGCCACCCGTGGCCAGAGCGATACAGCGCTCTGCTCTTTGAGCCTGGTACTTAGACCCAACCTATCTACAAGAGACGTTATCAGTTCACCAAGGCGCTGCAGGAATGACCCTCCCTCCACCTACCGTGTAACAGGCAGCTTTCCTGAAGACTGTCTGAGCATCGTTCGTAAGCGGGTCCGTACTGGTAATCATAGACTGAATCTTGCCGCTGAGTACCTTTAGAAGCAAGCCTCTCCGGGTCTCGTCCAGTTCTGAGAATACATCGTCGAGGAGCAGCACCGGAGTATCTCCTGTCGCCTCGCTTATGAAATCCACTTCTGCGAGCTTGAGAGCCAATACAGCAGTACGTTGCTGCCCTTGCGAGCCATAAGCACGAAGGTCTTTCCCGTCCAGTTCAAATCTCAGGTCGTCCCTATGCGGGCCGACGACGGATACCCTCCTCGCCAGCTCAACGCTTCTGGATTCCTTGATGGCGGCCTGAAGCTCGGCTTGTAGTCTGGTGATCCCACCCTGGCCGTCGCGCAGCAGCTCTTGCAGGTTTAGGTTAACCGAGGGGACATAGGCGATGTGAAACTTCTCTCTATCCCCAGTCATTTCTCCGACGTACCTGGAAGAGTTTTCTGCAAGAGCCTGAAGCGCCTTAAACCGAGCTGCCATCAATTGGCTTCCGGTGGAAGCCAATGCTTCGTCCCACGAATCGAGCAATTTGGAGTCGACCGACGAGCCATTGTGATCCTTCAAATATGCGTTCTTCTGTCCGAGAAGCCTGTAGTAGAGCAGGGCAAAGCGGTAATAGGCCTTGCTTACCTGCGAAATCTGTAGATCGATGTACTTCCGGCGCACGACGGGGGGCCCCTTGACGAGAGCAATTTCGTCGGGAGAAAAGAAAACCACTCTGAGGTTGCCGAGGAGCTCGTGAATTCTTTTCGAATTGACTCCGTTTATCTTGGACGACTTCCCCTCCTGGTTGACAGCCACCTCTATTTCGAGATCTCCCGCCTTGGCTTCTACGATTGCCTTCAAGTACATCCAGTCGGCTCCCCACCTGATCATTTCACCGTGTTTCATCGCTCTCAATGAACGGCCTGTCGCCAGGAGGTAGACAGCTTCAAGCAGATTGGTCTTCCCAGCAGCGTTGGGGCCCGAAAAGAAATTTATCCCGTCAGAAAGATTCAAGCTGAGCCTCTCGTAGTTTCTGAAGTTATCTAGCCTTAGCGATCTTATATTCATTCGGTACCCGTCGCACCACGAACGACGAATTCCCCTTCATAGCCGTCAACAGTTACCCTGTCTCCGGGCAAGAGCTTTCTCCCCCGCCTCAGTTCACGCTCCCCATTAACGTAGACCTGCCCTGATTGCACAATGTGTTTGGCCTCGCCACCAGAGCAGTGAAGAGCCAGTTTGACTAGGCTACCGAGGGTTATGAAGTTTCCTTTCAGCCTGATTTCTTTCTCCATGTCAATGTCACTGCATCCTTAGTGGCATCAACACGTATCGGTAATCATTCGACTTCTCAGAGGCTGGCGCGTGAACCAGCGCTTTCGAAGCGGGACCTGTCAGTATGAGAGCAACCTTCTCCTCTCCGGCTGCTTTTATACCTTCAATGAGGTAACGCGCATTAAAAGAGATTCTCATCAAGTCGCCTGACACCGTTGCGGGAAGCTCTTCTTTGGCGCTCCCAACTTCTTGTGATCTTGACCCCAGCACTATCTTTTCCGGCTGAACCTCGATTAGCACCGCTTTGTCTGGATCCTTGCTAAACAAGGATACGCGTTCCAGAGCCGACATGAAACTTGCGCTGTCCAATTCTATTTTCGTGCCTTGTTCGAATTTCATTATTTCCTTGTATGCTGGGAATTTCCCTTCAAGAGTCCTGCTGGTAACCTTATAATTGCCTGCTATGAACCCAACTTTCCTATCCGAGAACTCGAGCTCCACACTTTCTTTTTCTGCTGCCAACCTCGCCACATCATTCAATGTCTTAGCCGGCACTACAGCCAGAAGTTCCTTTGGCGGAGCGCTACCTGGATCGATGCGGTTGTATGCAAGTCTGACGCCATCAATCGCCGCCATGGACAGCCACTGGTTTTCCCAGGAAATAGAAACCCCCGTCATTACTTCTCTGGACTGGTCCGTAGAAGCGGCAAAGCTAGTGCTGGTAACAAGCCTTCGGAAATCTGCCGAACTCAGTTGCACTTTATACTCGTACGATTGAGGTCCTTCAGTGGGTATGGGAGATTCTGGGGAAAGCACATTAAGATTGTATGACGAGTTCCCTTGACTGATGGATAGGAATCCGTGTTCTTGATCCATGGAAAGCAAAAGTGAGCCAGGCGGCAGTCTCCTCACGACTTCAGAGAATATCCTGTACGGTATCAGGCTTTCGCCTGTCTCTATGATTTCAGCTGAGAGGTGGCACTCAAATGAGTGGTCGAAACTGCCGCATGAGATGTAGACCTCGTTTCCTTCAGCAAGCAAACGTACAGCCGGAGGGATGTTGGAGAGAGTCGTGTTGGGTGTGAAGTATGAGGCGGCCTGTAGTGCTTCGGTAAGTGTAGTTTGCGCTATGAGAAGTCTCATGTGAGTTGCCTCCTTCTAGTTATTTTGAAAACAGAAAGTAGTCATAGTAGTAGGAGGGGAGTAGTTGTTGATAAGGTTTGAAATCGCAGCGGCCGAAGGGAGCCGGGGTGTGCATAGACGTGTGGAAAGGGATAGGGGGCTATCAACACATTCACAGGCTTTGTCCTGGTCGATGTAGATTGTGGATCAAGTAGGCGTTTTTCCACCGGAAATTCACTCCTTTTCCCCGGTTCAATGAGCTGTCTTCCTCTTAAGTGTATGTGTAAGACTTTCGATGGTCTCGGCTAGTGCGGGATCGTGACGAAGTTGCTCGGAGATCTTGTTGAATGCGTGCAATACGGTAGTGTGGTCCCTGCCGCCGAAATGCTGACCAATTACAGGGAGGGACGCGTCGGTAAGCACTCTACAAAGGTACATTGCGACCTGGCGTGGGAATGCGACCGAACGGTTGCGTTTCTTGTCAGTTAGATCCTCCGGGGAAAGAGAGTAATAGGAAGCCACTGCTTCTTGGATCATAGAGAGCGTTATGGTCGCTTTGGAGTCAGGAGGCACCAGGTGCTTCAGTGCTTCAATCGTCAAATCGATATCGACGGGCTTCGAGTTCATGGAAGCGTAAGCAACGACGCGTATCAGTGCACCTTCGAGTTCCCGGATGTTCGTCTCAATGCGAGAAGCTATGTAATGGATGACGTCGGGAGGAACATCGACCCCGTCGAGAGCCGCTTTGTTACGAAGAATGGCGATGCGGGTCTCGAGATCGGGAGGCTGAATATCGCATATGAGGCCCCACTCGAAGCGTGTGCGAAGCCGCTCCTCCAAAGTGGCGATTTCGCGTGGCGGCCTGTCGCTCGAAATAACGATCTGCTTATTGGCGTGATGGAGGGCATCAAAGGTATGGAAGAATTCTTCCTGCGTGCCCTCTTTGCCCGCGAGGAATTGAATGTCGTCTATCAAGAGGATGTCCACGTTTCGATAGCGGTTACGGAACTCCATTGTGTCGCGTTGCCTGATTGCCATAATGAGTTCGTTGGTGAAAGTCTCTGAGGAAACGTAGACTACTTTGATATTGGGATAATTCAGTTGCGAGTAATGGCCAATAGCCTGCATGAGATGGGTCTTGCCGAGGCCCACTCCGCCGTAGATGAAAAGAGGGTTATATGCCTTGGCAGGCTCCTCGGCGACTGCAAGGCAAGCCGCATGAGCGAGGCGATTGGATGGACCTACGACGAAAGTGTCGAAGGTGTACTTTGGGTTTAGTCGTTGTCCATGGTAGTCGCAAGGCTGTGCTGCTTGCGGTGCTGCCTGCGTGCAGGGCTGGCACGTAGCAGCGAGTTCAGGCAGGACAGGCGCTTCTTGGTCCTCCTGCGATGCGGGCGAGTCATTGCTTCGTGGAGAAATCACGAATTTCACATTGAAGCTTCTTCTTGAGGTGGTTTTTAGCGCTTCGCGAAGCTGCTCGGAATAATGGCTTTGGACCCATTCGCGGGCAAAATCGTTTTGTAAGCCTATTACGAGGGTATCGCCGTAAAGGGCCAGAGGCTTACTCTGCTTGAGCCAGGTGTCGAAACTTGGCTTCAAGATTTGAGTTTGGACGTAGTGTAAGGCTCGATCCCAGAGTTGTTCAAGTTCAGAATCCATGAGTACCACCCTTTAGAGTAGAATGTGGGTTTAAACACGTATTTTCTCAGCCTTGCATAACCGTATTTCGGATCGGAGGCAAAACAACTTGAAAACAAAGGGCCTCGGTTCCTTCAAAACCCCGGAGACTCGCGAAGACGTTTATAAGAAATTAACTTTTTATTCACAGGTTTATCAACAAGATGTGGATAATAGCACAAAACGCCGGGTTCCCCGGCGGTGAGCGCACCAATACTATACCAGATGAGGAAGGCTACCGACAAGACGGACTGTGGATAGTTTCCTTGACTGGAGGAATAGGCGGTGGATATAATCTTTTTGCATTGTTAGCTGGAATCTAACGGGGGTAGAGGTATGAAACGAACGTGGCAACCGAAAGTTCGGAGGAGATTGAGGGTGCATGGCTTCCGTGCTAGGATGCGCACAAAAGGTGGACGAAACGTTCTCAAACGACGAAGAGCGAAAGGCCGGAAGCGGCTGTGTGTAGCCTGAAGAATACGCGGGTAGAAGGAACTGTCGCGTCAGGGCATTGGGGGCGTTCGTGATTGGGCGGAGCTGGCCGAATAAGGAAGACATGGGAGTTCCGCAAAGTGTTTCGCAACGGACGCAAGCGGGTAGGCAAAAACCTGAGCGTGTGGGTGTTGGAGGGACAGGGTGACCGCAGGCTAGGGGTGATCATTCCGAAAAGCACAGCCGCGAACGCCGTGAGCAGGAACCGGCTCAAAAGGGTAATACGTGAGAGCTGGAGGAAGCAAGCGGATAGGCTAGCTGAGGATGCCTGGGTAGTGGTCAGTGTACGAAGGGGAGCTGGGAGAGAGCTAGACCTCGTGGGTGAGTTACAGGAAGCTCTGGAGGAATGTCATGTCGCGAAGTAGCATGGAAGTGATCGCGGTACGGGTTGCGGTGTGGTGCATTAAGGCATACCGGCGATGGCTGAGCCCGCTTAAGCGGCCCTGTTGTAGATATTATCCGAGTTGCTCGAGCTACGCCATAGAAGCACTGGAGAAATATGGTATAGTTAAAGGAGCCGGCATGGCCGTATGGAGGGTGTTGAGATGTAACCCTTTCGGCAGAGGTGGCTACGATCCAGTGAGGTAGGGCAGGCTGCGTCCTTGGGGGGATTAAGTTGTCGTTTTTGGCCGAAGTAATGATGAAAGGGATCGAGGTGCTGTACCAGCTTACCTCCAGCTACGGTCTGGCGGTCATCTTGTTTACAGTGGTTCTACGGCTAGTACTGCTTCCTCTGAGCATTTCTCAGACGCGGTCCATGCTGAAGCAGCAGGAGTTGCAACCGCTCATCAACCAGATTCAGAAGAAATATAAGAACGATCCCAAGAAAATGAATGAGGAGCTGGCGGCGCTCTTCAAAGAAAACAAGGTAAACCCCTTGGGCAGTTGCCTTATGCTGCTGATACAGTTTCCGTTCTTGATCGCTTTCTTACAGGCGCTGGAGAGGTATGAACCGTTGAAGGATGCGGTGTTCCTGGGGATCACCCTGGGGCAGCCGGAGAAAGTGGTCCTCCCTGTGCTCGCCGGTCTGACGACTTTCATCCAGTTCAAAGTAAGTATGCCTGCTGGCGAGTCGGGGCAGGGGGCCATGCTTTACGTATTCCCGCTCGTGATTTGGTGGATGGCCATGCGGTTTGCGGCAGCGCTTTCGTTATATTGGGTTGTGAGCAACATCTGGAGCATTGGGGAGCGCTTTTTGCTGCCAAAGCCGCGTGTTAGGAAAGAGGAGGCTAAGGGGACATGAGGGCTGTTGAAAAAAGAGGTCGCTCCGTGGAGGAAGCGGTCTCTGCGGCCTTGGCGGAACTCGGGTTAACTAGGGACGAGGTGGATATCGAGGTAGTTGAGGAGCCCAGTAAAGGGTTGTTCGGGTTTCTTGGGGGGCGAGAAGCAGTTGTTAGGGTCAGGGAGAGGGAAAGCAGGATCAGCAGGTGCAAGCGTTTCGTTGAGGATATTTTCAGGGCGATAGGCGTGGATGCCGATGTGCAGGTGAGGGAGAGTGAGGAGTACCTGTATATCGAAGTTAAGGGGGAGTCGGCCGGAGCCCTGATAGGCCATAGAGGTAGGGCGTTGGACGCGTTGCAGTATTTGATTAACTTATCTGTGGGTAGAGATGATCAGGATAAGAGGAAAGTAGTGCTCGACATAGAGGAGTATAGAAAACGGCGTGAAGAGACCCTGAGACGGGTGGCGAGTAGGGCAGGAGAAAGAGTAAAACGTACCAGGAGACCGGTTGCACTGGAGCCAATGAGCGCGGCTGAAAGGCGTGTCGTACATATGGCGCTGCAGGGAGATCCCGAAGTGAGCACTCACAGCGAAGGGGACGAACCGTACAGGCACGTGGTAATCAGTCTGAAAAGGGGTTGAGCCTCTAAAGCGTAAGGGTCTCTTACCGGTGGTTGCGCGGCGGCCACCGGTTTTTGGTATTAGTGGGTGGTGAGAAGTGTGCGCGGACCAAATGAGGAGGATACCATCGCTGCTATAGCTACTCCCCCGGGCGAAGGGGGGATAGGCATTGTGAGGATCAGTGGAGTACGAGCGTTTGAGATAGGTAGGCGGGTCTTCCGGCCAGCGCGGAAAGGTTTTTGGGAAGAGCGGGGTTGGCGGGTAGGCCTGGGAAGTGCAGTGAAGGACTCCGGTGAGGTGCTGGATGAGTGTGTTGCGGTGGTAATGCCTGCGCCGCGCAGTTATACGAAGGAAGACGTGCTCGAAATACAATGTCATGGTGGCCAGGCGGTTCTGGGGATGGTGCTGGAGACTGTACTGAATCTAGGGGCGAGATTGGCAGAGCCTGGGGAGTTCACGCAAAGGGCATTCCTGAACGGCCGGATAGACCTTGCGCAGGCAGAAGCGGTAATAGACTTGGTAAGGGCTCAAACGGAGACTGCACTGAGAGTAGCGGTGGATCAGCTAAGGGGTTCCCTGTCCCGCAGGGTTAGAAAGCTTCGGCGCGGTTTGGTGGATATGCTGGCGTCGATTGAAGGGTCGATAGATTTTCCAGAGGACGAGGTGCCTGAGCCCGAGAGGCCGCAGTTGATCGAAGATATCCAGCGGATTATAGGAGAGATCGACGAATTGCTGAGTTCGGCCAGGCAGGGGATAATCGTTCGAGAGGGCTTGAAGGTGGCCATCGTAGGTAAGCCTAACGTGGGTAAGTCATCGCTGATGAACGCCTTACTAGGGGCGGAGAGGGCGATTGTAACGGATTTGCCGGGCACGACGCGCGACGTCGTGACTGAAGTGGCGGATATCAACGGCGTGGCGGTCACACTAGCCGATACCGCTGGTATCAGGGATACGAAGGACGTAGTCGAAGGGGTTGGCGTGGAGAGAGCGGTGGGTCAGGCGCGAGCGGCGGATTTGGTGCTGCTGGTTGTGGACGATCAAACGGGCTTGACTGCGGAAGATTGGCAGGTCCGGGAAATAGTATCGGAGGCTCTGAAGGGCGAAAGGGGATTGGTGGTAGTCAACAAGATAGACGCTGGGCGTGGTATGGTGCGGGCCGAAGAAGCCAGCCGGCTGGGGTTTGGCAGCCCAGTTGTTAGGGTCTCCGCAAAGACCGGTGCGGGGTTAGACGAGCTCAAGAGGCAAATCGTACGTAAGACGCTTCAGTCTGAGCAGGTGGGAAGCGGCTTAGTCACGAGGGTGAGACATAAGCGCGCGCTGGAGGAGGCGCGAGAGGTGTGTGTTCGTGTAGAAGAAGAGCTGAAGGGCGGGGACCCGCTGGACTTGGTTTGCGTGGAGCTGCGTGAGGCAGCGGAAGTGATCGGGAGGATTACTGGTGAGAATGTTACGGAGGACGTTATCGACCAGATTTTCAGCACGTTTTGTGTTGGGAAGTGAGCGTTTATATGTTTGATGCTGGTGAGTACGACGTGGTGGTGATCGGCACGGGCCATGCGGGCTGCGAGGCGGCACTGGCGTGTGCCCGCTTGGGGTTCCGTACGCTGGCACTAACGGTGAATCTGGATAATATCGCTTTGATGCCCTGTAACCCTTCTGTGGGGGGGCCTGGGAAGGGTCACCTTGTACGCGAGATCGACGCCCTTGGGGGGGAGATGGGCTTGAACACGGACAGGGCAATGATACAGGTCAGGACCCTCAATACCGGAAAGGGGCCTGCAGTTCAGGCCTTGCGTGCTCAGTGCGATAAGCGGAAGTATCACATCGAGATGCGCAAGGTGCTCGAGGCGCAGGAGGGGCTAGTGGTAAAGCAGGGAATGGCTGTAGAGGTAGCCTGCGACTCGGGGCGAGTTACGGGAGTGGTAACGCGGGGCGGTGCGAGGTACGCTGCGCGTGCCGTGATAATCACGTCAGGGGTGTATATGAACAGCAGGGTAATTACGGGGGAAGTGGCGTACGAGGCTGGGCCACAGGGTCAGCTTGCGGCGAAAGGACTTTCGGAGTGTTTGGTGCGACTGGGATTTGAATTGGGCCGCTTCAAGACGGGGACGCCGGCACGGGTTGATCGGGATAGCGTCGATTTCAGTGTTATGACTCCGCAGGAAGGGGATGCTGAACCCTCGTTCTTTTCGGTGATGACCCCCCAGCACGAGCTGAAGCAGGTGCCGTGTTACCTTACGTGGACGAACGAGAGAACTCATGAGATTATCAGGCGGAACCTTCACAGGGCCCCTCTTTATTGCGGGGTGATAAAGGGGCGAGGCCCGCGCTACTGTCCTTCGATTGAGGATAAGGTGGTGCGATTTGCAGATAAGCCGAGGCACCAGGTGTTCCTCGAGCCGGAGGGGCTGGAAACGAGAGAGGTTTACTTGCTAGGACTGTCGACGAGTCTGCCTGAGGACGTGCAACTGGAGATGATTCGCAGTATTAGGGGGTTGGAAGAGGCGGAGATCGTGAGGCCGGGCTACGCGATAGAGTATGATTATGTTAAGCCCTACCAGTTGCAGCCGTGGCTGGAAAGCAAGAGGGTGAGAGGTCTCTTCTTCGCGGGGCAGGTGAACGGGACTTCCGGTTACGAGGAGGCGGCGAGTCAAGGCATCGTGGCGGGAATAAACGCGGTACGTTTCCTGCGAGGCGAGGAGCCTGTCGTGCTAAGTCGGGCCCAGGGGTATATAGGCGTTCTGATAGATGATTTGATTAACAAGGAGATCGATGAGCCTTACCGCATCATGACGGCGCGGGCAGAATACAGGATATCCCTCCGGACGGGCACGGCAGAGATGAGGCTGACCGAGCTAGGGAGAAAAATCGGGCTTGTTTCGGATGAACGTTACCGTCGGTACCTGGATTTCGTTGAGAAGTTGCGCGGCGCGCGCGGGTTAAAGGACTATGTAATGACGGATCTTGAAAAAGTCAATGAGCTGCTAAGGAAGGCCGGAAGTTCGCCGGTCCAGGGACGTGTAACTGTGGGTACGCTGTTGCGGAGGCCAGGTGTGACGTACGAGGCTTTGAGAGCCATTGATGCGTCTCTTCCAGCGCTCGAGAGGAGTGTGCGCGAGGAGTTTGAGACGGAGATACGGTACGAAGGCTACATCGAGCGGGAGCGAGCGCAGGTGGAGAGGTTTCACAGGCAGGAGCGAAAGCTGTTGCCTGCAGATTTGAACTACGATGAGGTAGTGGGCTTGTCGACGGAGGGAAGGGAGAAGTTGAAGAAGATACGCCCGCTTTCGATAGGACAGGCGATGCGGGTGGCGGGCATTTCGCCTGCAGATATCGCAGTACTGCTGATTTATCTTGAGCGAGGGCGGCGTGGAGCTCGTGCGGGATGAGGCATGTGTGGGGGAAGATCGTGAGCAGTTCGTTCGTGCAGTTGTGGAGGCCGCGAAGCCCTTAGGGATCTTTGTGAGTGCGGAAGCGGCCGAACGGATGTACGATCATTTTCAGCTTGTGAGGGAATGTAACGAGGTTTGCGGTCTGACCAGCGTAGTAGCTACCAGGGATGGAGCTGTAAAGCACTACGTGGACAGTCTGACCGTGGTGAATGTGATGGGCGATTTAGGCGTGGGGTTAGGCGTGGGGCGGTTTGTTGACGTGGGAAGCGGAGCTGGGTATCCGGGCTTGGTTGTGGCTATTCAGTTGGGAATTGGCTCTCTGGCGCTAATTGAGGCGAACGAGAAGAAGGCGGGCTTTCTGGCGAGGTGCGTGCGTGAACTCAGGATGCGCGGTTTGGTTGTGCCTGAACGGGCGGAGGAAGTTGGGCGAGGGCCGTGGAGGGAGACTTTCGATGCGGCTTTAAGTAGGGCCGTGGGAGGGCTTCCCAGCGTTCTGGAGGTGACGGCGCCACTCGTGAGGCGGGGCGGTGTCGTTATTGCCATGAGAGGCCGGAAGGGTGTAGAAGAGGCGGGTGAAGCCAAGAGGGCAGCGCTGGAGCTCGGGTTAGAGATGGAGAAAGTGCTCCGGCTCGAGCTCCCGGGCGGCTATGGGGAGAGGGTAGTTCTGGCTTTCCAGAAGGCGAGGTCTACACCTGAGAAATATCCGAGGCGCAGCGGCGTTCCTTTCAAGCGCCCTTTAACATAATCCGGGGAAGGTTTTGGCGGGCATTCTGTCGAATTAAACGCTAGCTGGTAAGCTCTGGTAAGGCGGGTGAGCCACTTGGCGGGTGGTTTGCGCCGAATCATGGCAGGATTGATTGAGAAGGGCGGCGGAGGGTCGGTTCAAGAGGTACCGGTCGACTCGCTCATATTCAGTACCTTTCAGCCCAGAACGCAGTTCGACGATGAGGCGTTGCAGGAGTTGGCGGCGTCTATAAAGGAACATGGAGTTCTTCAGCCCATCGTGGTGCGGCGGGTGGGAGCGGGGTACGAGGTTATCGCGGGGGAACGGCGCGTGAGAGCGTGCAAGCTTGCAGGGGTAAGCAAGGTGCCTGCGGTGGTTCGGGAGGTGGGGGATGAAGAGACCGCCGTTTTAGCGTTGGTGGAGAACTTGCAGAGGAGCGACTTGAGCGCTATTGAGGAGGCGACCGGGTACCAGCGGCTGATGGAGCAGTTCGGGTGGTCGCAGCAGGAGGTAGCGCAGAAGGTTGGAAGGAGTCAGTCGTCTGTAGCAAATAAGCTGCGACTATTGAGGCTTCCGCAGAAGGTGAGGGAGGGTATTGCCGCCGGTGTGATTGGGGAGAGGCATGCTCGGGCGCTGCTCAAGCTGGCGTCCGAGGCGGAACAGGTGCGGCTGTTTGAGCTTGCTGCGGCGGAGCGGTGGACGGTGGAGAGGCTGGAGGCCGAGGTGGAAAGGGTGGCGGGAGGGGACGAGCTTGCTCGGTGGAAGAATGAGAGGAGAGAGGGCACTGGCGGGCTGAGGGGCGCGAGGAAGATTAGGGTTGTGCGCGACATCAGGATTTTCTTGAATTCGTTCAGGCAAATCTTTCGGGAGTTGAAGAAGAGCGGGGTTAGTGCAGTACTTGAGGAGAAAGAGGAAGATGGATGTATTGAAGTTTTGGTGCGAATAGAGCTGGGGCAAGGGAGCAAAGCGAGATCTGTGCAGGGGTGAGTAAATGGGTCGGATCATCGCGGTAGCCAACCAGAAGGGTGGGGTTGGCAAGACGACTACCGTCGTGAACCTGGCGGCTTGCCTTGCGGAGCTGGGGGAGCAGGTGCTGGTGGTGGATGTGGACCCCCAGGGCAATTGTACGACGGGCCTTGGAGTAGACAAAATGCGAGTGCGCAGAGGCGTGTACGAGGTGCTGCTGGGGGAAGCGAAGTTGAGAGATGTGGTGATGAGCACGGCGTGGAGCAAACTATGGCTTGTACCTGCGTCAGCCGATCTTGCTGGGGCGGAGGTCGAGCTGGTTGGGGTGCCGGACCGGGAAAGACGGCTGGCGAGGGCTCTGGAGAGCGCGAGGACGATGTATTCGTATACCCTGCTCGATTGCCCGCCTTCTTTAGGTTTGCTCACATTGAATTCGCTGGCGGCGGCTGATTCCGTGATGGTGCCGATCCAGTGTGAGTATTATGCACTTGAAGGGCTGGGGCAACTTGTTAAGACGATCAAGTTAGTGCAGCAAAAGTTGAACCCTAAGCTCGTGGTGGAGGGCGTGTTGCTGACGATGTTCGACGGCAGGACTAACCTGTCGATTCAGGTAGTTGAAGAGGTGAAGAGGTATTTCCGTGGGAAGGTGTACAAGACGATCGTTCCTCGGAATGTACGGCTTAGCGAGGCTCCGAGTTTTGGACTGCCGGTGATACATTATGACGGTAGGTCTCGCGGTGCGGAAGTCTACCGTGAGCTGGCGCGGGAGGTGGTGGAACGTGGGCAGGCGCGGGTTGGGTAAAGGCCTTGCCGCGCTGATCCCGGAGGCAGAAGAGGCGTCGGGAGAAGGCGTGGTGGAGATTGAGGTAGAGAAGATTCGGCCTAATAGGTACCAGCCGCGGAAAGCGTTCGATGAGGCTAAGCTGGAGGAGCTTGCTGAGTCGATTCGGTCGCACGGGGTGGTGCAACCGATCGTTGTACGGTTGATTGGCGATGCCTATGAGCTCGTCGCGGGGGAACGGCGATGGCGTGCAGCCGTCAAGGCGGGAATTAAGAAGATACCCGCAGTGGTTCGGGAGATGAGCGACAGCGAGTTGTTGGAGGTTGCATTGATTGAGAACCTCCAGAGGACGGACTTAAACCCGATGGAAGAGGCAGAGGCGTATAGGAAGCTGGCTTCTGAGTTCGGGTTGAGCCAGGAGGAGATCGCGAAGCGTGTGGGAAAAAGCCGGTCGCAGGTGGCCAATACGCTTCGGCTGCTGCAGTTACCCCCGCGTGTGCAGGAGAGCATCCGGCGAGGCGAGCTGTCTATGGGGCATGCCAAGGCACTCCTGGGGCTGGAGAGGCAGCAGGACATTCTTGCCCTGTGTG
Source organism: Bacillota bacterium (assembly GCA_012840015.1). Lineage (GTDB taxonomy): Bacteria > Bacillota > Sulfobacillia > DUMF01 > DUMF01 > DUMF01. The sequence continues at coordinate 57,288 of DUMF01000012.1, forward strand.
AGGACGTCGTTCGCAAGGGCTTATCGGTGAGGGAAACGGAAGAAGCAGTAAGGCGGCTCGGGAGGAGGAAGGGAAGAGAGGACAAGCGGTATGAGCCTTGCTCGGGGGTCCCTGAGGGAACTGAGAGCGAGGGCCTGGAAGCCGTGGCGTGGAGGAGGAGCGTGGAGAGTGCTTTGGCCGAGCGCTTGGGCACGCGCGTGCGGGTGGTGGGGAGCCCGGTGAGAGGGAAGGTGGAGATTTCTTACTTTAGCGCAGAGGATCTTGAAAGGGTATTGGAACTTGTCGGATGTACGTCTGCCGCAGAATGATGGAATGTTCCACGTGGAACATGGGGTACAGGAGAGACAAGCTTGATCGGGCCTTTGGTGAACGCAATTGCCATTCTAATTGGTAGCCTGATCGGTTTACTTACGGGTAGGGCGATGAAGAGCGGACTTCGGGAACCTGTAATGTGTGTCCTCGGGCTGATTACCCTTACGCTCGGTATCAAGATGGTGCTGGGGAAGGCGGATACCCTCATGGTGCTTGCTGCCCTGGTCTTAGGGACGATAGCGGGTGAGTCGTTGCGAATCGAGGGACGAATTGCAAGTGCCTGTGATTGGCTGGAAAGGAAGATTAACCATAGCCCGGGGTCGAATGAAATCGTGGACGGTTTTATGGCAAGTACGTTGCTTTTTTGCGTGGGAGCCATGGCCATAACCGGAAGCCTCGAAAGCGGCCTGACGGGGCAACACCACATCCTAACGGTCAAAGCGGTTATGGACGGAGTGGCTTCGATAGTGTTGGCTAATACATACGGTCCGGGCGTTGCCCTCTCTGCCGGACCAGTGCTCACATATGAAGGACTACTAGCACTTTTTGCTCGATCGATAAAAGGGATTCTGACGATGGCTGAGGCGGAACTCCATGAGACCGGTGGGGTTCTGCTCATCGCAATTGGGTTGAATATCCTGGGGGTTACGCGCCTCAGGGTGGCCAACATGCTACCCGGGTTGATCATAGTGCCTCTCCTTTCTGCACTTAAGGACTTTTTCTCCTAAAAGAGAAGTCGCCTGGTACTTTTGGCTTTTCTAAACCGGCCTGAAGGAGTTTTGCCAGAACGCGTAGAACTATTGCATGCTGCTATTTCAAGGGCAGGTTGTCGGAGGTTGGAAATGTTAAATCGCGAACAGTTAGGATTTTGGGGTAGACTTGCCAAGAGAATTCCAGCGGTGACCGTTGTAATAATTCCTCACGGACCACAGAAAGTTTTCAAAAGGTCGTTGGCGCCTGGCACGGTGAGGCGAATATTAGCAAGTATATTACTTTCTTCAGCGGTTTCAATCACGTTTGCTGTCAACTACCTTAAAATGGGTCGTAATATGGCTGAGTTGAGAGAGCTCAGGCAGATCAATGCGGAGCAACAGGCGCAGATAGCTCAGCTTGCTAGCGAGGCCCAAGATGCGCGTACTAAGCTTCAACGAGTAATCCAGCTTGAGAGCCAGATTCGTGAGTTGCTTCAAAAGGAAGGGATCAATGTAGGTGGCGAAATCCACAGTAGCGTATCTTCGAACAAATCGAGCAAAGCGACCCCGTCGAGCTCGGCGGGCCTCGTAAGGGCCGGCCTCATCCTCGGATTCGTCGGTCAGCCTCAAAAGGCAAGGGAAAGCCTGACGAAGCTCGACGAGTTGAGAGAGGAATTCCGTGCACTGTCTGAAGCTGCAAGTTCCACCGAGCAACGGATGCTAGCGCTGAGAGGCTACGCCGAAGCGCTTGTCGCCTATCTGCATGCTAAACCAAACATATGGCCCACACGAGGCACGTTGACGTCGCGTTTTGGGTACCGAAGACCGCCGTCCCGTTATGCAAGCAGCTACCATGAAGGCGTTGATATCGGCGCTGCATACGGTGCGCCTGTCTACGCCGCGGGAGATGGAGTGGTGAGATTTGCCGGGTGGAAGGGCGGTCTGGGCAGGCTGATTATCATAGACCACGGGTATGGCATTCAGACTTATTATGGGCATGCCTCGAAGATTTACGTTCGAGTGGGACAGGCCGTGAAAAAGGGGCAAGTCATCGCTGCAGTGGGCACGTCCGGCATAGCCACCGGTCCTCACCTGCACTATCAGGTGGTCGTGAACGGAGTGGACGTTGACCCTTTGAAGTACTTGCCCTACGGAAGGTGATCCGGTCATGCTGGGAAGAAGGAATACAGGCGTACCAGAAGCAATCGAGACTTTAATAGGGAAGAACGTTAAGATAGAGGGCAAACTCATCAGCGAAGGTAGCGTACGCATCGACGGTCAGGTGGAAGGGCACGTACAATGCCAGGGAGATCTGATCGTGGGAGCATCGGCAAGGATTGCGGCCTCTGTGAAGGCGAAGTCTGTATCCGTTTCAGGGGAAATATTGGGAAATGTCACCGCCGGGAGGGTGGAACTGGCGAGCACCGCGAGGGTGGTGGGAGATATCGATTGCTCGGAACTTGCGATAGAGACGGGTGCTTTATTCACGGGAAAAACGCAGATGCGGAAGGAAGCTTCTAAAGTAGAGGTTACCCCATCCATCGGTAATACTATTGTACCGGCTGTGGAGAGTGGGCAAAATAATCCTGACAATGCCTTCAAGCGGAGTGGTGCCTGATGTTCCTCGATAGGCAGCACGCTGGGGTTGAACTGGGTAAGAAGGTGCTCGAATGGCTTCGCTCCCATGGACAAGATGGGGGCGAAGCCGTTGTATTTGGGATACCTCGTGGCGGAGTGGTCGTGGCTGGCGAAGTTGCGAAAGTCCTTCGCTGTCCCTTACGACTCGTGATCGCGCGTAAGATTGGTGCCCCGTTTAATCCTGAGCTGGCTATCGGGGCCGTCGGCCCGGACGGTACCATTACGGTGGACGAAAAACTGACTACGTGGGCGCAAGTACCCTCTGAAGAGCTGTTTGCCCTTGCTAAAGGGGTGCTCCAGGAAATCAGCCGCAGGGCAAAAGTATACGGGCAGAAGGAGGGCATCCCGGAGGCAGCGAGGAAGACCGTGGTTCTCGTTGACGATGGCGTCGCTACAGGGATCACGGTTAGGGCGGCGATCGAAAGTCTCAAGCGCGCCGGGGCCAGCAAGATAGTGCTGGCGGTGCCAGTGGCGCCCAAGGATGTCTTGGAAGCGTTGGCGAGATGGGTGGACGGGGTGATCTGCTTATCTACTCCAGAAGACTTCGTTTGTGTGGGCAATTGGTATGTGGATTTCCATCAGGTCTCCGATGAGGAAGTGATAAACATCCTCCGCGCGGGTAAGACTATCGGTGACGAAGGCTTACAGGCGGGGGGATGGGAGTGGCGAAAAGAATAATAGCTGTGGAGGAAGGACTCAGACCGGTAAGGCTGGCTCTTGAACGGGAAGGTTACGAGGTGATAGGCACGGGTGCAGACGAGTGGAAGTCCGCTGATGCGATCGTGCTTACGGGCGGGAGCGAAGACATGCTCAACTTCCAGGAGCCTGGCACCGTTGCGCCGATAATTACGGCAAGTGGGAAGACGCCTGATGAAATCCTGGCAGAGCTAAAGGAAAGGCTTCCATAAGAGGCCCTTTGAATGGATGAAGGCCAAAGCATATGGCTATGCCCGTGGCGATGACCCGGGCCATTTTCATTACGAGACTTAATCTGGTATTTTGAAGCACGAGGTAATCTGCGAACCCGCCGATATTGACCGTTCCAGTTATAAAGTAATCGCCTACCTCTGGTAGTATCTTTCGTACACCAGCGCCCGGCTTGAGCGGCCCTCGTCCAACGGTCACGTTTCCTACCTGACCCATGGTGCCTAGGCAGGCGTCCAGCGCGACCGTCACGCCCGAAAAGGCGGAGAACTCCTTCAGACTGCGTAGCAGGTTCCCTGCATGAACCGGATTATCGAGGGTGCCTAGGATGCGTAACCTGCCTTTGAGTTCAATCCCGGAATCTGCCAACATGGAACCTACTAGTGGGCCAAGCGAGTCACCTGTAGACCTATCGGTGCCGATGCATAAGAGTAAAGGGCAAGCCTTTATTGCGTCGCCCAGCAGGGTACCAAGATGGCTGCCTAGCTTCTCGGCAGCATCTACTTCGACCACATTTACCCGGTATACGCTTTTCTGGAGTCTATCTTGCTCCATCGTTGCCCCCACCGCGTTTTGATTATATGTGCTTTGGACTTGCGCATATGATTCAAAAGGTTAACGGGGTGTGATGCGGGCTGGTGCTTTTGGACCGGTTGAGCATGTTCTCAATCTACCTCGGCACCGTAGTAGGGGCGGGCTTCGCGACGGGTAGAGAGATCGCGTATTTCTTCGCTCGCTACGGCAGGGACGGGCTTAAGGGTTGTCTAGTAACCGGGGTGCTGTTGGGTGCGTTCGGCGCGATAACCATAACCCAAGCAAAACAAGGGGCTAGTATGGCAGAGTTAACTGGGTGCCTAGGAGGGGCGCTGCGAATGTGTGTGATCGTTGCAGGCGTGTGCGTAGTATCGGGCGTCCTTGCAAGCTCCGATAGGGTTTGTATGGAACAATTAAACATGCCCAGAAACTTCGGAGCCCTCTTGATGTGTGGCGTCAGCTACTTGGTGATAAAAGGAGGATTCCGAAGGGTGGGCGTGGCGAGTGCGGTCATGGCGCCGGTACTCCTTTTTTGGGCCATCTGGCTCGGTGGATCTAGTATCTGTGAAAAAGGAGAGTACTGGTATACTCTTGGCTTGGCAGGGTACTCTGAACCAGGCTGGGGTTGGCTAGGCTCGGCACTGATATATTTTCTTTACAACTTCCTCGTCGCATTTCCGGCCCTGGAATCTGCTTCGAAGTCAGTCAGTTTCCTGCAGAACGGTGGGCAGAATTGGACGACAGTTGCTCTAGCGGGCCTGACCATCGGGCTCATGGCTTTCGGGCTGTGCGTGGCAGAACTGCTCGAACCCGACTGTTTGCTTTTTGAGATCCCGGCGCTCAGGCTCTCTTCTGTAAGGGGAGATGTCGTCCGGGGGGCTTATTTCATCGTCCTGACAATGGCTCTAACCAGCACGGCTATTGGAGCCCTTTACGGTCTGATCTCAGGCCCTTCAAGAAAACTGCCCTGGGCCCCCGAATTGTTGAGTGTGATGGCCGTCTTGTTGGCACAATTAGGGTTGGGCACGATAGTAGAACGGCTATACCCACTATTGAGCATTGGCGGGTTTTTACTTGTCTTCTGGAAACTGGGAGGAGTAGCTTTCCAAGCGAAGAATAAAACGAAATAAAGCCCAAAAAGCGGTCAACGTGTTCACGCAACAGGATTTGAATGAGATTTATAGTAGAGTCGTGGAAAACCTGCGGTGGGATGACACAGGTGAAGCGGAAGCTTTGTTACAACACCTAGAACGGGTAACCCCAGAATCGCCTCGGGTGCTGGCACAGCGTGCTGCTATCCTGGCTAAGAAAGGAAAGCTCGAAGAAGCCGAGACCCTTCTTCACAGAGTACTAGAGGGTCAGCCTTCTTGTACTGATGCCTGGGTGAACCTAGGCAACTTGCACTACCTCAAAGGCAGGTACCGCGAGGCGGCTGAAGCATATTTGCAGGCATTGAGGATTGACCCGAAGCTCGTAAGGGGCTATCACAACATAACTGCAGCGTATGCCAAGTTGGGCCTTAAGCGACAGGCGCGCAGAGCGTGGCGGAAGGCACGCAGACTGGAGTACGTCGAGTTTCTTAGACGCGAGGGCGTCAAGGGGGCATTGGGTTGCGGGACCTACGCAACGTTGATTTCAATCGCCGTCCTGGTGGGCCTGCTGCTATACCTGCACGTGAGATAGGTAAGGTGGCCTACAGGAAATCGGGCATGAAGAAGATAAAGGCGAATCTTCTTTTGAGGATTTGCTTCTTGGTCATACTGGCGCTGCTCGCGACCATGCTGGTAGAAGCCCGCAGGACCGAGGAAAGGATCGGCCTTTCAGTCGAGGGAAAGTGGGCAACCACGCCAGGATCTATACTGGCTGTTGGTGATAGCGCCGTGCCTCTTGTGGTGGCCGAGCCATCCCCCGCAGGCGGATGTGAGATTAAAGGGCTTGACGAGAAAAGTGGACTTTTTAGCATTTGGAATAGCTCTTCCGTGGCTCAGACGGCGCTGGTGGCTGGAGGGAAGATCTGGGTGCTCGGAGGAGGAAAGCTTTCGGGTGTTGATTCATCTGGCAAAAGCGTCACCAGCGAGCAGGCGGAAGTGATAGCGGTGGATGCGCAGGGCGACGTCTTAGCCTACGTCCGAAAGACTGGACCTCCCGCGGATGCCCGGCAGCTTTGGGCACCGGAGGAGCTGGTGGTCATGGATGTGAAACGGGGTAAATTGCTGTACAGTGTGCCCCGTGAGGGGCGTCGGGCTGTGGCGATATCTTTGCTAGGCCAGCTCGACGGAACCGCTAATCCGGACGGTGTGAAGGTCGCAATTGGTTCGATACTGCCAGGCTATCCTCTGCGTTCTACTGTAGAGTTTTATGGGGCCAAAGGTAAACGTGGTGAGTGGGTAGGTGCTGAAGGCCTGGTACGGTGTCTTCAAGATGCAGGGGAAGCGGGTTCTGTTTACGCGGCTACGAGGAACCTCGTTGTCCGGCTTGACCTGACGGGGAAGGTACTATGGAAATACTATACCACCGACGACGTGTTGGCGTTGTGCCCGTGCGATGACGGGGTGATAATCGCCTTAGCTAGTGGCACAGGAAACATCCCCTTGTTAAACTGGGTGAAAAAGGACCGATTGATCAAGCTAGGGAGCAACGGAGCTCAAGCATGGTCTTGCTCGATAGCAGGCGGCATAAGAGGGCTATCTCTTGGGCCTCTGATCTCGGGGAGTCAGACCGTGGCCGTCTCTACGAGGAGTGGGCTGGAGCTTTTCACGCCAGGCGGAGAACGAGTAGGGCATGTTAGCCTTGAAGGGGGTGCTCGCGCAGCGCACGCCACGGGCGACCGGCTGTACGCTCTGGGGGGCGATTGGATATTATGGGGATTGAGGGCGAATAGCGATAAGAGGTGAATGAATGCCTTGAACGCATCGAATTACCTCGACTTGGCGGTCGCTGCTTTCGTCGTCTTCCAGATTTCAAGGGGCTATGCAGAAGGGCTTGTGAGGAGCGTTCTGGGGTTGATGGGTGGGATTCTCATTTTTCTGGCCGCATACCGTTACACGCCCATATTGGCTTCCAAGTTTACTGGCAATCCTGGGATTATGGCGGGTATTGTCCAGTTCCTCAACGGGGTAGTACCCGGGGCAAGCGCACCTGCATTGACGGGCGGGATCCGGTCGTCGCTGGTGAACAGTATTGCGCTGATGCTTGTGAACCTGTTATCGTTCCTGGTTATCTTGGTGGCCGGTCGGGCTGTAATCTCGCTCGTCGGTTTGACATTGCATCGATTGGTAGGGTCGCTGGGTGGTGGAGGAGCGGACAGGTCGCTTGGGGCCTTACTAGGAGGGGTGAAAGGGCTCTGTTGGGTAGTCATCGCTTCTGCCGTCTTCATCCTACTAGCACGGCTTGGGATACTCGCCGTACCGCCAACGGTAGCGAGTTCGGTATTCTTCAAAGGCTCTCGGAAAGCTGCAGAGTTTCTGGTCGGTCTTCTCCTGGATAACTTGAACCTACAGGCCACTAGCTTGTAACGACGCTTGCGCAGACGGAGGTCCGATTTCGTGGATAGGCCTATCAAAATACGGGTTGGAGACATCCTTGTACTCAGGAAAGTCCACCCTTGTGGTAGCGATAAGTGGGAGGTTACCAGGACGGGAATTGACATTGGTCTGAAATGCCTCGGCTGTGGCAGACGGCTCTTGATTCCGCGTGTCAAGCTCGAGAAGGCCATTAAGAAAGTGCTGCCCAATGTCGCAGACGCAGAAAACAAGAAGGGATGAAATTGAGCTTTTCTCTGGGAATAGTCGGACTCCCCAATGCAGGTAAATCTACTTTGTTCAATGCAGTGGTGGGAGGTAACGCCCTTACTGCGCCTTACCCGTTTACTACAATCAACAGAAACTTAGGTACAGTAGCCGTACCAGACAAGAGGCTTGACTCGGTGAGGGAGATCACTGGTTCCGCAGCCGTAACCTATGCCTCCGTTGAACTCGTCGATATCGCGGGGCTCGTGAAGGGTGCTTCTAAGGGCGAGGGGCTGGGCAATCAATTCCTGGGTCATATTCGCGAAGTAGATGGGATCCTGCACGTAGTCAGAGCTTACGGTGACGATCCTGACCCCCGCGGCGATGCGGAGATAGTGGATCTCGAACTTGCGCTGGCTGACTTGGCTGTCGTTGAAAGGCAGCTGGAGTCGAGAAGGAGCGCGGCGAAGAGCGGAAATAAGGAAGCCATCGCTAGGCTAGAGGCAGCCGAAACGGTGAGAGAGCATCTATTAAGAAATGGCCATGCCAGGGAATTGAGCCCCGAAACGCTTGCGCTGGTCAGAGACTTATTCCTCATAACTGCAAAACCAATGCTCTATGTCGCGAACGTTGATGAAAAATACGCAGGCGATCCGGCGTCCTCCCCAGGAGCACGCGAGCTACAAGCGTACGCGGAGGGTAGGGGCCTTACAGTCATAGGCGTCTGTGCTAAGTTCGAAGAAGAATTGATGGCGCTTGGGGAAGAAGGGGACCTATTTGCTCAGGATGCCGGTATCTCGGTACCAGCATCGCAGCTCATCATCGTAAATGGATACAAGATGCTTAACTTGATTAGCTTTTTCACAGCCAACAAAAACGAGGCACGCTCCTGGTCCCTTCGAGCTGGATCTACCGCAATTGAAGCTGCGGAGAAAGTACACACCCAGATGGCTCGAGGGTTCATTAAAGCAGAGGTGGTTCCCTGGGACGCCCTCGTGAAGGCTGGGGGCATTCCACGAGCGAGGGAGCTTGGGTTGCTGAGGGTTGAAGGCCGAGACTATGTTGTAAAAGATGGAGACGTTTTGTACTTCCGCTTTTCGCCTTGATGCTTAACGTAAAGTTTTCGTTTAGCCCACCATATCCCACAAAGAGTTGAACGATCCTTGTCGATCCGTAATTGAAAAGAACTCCAGCCGCTGTGTATAATTGTGCTTGGTTGCAAAGGCCGCCGGTAGTGATCCAGTTATTACTCCCGCTCTGCACGGGAGTGCAGGGCCGTTTAGTCCGAGGGAGGTGAAAAATTGTCAAAATATGAGATTATGTATATCGTAAAGCCTGGCCTTGATGACGAGGCTTATCAAGCTTTGGTCGAGCGCTTCAGTAGCTTGGTTCAGGCTCAGGGAGGCAGCGTAGACTCGATAGATAAATGGGGCACGAGGAAACTTGCCTACGAGATAGACGGAAACCGCGAAGGATACTACGTAGTAATGAATTTCACTGGCAATCCTGCAACTGCAGCCGAGTTAGATCGAGTCATGAAGATTACTGATGAAATCGTGCGTCACCTTATCGTACGTACCGATCGATAATTCACAGTATGAGAGGAGCGGGTCACTACGCTGAATAGGGTCGTACTCGTCGGGCGGCTTACCAGGGATCCAGAGCTGAGGTTCACGCCTGGGGGAAAGCAGGTATGCAGTTTCACCCTGGCTGTGAACAGGCGGTTCACAAATCAACAAGGGGAACACGATACTGATTTTATCGACATAGTGGTTTGGGGCAAACTGGCTGAGACTTGTGGAAATTTTCTCGGGAAGGGCCGGCTAGCCGGGGTCGAAGGTAGACTTCAGATACGCAGCTTCGAGACTCAGGATGGTCAAAAGAGGAAAGTGGCAGAAGTAGTGGCCGACAACGTGGCTTTCCTGGACAGGCCCAAGAATGCCAGTGGAGGTCTGGCTGGGGCCGTTCCTGTTGCTGCTCCTGAGACCTCCGGAGAAGCACATCCTGAGGGCGGTAGCGATCCCACTGCTGGTATACCTGATCAAGAGGAAGATGATACGGTTCCCTTCTAAGACGAAGGAGGCAATCCAGTGAAGAAAGATAAGGGCAAGAAGCCCAAGAAGAAGGTATGTAGCTTCTGTACAGACAAGATAGAGCAAATCGATTATAAAGACGTTAACAGACTGAAGAAGTTCGTCAGCGATAGAGGGAAGATTCTCCCCAGGAGAATAACCGGTAACTGCGCGAGGCACCAGAGGCAACTTACGGTGGCCATAAAGCGAGCCAGGAACATAGCGCTGATGCCATTCACTGTGGAGTGAGACCGCGAGAAGCGAAAACGGGGGCACCAGGTGCCCCCGTAAATTTAAGAAGGAGTTTTGAGACATGGCGGATGGCCGGATGGACGCCAAGACAGAACAGTCACGGGTTCCGGATATAGCGAAGAACGTTCGAACACTCGAATGGCTTAAGGCGGAATTGATCGGGAGTACGGGTTCAACTTTGAAGGCTATCCTCCGGGGGGACGAAGTAGAGATTTGCGATGAGCTAGCGGGCGTGATGTTATCGTGTTATCTCCTCGGTCGACATTTAGGTATCAGTCCACTGAGGTTGGAAACTGCCTTACGGGCTCTTATTAAGCTCAATATCGAGGAAGAGCACGAATTGGAAAAATGGTACGGTGATTTCACAGCGGTTCAGAGCTACCTGGAAGGACGGTAGATCGATGGATCATCGGCGAACTAATGTCACGAATCCCAGACCCTTGGTGGAAGGCGCCCTGTTAGCCGCAGTGGCGGTGGTACTCTCTCTGATTGGGTACTATGTGCCTATCATAGGTCCGTTGGTGGTATTCTTATGGCCCGTTCCGATAGCCATCATACAGATAAGACATGGCCTACGGTTCAGCCTGTTGACAGTGGTGGTGGCAGGATTACTACTCGCTTCGCTCATCGGCCCGCTGGATGCGGTTGCCATAGTGGCTACCTTTGGCATCGTGGGCATCGGTTTCGGAATAGGGGTGGGCAGGAAGCTCAGCGCTATCGAGATTCTAATAATCGGTGCCGTGGCCATGCTTGCCTCCACGTTGGTGAGTCTCGGGCTTTCGTTCGTTTTTATGGGGGTAAAACCTGCACAGATGCTGGAAGAGTTGCGGCAAGGTATCGAAACTGCCACCGGTATCTACTCCAGGTTGGGCATGTCTCCCGAGATGATCGAGCAAGCGAAGAAAATGCTTACTGCCACGGTCGAACTAATGCGGGTGGTTTTCCCGGCATTATTTGTGGCAGCCGCAGTCATACAGTCTTTTATCAACTTTAGCGTACTACGGGCGGTGCTGCAACGTTTAGGCTACTCAGTGGCGGAGCTACCGAAGTTCGATGAATGGCGTTTCCCGTCGTGGTTTGCTTTGTTGTTTCTGACCGGAGTAGCTCTAGTTGCGACCAATCAGGCACACCACAGCGTTTTGTTGTACAACATAGGGCTAAACCTCTACAGTTTCTTCAGCCTGGCTTTCATGATCCAAGGCATCAGCGTGGGTTATTGGTGGTTGGGGAAGTGGAATCTGCCCAAGGGCATGCGTATAGCGCTTGCCGTTTTTGCGAGTTTTAACCCCACGCTGGCGCAGTTGTTGACGTGGCTCGGAGTGCTTGATGTAGCATTGAACTTCAGGAGGAGGGAGGCGACGGTCGGATGAAGGTAGTGCTCAAGCAAGACGTGGCAGGGCTGGGCAAAAAAGGAGCCTTGGTTAACGTCGCGGAAGGCTATGCGAGGAATTTCCTGATTCCCAAGGGGCTGTGCGTTCAGGCGACTCCAGGAGTTCTGAAGGACCTCTCTCACTTAAACCAGGTCAGCCAGCAGAAGCAGGAGAGGCAGCTGGAAGAAGCACGAAGAATAAGGGAAATAATCCATATGGCCAATGTCTCCCTGTCGGTTAAAGCCGGCAGCACTGGAAAGCTTTTTGGCTCTGTAACTGCGGAGGATATAGCACAAGCGATACGTAAGCAGTTAAAGGTAACGGTAGATAAACGGGAATTAAAGCTGGACGAGAATCTGAAAACTCTCGGTGTACACCAGGTGAAGATCCGGCTTCATCCCGAGGTAGAAGCTGTCGTAAACGTGGTGTTATCCAGCTCGTGAGGAGTGTAGAGTAGGGGATGCGGATTTTGAGAGAATGCTCGACAGGAGCTCCCACGAACGATGAGGAATTGTTGAGGCGCCAGGTTCGGGTGCTTTTTAATATCTTATCCAGCGTAATGGGAGCAGATAAGCTGGTGCTGAAAGCCGGGAAATTGGGAGCGCTCAAGGGGATGCGTTCTGAAGACCTGGACCAGCAAGTATTGGCCCTCGAGAAGATCGTTTTCGAGGACCCCACAATAGATAAAGCGCCGGCCCGGGGCGAAATCCCTGCTGTTATCGCTAGGATAGAAGACGAGGTCGCAGAAATAATCGCAAGAAGGTCCGTGGAGGAGCGACTCGAACAAAAAGTTACGCAGCGGATGCAGGAGCGTCAGGATGCGTACGTCAGGGACATCAAGCTTCAGATCATAAAGGAAGAGGCAGGGCCTGAAAATCCCACGACGCTCCGTAAATTGGCGATGCTGGAGAAGATGAATTCCAAGCGGCTCGCCAAATCTGCACTCGAGTTCCTGAAACCGCGCGATATAAGCGAGGTCGTCGGGCAGGAGAAAGCGATAGAGGCACTGGTGGCGAAGATCGCATCTCCGTACCCCCAACACGTGTTACTCTACGGCCCGCCGGGAGTTGGGAAGACCACTATCGCTAGACTGGCGCTGAAAGAAGCCAAGAAACTACAGGGTTCGACGTTTGCAAAGGATGCGCCTTTCATTGAAGTTGACGGATCCACCTTAAGATGGGACCCCAGGGAAGCTACGAATCCGCTGCTGGGTTCGGTGCACGATCCCATATATCAAGGTGCAAAGCGCGACTTGGCGGAAAGCGGCGTGCCCGAGCCCAAACTCGGGTTGGTCAGTGAAGCGCACGGCGGTATATTGTTTATCGACGAAATCGGAGAGATCGATCCGATACTTCAAAATAAACTGCTTAAAGTGCTGGAAGACAAGCGGGTTAAGTTTGAGTCGTCCTATTACGATCCCACTGACCCTAACGTCCCGAAATATGTCAAAAGACTCTTCGAGGAGGGGGCTCCAGCGGACTTCGTGCTGATCGGGGCCACCACGAGGGATCCAGAGGAAATCAGCCCAGCCTTAAGGTCGCGTTGCGGGGAGATTTACCTGGAGCCGCTCGTACCGGAGGATATAGTGAAAATCCTTAAGAACGCCGCGCGGAGACTGAGAGCTAAACTTGAAGAGGGCGCTGCAGATTTGATCGCAGAACACACGGTGGAAGGGCGCAAGGCGGTAGGGATTCTCGCGGACGCTTTTTCAATCGCGGTTAGCCGGAATAGGGAATGCCTCTCTTCGAGGAAATACGTCTTTATTTCCCGGGAAATTGTGGAGGAGGTCATAAGGAACCACCGGCTGACCACCAATACGCCAGTAAAGGCATCGGAATCAGTTGAGATCGGTCGAATTCTAGGACTGGCCGTATATGGGTTTGTCGGTTCCGTCATAGAGATCGAAGCTGTGACTTTCAAGGCAGCTTCCGCCGGGAAGGGCACTATCCGTTTCAACGAAGCTGCAGGGAGCATGGCTAAGGACTCGGTATTCAATGCAGCTTCGGTGGTGAGGAAGATAACGGGCGAGGATCTCGTGAACTACGACGTGCACGTGAATGTGACTGGCGGAGGGAGGATAGACGGGCCATCCGCGGGGCTAGGCATAGTACTTTCCATCCTGAGTGCACTTCAGGGGAGACCGATCAGGCAAGATGTAGCCGTGACA
>DUMF01000013.1 GCA_012840015.1 Bacillota bacterium
AGCGTTTGAAGTGCAGTGATTGCAGTCACGTAGTCAGTCTCGTTATACGCCTGGTCCAGCTTCCGCTTCACCCATGATCGCGCATTCTCAGGCAGGTGCTCAAGCACGTTGCGCACTTTGTGAACCTGGCATCGCTGCACCACCGCACAGCCGCTGCGAGGGCTTTGGAACCGTCGATCACTACCAGCAATGGCTTGTCTGCTCTCAAGCCCCTGTCAACCAAATCTTAAAGCAGCGACTTGCATACAACCGAGTTTTCTGTTGCTCCCTCCCAAAGCCCCAGGATGTTCTTTTGTCCACCCATGTCTAAACCCATGGCTGCCACTATACTGTGCCCGGCCACTGCAATGCCGTCTATGAACAGCGCCACCAGATTCAACCCGCCAATCGGCTTACTCATGAGCTCCGCAAGCACCTTACGGGTGGCTTGAATGAAGCGGTGCTGATGGTGCTCTTTGAGGTGCCAAAGTGGTTTATGCCTTCTCACACGGGTTCTAGCCCGCACCTGTATCGCCTGCCAGGAAAGCCCGTGTAGCATGCGCTCCATGGCAGCTTGGGTCTGTAGCTTTGCATCGCGGAAGGCCTCATACGTTTCCAGGTGCACTTCCCGGCCATCCCGCGTGCGCACCCGCGGCCGCTTCACGACAGCCTTCCGTCCTCCCAGCGCAACTGACCGCTTCTCAAAGCCATGCCGTGCCATGCCGTACAGCGATTCGCCTAGGGTTATGCCTGCCCTTGGTTCCTACAATTTGGTCCACTTCCCCTTCCATCATTTGCTGCACGAGTTGAAGCCCTACTGTCACGGCCATTGCTAGCACACCTTCTTTGATGCTACCCATAAGCTGCTCAAGGCTCATGCCTATCCGGTCAGCGACTACTTCGAGCAAGGTAGTTCCCACGGTGCTCTGCTCGGATGGCGGTTACCTCCTTTTCGTTTATGCACCCCCGTTATATCACGGGGATTTAAGGGACTGCCACCTTCAAATTCCGCGATTTACGGGACATGCCCTTACGTGTCACAAGACAATGATATTGTCACCCTGTAACGGGACGGAGAAAATGTCACCATGGCGAGGGGAGACATTTTCTTGAACCGTAAGGAAGCACGCAGGGTTTATGGCATGGAACAAATGCTGGAAGGAAACCTAACGATCAAGCAGGCGGCAGAAATGTTTGAGCTCAGCGAGCGGCAGGTAAACTGTTGAAGGAGGGGATGAAGGAAGATCTCAACCCCAGAAGAGGCCAACGCTTCTGAAGTTCGTGGAAAGATTCAATCAGCGCTTTGCCGTGCAGCCAGCGGATCCCAATCCAGCCCACTTGCTAAAACCGCCCGACGAAATGCGGCGCAACGCCATTACCTTTAGAGAGACTCGCTAGTCTCCAACGATTCTCTAATCACTTTTCATAGCTCAAAGTATCGTTTGGTGATGGCGAAGGCAGAATCGTAGGCTTAGCGCCCTGGGCCAAAGTTACGGTTTTGACCCGAAACGGTCACAAACCTTCCCCAGACCACCCGTGGCTTGGCTTCTCGCTGCGTAAACCAGATTTGGACCCTATATGCAGACAAACACTTAGACCTCTTCGCAGCCATTAATTCGTGGAAATACGGGGGCAGTTAACACTCACTGCCCCCGTCACATAACTAACTGGAAGGCGACATTTTCACTGTCTCATCAAAAATTAACCACCTTGACGGAAATTACGTTTGGCGTCCGGGCGATTTCATCTATCGCCTGTTTATCTGCGGGCATGTCGATGCCCAGTACCATGATGGCGTCGCCGCCAACAACCTTCCGGCCCACTTGCATGCCGGATATGTTTATGTCCCGTGAACCCAGTATCGTACCGATCTTCCCGATCACGCCCGGTCTGTCCACGTGATCAATCAGCAGCATGTGGTCTGCGAACGGAGCGTCCAGCACGTAACCGTCTATCCTGACAAGCCTTGGCTCATTCTTCCCCAGCAAAGTGCCGGCGAGGTATTGCGAACCTTCACTCGATTCCACCCAGACTTCCAGCAGGCTGGTGTAGGATCCAGTAGGAGGCTGCAGGGTTTCGGAAACGTGGATGCCACGTTCCCTGGCCACGATTGGGGCGTTGACTGCGTTCACTGAGTCCTGAAGAGCGGATCGAAGGAAACCTTTCAACACCGCGCTGGTCAAAGGACCCATTTCCGTTGTGCCGAGATCTGCAGAGAATACCACGTTTATGCGGCGAATCTGTCCTCGAAGCAGCTGGGCATGCATTTTGCCGAGCTTTTCCGCAAGTGGGACGTAGGGCGTGAGCAGCGTGAGAGCCTGCGCTGAGACGCGGGGCAAGTTTACCGCGTCACGTACGAGCTCCCCGCGCAGCACGGCCAACACGCTTTCCACAACTGAAATCGCTACATTTATCTGCGCTTCCTCTGTAGAGGCGCCGAGGTGAGGGGTAACTATCACCTTCGGCAAGGAGAGCAGCGGGTTGGTGGGCTCTACGGGCTCGTGCTCGAAGACGTCCAGCGCTGCACCTGCTACTTTGCCGCGTACTATCGCATCGGCGAGTGCTGCCTCGTTTACGATGCCCCCTCGCGCGCAGTTTACGATCCGGACTCCCGGCTTCATCAACTCTATTTCGTCGGGCCCAATGAGGTTTCTGGAATCGTCAGTCAACGGCGTATGCACCGTGATGAAATCTGAGCGTTTTAACAGCTCCTCCAGACTGACCATTTGGACTCCCAGACGTTCTGCCTTCTCGTGGCTGACGAACGGGTCGTGGGCGAGTACGTGCATCTCGAGCCCCCTGGCGATCCTCGCTACTTCGAAACCCACGCGGCCCAAACCGATTATGCCTAGAGTCTTATCGTGAAGCTCAACTCCCAGAAATTTGCTCCTGGTCCACTCTCCACGCCTGACTGAAGCGTCTGCCTGCGGAATATTTCGGCAGAGTGCCATCATCATCGCTACGGTATGTTCGGCAGCAGCAAGCGTGTTCCCAGAGGGAGCGTTGACAACCACGATGCCCAGGCGGGTGGCGGCCTCCACGTCGATATTGTCTACCCCGACCCCTGCCCGGCCAACCACCTTCAAAGATCGCCCAGCCTCCAGCACTTTCTGAGTGACCTTGGTCTCACTCCTCACGATCAATGCATCATACGATCTGATCTTTTCCACGAGCTCCGACTCTTTCAGTTTTGTAGCTACATCCACCTGGGCACTTTGACGCAACCTTTCGATGCCTTGCTCAGAGATCGGATCGGCCACCAATATTCTCATTTCGCAGTTCCCTCCCCGGTGACGGCATGCTCCACAGCTTCCGCAGCGCTACCCAATCTAACGGGACAACCTAGGTCGTGCAACGCCATTTCCACTGCAGCTACGGCAACGAGCACGTCGCTCCATGACACGTAGCCGATATGCCCTATTCGGAAGATCTTGTCCGTCAAATGGCCCTGGCCACCAGCCAGCACTACACCGAATTTCTGACGTACCGCAGATATGATCGTTTTTGAGGCCAATCCTCCCGGCGCCTTGACAGCCGTAACGCTTGGCGAAGCTACCTCTTCCGGCGCTAGCACTTCCAGTCCAATGGCTCTCATAGCTTGCCTGACTCCTCTCGCCAGGACGGCGTGCCTCCGGTACACCCTTTCCAGACCTTCTTCTTCGATTAGTTTCAAGGCGGCTTCCAATCCTAGCACAAGGGATACCGCTGGCGTGTATGGGGTCTGGGGTCTCGGCTTGTCAAAGAACTTTTTGGCGAGCCGGAAGTCCCAATAATATCTTCCGGTACTCACTTCCGAACTCTTTTTCATGGCTCGCTCGTTTACGGAAAGGACAGCCAGCCCGGGTGGCACCATCAGGGCCTTCTGTGAAGCGGTAACAACTACGTCCAGGCCCCACTCGTCCTGTGCGATCGGGGTAGCTCCCAACGAGCTCACCGCATCGACGACCACCAGCACTTGTTCGGGTATCGCCTGACGAATTCTCTTGACCTCATTTAGGACGCCTGTGGAAGTCTCGTTATGTGTGAGAAAGCAGCATTTGACCCCGTGGTGGGTGTCGAAGAAACGCTTCACGGTAGAGGGGTCTGCTGGAGCGCCCCACGGGAATTCGATGCGATGAACTGCAGCCCCGTGTGCTTCTAGTATCTGGGCGAACCTATCACCGAAAGCGCCCACGGTAATCACGGCTACTTCTTCTCCGGGGCTAACGAGATTTACTGCGGCGGCCTCCATGGCCCCAGTGCCAGAGCCGGGAAATATCAATATGTCTGCTTTGGTGTTTAGCAGGCATTTGAGCGAACTGATCACTTTGCCGAGGGCCTCTTCGAATTCGGCCCCACGATGGTTGATCATGGGAACGCTCATTGCCTGGAAAACTTGAGGTGGTACTTGAGTCGGTCCTGGGATCATCAACAAGCCCTTTCTCATACGTGTTACTCCCTTCTCACGATACTGAAAAACAAAGCCCCCCGACCAGCCAGGGGCGGGGGGCCGCGGTGCCACCCTGATTCAGTCACTACGGACTCTCTTTCGCTTTAACGGGCGACCGTTCGCTTAGCCAGCAGAAGCTGTTTTCGCGATGACCTCCGAGGTGGAAACACTCGCCTCTCGTGCCGGTTCTCACCCTTCCCGGCTCTCTTGGACGGAGATGCGAGAGATTCCTCTTCATTGGGTTAGTATTGTTTTAGTACTAATATAGCAAAGTGTAGCATGGATAGCTATAATTGACTACCTCTAACCTTTTAAAAGATTACCAAGTGGCCAGTCGTGCTTACCCTGGTACAGCGCCCTGACGACTTCCTGCTCTGTGAGCATGCCTTTCTGCTGAAACCTGCGATCGCACACTATCACGATGTGGTAGGCGTCGGGTTGGAAGCTCGCCACTAAGGTTCGGACGGTTACGCTCTCGAGGGCCATGATTTGCTTGACGGGCAACTGGCCCTTAGATGCGAGCTTACGAGTTTTAGCTATGGTACCTTCCAATGCGACCAGATTCATCAACTCCTTGATGGCTCTCGTGTTGCTTGCCAGAAAAAGGGCGAAGGCGAGCGAAAGCGGTAAGAGCTTGCCCCGTACTGCTGAGACCAAACCTACGAGAAATGTACTGAAGAGAATAAGCGTGCGCAGCTTCAGCACGGACATCGTTGCATCGCGGTACCCCATTCGCGCGGAAAGGAACGCCCGGTACACTCTTCCTCCGTCCAGAGGCAGCACCGGGATGAGGTTGAATAGGGCCATGGAGAGGTTCAGATCGAGAAAGAAGCTCAAGGCCGACCCTGAAAGAAGTAAATGCTTCTGAACCGCTATGCCAGCGGCTAAGAAGAGCAGGTTGTTTAGAGGGCCTGCCAGCGCAACGCTCATTTCGACCAAGGGATCGAGCTCGATGGGGTAAGGGATGTTCATCACTCCACCGAAAGGAGTGAGTTCAAAATAATCAATTTCCAGCCCGTAGCCTCTCGCTACCAGCAAGTGAGCGAGCTCATGCGTGGTGAGAACCAGTATAGTCATGATCACTAACCGCCCGCGGCCCGTCGCCGCAAGCGCGATGGCCGCGCAAAGCCACAGAGGGCTGACGCGGATTGAAACGCCGAAAAAGCTGGGTAGCTTCACTTGCTGGGCAATACCGCCAATGGATCGACCTGTTGGCCGTCTTTCTTTACTTCGAAGTGTAGGTGGGGAGCCGTAGCATCACCGGTCTGGCCCACCTTGGCTACTACCTCACCGCGCTTCACCGAGCCGCCCGGTTTGACTAGGATTTCGGAGCAATGTGCGTAGACGCTCTGCCAGCCTGAGCCGTGGTCTATCTCTAACATTTTCCCGTAGGAAGGACTTTCCCGAACGATTATTACGGTACCGTCAGCGACGGACTTTATCGGGGTGCCCATCTCTGCAGAGATATCTATGCCTTCGTGGAGACGTTGTCCCTTTTCTGTTGGTGCCACTCGCCACCCAAACACAGAAGTCACCGCTCCATCCACGGGCCAGGACATTTCAACCAGGGTCCCTCTGGGGACTCTTGGGGGCGTATTCCAGAAGCGCGCGAGCGCATCGGGGTTGACTACATCTTTCAAGACAGTGAGCACTTTGGTGTTCCTCAAGTCCGCCGCAAAATCGTAATCTTGAGTGAATACGGCTTTTACCCATGCCATTGCCCATTGGGTAACACCGAATTGCATGGAGTTCAGAGAAACTATCAGAAGTAAAGCGAAAAAGCTTATAAGGAATTGACGCAATAACCTATTGTCGGCGAGCATACGGAAATACCTGGTATCATTCTTGAGCATACGGCGGAGCCTTGACTTCGTTGCCCTGGACATCCTCAGCTTCATGCCCCAACACCCCCGCGGGTTTGCAAGCTCCTGCGTCTCTACATTTATACTGACAAGCTCAGGAAGATATGCCGGGACGCGCTTCCTTCCTGTCATAAACTGCTGAGTTCACCGTAGGATTCTACAAAGGAGGGATACATGAATGAAGGTTTCTTTTGGGCTGCATAGATTGGCGAAGCCCCGCAGGTTCCTTTTGCCCCTTTTGGTCATAATTGCGGTTGCAGGTGGCCTTTACGCTTGGAGGTCACCGCGCATTGAAAGGCCCGTTGTGGAAGCCATGGTCGTGTCTCCGCCCTCCAGTGAGATGCCGGTATTCTACATAAAGACGAGAGATAAGAAAGTTGCGCTAACATTTGACATCAGCTGGGGCACCAAAACGTTGCCCCTCGTGCTCCAAGTGCTGAGAAACGCTAACCAGCGTGCGACTTTCTTCGTTTCAAGCCCCTGGGTGGAAATGCACCCTGAGCTCGCGCGGGAGATAGTAGCGGCCGGCCACGAAATCGCCAGTCACGGTGAAAAGCACGTAAACCTTAGCACGCTCGGCAAAGCTCAGGTGATAGAGAACATCGCGACTGCCGGTAAAGTCATCGAAGAGAAACTCGGGGTCAAGACGAAGTACCTACGACCACC
Organism: Bacillota bacterium; assembly: GCA_012840015.1. GTDB lineage: Bacteria > Bacillota > Sulfobacillia > DUMF01 > DUMF01 > DUMF01. The sequence continues at coordinate 6,937 of DUMF01000013.1, forward strand.
GAACGGCGATTACGACGATGTGGTGATAAGCGCCGCCAAAGAACTGGGCTACGAGACGGTAATCTGGGCGGTGGATTCTCTCGACTGGAAGAACCCGGGCGTCCAGTTCATGGTGGATCGCGTGAAGAAACTCGTCTTTCCTGGAGCGATCCTGTTGTTCCACGCCAGTGACTCCGCCAAACAAACACACCTCGCGCTGCCACTGGTGCTCGAACAGTTGAGAAAAGACGGATACCAGCTGCTCACACTGGGAGAACTCTGGACTGCGGGCCAGCCCGGCCGTGACGACCCCAGAGGGAAACCGCGAATGCCACAGTGACCGAATAGAATCGTGGATAGGCGGGCGGCCTCGAACGGAGGCCGGCTTTTTTTCTTATCCACCTAACCATGCACAGCTGTTCCATGGACTCCTTCCCGGATTCATCCTCAATGTCTCGGTGCTTAACGAGGCGCTAGGCCTGCTACCTGCGAGAACGTAAGCACCGGAGGCGGCACCTCATCCCCCTAATGGAGCGCGCAATCCCTTTCCAACTAATAGCGTAGCACCCTTTGATAGAGTCTCTGAGCTACGGTTAAAGTAGCGCTCAACGGCGAATGAAATCCCTCCTGGCACAGGCAGAATAGTACCAGAGCTGTAGGAGAGGGGGTGCCGAGGTGGGCTGGTGGGGAAAAATCTTAGATTGGTTTAACCAGGAACCCGCGATGCCATTTTCGCTCGACCCAGAAGTTCCTCCCATAAAGGTTAAGGGCAAGGGGGCTACCGGGAGTTACTCCCCAGGGGCACAAGAGGAGGCGGGGACAACCGGTGAGAGCGAGCAAGGCAGCAGCAAGCCGGGTATTCTCCAGAAGGTCGGCAGCTTTTTCTCCCGGAAAGGAAAGGGAGACGAGGGGGCGCGTGGACCTGCCCCCGAAGAGCCCTCTGTGGCACCGGACCTGGATAAAAATTTGCTGACAGTGCGCCGAATACTCCACACTGACCGGAACTCAGACGTGATCATCCGGGAGTTCCTTCTTCCCGTGGGAAAGGGGATCCGGGCAGCGTTCGTCTTCATTGACGGCATGGTAAACTTGAGGGCCGTAAACGCGGACATACTGCGCCCTCTTCTGGATCCCGATTTCGCGGCTCGTTTAGCCCGTGGCCTAGCAGCAGGCAATGTAGAGAAGCTGTTCCCTGCGGCAGCAACCACGTTGCACGACTCGATGCGAAAAGTTGTAACGGAAACGTTGATGGGGAACCTGGCCCTGTTCGTGGATGGCCTGGGCAAAGCACTGGTCGTGGATGTAAAGGGCTGGGAGAAGCGTCCGATCAGCGAACCCGTCACAGAACGAGTGGTAATCGGGCCTCATGAGGCTTTCGCAGAAACGCTTAAGGTCAACATCACCATGTTGAGGCGAATACTGAGAACGCCCGACCTAATATGCGAGCTTCTGGAGGTAGGCAAAGTAACCCACACCCAAGTGGCGATATTCCATATAGAGCACATAACCAATCCCAGGCTGGTCAACGAAGTTAAGCGCAGGATATCCAGCATCAAAGCGAGCTACGTGGCGGAGAGCGCAATTCTCGACCAACTGATTGACGTGCCGCGGTTCTGGATGGTCCCCCACGCAGTTTTGACAGAACGGCCTGACAGGTTCGCCGGAGCAGTGGCAGAAGGATACGTGGGCATCATGGTGGACCATTCGCCTTTTGGGCTGGTAGTTCCCATAACCATCGCTGATTTCTTCTCCTCTGCGGAAGACATTTACCTGAGGCCTCCCGCACCCACCTTCTTGAAACTCATCAGAGCCAGTGGCATGCTCGCCACGCTGATCCTCCCAGGATTGTATATCGCAGCCGTGACCTTCCACCACGAAATGATCCCGAGCGTGCTGTTGCAGGCCATCGCGGCGTCGAAAGAAGGGGTCCCCACGCCTACGCCGCTGGCGGTGTTCGCCGGCGAATTGGGCTTCGACTTCATCAGAGAAGCGGGAGTGAGAGTCCCGTCTCCAGTAGGCCCAACCATAGGCATAGTCGGGGCACTGCTCATAGGTGACGCGGCGGTGAGAGCTTCTCTGCTGGCCCCCGTGACCGTTATAATCATCGCTGTCACCGCGGTGGCTTCGTTCACGATTCCCAACCAGGATGTGGCCACTCTTGTGCGGATATTCAAGTACGTGTTCATCGTGGCCGGCTCAACCTTTGGGATACTCGGTATAGGACTGTTGCTCTACGTGGTGGGAGTGTATCTCTGCTCGCTTCGCAGCTTCGGCGTACCAATAGTCGCGCCTGTGATCGCAGGAGGCCCATCGGCCCGGGATGTTGTGGCCAGGCGCGCAGTCTGGAAGATGGAACATCGTCCCCGGTTTCTCAGACCCGAAGGTATTCGCAGGCAGCCCCCCGTATCCCGCACATGGACCCTGGCTAGACCATTAAGACCGTGCAAGAGGAAATGAGGCCATGTCACCTTCCACTCATAATCTTGGCTATACAGAGACGGTGGCGCTCCTAGCGGCTTATACGGGCAGTAAGGTCTTCACTTCCTGTCCATCGCAGCTTGTGTACCTGTCCAGCACTTCCGCTTGGATCACTGCTATGCTTTCCGTAATCCCTGCAGCACTGGGTGTTATCGCGATCTATCGCTTCGTGGACCGGTTCGATGGCATCACCTTTCAACGGTGCGTGGAACTCACCATAGGGAAACCGTTGGGCAAAATGGTCGGACTGGGGTTCCTCTCGCTCATCCTCGGCATGGACGCCATCGCCCTGAGGGAATTTTCGGCGGGGTTCAAGTCCGCAATACTTCCCGAGACGCCGCTGAACGCCATCATCGTGCTTGGGGAGGCCGTTACTGCATACACCGCGACGCTTGGCCTCGAGCCTCTAGGCCGCTTCATCGCAATAGCCTTTTTGCCACTGTCTATCCTTCTTCTCGCCATCGTCTTCGGAGCCTTCCACATGGAGCTTAGCATAGCAGAGCTCTTCCCCCTTTGGGGCACTGGCGCAGAGCACACCGTGTTAGGTTCCGTCCAATGCTCGTCCTTGTACGCGGACATTTTCGCTTTCGCTCTGCTAGTGCCGTATGTGAGAGAAGAAAAAGCGGGTCAGCGATTGCACGCGGGATTAGTATCTCTCGGCCTTTCTGGCCTGGCAATGGCCATCGCAATAGCGGTAGGTATGATGTCCTTCACTGCCCCGACCCTTGCACAAATGCTTTTCCCTGTATTGCAGCTGGCCAGGCTATTCCTTTCCGGGATCTTCCTCGAGAGGATCGAGGCAATCTTCGTGTTCGCGTGGCTCTTCTTTGGGTCAATCAAAGTCGCCTTTGGCCACTGGCTCGCGGCGTCGCTCGCCGCGGACATCATCGGGGTGAAACGATGGACAGCGTTCGTGTGGCCTTCCGCCGTAATTACGTACTTTCTGGCCATACAGCCAGAGAATCTTACAGATTTGTTCGTATTTCAGGTGACTGTCTTACGGTCGGTAGGCTGGCTCGTAGCATACGTGCTCCCAGCAGTACTGCTGGGCATAGCAGGTCTGAGAGGGATCGGCTCAAAATGAGGAAGCCTCTGGCATGTACTGTGATCTTCGTCTTCTGCACCAGCACCGTAAGCCTATGCGGCTGCTGGGGGCGACTGGAGCTTCAGGATACCGCTTTCGTAGTCCTCATGGGATTAGATGCCGTCCAGAGTTCTTCCGGTGAACCGCTACCTACGAGCGAGGCGGGTCTGGAGGTCACCCAAGCTATAGCCATATCCCGCGCCTTGCCGAGTGGCAGGGACGGGGGTGGCGGTCGGGGGCCCGCACCCATGGTGGTGTTACCCATGGTTGCGCCAAACCTGACTGTGGCGGGTGAGTCCATTGAGGAGTCCGTGAGCAGACGTGTCAGGACGACCCACGTCGAAGCCTTGATAGTAGGTGAGGCCCTGGCACGGCAGGGGCTCGAGGACGTGCTCGACCAGACTTTGAGATACAGCAACCTGAGACATACGATTCACGTGATCATAGCAGAAGGGAGCGCGCGAGAGCTGATAACGAGCCTGGCCCCATCCATAGAAGTGGGCCCATGGACGGAAGCGAGGAAAGCCGTTCAAAGCATTCAGGGACGAGTGTCTAACCAACTACACCTGCATGACCTGCTCGTGTCCAGTTCTTCCAAGTCGAAAGACGCTATGCTGCCAATGATGCGCACGTGGCAGGAGATAGCGGTGGGCGGCGGCGAAAGCGCCGCAAGGCCCGGACGGGGTCCGGCAATCACCGGGGTAGCCGTGTTCAAGGACGCCACGATGGTCGGAAAGCTTGATGAGGTAGAAGCGGCCCATGCCCTCATGCTGCACGGTAGCTTCCGACGCGCTTTCATGTCGTACCCTCTCTCCGCCTCAGCTGACGACGGCGTCTTGAGTAACCGCAATCTTGTGGGCATTGAATGGGACTCAGTAAAGGCACAAAAAAGGGTGACCATGATCGGAGAAAGGGCTGCTATAAACGTAAACCTGGATATGGAAGGGGGTGTCATGGAGGCAAGAGGAGATGTGGACCTCACTTCTCCCGAGGGAGTAAGACGGCTCGAACGGCAGGTGGCACAAAGCGTTCGTTTCCATTGCCAGAGAGTGGTGGAAAAGGTGCAGCGGGAAATGGCAGGCGCCGACATATTTTACTTCGGGGACGTCCTGCGAACCACGTTCAAGACATGGGACGAGTGGGAGAAGTTCGACTGGCCTAAACGGTTCCAGGAAGCCGTTGTGACGATAAACGTCACGGTTCATCTTCGGCGCCCTGGCTTGACACTGCAGAATCCGTGGAAACTCCATTAGTCTAACCTTGCAGCGGCTTGAGTGTGGAGAAGGCTAGCCTACTCGAGGTGCCCGAAAACCTCCGTACACATGCTATCAGCTCGATAAGTGTGAGTACAACCCGTATGCCCCTCTCGCAGCTCGTGTATAATTCTTTGTGAACGGGGGGCGAGCATGATACTTACAGACCAGATAGAAGCACTTCTACCCCACGTATCCACACCTGGGAGGTACACAGGTGGGGAGCTGAATTCCGTGGTCAAACGGCCCGAAGATGTGAGCGTGAGGTTTGCCCTCGCCTTTCCGGACGTCTACGAGGTTGGCATGTCGCATCTGGGGAGCCACATCCTTTACAAGGTGCTCAATGACATTCCCGATGTGGCTTGCGAGAGAGTATATGCACCATGGGTGGACATGGAGACGCTGATGCGCCAAAACGGGGTGCCGCTTTTTTCGTTGGAGACAAGGACTCCGGTGCGCGAATTCGATATACTCGGATTCTCCCTCGAGTACGAGTTGAGTTACACGAACGTGCTCAACATGCTTCAGCTTGCAGGGATTCCCTTGAGAAGTTCTGAACGGGGGGAGAGCGACCTCCTCGTGGTAGCCGGCGGGCCGTGCGTCTTCAATCCCGAGCCTATGGCTCCATTCATCGATGCATTCGTGATCGGGGAGGCAGAGGAGGCGGTAGTCGAACTCGTTCGGGTCTACCGAGAATGGAAGGGCCACAGAAGGGAATTGCTGGAAAGACTTGCCGGGATAACCGGTGTGTATGTTCCTTCATTTTACGATGCCTGCTACGATGGAGAGCGCTACCTTGGACTGAAGCGGATAGATTCTGCTGTGCCGCCTAAGATCAGGAAGCGCGTTTTGCGCCGGCTAGAAGGAGCGCCCTATCCCGTACGCCCTATCGTGCCTTTCATAAACATCGTGCACGACCGGGCGGTGCTGGAGCTTTTTAGGGGGTGTACGAGAGGCTGTCGATTCTGTCAGGCAGGCACTATTTACCGCCCGGTAAGGGAGAGAGAGCTTGAAAGCCTAGCGCAGATGGCGAGAGAGCTCATCTCAAATACGGGTTATAACGAGATCTCCTTGGCTTCTCTTTCCAGTGCGGACTACCCGCGTATCCAGGAGCTCATGGAAAGGCTTTCGGACGAGCTGATTGGCACGGGTGTCGGGTTATCGTTGCCTTCCTTGCGTGTGGATACGTTCTCTGTAGAGCTTGCAAAAGAGGTAGAGAAGGTGCGAAAGAGTACCTTCACTTTTGCACCCGAGGCGGGTACAGACAGGCTCCGCCGCGTGATAAACAAGGGTATCACCCACGATCAAATCCTCGAAGCGTGCCGGGCGGCGTTCGAGGCTGGTTGGGACGGGCTCAAGCTTTATTTCATGATCGGGCTGCCCACGGAGACTGACCAGGACATCGAAGGGATCGCCGAACTCGCGCGGGAGGTGAAGAAAGAATACGGTCGTTCCGGGACTTCGAGGCGTTCCCTAAAGCTACATGTGAGCGTCTCTAACTTCGTGCCCAAGCCCCATACACCCTTCCAGTGGGAAGCCCAAGATAGCATGGAAGAACTTCAGCGTAAGCAAAAGTTCTTGGCGAAATGGCTCAGGCCTCTGGGTGTAAAACTGTCCACGCACGACGTTCGCACTTCCTTCCTCGAAGCGGTCTTTGCCCGTGGTGACAGGCGTCTCGCTCAGGTGCTTGAAAAGGCTTGGCAGTACGGGGCACATTTCGATGCCTGGAGAGAGCAGTTGAACTTTGATGCCTGGCGGCGGGCATTCGAGCATACGGGAATCGAACCGCGCTTTTACGCTACGAGAGCGAGGGACGAGAACGAAGTCCTTCCATGGGATCATATCGATGCGGGTGTTACCAAAGCCTTTCTTTGGAAAGAACGGCTTAAGGCTCTCGCGGCTGAGACTACTCCCGATTGTCGTTTTGGACCCTGCCAGTTCTGCGGCGTGTGCAGTAGTGAGGTGTACTCTGGGTGATACTCAGGTTGTGCTTGTCAAAAGAGGGGCCTGCCAGGTTCATTTCCCATCTGGACTATTCTCGCGCCATCGAAAGGGCACTGAGGAGAGCTCAGATTCCGGTACAGTTCACCGAGGGTTTCAACCCGAGGATGAAGCTATCATTCGCAGATGCGTTGCCGGTGGGTATGGTGAGCCGGGCGGAATGGCTGGACGTGCATTTAAAAGCCAGTGTAGATCCAGCGGAAGCGAAGCGGCGTCTCGGTGCCAGTTTGCCCGCGGGGGTTCGGGTGCTCGAGCTTTTCGTCATACCCGACAACTTGCCGCCACTGACTTCTCTGCTCGAGGCCGTCACCTATGAGGCTACTGTCAGGCTTCGGGATTGCCCGGATCATGGTAAGCTGATTCAACACTTCTTGAGACAGGAGGAAATCCGAGTAGAAAGGCCTTCACGCGGAGTGATCGATGTGAAAGGCTCACTGCTGGACTTGAGAGGAGAAGTGAGAGACGGAAAGTTGATCGTGTACATGACTACTTCTGGCGAGAAGACGGTCAGGCCGGAGCCGGTGATCAGAGCGTTAGACGATTTCGGCGGAAGCTGGCTCGATCTTGACTCCCTGAGAGTCGAGAAGACCGGGATGGTCTTCCGGGGCTCCAGCCTGACGGGGGGATGAGCGTGAAGAAGCAAATCTTGGTGTCCGTAGACTTGGATGAGACGCGCGTCGCGTTGCTCGAAGACGGGGTACTGGTTGAGTTTTACATTGAAAGGCCTGCGCGGCAACGGATCGTCGGGAATATCTATAAGGGGCGTGTAGAAAACGTGCTCCCCGGGATGCAAGCAGCATTCGTGGATATAGGCCTTGAGAAAAACGCCTTCCTTTACGTGGGTGATGCTCTGCCGTCGAGGATAGCGGGAGATGAGGTGGAAATAGACGGGGAGATACGCCCGCGGGATATAACAGACGTCGTCCGGCCGGGCCAGAGCATAATGGTGCAAGTGGTTAAAGAAGGTGTAGGGAGCAAGGGGGCACGAGTAAGCACTCACTTTACCCTCCCTGGGCGGTATCTGGTACTGATGCCAACAGTGGACTACGTCGGGGTTTCGAGACGGATAGAGGACAGCGCAGAACGGAGTAGGCTCAGGCAGGTCGCTGAGAAGCTGGACCGAAAAGGGCTGGGTCTTATCGTTCGCACTGCGGCGGAGGGCAAGAGCGAATCAGAGCTTGAAGGGGACCTGAAATTCCTGCTGAAACTGTGGACCAGCGTCCAGAACCGTACCAGAAACCTGAATGCCCCGGGCCTCTTGTACAGTGATCCGGGGCTCCTTTACCGCGTGGTGCGGGATATGCTTGGGCCGGATGTGGAAGAAGTGTGGGTGGATTCAGTAAAGGAGTACGACCGCTTGCTTGAACTGGCGGAGCTGCTTTCCCCTGATCTCAAACAGCGCATCCGACTTTTTACAGGGCGGGGGATTTCCTTATTTGAGTCTTACGACGTCGAAAACGAAATAGAGCGCGCTTTGCGACGCAAGGTATGGCTCAAAAACGGGGGATACATAGTAATTGACAGGTGCGAGGCTCTCACCGCTATAGACGTCAATACCGGGAGGTTTGTAGGCAGCACCAGCTTATCGGATACCGTTTACGAGACAAACATGGAGGCGGCGGTGGAGATAGCCAGGCAGATCCGCCTCAGGGATATAGGCGGCATAATCATCGTTGACTTCATCGATATGGATAAACCCGAACAGAGGCAGGCTGTGCTCGACGCCCTTAAGCAGAGACTTCGGCTGGATCGCACTCCCACTACGGTCACCGGTTTTACAGAACTGGGCTTACTCCAGATCACCAGAAAAAAGGTTGGATTAGAGCTGTCAGCAGTGATGGAGCAGCCATGTCCATACTGCGGTGGGACCGGTATGGTGTTATCCGATGCTACAGTGGCGTCCAAGATAAGACGCGAGATCGTCAAAATACTGTCCCACTCCGCCAGCGAGGCCATACTGGTTGAGGTGCACCCGTCTGTGGCATCCTTGCTGATTGGCCCCAACGGGGCGAACTTGAGGGAGTTGGAGAAGATGGTGGGAAAGACCATCTTTATTAGAGGTTCAGAGAACGCTCATGTGGAGGATTTGAACATCAAGGCCTTGGGTGCCAAGGAGGAAGTTGAGCGACGTGCTTTACCTGTGCACGAAGGGGAAATCCTGACTGTGAAGATCGAAGGGCAGCACTCTGCTAATCAGTCTGACGGTATAGCCAGGCTGGAGGGGTACGTGGTTGATGTAGAAGGCGCTGGGCATATGGTGGGGATGTCCGTGGAAGTCGAGATAACGAGGGTGTACCGCACTTACGCCAAAGCCCGATTGTTTGAGAGGTGAGCTTATGTCTACTAAGGCACTTATGCCTGGTTTTCGGGTTTGGCTCAAATACGGCGATGTGGTGATAGGGGAAGGTCTATATGAACTCCTCGAGGGTATCGGCGCGAGCGGTTCTATCTCTCAGGCTGCGGCGAGGATGAAGATGTCATACCGCCAAGCATGGGACAAAATACGCAGGACAGAGAAAAGGATCGGAGTGTGCCTGATATCCGCAAAGGCAGGGGGACGCATGGGAGGAGGTACTCATTTGACCCCGGAAGGGGAGGATCTCCTGCGGCGATATGGTCGGTTCCGGTCCGAAGTGGCTGCTTCGGTCAATCAGTCATTTCAAAAGAACTTTCACGATATGAGCTTGTGGGGGGATCCGCCAACTTCCGCGCAAGGTTGATTCCTTCATCAGTCAAGATTATCCCACTGCGGCCTCTTTTGACCGTGACATAACCTTTCTGGGCGAGCAGCCGGACCTGGCTCCGAATCTGGCTTTCCCCGAGCCTCAGCCCGCCAGCGCCTGCCAGCGCTGCGATCGAACGTCTGCCCACGCTTTTTCCTTCCTGTGCCAGCTGGTATGCCAGCCTGAGAACCTGTAGGCCCTGCTTAGACACGCCTCCATGCAGAACCCGCTTTTCGCCTGAGGTCACGTAATCGGGTAGGCTGGAAAGAGTGATTTCCCCCTGGCTCATGGACAGCATATACTCTACACAATTTTCGAGCTCCCTGACATTACCAGGCCAACTATACCTTTTCATGGCCTCGAGGACCTCATTCGGGATCTCTCTTTCGTCGCCCTTTTCTTTCATCAATTGTGCCACGATTAGAGGCAGGTCTTCGATGCGTTCTGCCAGGGTGGGAAGTGTTAACGGCAATACACTCACGCGATAATACAGGTCTTCTCTGAAGGCGCCTTTCTCCACCAGCGCGCGGAGGTCTTTGTTCGAGGCTGAAATGATCCTTACGTCCACCGGAACGAGCCTCGTGCCTCCCAAGCGAAGCACTTCTTTTTCTTGCAGAACGCGTAATAACCTGGCCTGTAGCCGCAAGGGGATATCCGCGATCTCATCGAGAAAAAGGGTTCCGCGATGCGCCTGCTCGAAAAGGCCTGGCTTGCCGCCCTTCTTGGCACCGGTGAAAGCTCCTTCTTCGTAACCGAACAGCTCGCTTTCCAAAAGGGTATCAGGCATGGCAGCGCAGTTGATCGCAACGAAGGGATAAGGCGCTCGCCTGGAAGCGTTGTGAATTGCCTGTGCAAATAACTCTTTCCCAGTCCCGCTTTCTCCATAGATGAGTATAGGGCTGTCTCGGAGTGCGATGTTCTTGGCCAGGTTTACGGCGCGCGTTATGGCCGCACTGCGACCGATTATATCTTTGAAGGTGTACCTGGCAACGTAGCCTGTCTTTTTCATCTCCCTCCTGACCAGGGCATCGAGCTCTTCGATGTCTTGCGTCTTCCTCAAAGTAAGAACGCCTATGCCTTTCCCCCACGCTTTACTCAACACGAAGCTTTTCCCGTCGATATTGCAAACACTTTCAGTGAACGGCTGCTGGGGATGAAAGGGCTTTACTGGAAGGATATCGCTGACGCTACGACCCACATACTGCCAGGCCTTTTTGTTGAGTGTCTTTTCAGCTTCCCTGTTGAGAAGCCTTATCCTGCCGCAGTCGTCGAAAGCTATGACACCTTCGTGTACCATGTCCAATACGAGTTCCAATTCCTTCCTCGTGTCGGCGAGGTTACCGAGGACGGTAGCAAGCCCAGGGCTGCACGGTACCGTGTCCCTTAGGTGCTCTGCGATGGAATGGCTAAGTTCCGTGTCCGGAATGCTGAATCTGCTCGCGATATCCAGAAGCGTGCTGGCATCTACTACCCTGTCGCCTATGTTCAAGACTTGCGTAACAGACGGTGGTACGTAATCCGGCTCGTTTGGAGTAAGAGCTAGGTCGAGATCTGGTACGGCGGAACCCGGATACACTGGCACTAGATCGATGTGCCTGGCACCCAATTCGTAGAGCAGCGCGATTGTCTCGAATGCCGCTTCTCTATCGTTATTTACCAGCATCGCCCTTGTACGGGAAGGCAAGGCCATTACCTTTTCCCATGCAGTGCGTCTCAATGTGCGTCGCACGGGGATGATGGAGGTAGGCTGATCTACGAGATTGGCTACCCGGCTGGCCCATTCCTGACCGGGTACAAGTACTAAATCTCCCTTGATTCGGGGGGCGCTTTCTATTTCCAGTGGGTAAAGCACGAAGCGGAAGTGACCCCGTAAAAAAGATAGAAGCTGCCTTTGAAGAGTGTGTGCTGTCTTGACTGTACGCGTTACTATACATATTGTGGGTTTAACAGTCGATTCGCTCATCAATTCAGAGTATACAACGTCGTGAGCAGGGGGTAAACATAAAACGAGGGGTTGCTACCCCCCTCGCAGTGAAACTACTCGTTGTTCTTTGGCTTCATCGTGCGGCAGCACGTTTGACTCGACGTCCTTGCGCGCGCGGCACTCTCGCTACCGATTTCACCTACCTCCATATATGGGCTGCCTGTGGTGTTATCATCCACCTCGATTTCCTTGGCGCTGCAACCGTTCCCCGATGTCCAATACTCGCAAGACGATATGGTGCACTTGACGTCCTTTGGCAAGACAGTCACCTCCAAGCATAGTTTTGGGAAACTGCTGTGGCTTTTATTCTCCAGTCACACCGGAACCCCACTTACCATAGGATGTTAACAGATGCTTTGCAGTAGAAGGGGGTTCTATCCGTGGAAGAAAAGATGGATATCGATTTCCCCGATATGCCATTCGAAGGGTCGAGAACCTTCGTGGAACGCCTCCGAATGTCATTGCGGCAGCCAGTTACGGTCTACGTAATGTCAGTGCATCCAGGCATGTCGGGAGTACCCGGTGGTGGCATTGGGATGGGTGGCGGCACCCTTTTGATTCAAGGCATGTTGGTTTTCGTAGGGGCTGACTATATTGACGTACACGTTACCGGGGCCACTGGAACCGTTCGCCAGGTATTAATACCCATAGGCGCCATCGGAGCAATCATTCCTGCTACTGTGATGTGAGCCCTGAGGAGTGGGCTTATCGCATAGCGCAATCTACCCTACTATGGGGGCTTCCTTCAGCTAGACCCGGCTGGATTTGGGCGGCAACAATGCCGCCCCTTTCTCTTCACAAACTATTCAGCGTATAACTGGCGGGTTCGCCACACATGAAGAAGATGCCCTAAGGTTGGTAGGTTGAGATGATGGGCGGTGGCTACAGGTGGTACGGAGGCAGTTTACGCGGGAACAGAAGCTGCAGATCGTGAGGGAAGTGCTCGAGACCGGGAGTGCTTCGATGGTGGCGCGGAGGCACGATATCAGAGACAGTATTGTAAGCCGCTGGGTGCGGAAGTTCAAGGAGTTGGGCGAAGGAGCATTTGATAATGCAAGGCGTGGTGTAGAGGGCCGGGAACCGGCGGAGTACAGGGCACTTGCTACTGAGAATGAGCGGCTGAAGAGGTTGTTAGGCGAAAAAGACCTGGAGATCGCCATTCTCAGGGATTTGGTAAAAAAACGGAGCACTATTACTACCGGCGGTTACACAAGTCTAAGCAAGAAAGGAAGCACTGCGGAAGCGATGAACAGGTCAAGGGAATGACTTTGTGAGTTGATCGAGGGCGAGGGGTACGCGTACGGCTACCCGAGACTTACGATTGCTTGAAGGGCGGAGTAAGATTTTCAAGCGTGGACATCCCGGCTTGCGACACATTCTGTACCTTGCGGCTTTGGTAGCGGTGGCGAAGAATGAAGATTTTAGGGCGTTGTATCGGGGTCTAACGACGCGGTAGCTTAATCTGCTCAAGGGTAAGCTGGCGCTGGTTGCGGTGGGCGGCAAGATGGTACGGATCATGTCATGTTCGCGCTGGTCAAATCCGGGGAGGGATACTCTGCTGACAAGGTTCTCCGGTAGCCCGCACATGAGGTAGTAATGAAGGTGGCTGCCTAAATAAGTACCCTGACAAACAAGTCTTGGGCGGGGGATGCCAGTCGCCTCCAAATTATGGTGCCAGAAAACTGTGCGACCGTGTGCTTGAATAGCTGACCCCTCTCCCGCTTCCAGTAGACAGGACGAAGCAATGTAGGACCCGGATTGGACCGAGGGAGACATGATAGGGTTGTCGGAGGCAAAACCTGGCGGAGATCCGTCTAGGACGCAAGACAGGGTGAGGAGAAGTGAAAAACGGAGGCAGATAGAGTAAGACGGGGGAATCAGTCAAAAGTCTGGAATAGGAGGAGATACGGCCTGGTAATCAACAAGAAAAAGGTTTACAGGCTGTGCAAGGAACTACGGCTGTTGAGGCTACAGCGAAAGATAAGACGTAAATACCCAAAGAGATTGGCAAGGAACCGAGAAGTGACCGGGCCGAACCAGTTGTGGCAGGCAGACGCGAAATATGGCTACATACATGGAGAAAGGTGGTTCTTCTTTGTGTTGTCGTCATTGAATGTGTGTGACCGGTCGGTGGTCTACAGTGACGTAGGGCTTTCGGCGACTGCGGAGGACGCAGCCGCAGCATTAGGGCATGCCCTGTGGAACAGACAATTGAGCGGGAATGTGGCAAAGCCGGTGTTGAGGACGGATAACGGGCCACAGTTCATAGCCGGCGTATTCGAGGCTGCGTGCGAGCACTACGGCGTCGAGCATGAGAGGATACCGTGTTTCATCGAATACTTGAGGATGAATGCCTGGCTGGGCAGGAGTTCGAAACGTTCACGGAAGCGTACCGGACTGTAGCAGAGTTCGCGGAATTCTACAATAAGAGGCGGATACACTCGAGCATCAATTATATGGCACCCGAGAAGTTCCAAAAAGCATTCCAGGCTAACCGTGCGAGACTACTACCAATCAGGGTGTAATGCCCAAAATTCGGGGGCTAATCCGCACAGTGAATGGCGAGTTTGCTTAGAATGAATTATAATAATGACAGTATCGTGCGCTCGTAGCTCAACTGGACAGAGCGTTGGCCTCCGGAGCCAAAGGCTGCGCGTTCGATTCGCGCCGAGCGCACCATTTTTTTGTCTTTTTCACACTCCTCATGCACATCCCTTCTGCCTTTCCATTGAATAGTTTGCAATTGGACTGTATAATTATGAGGCAGGAAGGATTGAGCCGAGGAGGAGTAGGGATGAAAAAAGTAGTTCTGGCTTATTCGGGCGGATTGGATACGTCGGTTGCTATAAAATGGCTTCAGGAAAAGTATGATTCTGAGGTTATCTGCCTCACGGCTGACGTGGGTCAGAACAAGGATATGGAATTTATCAGGAACAAGGCGATCAAGGTGGGGGCCATAAAGGCATTTGTTATGGACTTGAAGGAGGAGTTCGCGGAGAAGTATGTGCTTCCAGCCTTGAAAGCCAACGCTCTGTACGAAGGAGTGTACATGCTTTCTGCGGCTCTATCGCGACCTCTAATCTGCAAGAAGCTAGTAGAAGTAGCCCACCAGGAAGGAGCCTGGGCGGTGGCTCACGGATGCACCGGCAAGGGGAACGATCAGGTACGTTTCGACGTATCTGTTTCTGCACTGGATCCTACAATCAAAGTGATAGCTCCGGTGCGAGAGTGGCCGATGTCTCGTGATGAGGAAATCGATTATGCACGGGAGCACGATATCCCGATCCCCGTAGGAAAACAAAATCCGTACAGCATTGATCAGAACCTTTGGGGCAGAAGCATTGAATGCGGTGTGCTCGAGGACGCATGGGTCGAACCACCTGAGGACGTCTTTGAATGGACAGTGTCCCCTGAAAAAGCTCCCGATAAGCCCGACTACCTGGAAATCACTTTTGAAAACGGTAAGCCGGTAGCCCTCAACGGGGAAAACCTGTCGATGGCCCAACTTGTAGCAAGTCTGAACAAGCTTGCGGGGCTTCACGGCGTTGGAAGGGTCGACCACGTTGAGAATCGTCTCGTGGGCATCAAATCGAGGGAGATATACGAAGGGCCTGCAGCAACTGTTCTAATCACAGCCCATAAAGACCTGGAATTCCTTACACTGCCCAGGGAACTATGCCACTACAAGGCCCAATTCGTGGATGCCAAATACGCCGAGCTGGCTTATTTCGGGCTGTGGTTCTCGCCGCTGCGTGAGGCGCTCGATGCATTCATAGA
Organism: Bacillota bacterium; assembly: GCA_012840015.1. Classification (GTDB taxonomy): domain Bacteria; phylum Bacillota; class Sulfobacillia; order DUMF01; family DUMF01; genus DUMF01. The sequence continues at coordinate 22,216 of DUMF01000013.1, forward strand.
CAGCACCCAAAAGTACGTAAACGGGACAGTCAGGGTAAAATTGCATAAGGGGCAGTGCACTGTTGTCGGGCGTAAGTCGTCCAACAGCATGTACGTTTTGGATTTGGCCACTTACGATAGGGCAGATAAGTTCGATCACAAGGCATCTAAGGGATTTATAGACATTTGGGGGCTTCCTACAAAGGTTTTTGCAAGTATAAACGGCAATAAAAACTAATACCGGGTCAGACGGGGGGCTGTTCGGTGAAAAAAGCCTGGGGAGGGCGGTTTGCTGCAGAAACCGATGCGCGCGCCGAAAAGTTTACCGCGTCCATCGGCTTCGACAAGAGGCTGTTTCGCGAGGACATCGAAGGAAGCAAAGCTCACGCGATGATGCTGGGGCGTAGCGGCATTATCTCTCCTGAAGAAGCGGCACAAATCGTGCAGGGCTTGGACGAGATCAAGCAGGAAATCAGTGACGGTACTTTCGTGCCCGATGCGTCCGCCGAAGATATCCATCTCAACATTGAGCAAAGGCTCATAGCGAAGATCGGGAAGACAGGCGCCAAACTGCATACGGCCAGGAGCCGAAACGACCAGATTGCGTTGGATGAGCATTTGTTCGTACTGTCGGCGGTGTTAGAAATCAGGAAAGCCATACTCGCTCTGAGAGAGGTCCTCGTCAACAGAGCCGAAGAGAATCTAGGCGTCATAATGCCAGGCTACACCCACCTTCAGCGTGCACAACCCGTCCTTCTCTCTCATCACTTAATGGCCTACTTCCATATGCTGACGCGGGACGATGAAAGGTTCAAAGAGGCGGGGCGCCGGGCAGACATGTCGCCGCTCGGCGCTGCCGCACTGGCCGGTACCACGTACCCCATCGATCGTTCGTGGGTTGCGACGAAACTCGGGCTATCGCGCGTGTATGAAAACAGCATGGACGCTGTGTCCGACCGCGATTTCATAATGGAGTTCCTCGCTGCAGCGAGCATTTGTATGATCCATCTGAGCAGGCTTGGTGAGGAACTGGTGCTGTGGTCGTCGGAAGAATTCGGTTTCGTGGAGATGGACGATTCCTTTGCCACCGGTTCGAGCATAATGCCGCAAAAGAAAAACCCAGATGTGGCTGAATTGATCAGGGGGAAGAGCGGAAGGGTGATAGGCGATTTGGTTTCCTTGCTGGTGACGATGAAGGGGTTGCCGCTAGCCTATCACTCAGACATGCAGGAGGACAAAGAGAGGCTCTTCGATGGATTCGATACCCTGCGAGCCTGCCTCCAGGTGGCTGCTGGCATGCTCCAGACATTGAAGTTTAAGCCTGAGCGGATGAAAGAGGCCTTGAAGCGCGATTATTCGAACGCCACGGAAGTGGCGGACTATCTGGTTAGTAGAGGCATGCCTTTCAGAGAAGCGCACGAAGTAACGGGGAAGATGGTCAGGTATTGCCTGGAGAAGCGAATGCCCATTGGGGACTTGAGTTTGGACGAGCTAAGACGGTTCTCCCCTCTCTTTGACGACGATATATATGGGCTGCTCACACCTGAAGCCTGCGTGGCCAGAAGAAACACACTCGGCGGCACGGCCCCGGAACAGGTCCGGGAGCAGATCCGTACCGCCAAGGAACTACTTTCTCAGACGCGCAGCGAACTGCTCCAGGATGTCTGAGAGTGTGGGGCGACCGATTTCCTGCAGTTCATAGCTCACGCGTACGGCTTCTTTATTCAACTGGGTGATCCGGCGCAAATCTATGGGTGTGGCGATAACGACGAGTTCGGCATCAGAAGCGTTGATGGTCAGTTCTAGCTCCTTAACTTGCGATTGGCCATATCCCATGGCGGGGAGCAGTGTCCCGATTCTAGGGTATTTCTTGAATGTGTCTTTGAGGCTTCCCACTGCGAAAGGACGAGGGTCTACTAGCGCTGCGGCCCCATGCTTTTTGGCCGCGATTACCCCGGCACCGTATTTCATTTCTCCGTGAGTGAGCGTTGGTCCATCTTCGATGACGAGCACTCTCTTCCCGCGTATGAGTTCCGGGTGATCTACAGAGATGGGCGAAGCCGCTTCCACCACTTGTGCCTTAGGGTTGGCCAGTTCTATGTTCCTCCTCACTATCTGCCGCCCTCGTTCGGAGGCGGTCTCCACCTTGTTGATTACCACTACGTCTGCCATCCGAAGATTAGTCTCGCCTGGGTGGTATGAGATTTCGTTGCCCGGACGGTGTGGATCCACCACAGTTATGTGAAGATCGGGCTTATAGAACGGTATATCGTTGTTTCCGCCATCCCACAACACGATGTCGCCTTCGGCTTCCGCTTCAGACAAAATCCTGGCATAGTCTATACCTGAATAAACCGTCGTTCCTGCCCTGATGTGCGGCTCATACTCCTCACGTTCTTCGATGGTGGTCTGGTACTTGTCCAGGTCTTCGTATTTCGTAAATCGCTGGCACACCTGCTTCTCCAGCTCTCCGTAAGGCATCGGGTGCCTCACCACTACAGGGTTGAGACCGAGGTTCCGCAGGATGGAGGCTACCCTTCGTGTCGTCTGGCTTTTGCCTGCACCGGTGCGTACTGCACACACCGCTATGACGGGTTTCTTGGACTTGAGCATGGTGGACCTGGGCCCCATCAGTCTGAAATCCGCTCCCAGAGAAAGGACGAACGAGGCTTTGTGCATGACGTATTCGTGGGGTACGTCGCTATACGCGAATACTACTTGATCGACTGCCTCGCGTTTTACGATCTCAGGCAAGTCCTCTTCGGGCAGAATAGGTATTCCATTCGGATAAAGCTTACCTGCTAGAGCAGGGGGGTATGTCCGGCCGTAGATGTTCGGGATCTGAGTAGCCGTGAAAGCCACCACCCTGTAATCAGGGTTGTCGCGAAAAGACACATTGAAATTGTGAAAATCCCTGCCTGCAGCTCCCATTATCACTACTTTGGTGGGCATGTATACACCTCCTTGGCATACTAACCTACCGCTAACTCACTCGGGTGTTCGTGGGGTTTTGGTCCATTCCTTCGGTTCCCTTTTCAATTTCTTCAAAAGGAGCGCGGACGAATACGGAACCGGGAAAAGGAAAGCCGCCAAGGGCAAGAGGGACAATTGCAGCAGTACCATGAGCTGCCCCAACAAACCCTCGGGTTGGCTGCTGTTATCTAGATACTTGCGATAACGGAAATAGGCGTACATGGTAAAGCCAAAGTAAACTGCGCTGAAAAAGCTCAACAGCCACCTGACGTTGTTTGACACCACGTAGGGGTCGATCATTCTATTCCACCACAGTATCATCACCGTTGGCGGCACGAATGTGGCCGACTGGTATAAAGTCCATTCTAATTGGCCCTTGATGAAAAGCTCCTTGAGCATTCGGTGCCTTTTTGCTGCTTCCCAACTATCATCGTTACGTATTTTGTCCATTACCTGAAGGTGACCCGTCCCCCAGCGCAGACGCTGGTAGAAGAAGGCCTTAACCGTGGGCGGCGTCTGCTCGCTCGAATAGTACGGCAAATATTCTGGCCATGCATCGAAAGCCAAGTAGGCTCGAGTACCGAACTCCAGGTCCTCGGTCAGGGCGCGAGAGTCGAACCCTCCCATTAGCTCGAGCATCGCTCGATCTACATAAAGGTTTGTACCTCCCACGAAAGGCAAGCGCCTGAATAGAGCAGGTAAGTACCAGTCGTGAGCAATGGCCTGGTATAACGACGCTATCTTGCAGAACGGACTCATCTGGTAGAAGTTGCGGACCTGAAATACCGGCCCCTGGAGTATTTTCACCTTTTCCCCGTCCATGAGCCTTCTGTACGCCACGTAGAGCAAAACATCAGGATCCGGACGGGATTCTGCGTCGTAGAACCCGCAGATTTCTGCGTCAGGGCTTATTAATCTCATCCCCCAGTTCAAAGCGCGTCCCTTGGTAGACGGGACTTCGTGCCCAGTGAGCTGTCCAGGATAGGAACCATCGAAATCGAATGGCACAGCAGTATGCTTTAGCTTAGGACAGGACGGGTCGGTTTGGAATTGCTCTGCCAGCCCCTCGACGATTTCCTGGGTCGTCGGGAAGCACCTGTTGAAGACTTCTTCTACGAAAGCGGCGAGTTTTTTACGCCGAGCCATTGAAGCCACGCTCGAAAGTAGGCGGTCAGTGATAGCTTGAGTGAGTGTATGTAACACTTCTCTGGTTTCCTGATGGCTAGCTTTGGCCGTATACCGCAACATTCGGTTCACGATCTTACCGTTGAGGTCATCCCTCAGGCGACAGATAGAGGTTACCACCGGCATTGCCAAGCTAAGGTAAAGAGGGTAGACCTGCCGCACCACGCCCGCGCTGAACCGGTGCTTGAAGAAATGCTCAATAGTTCTGCGATTCAATGCACCGTTCGACTTGAGTAACTCCAGGGCGAGTTCATAAACCACTCCTTCGTGCACTTGCTCCGGGGCTTTATCCAGGCCTGTGGCTTCTAATAGCTGTTCGCGAAACCTTGGGGACTTGCCAAGCTCGTTTAGGCATACGGCCGAAAGTACGGCCACCGAAAGGGCACGTACTTTGGGCTTAAGCTGTCCCTGCCTGTTTTGTCCTGCAAGCAGGTTTACCGTTTCTGCTACAAGCTCAGGTTTTTCCGCATCCCTCGCAGCCTGCTCTTTTTGGTCTGTGACCACGATCAACTCGTATCGATCTTTGGGATAGTTCATTTGTGAAAGGTGCCGGACGGTCTTCTCGATTACCTCAGCCTCATTCCGTGCAGGAACCATCACTGAAATAAAAGGAACTTCTCGGCCTAAGTCGGCTGCCATTCGACGGATCTTTTCTATGTCGAGCTTCGGTTTTCGCCTCCAAAAGTTTTTATCTGCGAAGTGCTTCCACACAAAGAAGCGCATGAATAGCAGGAAGAAAAGCACATACACTGCCACCGCACAAAGGTACAGTATTTGTGGCATGCTCATTCAGGTCACCTCCAACCTATATAGATTCGGTGGTCGATATCCGTTTTTGTACCATGTGGTAATGAAAGGGCGGTGGCGTGGTATACCAAGCGTAGTTTTCTACTCCAGAACGGATTTATTCCACAGCGAATTGACATGCTTTTGAGCCAAACTATAAGATCTAGTGAGATGAATCGGGGCAGCCAGATAAGCAAATACAAAATAATTGCGGGCACAGTGGCAGCGATAGGCATTACCCTTTTTGCTTTTTGGATGGTTTACAGGCAGATACCGGATAAGAGTCGCTTGCAGGAACTACTCGCTCGCGTGAACTGGTTCTATGTAACTCTGGCGTTATTGCTTACTTCGGCCTCGTGGGTTGCGGACACAGCAAGGTTGTGGGTAATATGCCGTTCCATAGGTTATAGGCCGCGCTTCCTTCGACTGCTTGCGGGAATACTCGCAGGTAACTTCTTGACCTTAAGCACTCCTTTTTTAGCCGGTGGCGCGCCGGCGGTGGTTTATGCGTTGTATTTAGAAGGTTTAAGCTGGGCAGATGCTACTGCTACCCTCTTAGTGGGTGGCTTAGCTTCACAATTGGCTTTGGGTTCGTGTGCGTTTGCGGCGTTGAATGGGCTGCTTAGCTTGGCCGTTCCGCCTAAGTGGATTGGCCCCTTTGTGTTGTTCATACCTGGATATATCGTTTTCATGACTTCCCTGGCGCTGCTGGCCTATTTCTACGATCGCTATGAATATCGGGCAAAAGCCCTTTTGAGAAAGCTGCCTAGAAGCAGTTCGGTGATGAAATGGCTACGTGACTTAAACACCAGTTTTAGAAGAATCCTAGGCCCGAACAAACCGGCTTTCGCTGTGGCTTTCTTATTTGGAATAGTGTATTTCCTTCTGTTTTTTGCCGTGGCGCCTGTCTGCCTTCAGGCTTTGGGGATAAGGCGAACCTGGTGGAAGATAATGGCACTCCAGGCTTTAATACATACAGTGGCTGGCATAACTCCGACACCGGGGGGGTCTGGTACTTCGGAGTTAGGCGTATTCTACCTGTTTAACAGAGTGCTGGCACCGAGCGTGATCGGGGCATACCTGCTGTTGTGGCGAGGGGTAACGTTCTTCTTCAATCTGGCGATGGGGCTAATCGGGCTGCTGTTTCTGGTGAGCTGGGGAGCCTGGCGATAAGGTGGGTAAAAGATGGTGGATTTCGGGATAGAAGAAGAGGTATATATCACCGAACCAGACCGCCCTTCATTACGCTCCCTGTATTTCATGTCAAGGTTGTTGTGGAGCAATCCTGCGTTCTGGTATGTACATAGTGACTCTAACTTTACCCGTGGCAAAGACATCAGGTTGGGGGTCATGGGCCCGGTGGAGGTTTCCACCAGGAGAGCATCTGGCGCCAGCAAAGCGATCGAAGAGCTCAGGAAGGTACGGCAGAGCTTGTGCAGGTACGTGGACGGGGGGTTGCTTGTCCCTTTGGGACAGCTCGCCAACGTGGACGCACCTACTCTAACATCCGGTATGCATGTGCACGTGGGCGGAGTGGCCGACCTGGATAGAGTCTACGATAATATAGCGTACTTTTTGCCCTTGCTGATGCTCATTACCGCGAATTCACCCTCTCGGGTGGACGGCCTTAAAGTGAAGTCATACCGAATATTACGAAGCTACGCCATAGGTCCGATCCGCGATGATAGGTTTTACAGGTTTCAAGACATCATCATTTCTCGCCGGCTGGGGACCGTGGAGGTGCGGATTTTCGACCCTATCTGGGATACTGCGAGGATAGAGCTGCTGCTCGAATGCCTGGAGGCCTTGGCCACTACGCCGCGTCATTTCGTTGTAGACCGATATACGTACCAGCAACTTAGGTACAAAGCGGCAGTTTCGGGATACGGGGCCGATCTGGTTCATCTGTACGAGGAACTAACTCAGGTGATTTCCATACCAGAGGCTATCTTCACACGCATACCAGCGGACGATACGGCTCAGTTATTCGAGGAGCGTGGGGTGGTCGGGGCATATGCCTCGATAGATTTCGCTTATCGTACTTCCCAGAGCCCGTGGGAGTACTGCCCCGGTCAGGCACCGTTGCCTCCAGTGGGTCAGGATAGCAGGCGGTTGCTGGAGCAGGCTTTGGGGCTTATCTGCTACTATGCCGTGAGAGCCCCTTATAAACTGGGAAAGGCGTGGTTGGAATGGCACAAGTCACCAAGAGTGTCTTGACCGTACTTATTTTCCTTGCTACCTGCTGGGCTGCCACTTTGTGGTATCTGAGGAGGGTTTGGTTTTACAGGGATCCGAAGAGGACGCCTCCTGATAACCCCCGAGCGATTCTCGCCCCCGCTGACGGTATCGTAGTATACGTAAAGCGTTTCTCGGGTGGGAAAGTGGAGTCTAACAAGAACAGGGAGCGCATCCCACTATCGGAGATTACCAAGTGCTCGTGGGGCGAGTGGGGGGAAGGCTGGCTCTTGGGGATTTACATGTCGCCCCTGGACGTACATTTCAACTATGCTCCGATATCGGGGGAAGTGGTTAAGATAGTCCACACTCCGGCCAAGTTGAATCTGCCCATGGTAGATTTGTGGGAGTACGTGAAATTGACCTATCTGCGGAAAGTAGTCGATCTGTTTTCACACAGATTCAGGTTGCAAAATGAACGTAATACCATATTCCTTTCGGGTCAGGGCATTACGCTGGCGATGGTGGAGATAGCCGACAAGTTCGTGAACAAGATACGCTGTTTCGTAAAAGAAGGGCAGCACGTGACCATGGGAGAAAAGATGTCTTTCATAGAAAGAGGTTCGCAGGTGGATCTAGTGATCCCTGCAGATAACGTCAGGATGACCGTGAAAACCGGTGACCGGGTGGTGGGTGGTGAGACGATTGTCGCGATATCGGAAGCGGATGTTGAAAGGAATTCTACTTGATTTCGACGGTACGATTGCGGACACCCGGCATTCCATCGAGGAGTCGTTGAAGTACACTGTAGAGAGATGCCTGGGACGCGAACTTTCACCCGAGGAAATAAAACAATACATGGGTATTCCGCTTGCAGATACCATGCGAGCACTCTCACCATCAAACTGGGGACGTCTGGTCGAAGTGTATCTCTCGCATAATCTCTCGAACTTCGCTGCCCAGGCTCGCCTTTTCCCCGGTACGATAGAGACGCTCAGGTGTTTCAAGCGACACCGGATCTCCATGGGGCTCGTGAGTTCTAAGCGTCGCCTATCTATCCAGACCGCCCTGGATCTCTTTGGTATCGGCGGTTTCTTCGATGTGACGATATGTGCCGAAGATGTGCAGAGGCACAAACCGGACCCGGAAGGAGTGCTTTTGGCTCTCGACGCTTTGGGGTTGAAACCATACGAAGCAGCCATGGTCGGAGACAGCCCGTATGACGTTCTTGCAGGACGGGCGGCGGGTACGGTAACCGTGGCTGCTATGTGGGGCATGTTCGACCCGGGCCTGGTGCTTAGGGCCAGGCCCGATATGGTTTGCTCCGACATAGCGGAATTACAGGAACTAATAACCTAAAGCAGGAGAGCCATTATCGCTTTGTGAGCATGGAGCCTGTTCTCGGCTTCGTCGAAGACCGCTGACTGCTTGCTGTCCATGACTTCGTCAGTGACTTCTTCTCCCCGGTGTGCCGGGAGACAATGCATGAAAATAGCACCCCTGTTTGCGGCGCTCATCAACTTACGGTTTACCTGATACTGTTTCAGCGCTTCCGCCCGTTTGGCGTGCTCGGTTTCTTGCCCCATGCTGGCCCACACATCGGTATAAACCACGTCCGCTCCCGCTACTGCCTCAAACGGATCTCTGTACAACTCGATGCTGGCACCAGTTTCAACCGCATCCTCACGTGCCTGCCGTACGATTTCGGGTAGAGGGTCATACCCTTCTGGGCAAGCGAGTGCCATCTTTATGCCACATTTGGCTGAGGCGAACATCAGGGAGTGTGCCACGTTGTTGCCGTCCCCAATATAGGCCAGCTTGACACCTTTGAGTCCGCCCATTTTCTCCTCGATTGTCATGACATCGGCGAGCGCCTGGGTGGGGTGTAATAGGTCGGTCAGACCGTTTATCACCGGTACACTGGCGTATTTGGCTAGATCGGTCACGTCCTGGTGAGCGAAGGTCCTAATCAGGATGCCATCAACATAGCGGGATAACACCTGCGCAGTGTCGCCGATGGTTTCACCTCTCCGAAGCTGCAACTCGCCTGCGCTGAGGTAAAGTGCTTGCCCGCCGAGCTGCATCATACCCACCTCAAAGGAAATCCTCGTCCTCGTCGAAGGCTTGTGAAATATCATTGCCAGAGCTTTGCCCGCGAGTGGCCTGAAGTCTGCTCCAGCGAGTCTCAGCCTCTTCAGGTAGTGCGCCATGTCAAGCAGTTCTCGAAACTCTTCGACTGTGAAGTCGTGGATGGATATATAGTCCCTTCCCTTCAGGTTGACAGCCATGACCGATCCCTCCCATTTAAGTCTCAATGGGTTCTCCCGTCAGGAATATCTCGTAGCCGCAACGAGGGCAGAGCCGTCCCTTCAGTGCGGAAGAAACTACTGAGAACCCGCTTCTCGTTATAACCTTAAACCCGCACTTAGGGCAATAGGTATCGTCCAAACCGGGTTGGTTCACGTTCCCTACGTAAACGTACCGTAGGAATTGCCTCGCTATTTCCCGTAGACGGATCAGCGTGGATACTGGCGTAGGGGGTAAATTCATCCTGTTAGCCGGGAAGTAGCGGCTTAAGTGCAGAGGTATGTCAGGGTCCAGCGCTGCAATCCAACCTGCAAGGGCTTTCATTTCTTCGTCGGAATCGTTTAAACCCGGGAGCACCAGCGTGGTAAGTTCGACGTGTACGCGCGCCTGGCTGAGGGTCTGTATGGTGGAAAGCACTCCCTCCAGCTCACCGTGACACAGCTTTTTATAATATTCAGGGTTGAAAGCCTTTAGGTCCACGTTTGCGGCATCTATCACCTGGATCAATGACCTTACGGCATCATGACTCACGTAACCATTTGTTACCAGCACATTACACAAGCCGGATGCCCTGGCCAGCTTGGCTGTATCCATCACGTATTCGTACCATACCAGCGGCTCCGAATATGTGTATGCTAGGCCGACACAGCTCCGGTGCTCTCGGCTTTGTTCCAGGGCGATCTGTACGAGCTGCTGGGGAGGCACGTACGTGCCTCCGGCGTCCCTTTGGGCAATTGACCAGTTCTGGCAGAATTCACAAGAAAAGTTACAGCCGTAGGTGCCGACGCTGAGTACCGTCGAGCCGGGGTAGAAATGGTACAGCGGCTTCTTCTCGATGGGGTCCAGCGCGATCGAGGTGACTAGCCCATAGCTCCGCGATATCAATGTTCCGCCGCGATTTTCTCGCCCTCTACAGAAACCACGCGCACCAGCCTGGATTACGCAGGAGCGAGGACAAAGTAAGCACTTTACCTTGTTATCGCCCAGGCGTTCCCAAAACCTGGCTTCAACAGGTTCACTCATACCTCGTCACTGTGAAGCGGAAGAGCTCCACATCGCTGTCATCAGGGTGGATGCCTGCTTTCAGTTTCGCAATGCGCAACTGTTCCTTCACGCTATTGACGCCGGGTAAATCAGGCAGCAGCACGCCGGACCTATGGCCTTTTTTAACCAGGACTCCATACCTACAAGGATCCAGCTGCGATACGGAGCTAACTGGCTCCATGGGTGAAAGTACATCCACCTTGAACTCGAGTTCCGGGAGCTCACTTAAGCTAATCGGTTCGAAGCGGGGATCATCGATACCTGCAGATACAGCATTTTGAATGATTTCTTCAGCTACGTTGTCCTTGGTAGGAGCTATGGTGCCTATGCACCCCCGAAGTTCGCCATGACTATGTATGGATACGAAGGCACCAGCTCTGTGACGAAGTTCTTCCGGAAGGTTTTTGGGACATTCGAGGTATTCTCCAGTTCGCAGGTAGTGCTCGAGACTCCTTTTTGCGAGTTCTACCGCGAAGGAGGTCTTCAGGGCGGAAATTCTGCAGAAGAATACCGCGTACCCGACCCCGAAAGGCCCCTCATAGGAAATCAGTTCGGGCAGTGCCTGATAGCGTCCCAAAACTCCCATGAGCACGCAGATAGGTCTAAGGCCGCACTCGCCCGCCCTGTCTGCGAGATGGAGGTCGATATTGACGATAGCTGCTTCATCCAGGCATTTGAGCGCCTGTGTCATGAGCTGGTCGAATTGTGCTCCTGCTGGGTCGTAGCCGGCGGGAGCCTCGGGCAGTAAACGATGGGACAAATCGCCGCTTGCCACGAAGCCTACTTTTTTGCCGCGCTGCTTCTCGACTACCTGAGATAACACTTGCCCAAAGCGGTATTGTTTCTTGAGGTCAAATAGTGAGATGGATATCACCACGAGATTTCCGCGATATCCTGCTTCATACATGTAATAGAGGGGTACCATCACTCCATGATCCAGGGGTACTGGATCGTTGAACACCACGCACTCTATTCCGCTTGCTACCGAGGCATCACGAATTTTCTTAGCCAGATCGGTGTCGTTCGGCAATTGGATGCGTACCTCGGGGGCACGGAACTGGCGCATATCGCCCGAAAGCACGGGTGCACCCTGAATTAGATAGGCGTCTCTGGCCACCGGACCGTGAGGAGTCATGACTATCAAAGTGTCCGGAGCCAGCGCAGCAACTTTCTCCCCAAGCTTTTTCAGACCCTCAATTGTCGCACTGGCAGCTGCTTCTTCCCCCTTGCCCACAGAGGGTATGACGATTGGGGGGTGCGGGGAAAGAGCGCCGAAAACCAGCCTTGTGTCACCTTTGGCCATGATCACTCACCCCCTGGGATCTCGTGGTATTGTGCCCAACCCGGTCACTGGAAAAACTTCTGCAAGCCCGTTGCTAAACCTTCTGCTGCTCTTTGAACAGTGTCAGGCGCTCTAAGCAATGCTTCCTCGGTTGGGTTGCTGATGAACAGCACCTCAGCGATGACGCACGGTACGCCGCTTTCCCTTGGAATGTAGAGGTTGGAGAGCCTGGCGCCCTTGTTCTCGCTGCCGAGTTTCGAGCTGAGTTCGTCGGCCAATATCCGAGCCAAAACCGAACTTACCGAAGTGTTCGGGGTATTCTTGGCCAGGTAAACGGAAGTGCCGCGTACTGACCTGTCCACGTTCGCGTTGTTGTGGACGGATACCATGCAGTCTGCCTGGATATTGCCTGCCATGGCCGCTCTGGATTCCAAGTCCATCTCGCTATCGGAAGTGCGCGTCATGTACACCTGTGCACCCATAGCTTCGAGCACCGACTTGAGACGCATGGCGATCTGTAAGTTCACGTCTTTTTCATAGAGACCGGTAGGTCCTACGGCACCTGGGTCGGGCCCACCGTGCCCTGCATCTATCAATATTTTCTTGCCGGCCAGCCCCGGGCCCACCAATTCGAACTGTAGTCCACCCGGTATTTGACGGGCAATGTATCTCGGCCCGACCGTGGACCTGAGGTCGATGTTCAGATTCGAAGAGGATGCCACGTATACGCTAGTGGCCAGTCTCCCTTTGAACGACTGTGTGCTGCCGGTGTAATTTGCCCCCGGAGCCGTTATGGACACTGCATGTCTCGATTCATTCCATTCTACGGTCGGGCTCAGGTACCCGCGGGCTTGGATGAACAATACATCCCTGTCGCTTCTAGATGAAAGCGTGACTCCGGTGATATCAGTGCTCACCCGAAATACCAGGCGGTTTGGAGTGCGTTCTACCAATTCGATTTTAGGCCACATCTTAGTTCCCAGCCATATTCCGTTCCTGTTGAGGCTCAGGGTGGTTAGGTCATAAGCATTCACGTCGAGAAGAGCATCTCTACCTGCCCCATCGCTTAGAAACACCCCGGCTCCGGTTCCTGATGGAGATATGAAGGGGACGGCTCTAGACAGATCACCCTCGACCGTGAGAGTTTTGAGATGAGGCGTGCTCGCCTCGAGGCGTACCTTAGCGATAGCCGGAGTGGAATACGGCACAGTCAGGTATGATGCTACCCAGGCAGTGTTCCCGTTTGGTGTGGATACCTTCAACCATCCCGCGCTGACGGATAGCACTTTCACCACTGTACCACCCTGTAACCTTCCTACGACCTTATACTGCGTGCCCGGGCCAGACCTCAAATTGCACGTGGATTTCGCCTTTCTCATAGGGAGTTGCTGGATTTCCCATACATCGGTTTCGAGACGATAGTTCACAGATTGCGGAAAAGCGACGCGATTATAGAGCTTAACGTCATTCGCATCGATCCAGCCCCTTTTGCCCGATGCAGTTCTTACCAGCAACCAGCCTTGCTGAGAGCCCTCGTACTTGAGAATCGAACCAGCTCGAACGCTGGTGACCACGCCCGAAAAGTCCGCCGGGGAAAACCTCAAAGACGAATCTACCAGTGCCAGCGCTTCCCTGGCGACGTTCGATGTCTTGAGCCATTGTTCGTTTAGGGTTTGAAGCTTAACGAGGTCCTCCGCTATCCAGGCGTGACCGCCGCCCTGGGTTTGAATCATGACCCAACCGGTCCTCTTCGCGATGGCTACAAAAGATTGCGACCTGTTTGCACGCCCGACGATACTGGTTGAGGTAGAAGGTCCGGAACGAAGATTCGCCCTCGAGGCGGTTACCACCGCGAGGGTAGGTTGCAGGTCGAGCCTGAATTCGACTAAGGATGTATGTATCCAGGCTTCCTTGCCAGCATATCTTACCTTGGCCCATTCACGTTCTTGAGTTATGAGCTCGAGGGATTGGCCTGCCCGGACGGTACCGGCTATAGGGAAAGAAGTGCCAGGCCCGGCGCGAAGGTTTGCCTGGTCGGCTATTACTGTGACGGTTCCGTACTGAGCTGCTGCTACGCTTCCTCCCAAGAATAGGAAGCTCAGCAAAACAGCAAGACCAACTATGCAGGATTTCTTTACGTTTACCAAAGCGGTCACTCCAATCGACTCTCTCTTACTAGGTGACGATTTTCGTCGAAGCTTGTTCTCACTCCTCCTTACAGTGCGGTTACAATATAAAAACGGGGAATGTAGGACCTATTTCACCAGCTTATCGGCCTTTATCTGATATTTGGAGGAGTTATAATAACCATCGAGAAGTCCCTAAAAGGGGTTGAGTGTTGCGTCGTGGAAGTCATTGCTCTGGTGGGTCGGAGTGGAACAGGTAAGAGTTATAGAGCTTCCATAGTCGCAAACAGGTGGCAGGCAGACTTGATCATCGACGACGGTCTCCTGATAAAAGACTCCAAAATCGTGGCCGGTACGTCTGCCAAAAAAGAACCAACAAAACTCAAGGCGGTGCGAAGGGCTCTGTTCTGGGAACCGGGGGATGCCTTGGCGGCCAGGGCTAAGATCAGGGAACTTCAACCCGAACGGATTTTAGTGCTGGGTACTTCACAAAAGATGATCGAACGCATCACCGAATCGCTGAACCTGCCATCCCCGAGCAAATATGTAAACATAAGGGAAGTATCTTCCCCGGAGGACATTAAACGAGCTTTGCGGATCCGCAAAGAACAAGGCAAACACGTGATTCCAGCAGCTACTCTCGAGGTCAAGAAAACCTTTTCCGGCTACCTTGTCGACCCTCTCAGGTTTTTCATTCGCCCGCGCGGAGGATTGGACGGGTATGTTGTCGAAAAGTCAATAGTGAGACCCACGTACAGTTCCTTCGGTCGGTTTTATATTGCAGATTCCGTGATCATGACGATCGTACTGCACGAGGCGGCTTCCGTGCCTGGAGTAGAGGCGGCTACTAAGGCGTTGGTGGAAACAAAGCCTGAAGGAGTGGTAATAAGTATTGATGTCGTCCTGCGATACGGGGTAAGTTGTTTCGACGTTATGAAAGAGGTGCAAAAGAGGGTTGCTTTCATGGTCGATTATCTTACGGCTTTATACGTGATTTCTGTGAACGTACGGGCAAAGTCAGTTAGTTGTGCTGCGCGAGGGGATGCTCAGCCATGAAGATGTCCTTCGGGCTGAATCTACAACAGACCCAGAAACTCATCATGACTCCCGAGTTGCGCCAGTCCATTATGGTTCTGCAACTCAATGCCCTCGAGCTGTCTCAGTATATTCGGCAAGAAGTGCTTGAAAATCCATTGCTGGAGTTAAAAGAGCCTGTGGACGAGGGTTTGAGCACGGAAAGTGGTCAGGAGAGCGAGCAGTTCGACTGGGAGAAGTTTGATTGGGAAGCTCACTTCAACAAGACGTCTCTTCCGGTACGCGAGGCATATGAAGCTCCCCAGATAGAGAGTTTCACGACGAAAACTCCTACGTTGGAAGAGGCTCTGCTGAGTCAACTCAGACTGGTATGCACCACAGACGAAGAATATCAGATCGGTAGATTCCTAATCGGTAATATCGACGACAACGGTTACCTGCGTTGCGACGTAGCCGAGGTCTCCGAGAGGCTACATGTACCGGTAGAGCAGGTGGAAGAAGTCATACAAATAATCCAAACCTTAGAACCAGTAGGCGTGGGTGCAAGGGACCTCAAGGAATGCTTGCTGATCCAGCTTGACTACCTCGGAATTGAGGATCCTGTGGTAAGGCGCGTCGTCGAATCACATTTGAAACAACTTGCGGAAGGCAAGTATCAGAAGATAGCCGCCGCTTTAGGAGTGAGCGTGCAGGAAGTACAGAAAGCGGCCGACTTGATAAGGACACTGGATCCCAAACCAGGCCGAAGATTCGCTGGCTCAGACGAGATGATATATGTGATTCCTGACGTCATCGTGGAAAAAGTAGACGGTGATTACGTAGTACTCGTCAATGACTCTTACTTGCCTCGTTTGGGCATCAGCGCCTTCTACAAGGGTATGCTACAGCGGAGCACGGACGAGGCCACACGTACTTTCCTCAAAAACCGGCTCGACTCTGCATTGTGGCTGCTGAGGAGCATTGAGCAGCGCCGCCTGACGATGTACAAGGTGGCTCAGTGCATAGTGGACATGCAGCGGGAATTTTTGGAATTTGGCGTTAAGCACCTGAAACCCATGACCCTCAAGCAGGTGGCCCAATATGTGAACGTGCACGAGTCTACAGTAAGCCGGGCGATAAACAACAAATACATGCAGACTCCGCGAGGCACTTTTAGCATGAAGTTCTTCTTCGGGAGCGGAGTTGAAGGCAGTGGCGGGGATTCAGTCTCAGCGAAAGCGGTGATGCGGATCATCCAGGATGCCATCAAGGGAGAAGATTGCTCCAAACCTTACACCGATAAGCAGTTGCAGGAGCTACTCCTGCGCAGGGGTTTACAAATATCGAGGAGAACAGTTACAAAATATAGGGAAGAGCTAGGTATACAAAGCTCAAGCCGGAGAAGGCGATACTGATACCCAACCGACCCCATCAGGCTAAGCCTCATGGGGTCGGATTATGACTTTTGAAAGGAGCTGTGCTAATGAGTATAAGAGTCGGAATAAACGGGTTTGGAGCTATCGGCAAAAGGTTCTTCCGGATAGCTGCGGCGAGCAACCAAGTAGAAGTGGTGGCGGTGAACGACCTTGCAGACCCGAAGACCCTGGCTCACCTGCTGAAATATGACTCCACTTACGGCTTGCTGAACGCAAAAGTGGAGGTCAAGGACGGCTCTATAGTGGTAGATGGTAAGCCCATCAAGGTATTTTCGCAGCGGGAGCCTGCTTCCATACCCTGGGCGGAGTGTGGAGTACAGGTAGTGGTTGAATCGACGGGCAAGTTCACGGAGGCGGAGAAGGCTGCCCAGCATATGAAAGCCTCCACAGTGAAAAAGGTCATCATTTCAGCTCCGGCTAAGGGAGAAGACATCACCATAGTGCTCGGCGTGAACCATGACCAGTATGACCCGTCCAAACACCACGTAATCTCGAACGCTTCATGCACCACCAACTGTCTTGCCCCGGTGGCAAAGGTACTTCACGACAACTTCAAGATCGTTAAGGCCTTGATGACTACATGCCACGCGTACACCAACGATCAGGTGGTCCTTGACTTCCCGCACAAGGATCTCAGGAGAGCTCGAGCTGCCGGCCTGTCCATAATTCCGACCACGACGGGCGCAGCCCGTGCTGTAGGCAAGGTATTGCCCGATCTGAATGGTAAAATTAACGGGCATGCCCTGAGGGTTCCCGTTCCTGCCGTCTCCATCGTGGACCTGGTGGCTGAGGTTTCCAGGGACGTCGAAGCGGATGAGGTAAACCAGGCATTCAAAAAAGCCGCCAGTACATATCTCGATGGCATCCTCCGCGTGAGCACTGAACCGCTCGTCTCTGTAGATTTCAAGGGCGACAGCCACTCCGCCATAGTGGACGCTCCTTCTACCATGGTGACGGGAGGACGCCTAGTCAAGGTATTCGCCTGGTACGATAACGAGTGGGGCTACTGCAATAGGTTGGTGGATCTCGTCGCGTTCATTGGCGAGAAAGAGGGATGGGCATGAGCGGTAAGAAAAGCGTGAAGGACGTAGATGTATCGGGCAAACGAGTTCTGCTAAGGGTAGACTTCAACACGCCGATTAGTCCAGCGGGCGAAGTGGCCGACGACACCAAGATCCGCGAAAGTCTGCCCACGATCAACTATCTGATCTCTAAGGGCGCAAAGGTGTTGGTGATGTCGCACCTCGGCCGGCCCAAAGGAAAGCAAGACCCAAAGTTAAGCCTTGCTCCTGCAGCTCGCAGGTTGGAAGCGTTGCTGGGTCGCCCGGTGCGAATGCTTCCCGATTGCATTGGGCCGGAAGTAGAGAAGGCTGTGGAATCAATGAAGCCTGGAGATCTAGTGTTGCTGGAGAATCTCAGGTTCCATGCTGGAGAAGAAGCGAATGACTCTTCTTTCGCGAGGCAACTGGCTTCGCTGGGGGACATTTTCGTAAACGATGCTTTCGGCACGGCGCACAGAGCCCATGCCTCCACAGCAGGTATAGCAAGATATCTGCCTGCTGTGATGGGCTTCCTGATGGCCAAGGAGGTGGAAGTGCTTTCTAGGCTTCTATCCAATCCAGGCAGACCGTTTGTGGCAGTGCTCGGCGGTGCCAAGATCAGCGACAAGATAGGGCTTGTCAGGAACCTGGCTACTCTTGCAGACGTAGTGCTGACCGGAGGGGGTATCGCTAATACTCTTTTGGTAGCGAGCGGTTATGGTTTGGGCCGGTCTATCGTGGACAAGGAAAGCTTGGGCGAAGCTAAGCAAATGCTGACGGCTGCCGGGCAGGGGAAAATCCAGCTCCCGGTTGACCTGGTAGCTGCGCGTGCGGTGGATTCCCCAGAAGGGGTAAACGTCCAGGTTTCCAAGTTCCCGGCTGATATGATGGCTCTAGATATCGGTCGGGAAACGTGCTTACGTTACGCGAAGGAAATCGGCAAAGCTGCGACCGTATTCTGGAACGGCCCTATGGGAGTAGTAGAATCGGATGCGTTTGCGGCAGGCACACTTTCCGTCGCGAGAGCCATAGCAGAATGTAAGGGCATAACCGTTGTAGGCGGAGGCGACTCGGTAGGCGCCTTGGAGAAAGCAGGTGTCACAGGGAAGATAACTCATGTATCTACCGGTGGAGGGGCATCGCTGGAATTCATCGAAGGCAGGGAGCTTCCGGGCATTGCCTGTCTACTGGATAGATGATAGATGAAGGTGGGGAAACCGTTGAGACAGCCGATAATTGCAGCGAATTGGAAGATGAACATGGACCTTAAGAGCAGCCGTGAGTATGTCCTGAAGCTGAAGGGGCTCTGTTCGCCGCAAAAGGAACTGGTTCTGATCTGCCCGCCGTTCACGATGTTGCATTTGGTAGGCCAACTCCTTGCCGGTAGCCCGTTTGTTCTCGGCGGTCAAGACGTATTCTGGCAGGAGTCTGGCAGCTATACTGGAGAAATCTCTCCGACTATGCTGAGGGAAGTTGGCTGCCAGTGGGTAATAGTGGGCCACTCTGAGCGTCGGAGAATACTGCATGAAACAGACGAGATGATTTCAAAAAAGGTGGAGGCGGCGCTCAAGAATGGCTTGAGAGTGATCGTTTGCGTAGGGGAGACTCTGGAAGAGAGAGACCGAGGAGAGGGGCCTGCTAGATTGCGCACGCAGGTAGAGGCGGCTTTGGCCCTCCTGGGGCCGGAGAGGTCGGTGGACGTGGTTGTGGCATATGAGCCAGTCTGGGCGATTGGGACAGGGAAAGCCGCAAGCGTCGAAGACGCCGTTGCGGCAGCCCGATTAATCAGGGAGACAATAGCTGCCAAATGGGGGAGCGAACCGGCGGAGTCGGTTAGGGTGCTTTACGGTGGCAGCGTGAACCCTACAAATGCTGCCGGATTTGCACGGGCCAGAGATATAGATGGGACACTGGTTGGAGGCGCCAGCCTGAACCCCTCTGAGTTCAGCCGGATAGTGCAGGCCTGGCAGGGTTAAAAGGTGGGGGCCGCAAGGCCCCACCAAAATGTCGCAGCTCATGCCTCGTAGAATTGAGTTAGGTTTAGCGGTATGCTAGAATTTGTAATGTCGTTATGGCAAAGGAGGTGCGGCTTTTTTGCTCCACGCAGTAATCATGATCATTCATTTTGTAATTGCCGTAGGGTTGGTTGTAGCCGTATTGCTCCAACCAGAAAAAGGTGAAGGACTTGGAGTCATAGGTGGAGGTACGACTGGCTTTGCCGGCAAGAGAAAAGCTACCGAAGCTATGCTTGCAAGGGTTACTACCGGGCTTGCGGCGGCATTTATTGTTACGTCAGTCGTTCTAACATTTATAGTCGGCTAAGGGGGTCTAACTAAATGGCTGAGTCGCTGATGATTCTTGCTCCGGCGGCGGGTATCGCCGGCTTACTTTTTGCTCTGTACCTTGCCAGGTCTGTGCTCAAGTACGATGAAGGTACGGACGAGATGAAGAGAATCGCCGAGGCGATACGAGAAGGAGCGAGCGCCTACCTTGCCCGTCAATATAAGGGTGTGGCGATTTTCTTTGCAATCATGTTCGTGGTCCTATTGGCCTTGGCGATTGCGGGGTATTTGGTGTTTTTCGTACCCGTAGCTTTCCTCACAGGCGGGTTTTTTTCCGGCCTTGCGGGATACATTGGAATGAATATGGCAACCCGAGCTTCCTCGAGAACCGCGAGGGCTGCTCAATCCAGCCTTAACCAGGGGCTGCGCGTTGCTTTCTCCAGCGGCGCGGTTATGGGGCTAGTGGTAGTCAGCCTTGGGCTGTTACACTTGGGTGTTTGGTATTACATACTGAATTGGTACTATCAGGCACTCGAGCCCGCTGCAAGGATATCCAACATTACGAGCGCCATGCTGACGTTCGGTATGGGCGCAAGCTCCATGGCGCTCTTCGCCAGAGTGGGTGGCGGCATCTTCACTAAGGCGGCGGACGTCGGCTCGGATCTCGTAGGCAAGGTTGAAGCTGGGATCCCAGAAGACGATCCGCGAAATGCGGGTGTGATTGCGGATAACGTGGGAGACAACGTGGGCGATGTAGCCGGGATGGGCGCCGATCTCTTCGAGTCTTATGTGGGTTCAATAGTGGCCACGGCTGCGTTGGCGGTATCCGCAGGATTTGGGGTTCCAGGTGTGGCTACCCCAATGGTACTCGCGGCAGTAGGTATACTAGCAGCCATTGTGGGCACGTTCTTCGTACGCTCGGGCGAACAGGCCGAGCAATCCGCTCTGTTGGGCGCACTTCGCCGAGGCGTGTACACTGCCAGTATTATCATCGCAGTGGCAGCATTCTTCTTGGTCAGAAGTTTTCTCGGCTCGGAAAACATGGGCATCTATTGGTCGATCTTGGCTGGACTGGTTGCCGGAAACGTAATTGGTTTAACTACGGAGTACTACACTTCTTCGAGCTATGGGCCTACTCGAGCACTGGCGAAAACGGCGCTGACGGGCCCTGCCACTGTGATAATTGGCGGTCTTTCGGTGGGTATGCTCTCGACTGCTTTACCCGTGGTCATAGTTGGAGCAGTAGTACTGCTTAGCTTCTTCCTCTCCGGTGGAGCTACCAACTACGATTTAGGACTTTATGGCGTGGGCATATCGGCGGTTGGCATGCTCAGCACGCTCGGGATTACTCTGGCGACAGACGCTTATGGTCCGGTGGCCGATAACGCGGGCGGCATCGCAGAGATGAGCCATCTCGATCCAGAAGTCAGGAAGCGCACAGATGCCCTGGATGCGCTGGGCAACACCACTGCGGCTACTGGCAAGGGCTTTGCAATCGGATCGGCTGCTCTGACAGCGCTTTCGTTAATAGCAGCCTATAGGGATCAGCTGGTTTCCATCGCTCAGAAGAGCGGAATGAAGCTGGTCCTGGACTTTAGCGTATTGAACCCGAAGCTGCTTGTGGGTCTGTTCCTGGGCGGTATGCTTCCTTTTGTGTTCTGCGCCCTCACGATGAGCGCAGTTGGGCGAGCCGCACAGAGCATCGTCGAGGAAGTACGTAGGCAATTCCGCGAGATCAAGGGACTGATGGAAGGACTGGCACGTCCAGACTACGCCAGGTGCGTGGACATTTGTACCAGAGCTGCACAGAGGGAAATGGTCGCACCTGCATTGCTCGCGATAATCGTGCCGCTGCTCGTAGGGTTCCTCTTGAACGTCGAAGCGGTAGCAGGTTTGCTCACGGGGGCCACCGTTACTGGCTTTGTTCTGGCTGTAATGATGGCGAATTCCGGTGGAGCGTGGGATAACGCTAAGAAGTACATCGAAGAGGGCAATTACGGAGGTAAACGATCGGATCCGCATAAGGCAGCCGTGGTGGGCGATACGGTGGGAGACCCGTTCAAGGATACGTCGGGACCGTCGTTAAACATTCTGATAAAGTTGCTTTCTATGGTGTCAGTTGTATTTGCCTCCTTCTTGTTGCAGAATGCGTTGATGAAGTGATCGAGGTCGATTATAAGCAGTTGACAGCTGCCTTGTAGAGCCGTAAAATTAAGCTTACCCAATGAGGCAGGCAGATGGAAAAGATCAAGATAGTGACAGAAAATCGTAAGGCGCGTCATGATTATTTCGTCGAGGATACCATAGAGGCTGGCATAGCCTTAGTAGGTAGCGAAGTCAAGTCACTCCGACTTGGGCGCGCGAACTTGAAGGATAGTTATGCGGAGATCAAGGGCCGCGAAGTATTTTTGAGGGGTATGCACATAGCGCCTTACGAGTACAGCAACAGGTTCAATCACGACCCGCTCAGGGCGCGCAAGTTGCTGCTCCATAAACACGAGATACTTAAGCTTGCCTCGAAGGTAAGGGAGCGTGGCTACACGCTGGTACCCTTGAAGGTGTACTTCAAGCGGGGAATTGCGAAAGTAGAGCTAGCGTTGGCGAAAGGCAAAAAAAGCTTTGATCGCCGAGCGGACATCGCCGAAAGGGATGCCAAGAGAGCGATCGAAAGGGCCATAAAGGCCAAACGGTAGTGGGGGCGAGTTAGGCTCGACGGGGGTGTGAGGTGCTGGAGCTGCGAACCGAGCCCCGCAACTCGTAAATCTGCGGGAAAGAACAACTGCCAACAACGAATACGCTCTAGCTGCTTAATTAACGCGGCTACGCCCTCCGGAACTTTTCTCACGGGTGCCGGGCAGGGTGTCACAGCAGTGAGATACTTCGCCAGGAGTGTCTCGTAATGGCGGGGGAAACTTGCGAGACTGGCTGCCCGAGAGAGTGTCGGTTCTCGACTTGGGCGGCGAGAAAAGAATAACCGACTATGTTCGTAGAGGCTCTTGCAGCTGCACTTTCGGACCGCGGTGCAAATCCGCGCGCCTCCACCATATGAATCCTGGTATAATCTTCCCTGATGACCTTCTTCAGGTGGCGTCAGGGAATCGCTTTTTTATGAGGGTGGTGTGGCACCATGTTGCTGGAATACCTATTTATCTTCTGCGCCAGGGTGTGTGATGTCTCTCTCGCCACCGTAAGACTACTCATGGTCGTGCGCGGCAAAAGGCTGCAGGCTGCGATGATCGGTTTCGTTGAGGTGACGATCTTCATACTAGCGTTGCAACGAGTGATGTCGAATCTCAGCGACCCGTTCAAGCTTGTGGCTTACGCTCTTGGCTTCGCTACAGGCAATTACACCGGGAGCCTCATCGAAGAGAAGATGGCTTTAGGGATTCAGACGGTCTTGGTCATCCTGAAGCAAGGTTGCGCTGAGGCAGTTGCCACTGTTTTGCGTTCGGCTGGTTACGGGGTGACCTCTCTGGAAGGGAAAGGGAAAGAGGGCACGAGAGAGATACTAATGGTGACTGCGCAGAGGAAAAGGCTGGGGCGCCTTGTGGATACTCTAAGAGAGGCGGATCCCGAAGCATTCATCACAATCTTGGACGCCCGTAGTGCGCTGGGAGGGTACGTACCCGCCGCGAGGGTTCAAGTCAAGTGAAAGGAGTATTTTGAATGCGCTGTGACGGTAGATCAAACGATCAGCTCAGGCAAGCTAGAATCATACCCGGATACTTGAAATTCCCTCTTGGGTCGGCGTTGATCGAGACAGGTAATACTACCGTAATTTGTTCTGCTTGCGTCGAGGAGCGCGTACCGCCATTCCTAAAGGGGACCGGGCAGGGTTGGATCTCTGCGGAGTATGGCATGATACCTGGCGCGACACCGGAAAGAAACCAGCGGGAAGCCTCGAGAGGTAAACAATCTGGCAGGACTATGGAGATACAGCGGCTCATCGGGCGAGGGCTGCGTGCGGTGGTTGACCTCAACGCCCTAGGCGAAAGGACGATATGGGTGGATTGCGACGTCATCCAGGCAGACGGCGGGACTCGCACGGCTTCGATCACGGGGGCCTTCGTAGCATTGGCCCAGGCGCTGAACCGACTTAGGGCGGAGGGAGTTCTGCCAAAGCTCCCTGTGACGGATTTCGTAGCTGCCGTTAGTGTGGGCGAAGTGGGTTCCGAATTGATGTTGGACCTATGTTACGAGGAGGATTCGCGCGCTGAAGTAGACATGAATGTGGTTATGACGGGTTCTAAGAAGCTGGTGGAAGTGCAGGCGACGGGTGAAGGCGGCCCCTTTTCTAGAGAGGAGTTTCTCCAGCTTTTGGCACTGGCGGAGAAAGGGATCGCCGAGCTGATACAGTTACAGAGGAGCGTTTTGGGACCAGTTGGAGCAGAGATTTCCGCTAACACGTGGAAGTAGGGTGGTTTTAGCCACGAAAAATCGCGACAAGTTGGAAGAGTTCCGGCGGCTACTCCCGGAACTCGACATTATTTCGCTCGATGCATACCCCTGGGTGGAATTGCCCCCGGAGGGTGATAGGAGCTTTCGCGAGAACGCTCTGTCGAAAGCGAGAGCTTGCATGCGAGCTACCGGGATGGCCTCGCTGGCGGACGATTCGGGGCTTGTTGTGGATGCTCTCGGTGGGGCTCCAGGAGTGATGAGCGCACGATATTCAGGACAGGACGCTTCGGATGCAGACAACCTGCGATTGTTGCTGCGGAACCTTTCCGAGGTGGAGCCCTCTCACAGGTCGGCACGGTTCGTATGCGTCCTTGCCCTCGTAGCTCCTGAGGGCGAATGGGTCTTCGAGGGAGTGTGCGAAGGTGAAATAGCCCTCAAACCGGCTGGGTCCAATGGGTTCGGCTACGATCCCGTGTTCATTCCTCGCGGTTCCAGCCGCACCTTTGCGGAGATGTGCCCACGCGAGAAGGATATATACAGTCACAGAGCTAGGGCGGCTTTCAAGCTGAAACTGGCCATGACTTGTGGTGGTGGTCTATGCTAATCGGTGTGATCAGCGATTCACACGGGAAAGTAAGCGCAATCGATGCTGCCGTTAGAGCTCTGGAAGGAGCGTCGGTTTACATCCATGCCGGTGACTATTACTGCGACGGAAAGCTTACCGCGAGGCTCTCTGGAGTAACTTGCTACGCAGTAAGCGGCAACTGCGACTTCGGGCCGCGCGGCCCCATGGAGCTCATGATTGAACTCGATGGAAAGAAAATTTACGTAGTTCACGGGCACCTACACTCGGTAAAGCGTGGCCTCGACTTGTTGGTCAAGACTGCGGCTCAAAAAGGGGCTGACATTGTCGTTTTCGGACACACGCACGTACCTGTGGTGGCATGGAGTGGGAACACTCTATTGTTCAACCCCGGCAGTGTGAGCCTGGGACGAAGCGATTTGGGTAATACCTGCGGGTCTCTCGAAATAAAAGGCGGCCAAGTGGCACCACGCATAATCCGAATAGAATAAGCCGCGCACTCAGAAGGTGCGCGGCCGTCGAGCGAGCTCTGTGGGCTTACAGCCCCTTACCAAGGCCAAGACCGCAACCAGATCTTTGTCCACACCCTCTGGCTCTGCCTTGCTTTTCGAGACCCCACGGGCAGTTCTGAAGCATGTCGGGATGGTCCTCGAGGTACTTCACTCTTGCATCGATCCTTGCCTTGATTTCTTCACCCTGTTGGGCAGTGATTCGACCGTACGCAACCAATTTGTCGACCATTTGCTTGTGCAACTCCGCTATTTGCTTGTGAATCGCCAGCAACTCATTGATCTGATCCTGGCTAGACGTAGTAGCAGCCAGAACGGGTACCGCCACAGCTGCTACCGAGGCTGCTACCAAAAGTCCAACAGCCAGATGCCTTAGCTTCATATTTCTAACCTCCTTGTGAACTTTTTCTGGTATGATTCTGTGTTACGACGCTTAAGCGAATATGAGGTTGAAATAAGAAAGCTATCATCTTGAAGGGCGTGCTTGCTCCTTGGCCTCGTATAATCGGGCATCTGCCACCTGAAGCAGGCGAGTGGGCGTATCGCCATCCGTAGGCCAACTGGCGAAACCTGCAGAGAGGCCGATATTCAAGCCGAGGTCTGCGCCGATCTGTTTTACCGTTTGTTTGAGGCGTTCAGCTATTCGTGCTGCATCCTCTATCGTACCCGTTACCAATACGGCGAATTCGTCCCCGCCGTATCTGGCCACGATATCTTCCGCCCGCAGTGCCCGAGTCATAGCGGTGCTCAACTTCTTCAATACCTCATCTCCGCCCAGGTGTCCTATGGTGTCATTTACGTCCTTAAACCCGTCCAAATCGGCGAGAATGACACAAAACGGCGTACCTCTTGCCCTGAGGTAATCTACGCCTTCCAGCATGGAGCGCCTGTTCAACAGGCCCGTCAGTGGATCACGTTTGGCCAGGTAGGCCAGCTCTTCCTGCTGGCTGGCGACGCTCTTCACTAACGCAATGGTGGAGCCGGTAAGGGTCCACATTATTCCGATTATGGTGAGCACAGTGGGGAGTCCGGACCCAACCAAAAACAATATAAAGCTGTTCAACGAAGCAGAAACTAAAGCGAAAGTCGGGCCCGATCGCAAGCCGTATAAAAGGGGTGCCATGAGAAAAACGAGGAGAAAGGGGCTGGACGGACCACCTGTTAGTAAAACGAGACTGAAATTGTACGCTAGCTCCATGACGAGGTAAGCCATTTCCGCGTTTGCTCTGTACCTGGGGGGTAAGTACATCCCTACGACATCGATACTTATCACCGCTAAACTTAACAGGAGGATGCTCCACCGAACCAAGGGCAAAACTGCTATGAGGGTGACCCAAGCTATTGCTGCCACCCTGAACCAGCCTATCGCCTTCCATGCCTTACTGGATGGTGTATGGGGGACGATCGACTTCCCCTCCCCATAATAGAATTCCCTGCAAATTCCTTCTATCCTGCATGCTTCTAGCCAGGATTTCGGAATCCCGCCGCGCTTGTGCCATGTGAGGTATAGGTACGGCCCAGCAAGGGGAATCTACACGCAGTAGGTTCAGAGCGGGCGTCAAATCCAGGGGAGGTGCAGCATGACTAGAGTCAGGTGTACGGTGGATAGCTGTGATTACTGGGGAGAGGGCCAGCGTTGTACGGCGGAGGAAATCTGGGTTAAAGTGAACGCCACTAGGGTGGGCAGCGCGTTCAACGAGTTCGCGGAGGAGTTGGGAAAGGCACGAGGAGAGGTAGGACCGCTGGGAGATATGACTGCGTCCTCATCGGGGGAGACGTGTTGCGATACGATGCGCCCTCGGCGGCATGAGAGAACTCAGGGTGGCGAGCGGCACGGTAACGATTGCGGATGTGCGCGCTGCAGGCCGAGCTAAGGGACCCAACTGAGCGTGACCCCGGCTGTATTTGCTGCGGGAAAATCACTCAAAAACCTTCTTGACAAATTATCTATAAACAGCAGATAATCATTATCAGAAGCAAAACGTTATTGAAAAGAGCGGGATGGCGTTGAAGGATAAAGACGTAGCGCAAATCTTGCGTGATAAGGGACTTCGCGTGACACCACAAAGAATCGCCATCTATGAGTGCCTGGCGGGGACCACTGCTCACCCCACGGCCGAAACGGTATACCAGCAGTTGCACAGTAAGTATCCTTCAATGAGCCTTAATACGGTATATAAGACTTTGCTTGTTTTGGAGGCTGCAGGCCTAATACAGCGCTTCACTACCGCAGATAGCGTATTTCGCTACGACGCCAATCCGGCTGAACATGTACATGCCGTTTGCCTCAAGTGCGGTCGTGTGAGCGACGTCCCGGGTGATTTCGGAGAGGAATTGGAGAGATTGAGAGCCAAAGCGGTTGGGAACAGTGATTACAATATCCGATACAGCACCCTCCTGGTCTACGGCTTGTGTCCTGAGTGTAAACGATAGGCGGCAAGTCTTTTTTGCAAATAAATAGTAATCATTATCTGGTGATAATAAAGGGGGTGATCGGTTCAATCTGCCTGCTGACGAGCGTCCACAAAAGTAAATTTTCACAAGGAGGGTCACATAATGGAATTGATCAATGAGGTCAAACTGGGCGTGACAAAGGGTACCGAACTTGAGGAAGCCGTGGCAAAGAACTTGAGCGGGGAAAACTCGGAAGTTGGGTTATATCTGGCGATGGCACGCCAGGCGGAGAGGGAAGGCTATCCGGAGGTGGCGCTAGCGTTAGAGCGAATAGCCTGGGAAGAAGCCTGGCATGCGTCGCACTTTGCGGAACTAAATGGGGTCATAGGAACGACGAGAGAAAACCTTGAGAAAATGCTGGCGGGAGAGGTGGCGGCCAACAAGGGAAAGAAAGAAGCGGCTGCCAGGGCAAAAAGTGCTAACATAGACCCGGCACACGACTTTTTCGATGAGTCCTCCAGGGATGAGGGAAGGCATGCACGCATACTGCAGGGCTTGCTGAAGCGGTATTTTGGAGCCTGACGGGTAGAAGGCATGAAGGTGCGGTGACCTACACCTGCACCTTCATGTTCGCCCAACATGCCTGCTGAGCCAATGGGTTGAAGGGAACCCCTGTCACCTGACCAGCGAGAAGACAATCCGTAGGTACGGGAGCCGCCGGTAACGGCGGGGTTTGAAGGAAGCCGAAGGAAGAGCATGGAAGTAGCGCAAGCGAACCGAGGTGGGCTCTCGAAGTGGGTAACCTTGCATAGAGTGGGAAAGCCCTAAAGCTGGGTAACCTGGGGAGTCAGGACGGACGGGTTCATGCTCAGGCAGGCAGGCTTAACTGGGGAAGCGCTGTATCATCCGAGTTAACTTGGTAAGGTCAAACAAGCCGAGAGGCAACGGAGAGAAGACGTGGTGCAGGGTGGCAGATGAGTCCGTTCCGCAATAGTGAGAAACCTTCAGCCAGTGAAAGCCGGCGACGGTTTGGGGGAAACTGGGGGGACAGCCCCCAGGAGGTGCTGACTCAAAGGAGCCCTGGTCCGCTAAGGCAGATTATTGGAGCTGAGCGGGGGAGATGCATGCCTGAGAGCTAAAGAGGCCGCATGAACTCGAAAAAGGAACTGCCACCATGCGAGGAGGAGACGTAAGGAGTACAGCGAGATGAAGGAGTCAAGATGAAGTACTAGAGCTTAATCAACAAAGTATACCGTATTGAAAACCTAAAAGAGTCGTACGACGCCGTCAAGGCGAACAATGGCGCTGCCGGGGTGGAGGGGCAAAGCGTACAAGCCTTTGGCGAGAACCTTGAAGGTAAAACTACCAGACTTCGTCTTGAACAAATCAAATGAGTGGGGTTGGCCAGGAGCCGTGTACGAGCTCGTACCCACGGTTCTGTGAGTAGGACAGCGCCATACTAATCACCTAGCGCTGTCCTGCTCGATTTTCCATCGGGGCCGGCCCTGGAAGGCCCGGAGCCAGCGCGAATCGCTACCATGCTGTCTGATTGTGTTACTTCTGCCCACGGGATGTGGTGTGATTAGCCTTCAACGCGATAGCGCTTTGGCGATGACACCGATATCCTCTACACGTTCGAGCTGCTTTACGTTGGTCAGAATCTTTTCTACTTGATCGGCGTTCAGGTAACCCTGCGTGAGTTGCCGGAACTTCGCCTCGATTTCGTGAGGCTTAAGCGGATTTTCCGGGTCGCCTTTTCTGTAGAAGTTCTCCGCACTCAGACAGGTTCCATCCTGCAGGAACAGTTCTACCCGGGCCGGTCTGCACGAAGGGAACAGCGAATCGAATTTCGGGTCTACGACCAATTCTACTTTCGAGGCTAGAGCTTGCACCACGGGATCTGCGACGGTTTGGTCGGTAAAACGGCTGGGATCGATTCTACCGTATACCAAGGCAGTCGCTACGCAGAACGGCGCGCTGAACTTGGCTTCAAAAGGAGTCTTGGGTGCTGGGTTCGAGATGAGCCCCTTTGCTTCGGAATAGGTGCTTATCCTGATGGATTTGACCTCTTCAGGAGATATGTTTCTCGACTCCCGTATACTCATGATTGCATCTATGGGCGAATGGGTATGCCCACAAGACGGGTAAAGCTTAAAGTTACTTTCTCTAATCTTATATGATTTCCCGAGCTCTCGGGTTAGAGCCTCAAGATTAGGATTTGTCGAAGTGGCAAGGCAGAATCCCTTCTTGCCTTCAAAGATACGATGAGGGCCGGTAAACCCCTTCCCGGCCAACATTGCGGCCAACATCCCATTAAAACATGCCTTTGCAGGATGTAACACCTTGGTCATCGCCTTGTCCTCAAGGAACTGCCACAACCCCGCAGCCTGCGTGCCAGCGTTGCCAAGCGAGTCGGCGATGGCATTCGGCGGAAGGCCAAGTATTTTGGCAGAAGCGGCCGCTGCGCCAAATGTGCCCGCGGTACCAGTGGTGTGCCACTTCGAATAGTGGGCTTTCCCCACACTTTCTCCTGCTCTCAGTGCTAGTTCGTATCCGGCTACCACGGCTTCGATGAGGTCTTTGCCGCTTACGTGGTTCTGTTCTCCCAGCGCGAATGCAGCCGGGATGGTGACCACAGCCCCGTGAATTATCGCCCACTTATGACCATCATCCATTTCGGCAGCGTGTGAAAGCGCGGCGTTCGCAAAGGCAGCCCACAGTGGTGAGATCTTGCGCGCATGGCCAACAACGGTGGCGTTAGCGTTCGATGGCTGTTCCAGGGCTACCTGAACCAGTATCTCAGCTGCTCTGTCTCCGATTCC
Source organism: Bacillota bacterium (assembly GCA_012840015.1). Taxonomy (GTDB): domain Bacteria; phylum Bacillota; class Sulfobacillia; order DUMF01; family DUMF01; genus DUMF01. Next base: position 52,551 of record DUMF01000013.1, read on the forward strand.
GGCTACTGCGCAGCCTATCCAGTCCAGCACGCACGCCTTGGCCTTTTCCACCACGTCACTAGGCAGCTTCTCGAAATCGCATTGGTAAACGAATTGGGCGAGCTCTTCCGCAATGGTCATTCTGCACCTGTCCCTTCACACGCCTTTACCACTCGAAGCGCGATGTCCTTCGAAAGGCCAAGGTAGTTAAGCGGGTCCAGGGCCTGATCGATTTCTTCCTTGGAAAGCACGCCTGAGGTTCTCGGGTCTTTGAGGAGCACCTCCCTCAGAGGAAGACCTTTTTCGAATGAATACATGCTGAGTTCGTAAACGACCTCGTGCGCTCGTTGCTTGCCGGTCTTCTCAGCGAGCTTGAACATGACGGGTTCTGACAGCAGAAGTCCTTTGAGGAGATGCAGGTTCTCCAGCATCTTCTTGGGCTTCACAGTGAGGTTTGAGACCAGCGTGTTTGACAGTCGCACGGCGCAGCCAGCGTAGAGACATGATTCCGGTATCAGTACCCACTCCGTACGCCACTGCGACCCATCGCGTTCGTGTTCCTGTTCCATGGCTTGCATCATTACCGCAGCGTTGCCGCGGACCAATTTGGCCAGACTTACGATGCATTCCGACATGCCGGGATTTCTTTTGTGGGGCATGGTACTGCTGCCCACTTTGCCTGCCGTAAAACCTTCTTCGACCTCATCTACCTCGGTGGTCTGTAGGTTGAACACTTCGTTGGCTATCTTACCGCACGTGGATGCGATCAGGGCCAGGATATTGAGGAACTCGGCGAATCGGTCGCGTGAGGCATGCCAGCATATGTTGGGGACTCCCAGCCCAAGCTGCTCCATGACGCGTTTTTCGATCTCAGGTCCAATAGGTCCGAACGATGCATAGGTGCCTACGGCCCCAGATAGATTCCCAACCAGAAGCCTGTGTTCACTCTCCTTGAGCCGTTCGATGTGGCGCGTGACTTCGTCGAGCCATACAGCTGCCTTATAGCCGAACGTTATTGGTAAAGCTTGTTGGCCGTGAGTTCGGCCAGCCATGGGCGTCTCTGCGTATTTTCGTACCGTCTCGCTCAAGGTCTGCTTGAATCCTTCGAGATCCTTGAGGATAATCGCCCGGGCCTCTTTGACCTGTAGCATCATAGCCGTATCTCTTATGTCCTGAGTGGTTGCACCGTAGTGTATGTACTGCCCCCAATCTCCTTCGCACGCTTTTTCGAGGGAGCGAAGCAGCGGTACAAGGCTGTGGCCTGTCTTTCGAATGCCGTTGCGCACTTCCTCGAGAGAGATGAACTCCAGTTTTGCTTTCCGGCAGATCTCCTCGGCGGCTTCCTTAGGAATGATCCCAAGCGATGCTTCCGCTCGGGCCAGAGCCGCTTCTACGTCGAGGAGTTTTTGAACGTTGTTTTTCTCGTCCCAAACCTCCCTCATGTCGTCCGTAGAAACGACGTGTCCGAAAAGATAAGAATCGATCATGTGTGCACTCATTAAATCCGCCTCCTACTTGGTGTGTAAGCTCACTTAGCCATGTTAAGCGACGCCAAGATTTGCTTATTGTTCTCGAAATCCTGTTGTATGAACTTTGCCGAACTCCTTGGGTCCCTGATACATGAGGGGGAACCCGGATTGCCCGAACTTTGCCTGTACATCTTTACTTTCCAGAGCCTTCTTGAACGCCTGATGAAGCCTCTCTATGATTTCTGGTGAGGTGCCTTTGGGCGCGGCGATTCCACGCCAAGCTCCGTATACCAAATCGATACCCTTTTCTTTGAAAGTGGGTATATCGGGGAAACGTGGGTCTCTTTTTTCAGACATGACTCCCAAAATACGTACTTTACCCTGGTCAACCATGCTCCTGAATTCTCCCCAAGCGCTCAGCCCGCAAACTGCGTGACCACCCGCGATCATGGGTGCCTGCTCCGTACCGCCTTGCGTATGTACATATTTAAACTTCATTCCGGTTTTCTGTTCGAGGAGCAAAGCTGCAATGTGGTGAGAAGTAGAATGCCCAGACGTAGCATGTAGTATCGGTTCTTTCTTACCGTGCTCAATCAGTTGTTCGAGTGTTTGGAAAGGCGAACCTGAGTAAACTGGCATTACTTCGGGGTCAAAACAATAGAGGATGATCGGTTCGAACGAATCTACTTTGAAGTCTACTTGCTTCGTGAGGGTGTTCGTGACAACCGACGATGTCATAGCCAGCAGCGTATAACCGTCCGGCTTGGCGCGTGCAACATAACTTTGACCTTCTACAGCTCCACCCCCTGCCTTGTTGACTACCACGATTTTTTGACCGAGGGTTTTCTCTGCTTCGCCCGAGAGGATCCGAATAGTGGTGTCGACTGCCCCTCCTGGAGCGAATGGTACTATCATTTCGATGGACTTCTTCGGGTACTGGTTCGCAGTTCCCCCCGAGCAACCGGTGAGGACGAGAACGCCGACAACCGTGACGCCTTCATTCAACGGTTCACCTCCACGAAGCATGCCCCGTTAACTGGGCGGTGGCTTTTCTTGCCGGCAGGGAGGCAGAATGTAAGCTTCCCAGCGTTTCAGAACTCGCGGGACCGGCAGCCTTTTTCATTATTGCCCTCGGGCTGGCGTTACTGTGGGAACCGCTGGAAGCCGTTCCATCTGTGTTTCTGACTGCAGTGGGAGAACGAGATCTTGGAACGGTATTCCTGGAAGTGCTCACTGACCACAGCTGTAGCCTTCGCACCCTTTACTTGGTTTGAGAGGTGATGGTGCTTGGATATCCTGGGGTTCTTGGTTCAAGGTTTTCGGGTGGCCGCTAGCCCGACTTTCGCACTCTGACCACAGTTTTGGGCCTTTTTTGCCCCTTTTTGGAACCGCAAACCCTTGAGAGTTCTAGGGGTCATATTCGAAATGACCAATTTAGTGACGACTGGTGTAGATAGTGGGTATTCGGTAGGCTCCGTGGTGTGTTAGCATAGTGGCATGTACATCCGCAAAACAGTCCGCAAGACCAAAGACGGCAAGGAGTACATCAACTACCTCCTGGTGGAATGTGTCTCGACTCCGAAGGGACCCAGGCAGCGCACAATCTGCTCTCTTGGACCACTGGCCCCTGGTCCTGCCGAAGAATGGTATGCGCTTGCCAAAAAGCTCGAATCTGCACTCTCCAGCCAGCTTTCCA
>DUMF01000014.1 GCA_012840015.1 Bacillota bacterium
CCGCAGACAATACCTTCGTTATCGCTGACGTCAACGTCGTCTTCCCATGGTCTATATGCCCAATCGTCCCTATGTTTACGTGCGGTTTCGTCCTCTCGAACTTCTTCTTCGCCATTTTAATCCTCCTTCCACAATTAGGCCGGAACGTACCCGGCAGCTTTCGATACTATTTCAGCTTGAATCGACTCCGGTACCTTCTCGTACCGTAGGAACTGCATGGTATACGTACCTCGTCCTTGAGTGAAAGAGCGTAAGTCCGTCGCGTATCCGAACATTTCCGCGAGAGGAACTTTGGCCTTCACCACCTGAGCTTCCGCCCGAAGTTCCATACCCTCTATGTGACCCCGCCTGGAAGTAAGATCCGACAGCACTTCTCCCAGGAACTCCTTCGGTACGATAACTTCAACTTTCATTATCGGTTCGAGCAATATCGGTCCCGCTTTATGGCACGCTTCCCGGAATGCCATCGACCCTGCGATTTTGAAGGCCATCTCCGATGAATCTACTTCGTGGTATGACCCGTCAACCAAAGTAGCCCTCACTCCGATCACAGGGAAGCCTGCGAGACTTCCAGATTCCATCGCTTGCATCACACCAGCCTTAACAGCGGGAATGAATTCCTTGGGTACGGCACCGCCCACAATCTTTTGCTCGAACTCGAAGCCTTCGCCGCCTTCGAGCGGTTCGACCTCGAGCCAGACATGGCCATACTGGCCTCGACCACCAGTCTGCCTTACGAACCTGCCTTCGGCCTTGGCCGCTCTGGTTATAGTCTCTTTGTAAGCCACTTGCGGTTTGCCTACTCTCGCCTTAACGCCGAATTCTCTAGTAAGGCGGTCAACTATGATATCAAGGTGCAGCTCCCCCATGCCGGAGATAATGGTCTGCCCGGTTTCCTCGTCCACTTTCACTTTGAAAGTCGGGTCTTCTTCTGCAAGTTTTTCCAGCGCAACCGCAAGTTTATCTTCGTCTGCCTTCGTCTCCGGCTCGATAGCCACCCAAATCACCGGTTCTGGAAAATGCATCCGCTCCAAGGTTATCGGGTGATCCACCTGGCAAAGCGTATCTCCCGTAGTAGTATCCTTGAGTGCTACCGTAGCAGCGATGTCGCCGGTGTGCACTTCGTTGACTTCTTCTCGGTGATTGGCATGCATAAGCAGAAGACGCGAGATGCGCTCTTTTTTGCCGTTGTTAGCGTTAACCACATAAGTCCCAGAGGAGAGGACCCCAGAATATACGCGGAAGAACGTGAGCCTGCCTACATAAGGATCGGTCATCACTTTGAAAGCCAGTGCACAGAAGGGCTCATCGTCCGAAACCTTGCGGCTTTCCTCTTTGCCCGTAACGGGGTTAACACCGCTCACCGGCGGAATATCAAGCGGCGATGGTAAATACTCTACCACGGCATCCAGTAAAGGCTGTACCCCTTTGTTCCTGTAGGATGAGCCGCAAAGAACAGGCACTACCTTCCCGGACACCGTCCCAGCCCTGAGAGCCGCATTTATCTCTTCCGGCGTGACAATCTCGCCGTTCAGATACTTCTCCATTATGCCATCATTCAGATCCGCACACGCTTCGACTAATTTCTCCCTATACTCGGCGGTGATCTCAGCCATGTTCTCCGGGATGGGCGCCTCTACGATGGTCTGCCCCAATTCATCTTCCCAGTACAAGGCGCGCATAGAGATGAGGTCTACCACGCCGCTGAAGCTGGCTTCAGCTCCAATGGGCAGCTGAATGGCCACCGGTTTCGCTCCGAGTTTGGTCCTTATCTCGTCCAGCACGTTGATGTAATTTGCACCTACGATGTCCATCTTGTTTACGTATGCGATTCGCGGCACGTGATACTCGTCAGCCTGCCGCCATACCGTCTCAGATTGTGGCTCCACCCCGTTGCGGGCACAAAACACGGCAACCGCCCCGTCCAACACGCGAAGCGACCGCTCAACCTCAACAGTGAAGTCCACGTGTCCTGGTGTGTCAATAATGTTGATTCGATGATCTTTCCAGTAACAGGTAGTAGCGGCAGAAGTAATGGTTATTCCGCGCTCTTGCTCCTGTATCATCCAGTCCATGGTGGCAGATCCTTCATCCACTTCTCCGATCCGGTGAACTCGCCCCGTATAGTACAGTATCCTTTCTGTGGTCGTGGTTTTCCCGGCATCGATGTGAGCCATTATTCCTATATTCCTTACCTTATCCAGTGGCACGGTTCTAGGCATCCTCTTCCCTCCTTTCCACCTGAGCTAGTTAGCGTTCTGCTCACCACCGATAATGAGCGAAAGCTTTGTTGGCTTCTGCCATCTTATGAGTATCTTCCTTCTTCTTCACCGCGCCCCCAGTGTTATTGGAAGCATCGATGATCTCTGCAGCGATCTTCTGCACCATGCCACGCTCGTTCCTCTCCCTGGCATACTCGACGATCCATCTGATGGCCAGCGAGTTGCGGCGCTCGGGTCTGACCTCCATGGGCACCTGATACGTTGCTCCTCCAACCCTCCTCGGCCTTACCTCGAGCAACGGCGTGGCGTTCTTCACAGCTTTATCCAGGATCTCGAGGGGATCCTTTCCGGTTTTCTCTCTAATTAGATCCATGGCGTCATAAAAAATTGACTGCGCCAAAGACTTTTTCCCATCCCACATTATCTTGTTTATGAATTTAGCAGCTAAGACGCTGTTATATACCGGATCCGGATCAACTTTCCTTACAGGAGCTCGCCCTCTCCTTGGCAATATATCACCCCCATCTTACTGGCTCTTAGGTGCCTTGGCACCGTACTTAGATCTCCCCTGCATTCTGTTAGCCACACCAGCGGCGTCCAGAGTGCCGCGTACTATATGATACCTAACGCCCGGTAAATCCTTGACTCTACCGCCTCTAACCAAAACCACTGAGTGCTCCTGAAGGTTGTGCCCAATCCCGGGAATATAAGCCGTTACTTCAATACCGTTCGTTAGCCTGACCCTAGCGATCTTCCTCAGTGCTGAGTTCGGTTTTTTCGGCGTCGTGGTCTTCACTACAGTGCAGACCCCACGTTTAAAAGGGTTCTGTCTGAGCGCAGGCGCCTTAGACCTGTTCTCGACCTTTTCTCGTCCCTTCCTAACCAACTGGTTGATGGTAGGCATTCATGCACCTCCTTCGCCGCAAATGGCTGAACACGATGCACCGATCGTGATCCCGCACGCAGCACCGAGCTCAGCCATGGTTTCAACGTATTGAAGGGGAATTCCCTTCTCTTGAGCTGCACGCACTACGTCCCCTACAACCCTGGGTTCTGCATCCTTAGCTACGAAAACAGCAGTAGCTTCTCCTCTGTTGATCATCTTGAGGGTTTGCTTTACACCGGCCACTTTCTTCTTGGCCGATCGCAACTGCTCAAGATCCATGCATCTACCTCCCCAGGCAAAACACTAGATGATTTTAGCACCCTCATACAGGGCTGTCAATCGAAGTCTCTTGCTCATCGCTCAAGACCTCAATGCCCCTGTACCGTGACATTCCTGTACCGGCAGGAATCAGTTTTCCGATGATCACGTTCTCTTTGAGGCCGATCAATGGGTCTTTTCTCCCCTTGATAGAAGCTTCTGCGAGTACCCTTGTAGTTTCCTGGAAGGACGCCGCTGCCAGGAAGGAATCAGTGGCCAACGATGCTTTGGTAATGCCTAACAGCACCGGTTTGGCTATCGCCGGTTCGCCTCCTGACGCAAGTACTCTGGCGTTTTCGTCCTCAAACTCGAAGAGATCGACTACGCCACCAGGTAACAAGTCTGTATCCCCGGGGTCTTCCACGCGCACTTTTCTCAGCATCTGCCGGATTATTATCTCGATGTGCTTGTCGCTGATGTCAACACCCTGCAACCTGTAAACTCGCTGCACTTCTTGCAGCAAGTACCTCTCCACTGCCCTGATGCCTTTCACCTTGAGCAAGTCGTGTGGGTTAATCGGCCCCTCTGTCAGCTCGTCTCCCACTTCGACCATCTGCCCTTCTTTCACCTTTATTCGGGCAGTATACGGTACCGCGTAAGTACTGGTATCACCCTGCGGGCTGATGATGCTGATCTCTCTACGCGATTTTTGCGGCACATCCGTGATGTGCACGATTCCCGCTACTTCACTTATTACTGCCTGGCCCTTGGGCCGTCGAGCTTCAAACAGTTCCTCTACTCTTGGTAGACCTTGGGTAATATCCTCACCTGCAACTCCGCCGGTATGGAAGGTCCTCATGGTAAGCTGCGTGCCTGGTTCGCCTATGGACTGAGCAGCGATGATCCCCACAGCCTCCCCCACGTCCACCAGTGCGCCCGTGGCCAGGTTCCTGCCGTAGCACTTCGAACATACCCCGTATCTCGTCCGGCAGGTAAGCACGGACCTAATCTCTACACTCTTGATGCCGGCTTCTTCAATCCTTGACGCCGCATCTCCAGATATCAGTTCGCCCGCATGCACTATCACGCTACCGTCTCTTGGATCGATGACGTCTTTCAACGCAGTGCGCCCGACGATCCTATCTTTCAACGTCTCGATCAGTTCGCCGCCACTCCGCAGTTCCTCTGCCACCACGCCCTCGGTAGTACCACAGTCTTCTTCGCGCACTATCACGTCCTGTGATACGTCCACCAGGCGCCGCGTCAAGTACCCGGAGTCCGCAGTACGAAGTGCAGTATCGGCAAGGCCTTTTCTGGCACCATGCGTAGAAGTAAAGTACTCCAATACCGTCAGGCCTTCACGGAAATTGGCCTTTATGGGCATTTCGATGATCCGCCCAGAAGGATCTGCCATCAAGCCTCGCATCCCGGCCAGCTGGGAGATCTGTTGCACGTTACCACGGGCACCCGATGTCGCCATCATGTACACAGGGTTAAACCGAGATAGTTTCTCCATGAGTACTGAGGTCAGCTGATCCTTGGCGGCATTCCAAATCGCTATGACCTTCTGATAGCGTTCCTCAGCACTTATGAGTCCCCTGTTATATTGTTGTACTACCGTCTCGACATCTTTTTCCGCTTTTTGGATAATCTCCGTTTTCTCCTTCGGAATCACTATATCGTTGACGCCGATCGTGGTCCCCGCCTGGGTCGAGAACCGGAAGCCGAGTTCCTTCAGGCCATCGAGCACTGAGGCCGTCTCGACCGCGTTGTGTAACTCGTAGCACTTCGCGACCAATTTCGAAAGCTTCTTCCTATCTACCACTTCGTTGACGAACCGCATGTCTTCGGGTAGCCTTTCGTTGAATATTACCCTGCCGACGGTAGTTCGTACCTTCTGCCCGCCTATTCTCACCGTGATAGGTGCCTGAAGATGTACATTGCCCGTATCGTAGGCTAATATGGCCTCCGTCGGGTTTGAGAAGAACATCCCTTCACCCTTCGTACCGGGCCTCTCCAGGGTCAGGTAGTAGCATCCCATGACCATGTCTTGTGTAGGCGTAACCACTGGAGAACCATCCTTAGGGTTGAGTACGTTGAACGCCGAGAGCATCAGTATCCTGGCTTCCGCCTGTGCTTCTGCAGATAACGGCACATGTACTGCCATCTGGTCTCCGTCGAAATCGGCGTTATATGCGGTACATACCAGCGGGTGAATCTGAATGGCCCTACCTTCAACCAGCACGGGCTGGAATGCCTGAATCCCGAGACGGTGCAAGGTAGGCGCACGGTTCAGCAGCACTGGGTGATCACGGATCACATCCTCGAGCACGTCCCATACCTCAGGCCTGACCCTTTCCACCATGCGCTTGGCGCTCTTTATGTTGTGGGCCAAGCCATCCTTTACGAGCTTTCTCATGACGAAGGGCTTGAACAACTCGAGGGCCATCTCCTTGGGCAGCCCGCACTGGTAGAACTTCAGCTTCGGACCAACCACTATGACAGAACGTCCCGAATAGTCAACGCGCTTGCCGAGAAGGTTCTGACGGAACCGGCCCTGCTTGCCCTTGAGCATATCGCTCAACGACTTGAGCGGCCTATTTCCGGGGCCGGTCACCGGGCGCCCCCTGCGTCCGTTATCTATCAGTGCGTCTACGGCTTCTTGAAGCATTCGCTTTTCATTTCGAACGATGATATCCGGGGCACCCAAATCCAGAAGTCTCTTCAGACGGTTGTTCCTGTTCACGACTCGCCTATACAAATCGTTCAGGTCCGATGTCGCAAACCGGCCGCCATCCAACTGTACCATGGGACGCAACTCTGGCGGAATCACTGGGATAACGTCCAGGATCATCCATTCAGGCCTGTTACCTGACTTGCGGAAAGCTTCCACCACTTCAAGTCTCCTGATTATCCGGACCTTTCGCTGCCCACTCGAATTCAGTAGTTCTTGTCTTAGCTCCTTCGAGAGCTCATCTAGATTTATGGCAGCGAGCAATTCCTTGATTGCCTCCGCCCCCATACCAGCCCTGAACGCATTGCCATATTTTTCCTTATACTCTCTATACTCGGCCTCGGTCAGAAGCTGCTTGGGCATGAGGGGGGTATCGCCGGGGTCCAATACGATGTATGAAGCGTAGTAGAGCACCTTCTCGAGAGCACGAGGTGACAGGTCCAATATTAATCCCATCCTGCTCGGGATGCCTTTGAAGAACCATATGTGGGAGACCGGGGCGGCCAACTCGATGTGACCCATGCGCTCGCGGCGGACTTTGGAGCGGGTTACCTCGACGCCACACCTGTCACACACGATCCCTTTGTACCTGACTCTCTTGTACTTCCCACAATGGCACTCCCAATCGCGAGTAGGCCCGAAGATCCTTTCGCAGAACAAACCATCCCGTTCAGGCTTCAGAGTCCTGTAGTTGATGGTCTCGGGCTTCTTAACTTCGCCTCTCGACCATTTCCTTATCTGCTCCGGTGATGCCAGGCCTATCCTTATCGAGTCAAAGTTGTTTACATCCAGCAAGGATGTCCCCTCCTGTTACTCGTCATCGCCATCGTCTGCGCCTAAATCGTCCAAACCCTTAATGTTTCGCAGCTCCCACTCTTCCACTTCTTCCTCTTCTTGCAGCTTGCGCCGAGGTTTCTTCGATTCTTCCTTTGCCCTGATGAGTTTCTTCTTTTTTCGCGCAGCCTTCTTAGCCTCGGACTCTTCTTCTATCTCTACCTCGTCAATCGGGAGCTCTACGGCTGGAGGTTCTTCCCATACGAAACCAGGCGGGAGCACTTCTTCCTCCTCTGCCGGCTCTTCTTCGACTGATTCTATTTCAGGAGTAATCTCCTCTGCTTCGATTTCCGCTTCCGTCTCTTCCGGTTCCAGCTCCTCCATCTTTGCTCTACGAGAGGCCGCAGCACGCTGCTCGCGCTGCACTTCAAGCGGAAGTTCTAATTCTTTAGAGGGCTCAGGCATATCGTCATCAAGCTCCTTGATTTCGATTTCCTTATCGTCCTCAGAGAGTACTTTCACGTCCAAACACAAGCTTTGCAGTTCCTTCATCAGCACCTTGAATGATTCGGGAACACCAGGTTCAGGGACGTTTTCACCTTTGACTATCGCCTCATAAGTCCTCACGCGTCCCACCACATCATCCGACTTCACCGTGAGTAATTCTTGCAAAGTGTAAGCAGCACCATAGGCCTCCAGGGCCCAAACCTCCATCTCTCCAAAACGCTGTCCGCCGAACTGCGCCTTGCCACCGAGAGGTTGTTGCGTAACGAGGGAATAAGGGCCTGTAGACCTGGCGTGGATCTTATCATCCACCAGGTGAGCCAGCTTGAGCATGTATACGTAGCCTACCGTAACTCGTTCGTCAAACGGTAATCCCGTTCTGCCATCCCGGAGAACCGTCTTGCCGTCTTCCGGTAAACCAGCCTTTTTAAGAAACTCCACGATCTCGCTTTCCTGGGCTCCATCGAACACAGGAGTAGCCACCCTTAGCCCGAGCGCTTTTGCAGCCCAGCCCAGGTGGCATTCGAGTATCTGCCCGAGGTTCATTCGGGAAGGCACTCCCAAAGGATTTAACACGATTTCAACTGGCGTGCCATCAGGCAGGAAAGGCATGTCCTCTATCGGTAAGATGGTGGCCACCACACCTTTGTTGCCATGCCGGCCCGCCATTTTGTCACCCTCGGAGATTTTCCGCTTCTGCGCCACGTAAACTCTAACCAGCTGGTTCACGCCTGGAGAAAGCTCATCACCGTTCTCCCGGGAAAAGACCATAACGTCAACCACTATGCCACTCTCGCCGTGGGGAACTCTCAGAGAAGTATCTCTCACCTCTCGCGCCTTTTCTCCGAATATGGCCCGAAGCAGCCTTTCTTCGGCGGTCAGTTCAGTCTCTCCTTTGGGAGTCACTTTCCCAACGAGTATGTCCCCAGCGTGCACTTCCGCACCTATTCGAACGATACCTCGTTCGTCCAAATCCTTTAATACGTCTTCGCCAACGTTAGGAATGTCCCGCGTGATTTCCTCCGGGCCAAGCTTGGTATCACGTGCTTCACACTCGTATTCTTCTATATGGATGGAGGTGAAAACGTCGTCCCGCACCAGGCTTTCGCTGATCAGTATGGCATCCTCGTAGTTATACCCTTCCCATGGCATGTAAGCTGCCAGGACGTTACGGCCCAACGCCAGTTCACCGCCGTCTGTAGAAGGCCCGTCCGCAATGACCTCGCCTTTCTCCACACGTTGGCCTTTACTCACGATGGGTTTCTGGTTAATGCATGTGCCCTGGTTCGACCTCATGAACTTCGAAAGCCTGTGGGTATGCAACGAACCGTCAGTGGCTTTCACCGTTATTTCGTCCGCCGTAACGCGCACGACTTCGCCTGTCACTTCGCTGCAAAGTACAGCGCCTGAGTCCAGCGCAGCCTTGTATTCAATCCCCGTACCGATCAGGGGCGCCTCGGTCCTAACCAACGGCACTGCTTGACGCTGCATGTTGGACCCCATCAGCGCCCTGTTGGCGTCATCATGCTCTAAAAAGGGGATCAATGCAGTCGCAACAGACACCACCTGCTTCGGGGAGACATCCATATACTCCACCTTGTCAGCTGGCACTTCCATGACTTCTCCATGGTACCTAACTGTGACCCTGCTCTGAACGAATTTACCTTCAGGCGTGAGTAACTCGTTGGCCTGCGCGATGATGCATTCGTCTTCCTCGTCAGCGGTGAGATATACCACCTCGTCGGTAACTACTCCACGTTCTCTATCCACTTTTCTATACGGGGTCTCGATAAAACCAAAGTTGTTCACCCTGGCATAACAACTCAAAGACCCGATCAAGCCGATGTTAGGACCTTCGGGCGTCTCTATGGGGCACATCCGGCCGTAGTGGGAATGATGTACGTCTCTCACTTCGAATCCGGCCCGCTCTCTCGAGAGCCCGCCAGGCCCTAGGGCGCTCAGCCGACGCTTATGGGTCAACTCATCGAGAGGGTTGGTTTGACCCATGAATTGTGAAAGCTGACTCGACCCGAAGAATTCCTTCACGGCAGCCACTACTGGCCTTATGTTGATCAAGGCCTGCGGGGTTATGATGTCGACATCTTGTATCGTCATGCGCTCTCTAACCACCCGCTCCATCCTGGCCAGGCCAATCCTGAACTGGTTTTGGAGGAGCTCGCCGCAGGACCGCAATCTCCTGTTACCTAGATGATCGATATCGTCAGTAGTACCCACACCCTTTGCCAAATTCACGAGGTAATTCACGCACGAGATTATATCTTCCCTGGTAATCGTCTTTTTCTCCAAGGGGGGTAGACCATTGGAAAGAACGTTGACCACGTTTCCATCCCTGGTCTGCACCACTATCTGTGTAATTCCGGCTTTCTCTATAGCCTCTGCGAGGCTCCTGTCGATGGGCTGGCCAGCCTTTACCAGCACTTCACCAGTCTGCGGATGAAGCACTGTCTCCGTGGCTATGGTGCCGACTATTCTTCTGCGAAGTCCCAGCTTTTTATTTAGCTGGTGCCTCCCAACCGGAGCTAAGTCATACCTTCTAGGTTCGAAGAACAGGTTATCCAACAGCGTTTTTGCATTATCTAGAGTAGGAGGCTCCCCAGGGCGTAGCCGCTTATAGATTTCAAGTAGTGCATCTTCCGTACTCTTGCATGGGTCTTTATCCAAGCTTTTCGCAATGAATATGTTATCGCCGAAAATGTCCTTAATCTCGGCATCAGTCCCCAATCCGACCGCTCTGAGCAGAACCGTAACTGGTACCTTCCTATTTCTATCGATCCTTACCCATGCCACGTCCGCCGAGTCAGTCTCGAACTCCAGCCACGCCCCCCGGTTAGGTATCACCGTACCGAGATAGATCGTTTTGCCGGTGATCGGATCTACGTTCACGTCGAAATATGCCCCGGGGGACCTCACCAACTGGCTCACCACTACTCGCTCGGCCCCGTTGATGATGAACGTTCCCTTTGAGGTCATCAATGGGAATTCGCCCATGAACACTTCTTGTTCCTTGACTTCCCCCGTCGCCTTATTGATTAGGCGGACTTTTGCCTTCATGGGCGCCGCGTAGGTAACGTCTCTTTGTTTGCACTCTTCCACGCTATATTTCGGCTGCCCTAGTTCATAATCTAGGAACTCCATGATTAAATTGCCTGTGAAGTCTTCTATTGGGGATATATCTCTGAATACTTCTCGAAGGCCTTCCTCGAGAAACCATTTGTAGGAGCTTTGTTGAACCTCAATCAAGTTGGGAAGTTCCAGCACTTCCTGAATACGGCCGAAACTCAATCTTTCCCGCTTTCCTGCCTTGATCAGGCGGGCCATCCATCTTTTCCCCCTTAAAAACATATAAAACGCCAGCGCTTGATGGCAATGCTTGATCATAGCACATCTGGCTGGCTCTGTCAAATATATGATGTTCTCTTGTATCCCTTATTTAATCTCTACGGTGGCTCCCGCTTCGACCAACTTTGCCTTTATGGCCTCAGCCTCTTCCTTCGGGAGCTTCTCCTTTACCGGCTTAGGAGCTGAGTCTACGAGGTCCTTTGCTTCTTTCAGCCCCAAACCAGTTATCTCCCGGACCACCTTGATGACCTGTACCTTCTTGTCTCCCGCCGCCGTCAGGATCACATCGAACTCCGTCTTCTCCTCCGGTGCTTCAGCCGCTGGAGCAGGCGCCCCTGCCGCTGGTGCAGCTGCCACCGCTACTGGTACCGACGCGGAGACTCCAAATTCCTTCTCGAAAGCTTTCACCAGCTCGGCCAACTCAAGAACCGTCATGCCCTTGACCAGTTCCAGTACTTCATCTACCTTCCCCATGTTTCTCTAACTCCTTTCATATCATCATAGGTGTCAGACTAGAGAACCTTACGAAGCAACTGCCTGCTCGGTAGCTCCTTTTGACGCTCTCACCTGATCGATTACCGTCACCAGTTGGCTGATCGGAGCGCTAAAAGCGAACGCCAGCCTGGATATGGGGGCCTGTAGCATCCCCACTAACCGGCCCAGCAACACCTCTCTTCCAGGTATCTCGGCAAGGCTGCTCACTTGCTTTGCGTCGATACCCTTGCCCTCCAGAATACCGCCCTTTATTTCTAGTTCCTTGTTCTCCTTGGCAAAGCCGACTATGGCCTTGGCCGCTTGCAGTTCATCCTCATAGCCAATTACCAGCGCTGTGGGCCCGGCAAGCATATTTTCTAAGTGCGTAAAGCCCAGGTCTCTGGAAGCAATAGCCAGTGCCGAGTTCTTAACCACCTTCATTTCGACTTTCGCCGCTCTCAGCATCTTTCTCAGCTCGGTCAACCGGCCCGAGTCGAGACCACGGTAATTCACCAGAACAACGCTTTTCGCCCTACCCAAACGATCCTGGATCTCTTTCACCGCTGCAACCTTCTCTGGGCGTATCATACCGCTTCACCTCCCTCTTAGCTCGACTAGCTTGGCTAAACATGAACAAAGCTCCGCCACAAACAGCGGAGCTTCATCTCGCGCTCTTACCTCGGCAGGCAGCCCTCTCAGGCAATTAAGCAGCCGCACCTGCTGTCTGTGGTAACCTACGCATCCTATTCGATTGTCCTTACCGCTATACTGCCTTACTGACCTTTAAAGGATTCAGTTTAATTCCAGGTCCCATCGTAGACGATATGGATACGCTTTTCAAGTATTGCCCTTTAGCACCAGCGGGCTTTGCCTTTATTATGGCATCCATAAACGCGTAAAAGTTCTCTAGCAACTTTTCCTTCGGGAAAGATGCCTTGCCGATCGGAGCGTGAACTATTCCCGCTTTCTCGGTCCTGTATTCCACCTTGCCTGCTTTGAACTCGCTGACTGCCTGCTTTATATCGAAGGTTACGGTACCGGATTTGGGGTTAGGCATAAGCCCTTTGGGTCCCAGCAGTTTCCCTAGCTTACCCACAACGCTCATCACATCGGGCGTCGCGATAGCTACGTCGAAGTCAAACCAACCGCCTTGGATCTTGGCTGCTAAATCCTCAGCACCCACATAGTCAGCGCCCGCAGCCTCTGCCTCCTTGGCTTTATCGCCCTTCGCGAATACGAGCACCCGAACGCTTTTGCCGATTCCAGCTGGCAGACTGACTGCACCCCTCACCATTTGATCGGCATGTTTGGGGTCCACGCCCAATCTTACTGCTACCTCTATTGTCTCATCGAATTTGGCATTAGCCATCTGCTTAACCAGTTCGATCGCTTCTTCCGGTTCGTACAGCTTGGTGGGATCAACTTTTTTCTTTAACTCGATGTATCTTTTTCCAGCCACTTCATCGAACCTCCTTGTGGTATTAACGGGCTACCGCCCTCCCACAAATAACTTCAGTCCACGACCTCGATGCCCATGCTCCGTGCCGTGCCTTCAATCATTCTAACGGCAGCTTCGAGAGAGCCCGCATTGAGATCACTCATCTTCTGTTCGGCTATCTCCTTGACCTTCGCACGGGTTACTTTCCCTACCTTCTTTTTATTGGGCTCCCCGGATCCAGTCTCAATTCCAGCTGCCTTCTTGAGCAGCACCGCTGCTGGCGGAGTCTTGCAAATGAAGGTGAAGCTGCGATCTTCGTAAACTGTGACTTCAACGGGGATGATGTAACCCGCCTGTGCAGCAGTTCTCTCATTGAACTCCTTGCAGAAAGCCATCAAGTTAATACCGTGGGGCGCGAGAGCCGGTCCGATTGGAGGTGCCGGGGTGGCTTTACCGGCCGGGATCTGCACCTTTACGACGGCTGTGACCTTCTTCTTGGGCTTGGCCATCAGCGAATCCTCCTTACTATCGCGAATCTATAACTACAATTCTTCCACTTGAGAATAATCTACTTCGAGGGGCGTATCTCTTCCAAACATGGACACCAACAAGCGGAGCTTCCCTCTCTCAGGGATGGTTTCTCTCACGGTGCCCACAAAACCAGCGAACGGTCCGAGGATGATGCGAACACTCTGCCCCACTTCGAACTCCATCTTGGCCCGGGGTTCCTCGATTCCCATCTTCCTAAGGATGATGCGCACCTCCTGAGGTTGTAGCGGTAGCGGCTTGTTGCCTGACCCCACAAAGCCAGTGACCCCAGGTGTGTTCCTCACCACATGCCATGAATCGTCGGACATTACCATTTCCACAAGCACATACCCGGGGAATACTTTCTTTTCGACAAGTTTCTTCTTACCATCCTTGATCTCGAGCTCTTCTTCAATGGGGACTACGACGCGGAAAATCTTATCCCGCATCCCCATCGATTCCACCCTTTTTTCCAGATTAGCCTTGACCTTATTCTCATATCCGGAATAGGTGTGGATCACATACCACTGCTTCTCCTGTTGCTTTTCTTGAACCTCATTATCGCCCTCAGCCACTTCAAGCACAGCCCCCTACTTAATTACGAGCCGGAGCAACGAACTCAAACCTACATCGATCACCCATATTGCCGCTCCAACCACGACCACGCTGGCTGCAACTACCCAGGTGTACAACCCAGTGGTATGCCTGTCTGGCCACGATACCTTCCGAAGCTCTCCCCGGACTTCCCTGAAGAACTCCACCATGCGGTTGAATGACTTCCTGAGCTTCGCCACCTCTTACACCTCGCCGCAGTTCCCTCGCGGAACATAGATTTGAAATACAATTGAAAATGGCAGGCCCGGAGGGATTCGAACCCCCAACACGCGGATTTGGAGTCCGCCGCTCTACCAGTTAGAGCTACGGGCCTGCGACTACCTCCATAAATTATATCAAAAACCTATCTGGTTTCGCGGTGAAGCGTATGGGTCTTACACCAAGAACAGTATTTCTTGAGCTCGATTCTATTTGGATCGTTCTTCTTATTCTTCCTAGTAGTATAGTTCCGCCTCTTGCATTCGGTGCAAGCCAGCGTTATTATCGGGCGCTTATCCGAAGCCATGCTGCCTCAAATCCTCTCTTCAGTACAGCTTTGCCAAACCCAGCTCTAACACTCTAGCATAGCGGAAGCGATGTGTCAACCGCATCGCATCAGTCCACGATCTTGGTGACAACTCCCGCTCCTACCGTGTGCCCACCTTCTCGGATGGCGAACCTCAAGCCTTCTTCCATCGCTATCGGCGATATCAGCTCAATGTCCATCCGGATGTTGTCACC
>DUMF01000015.1 GCA_012840015.1 Bacillota bacterium
CATCTCTCCTTTTGTGTCGTGGGCAGTCGGTAGGTGCCGTCCTCACTGACCTTCCTCATGAAGGCGACGTACTCCAGAGCTTTGCGAAGAAAGGCCATATTGGACTGATTGATTCTACGTACGTCCTCAAAGTGCATCGCTATTCGTTCACAAGCCCGGTCAAGCTCTTCCTTCATGTCATCGGGCGCCTGCTCACAAGCCCTTCTGAGGCCGGACTCGCTAACCAACCGGGGTACTTTCATGAACGAAGCGCCCACACACAAAAGCCCCCGTTCAGAATCCATGATGCGCTCTATACGGGGTATGTCGGCGCTTACGAGGGCCTCATGCTTTTCCTGACTGAGCCGCAGAAGCTCTGCAGCAAAGCTCTCTAATTGCGTTACATACTCTTTAAGATCGTGCCACTCTTCGCCGGTCATTTCCTCATCATTGCCCCATCAGGCGGTCCACGAGTATCCTTCCAAGCATTTTCTCAGCCACCGCCATAGAATCTATCTTGTACCGGCCTTCGGCTATGGCCTTTTTTAGCTCCTCCACGCGGTCTTTTCTCACCTCAGGAGCACGCTTCACCGCCTCTACCGCTCGTTTGAACTCCTCAGTATTCGTGGACAACCTTACTGAATCAGAGCTCTTTTCGGCCCTGATAACCGCAGCTTCCACTGTCCCTTTTCCCGCGGTCCGCTCTACAGGCGAAGGGAGGATCGAATTGAACGCTCTGTTGATCTGCTCGCGCGAAATCTTCACGGGAGTCACCTCCAAACTACTCCCTACTGAGCTTATTATCGATGCGGGAACGCCCTAACTTAATGCAGACCTCAAAACTACGGCAGATATTGCAGGGACAGCTGCGGCAGCGAGTACATCTACTCTCGCCGCTCCCGCCTTTTTGAGAACTTCCGCGCACGCTTCGACGGTGGTCCCGGTGGTAATCACGTCGTCTACCAAAAGAACGTTCCTCCCCCAGAACAGCCGTGGTTTCACCACTGAGAAAGCCCCAGCCAAGTTACACAGTCGCTCATCTCTCCCAAGCTGCTTCTGTGCTTGAGTTGGCCTATGCCTCCTGAGGACCTTCAGCACGGGAATGCCTCCCCACTCCCTGGACACCGCCAAAGCAAGGCATTCTGCTTGGTTGAAACCCCTATGTTTCAGCCTGGAGGGGTGAAGCGGCACGGGCACGATCACATCGGGATAAGAACAGCTGGCAGCAATCAACTCCAAAAGTCGCCAGCTCATGAGCATACCGAGTGGTGCAGATAACGATACGTCCCCTGCGAACTTAAAACGGTATATGACCTCTTTGAGCGGGTACTCGTAACAGCCCGCCGCGCGGGCCATATCGAACGGACGATGGGCAGTACAATCTATGCACAGCGTACTCTCCGTATCCGCTGTTCGCAAGGGACGCCCGCAGCGCAGGCACACTTTACGGTATCCCGCGGCAATGGCATCGCGACACGCACGGCACACGACGCTACCTTCAGGTGTCTCCCCACCGCAAAAGGCACACAGAGCTTGACGAGGGAAGGCAAGATCTAATATCCCTCGCACTAGCTGTGACCCTAGTTCCGGGAGAAATCCTTTCAATACCATTCCTTAGAGGCGCCTTTTTCCAGATACATCGCCCTGTCAGCAGCATCTATAAGCTCTGCTTCAGTAATACCGTCATCCGGATATGTGGCTATTCCGATGCTCATGCTGATTTTGACCGCAAGTGTATCGGATACCTGGAACCTTTTTCTCCGAAACTCCGCCTGCAAGCGCGCGAGCACTTTTTTCGCATCCTCGCGGCCGGTGGCTGGTAGGACAATCACGAACTCGTCTCCTCCATACCTGCATGGGATGTCCTTCTCTCTAACCGCACGCCGGATGACTCCTGCCACCTCCCTGAGCACACTGTCGCCAGCGAGGTGACCGAATGTATTGTTGATCTCTCTAAAGTTGTCGAGGTCGATGTAAAGCAGAGAGAGCCTCTCGCCCAGTGAGTCGGCATGCCTCATCTCCTTAGCCAGTGCAGAAGTAAGATACCGATAGTTATAAAGCCCGGTCATGGGGTCGCTCATGGCGAGTTTTGCCACTTGCCTGTAACTGAGCGCATTGTTAAAGGCCACAGCCACCTGACTCGACAGAATAGTCATCAACTGAGCATCTTCGTTGGAATATCTGCCTGGTTCCGGGTGGGCCACTACCAGCACACCCGCCACTTGTTCTTCGTGGGCGAGGGGTACCGCTAGAACTGACCTGCACTGCTTTACCTCGCTATCACTTTCCACCACGCATCTCTTCTCCGCAATAGCTCTCTCCAGAATCGGTCTCAAAGCGCCCACTGCATCAATGGGGTGATCGGAAGGACGCTGTCCAACGCTAATCATCTGTCTGCCAATACTGTCATACTGCACGAGAGCTAAGAACTCGCCGCCTACCAGCTGATGTATCGCATTATGCAGCTCATCCATTAGCCTGTTCAAATCCAGGCTACGGTTTACTATCACGGCGACATGGTAAAGTATTTGCATGATGGAGTTTTTCTCGCTCACTTGCTGTGATTCTCTCACAAAGTAAGCAGCTAGGACCGTGCACGCCATAACCGCCAAAAAGGGCTGCAAGCCGCCCCGCTGGTAAACAGTTGCTGCTCCTATCCCAGAAGGAACTGCTACCGCGTAGTTTACGATGTCCAACCTGGCAACCTTGAGCACTTTACGCCAGTCTACCTCTCTTAGGCACAGGAACAAACCCCAAACAAGGAGGTAATTCAGCAAAAAGAAGGCGACTATGTAAAGAACCAATGGGCACAGAGCAGGTAGATTGGGATGTTCGTTAGCCCACGAGTAGACGCGGCCGGCCATTACGGAGGAAATTGCGTACTGTCCGGCGTTGAAGAGCCATCTAGGGCTACGCCAGCCATGCTTGACAAGGTTGTGTATGGCAGAGGATGTCACGGCCAGGATAGACGCTGAAACCGGAGAGCTAATCATGAGAGCCGCTACCATCGGGCCCATCGTCATTGACACGGTAGGGCCTCCGGGTAGTGACACGCTGGCAAACTCCAACACGGTGGCGAAAACAAGCAAACAAAGTAGCAAGCCAGCTTCTGGTCCCGGGGCTTTGGTTGTCTCGAGGGTCAACAATCCGAGACCAAAACTGGCCACGCCCCAAACGTAGAACTTTGCCGGGAAGGTCTTCGCCATCTCTCCATCCTTTAAACTCGGCGACTAGCTAACCAGTTCAGCAGGTCCCCCAAGCAAAGAACGTTAATGAGGTCGTCCGTACACGCACTCAAATCGCACAAAACCAATGGGCAGGGTGTTTTGTCCAAATGTAACTCATCGATCCGGTCCACATCCGTGACGGTCATGCACTCGCGATGCCTGGCAAGCAGCTCGAGAATCTGTACCGTCTCGTCCCTTGATCCTTTATCAACTGCTATCACGTGGAGTGGTATATTCCAGCGCTCGCCCCAGCTGAAAATCGTCCCGATTATGTCTTCGACCAAATTGGCAGCGTTTCTAAGGAGCAAAGTCAAAACCAACGTACGCCTAGGATCGCGGCGAGACTTAACCAGTCTTGCCGTTTCCATGACAGCCAGGATGGCTACCACCAAGCCGTAAACAGTAAGGCAATAGACTAACACTCCCATCGCTGATTAGGCCCCCTGGACCATCTTATGAGGGCCCTGCTGGGCGTGCTACGTTAGCTTTAAATCAGTTCTTTCCCATGGCAAATCCAGGTCGTCTCGGCCGAAATGACCATATACGGCCACCTGTCTGTATATGGGGCGTCTCAAATCGAACCTCTCTATTATCGCACCCGGTCTGAAGTCGAAGTTCTTTTGTATGATGGCCTCTATTTCCTCGTCCGGAATGCTTCCTGTTCCAAACGTATCCACCATGAGCGATACGGGGTTCGCTACCCCGATCACGTAGGCCACCTGTACCTCACACTTCTTGGCTAGGCCCGCGGCCACCACGTTCTTAGCCACGTACCTTGCCGCGTAAGAACCAGACCTATCAACCTTAGTGGGGTCCTTACCGGAGAAAGATCCCCCACCGTGTCTTGCGTACCCGCCGTAGGTATCTACGATGATCTTTCTACCACTCAAACCCGAATCACCTTGAGGCCCTCCGATAACGAATCTCCCGGTCGGGTTGACGTAATACCTCGTCTTTTCGTCAAGAAGCTCAGGTGGGATTACTGGAGCGATGACGTGCTGAAAAATGTCCTTGTGAATCTGATCCTGCTCCACGTCTGGAGCATGCTGCGCCGACACTACCACAGCATCTACCCGCGCTGGAACGCCATCTTGGTACTCTATGGTGACCTGCGTTTTCCCATCTGGTCTGAGGTACGGGAGCTCACCCGACTTCCGTACCTGCGCCAGCCGCCTGGCAAGAGAATGCGCAAGGTGTATAGGCATAGGCATGAGCACAGGAGTCTCGTCACAGGCAAAACCAAACATCAGTCCCTGATCCCCAGCCCCGAGCACCCCTTGGTAGCTCCTCCCTTCCCGTACCTCGAGTGCCTGGTTAACACCTTGGGCGATATCCGGAGACTGCTCCTCGATAGCCGTAAGCACCGCGCACGTATCACAATCGAAACCGTATTTAGCCCTGGTGTACCCGATGCTTCTGAGCGTCTCACGCGCTAACCGGGGCATGTCCACGTAACACTCAGTGGAGATCTCCCCCGTTATGAGCACAAGACCCGTTTTGAGCGTGCACTCGCATGCCACTCTGGCCAAGGGGTCTTTCTCGATAATAGCATCAAGTATCGCGTCGCAGATCTGGTCCGCGACCTTGTCGGGGTGCCCTTCCGTGACGGACTCTGAAGTAAAAAGGCGTTTTCCACCCAACACAATTCACCCCCGGGCAAACACACTGAAACCTCCTCCAATCGGAGGAGGTGGCTTTATGATATCTCTCCCTCCCGCGCGCTGTCAACTCAGTGTACTGGTTCACCGCGGTTTATTCAGGCTGACAAACTTCCCTCTTCGCTGGCTTTGCGGACCAGGTGGGTCACTGCCGTCGGTATCCAGGTGCTGGCGAATCCTGGAACAGGCTGATGGCAGATTGTGGTTTGCTCATCCTGTACCATTCGGCAAGTTGAGCTTTTCAAGGTTCATGGGACAACTTTGTCAGCAAAAACTACCTACTGAAATTGTACACTCCCCCGAGATTCGTTCCCTGGCGAAGTGTCGGATATAATATAATCAAAAACTCTAAAGGAGCGGGTGTGAAATGCGCCTGAGTGTCCGGAGCAAGGACCTCGAACTGACGGAGAGCATGCGAGAGTACCTGGAGAAGAGGCTATCCAAGCTCGACAAATTGTTGGACCAGGACTTCACCGCCCAGGTAGAGTTCATCGTACAGAGAGGGAGACATAGAGTAGAAGTTACTATGCCTCTCAATGGGATGCTGATTCGAGGCGAAGAAGAAGCGGGAGATGTTTTCTCTTGCATAGATTTGGTCACTGATAAACTCGAACGGCAAATTGAGAAGTATAAAGCCAGGTTCACTAAGAAAGGAAGACCTCAGGGGTTCACACCGCAGCCCGAATCTAGCGAAGATACATCTAAAGTGGTAAAGGTGAAAAAGTTCGCCTTCAAACCCATGGACATCGATGAAGCCATCCTTCAGATGAATTTACTCGGGCACGACTTCTTCGTGTTCCAGAACGCTGAGACCGAAAGCACTTGTGTGCTTTACCGCAGAAAAGATGGCAACTACGGCTTGATAGAACCCGAGTAAGACACAAGCTCTATCGACTGTTGCACCCGGGAGGCTGCCTCCCGGGATTTTGCTTAAGATAGACTGGAAAGAGAGGAAAATGCCTCCCATTGGCGAATGTTTTTCTCGTAAACACGCTGAAAACAAAGGATGGGCGCCTTTTGGACATTAAGAAGTGCGAATCATTGCTGAAGAGAATCAAGGGGGTAATTGCAGCAAAAGTCGCAATAAACGAGCAGGATCACACGTGCGAAGCATATATCCTGGCAGGGCCAGCTAGGTCCACAAACCAAATAGAAAAAGATGCTCGCACAGTGATCGAAGGTGCCTTCGAAACCCACGTACCTGCAAAAATCGTGGTTTGTCAGATCCATCAAGCTTTGGAGTCGGTAGTCTTAAAGGAAAGAATCCGCTTATGCGAAGTCACCACAAAGCTCGTTGAAGATGCCGCGGAAGTAGCTGTAAAGCTGGCTCTCGAAGATAGACACACGTGCGCTTCATGTAGGGGAACTGGGGGACAGACCAGTATCGCACGGCTAGCGTGCGCGGCCACGCTCGCAGGAATAGAGAAACTGGTACCAGGCACCCGGCTGAGCATTGCTGAAGTCAAGTTTATTCAGTTTTCTAACTACAGCATCGTTACCGCGTTGGTCCAAGCGGAAATCTCGGGAGCAGAATGCAAAACGTTCCTAGGGAGTTGCTTGGTGGACAGCGGAACCTATGCGGGAATTGCAGTAGGGGGCGCCCGATCGGTGCTCAATGCACTCAATCGGGTGATAGAAAAAGCAATCAGATAACTACAAGTGTGGGCCGGTAGCCGTCATTAATGCAATAGCGGAGAAACCAGGGCAAGCTAGCGGAGGTAGCCCATGGCCTGAAGAGGAGTCGTACCATGAGGAAAATCATCAAGGCCATCTTGGCACTTGCTGCGCTGGTGTTAGCTGGCGGTTCTACCTTTAAGTGGATTCCATAATCGGGTGGCTGCCGGCCCCTTTTGGGGGACAAGCGGTGAACGGCTCAAGCACCAGGCTTAATGCATATATCAGGGCATGCGTGATCCTCGGTGGCTTGCTCCTCGTGGTGTATCAGCCCTTTCCACTAAATACTCAACATTTGCCGGGTCTAGCGGTCTTGGGCTTACTCATTTTTGTGAGTGAATACCTGGCGGTACCCCTCCCGCGAGGCGGGGGAAGCGTTTCTGTTAGCTCACCTTTGATCTACACCGCAATCATCGTATATGGAATCCGTGAAGCCACATGGCTGGCCTGCGTTGCGTCCATATCAATAAGTGAGCTTTCTGCTCGTCTTCCTTTGACGGCCTTTCTGTTCAACCGGGCTGCAATTACCATCTCCACGGTAGCCGGTGGTATTGCGTATGAACTTTCAAATGGCCAGCCAGGTTCGCTCGACCTGAGACATGGGTTCGGTCCGCTTTTTGTGTGTGCGCTCACCTACACAGCGATCAATGGCGGCCTCGTCCTGCTGGCAATGATGATCCAGAAGGGAAAATCTGTGACGTCGCTGTGGGTAACCAATTTCCGTTGGAGTCTTCCGAGCCTGCTGGCCGTAACCCCCCTCGCGGGAATAATGGCGTTCGTTCTCATCCGGTCTGGTCCTATGAGCATCGCTTTGTTTTTCTTGCCCCTTTTAGCGGCCCGGCACTCTTTCGGACGATATGTTGAATTGCGGAAGGTATTCATCCAGACCATAAAGGCACTCGTTCAAACCCTGGACGCCAAAGATCCGTATACACGTGGCCATTCTGAGCGAGTGGCTTATTGGGCTTCAACTATTGCTCGGAAACTCAACCTGCCAGAGCAGGATATAGAATTGTTGGAGTATATCGGCCTGCTGCACGACGTGGGTAAGATTGGCATCAGCGATGCCGTGTTGAAAAAACCCGGCATTTACACGAAGCAAGAATACTCAGAAATGAAAGCGCACCCCGTTTTAGGAGCCGAAATCATTTCGGGGATCACTCTTCTGGGCAAAGGAGCCACTTGGGTCAAGTACCACCACGAAAGGCACGACGGCACAGGGTTCCCTGAGGGCCTGAAAGGGGACGATATACCGTTGGGCGCGAGAATAATCGCCGTCGCAGATGCTTTCGATGCAATGACTTCAGATCGCCCGTATAAGAACGCCATGTCCCTGGAACAGGCGAGGGAAGAACTCAAAAGATGCTCAGGCTCTCAGTTCGATCCGAGAATCGTACAGGTAATGCTCACTTGCACAGAAGGACTTCAGCAATGCGAGGATAAGACAGATGCAGTTCCCAAAACATCCCATCAGTATACAGAGATATAGTAGCTTCCATCGATATGCGTTGGCAGCTGTCGCCTCGAGTATCGCGGCTTTTGGCGCAACACGCTTGACCCTAAAAGGGTTGAACGTCGTGGTAATGTTTACCCTAATCCACGGCATGGCGAACTTGACTCCTTTGGAACTCGGATTTCTGCCGAAAACAAGTATCGGCCCCAGTGCTTGTATAGCATCGGTGTTCGTTCTTGACCCGTGGAGCGGAGCGCTCAGTACCTTCTGTTCTTCAATGCTAGAGCTCGCTGCCAAGCCCTTCCAGGAGGTAGCACCCAGTATGTCTAAGGCCGTCCTTTCGGTTTTTATGGGCGGGATCTGTCGCCATTGGGTCCTCCGGGTAGGGGGGTCCCATGTCTTGGCGGCGGCAGCTGCTGTCCTCGTCTTCCTCACCTGTTATACATTAATACCAGGTTTTCTCGAGATGGCCCGGTTGCGATTGCCACTTCTACCTGCTTGGGGCAAAGAAATCCGCACGCTGGCCCCGAAACTTCCAGTGATCTTGGGGCTTGCCTTCCTGCTACGCGAGGTTCTGGTCGCCAATGTCTCGAGCGGCTGGGCTTGGGTGCCTGTACTCTTTGTAATCGCTGCACTTGCAGTTTATGCTTCCACGATGTCCAGACGAATGGAAGAGCTCTTCTCCAGCACGCTTACGACGCTGGTACCCATAATTTTGCGAAGTGGGGGCATACACGGGGATCGGATATTCGTTCTACGGGTGGCTTCTCACGCTGCCGCTATCGCCCAAAAGCTCTTACTGCCAGAACCGTACGTGAGGTCCGTTTATTATGGCGCCCTTCTTCATGACATTGGCTTCGTGGCCGAAGGGAAAGATGAATCGGAGCACGTCCAAATCGGGTATGAGATCGTTAAGGGAATCGACACCCTGAAGGACGCAGCCAGCTTCGTCTTGCACCATCACGAGCGCTTTGACGGGAAAGGCTATCCGCTCGGCCTTTCAGGAAGAGACATTCCTCTCGGTGCCAGGATCATCGCCGTAGCCGACCGTTACGTGTCGCTTACTACTGCCCCCCCAAATGGACACTCCGTTTCCATTCAGGAGGCTCTGAAAACGATGCGGGCGTCCGCAGGGGTACAATTTGACCCCGATCTCGTGGAGTTGATCACGGAAACCGCCGAGGAAGAGGAGGAATTAGGGTTTGCTGTTTTTTTTGACAATTATTGCTTCGGTTCTAGTAGGAATCCTCAGAGGTGGAAAGCTGAGTCGCCTGGGCAACATATCTGTCAAATGGTGGTGGGCATTGATTCTAGCCCTGGCGATAAGACTGTCTCTTCATAGACTTGCCGGGAGTGGCCTAATAGGGAGTTCCGGTGCCGCCGCTATGAACCTGGCATCTTACGCCTTGCTACTGGTGGCAGCAACTTTAAACATAGAGGCCTTCCCTGGCCTGGGATGGATACTCATAGGAGTTGCTGCCAACGGATGGGTCATCTTCATAAACGGAGGCAAAATGCCCATTTCCCCTTCTGCCCTGGCAGTACTGGGGTTGGACAGAACGCCCGAATATGCCCAGCTAATCTCAGGTGCGAGTTATACTCATAAGCTGGCTGCAGCTGATACCAAACTACGATTCCTGGGCGACATCATACCATTGTGGCTCCCGTTTACGCAGCCGGTTGCAGCGAGCCTGGGAGATATCGCCATATGTATTGGAGGTTTTATATTGATTCAGAGGCTGATGTTAGATACCAAGAGTAAATGGGGGAGCGAAAAGTGAGCGTGGGCATAGGAGTAGACTTGGGGACCGCTACCGTATTGGTGTACATACAGGGTAGAGGGATAGTACTCAAGCAGCCATCCGTCGTTGCCATCGACGCATCGACGAGAAAAGTGTTGGCGGTAGGAGATGAGGCCAGCAAAATGCTTGGGAAAACCCCTGGCAATATTTTGGCTATACGGCCATTGAGGAGCGGTGTTATCGCTGAATATGACGTTACGGAGGCGATGCTACGCCACTTCTTACAGAACGCCTGTAGCGGCATTCTGAAACCAGATATCGTGATCTCTGTGCCTTCGGGTGCGACTTCTGTGGAGAAGAGAGCAGTTGTAGAAGCCGCAAAGCAGGCTGGAGCGCGAAAGGCGCTCGTGCTTTATGAGCCGTTGGCCGCTGCATTAGGTGCAGGATTGGATGTTTCGGCACCAAAAGGCCACATGGTAGTGGACATCGGTGGAGGGACCACCGAAATGGCCGTAATCTCGTTGGGGGGCATTGTGGTCTCGCGATCTATAAGAGTGGCCGGTGATGCTTTCGACGAAGCAATTATCCAGATGGTTAAGCGGGAGCACAACGTACTGATCGGCGAACGATCGGCCGAAGAAGCCAAGATCAACGCCGGCTCTGCAGTTCACGGGCGCACAGATGAGTTCGAAGTGCGTGGGCGAGACCTAGTAACGGGTCTTCCCCGAAACGTTACCCTTTCTTCAGAGGCGATACTTTACGCCATCAAGCCCGCGCTCGAAGAGATATGTTCCGGCGTAATTGACATGTTGGAGACGACTCCACCGGAGCTTTGCGCCGATATACTTGACTCGGGCATCACCCTAACCGGTGGAGGCAGTCTCTTGTATGGGATGGACGCATTACTTTCCGAGAAGACTGGTATTCGGGTAAATAGGTTTGAAGATCCTGTGGCGGCTGTCGCTTTGGGGTGTGGGCGAGCACTGGATTTCCCAGAGATTCACGAGGGGCATGTTGCGGTACTTCGTAGACTCGCATGATTTTAAGCTGGGAAAAGGTAATAACCTTTCCCAGCTCGCCTTTTTGCTGTCTCCCGGCTATCTTCTGGTTTGACCCTGGCCATGCTGGCCCTGTTGCTCCTGGGTCTGACCGAATACCTTGTACGTGGGCTCCTGAGCTTCGACGTTTGACACTCTAGCCCTCAGGGGTCTGATCACACTGTTCTCGAGAGCGTCCGCCATCTGAGTGAAAGCCTGTTTGGCAGCCTGGTCTTGGGTGTCCAGAGCAAAGGATTTCAATTGGCTGTGTATCGACTCAGATTGAGTGAGACACTGGTGGAGTTTTTCCCCGACAGTCACTGTACTTCTCTCCTTTCTCGTACTGTCGTTTGTATTATTCCAATCCACCCTGCCGGGCTATTCTTTTAAAACTACGAACCAATAAAACGGCAATTACTGCCGTTACGATTATCGTAGCCTCCGGACCGTATCCGCCGCCCGTCAAAAGCGTGGGAACACCCGCTCTTTCTGTAAACACTACCAACCCCTGGAATCTGCTGCCCTGCGGCGGCACCACCTCCAAAAGAGTCATCTGCACCCAGTTCCAACCGAGATGAAACCCGATGGCAGACCACAGGCTGCCCGATTCGGCCACCATCAAGACCAAAAGCACTCCAATCGCAAAGACGTTGATCAAAACGAGCGGCGCATAACCGGGGTTTACGTAGTGAATCACGCTGAATACCAGGGAAGATACCACCATGGCGGGAATGAGACCGTGCCGGCGCCGAAGCATTTGCATTATATAACCCCTGAAAAACAGTTCTTCCCCAAATGCCACGCCAGCAGACCTGAAAAATCCAGACAAGGGGATCGCCCACGTGAAAGCGGCCACCCGCTGGTAGGTGACGGCCCCCACAAGCCACTGTACTATGGGAACTATGGCCATCGCACCTCCACCAACCAGTGTACCGCGAACTACCCTTCTCCAGGCTGCCCCGGGCGAAAGCTTCAGCCCGATTTCGGCAAATCGTCTTTTGTCAAAAAACGACTGAAGTATAAACACGAAAAGCAGCGAGATTCCGACATAGGCAAGCGCTCCCACCAGCTCTGCCAAAGGAGGTTTTAACGTGCTGTATACAGTCGCAGATTCGGCGAGTAGTGCAGCCACGAGAAAAACAGCAAGCCCCATGGCGGTCCTGTTAATGCTCCTCAACACAATACGAATCCCCCCTACGAGGCATAGATCTTATCCAACACCGCAATGAACGCCTTCAATATTTCTTCGCGTTCCAGAGCTACCCTAGATACCTCCCTTAAAGCATCGGGATCTTTTGTAAACCTCGCCGCTTCTTCGGGAACCCGCCTACAGTATTCTACCAGCCTGCTTATTAACCTCTTCAACTCCGGATATTCAGAGCGAAACTGATTCAATGCCAGCTGATCAGAGGCTTCGATTTTCTGGAGCCGCGCTAAAAGATCGGCAGCCAAGCGCGCCCAAGCACTTATGGACATCCCTGTCGCCGCTTTAAATTGTGCTTTGGCAATGGGCCTCAAGAATATAGGCAACCTGTTGAAATCTGCCTCGGTGAATTGGATGACCTCCTGAAAACGTCGTCCGAGATCCACGGCTCGACGAAGCGTTCGCTCTGGTACCAATTCGATCAAGAAAAGCGGTCTTGCCTGCGCGGCTTTATCGAGTACAGTGCTGCCGTCCACTACTTTACCGTGGTATTCGGATGCCAAAGCGACGGCTAAGTAGGCCGCAGCAGCCCCCACGAGTCGCGGAGGAATCGAACCTGTGTCCAATGCCACGATATGCACACCCGCTTTCTCGTGCTGCAGCTCAGCCGCGATACTTCTGGTGAGGCCCACTATTCCCTGCGTTGAAGCGATAAACGCGCTCATACGCGGCCTTGCCTCGGTTGATACCATGTTGATTATAGTACCACGTCCCATAGCCAACATTCCCGGCAGAAACCCTTTGCACGTCAGGAAAGCCCTGCGCAAGTTAACTGCAATCATGCTGTCCCATAACGCCACACTGGTCTCGAGGAAAGGCTCGCCTGGACTGATGGCCAAACTGTTTACCAACAAGCTCACCGGCCCTAAAGTCTCTCGGACCCGCTGGGCTACGTGGGCAACGTCCTCTTCTCTCGACACGTCGCACTCAACGAAAAGAGCCCTACCGCCGCCCTCTCTGATTGAGCTGGTAATCGCTTCACCCCTACCCGATACGTCGCAGATAGCTACCGCCGCGCCGAGCCTCCACAGAGCTCGTGCGACTCCCTCGCAAACATCTCCAGCCCCGCCTGTAACAAACGCTACTTCCCCTAGCAGATCCATAGACCTTCCCCCTCTGACGCCTGCTCTTCCTACACAGTATTAGGAATCCGCCTTTCCGGTCACCCAGAAAACAACGGGGTTCTGGTTTTGAGTGACTAACCCTCAGACCAGGGATCAGGGCCCGCCTTAAGGCCATTCACCTCTTACTTTCACGTCGCATGCATCCTGGCATGCGATCAGACTTCGTCGCAGAAAACGGTTTGGCCATTCATCATGGCAAAATGATCCTTCCCCAAGAAGGATTTTGAAGGAGCTTGGCGAAGACATACTCAGTCCGACAAAGGCAAACCCGTCGAAAGGCGGCGACGCAAAGCCACGGGTCTAAAGCTTTCAGCCATGACCGCCGGGCTGCCGAAGATACGGACCTTCTGGTGCGTCTGCTGCCGGAAGGTATTTTGTTTCCGGGAGGAATTCAGGGGGGAAAGACATGATAAGGGGCATATACACCTCGGCTTCCGGAATGACGGCCGAGCTATTCCGCCAACAAGTGACCACGAACAACATGGCTAACTGCACGAGCCCCGGTTTCAAGCGGGACCTGGCAGTAATTCAATCTTTCCCGGAGATGGAGCTTTACGAAACTCGAACGATGGCTATACCTCAAAAGCCGGTGGGAAGGTTGAGCACGGGCGTTGCCGTCGGAGGAGCGTACCTTGATTCCAGCAGCGGCCCTCTTCAGCCCACTGGTAGGGACCTGGATATAGCCTTATCAGCCCCGAATACGTACATAGCCGCCTCCAGAGGCGGGAGTACTGTTTACCTGCGTACGGCCTCCCTGCGAGTGGATTCTTCCGGCTATCTGATAACCGCTGGGGGAGACATGGTGCAGAGTAGCAGCATGTCACCGATCTACGTCGGCCAAGGCGAGACTCCATGGATAGATGAATCGGGTCACGTGCACTCCGCCTCCGGGCTCCGGGGCTCGTTGCGCCTGGTTCAGTTCCCAAATCCGCGTGGGCTTCAGAAGGTAGAGGGTGGAGCGGTAGTACAAACCGATTCCAGCGGCTCCCCCTACCCGGCAGATGTGAAGGTGCTCGTGGGGTACCTGGAAGCGTCCAACGCCTCTCCTGTGAAGGAAATGGCAGAGCTCATTTCAATCATGAGGGCTTACGAAGCCAATCAGAGGGCGATACATGCGCAAGACGAAACACTCGACAAGGCGGTGAACGAAATCGGCCGAGTGTAACGATATGCAACACAACACCGGGAGGGTTGAAGAATGATCAGATCGCTATGGACGGCGGCATCGGGGATGCTGGCCCAGCAAATCAGCATGGACACCATCGCGAATAACCTCGCCAACGTGAATACCTCCGGTTTCAAAAAGAGCAGAGTGGACTTCAAAGATCTCATTTACCAAAAGCTAGGGGACAACGGCTTGGGAACTCTTCAGACGCCTGGAAGCGAAAACGCACAGGTGGGCAACGGAGTAGCTCCCGTCATATCCGGCAAGCTATTCGACCAGGGGACGCTCGAGAACACAGGCAGGCCTTTAGACGTGGCGATTCAAGGAGAGGGGTTCTTTGCAATAAGGCTGCCGGATGGCCGTACAGGTTACACCCGCGACGGCTGCTTTCATATAGACTCCCAGGGATACCTCGTGACCAGCGACGGCAACTACGTCCTATATGATGGCGGAAACCGCCTCTACATATCTCCAGAGCAAGCAAGTGGAGAAATCAGTATTTCGCCGGACGGAAGGTTCACCATCGGCGGAACATCAGGGGTATATCAGCTCAAGCTCTTCAAGTTCGCGAATCCTGAGGGTCTCACTGCGGTGGGTCAAAACTGTTTTGTAGAATCGCCCTCATCGGGATACGCGATTTCGGGGATTCCCGGGTCCAGAGGATACGGTAACGTAGTGCAGGGATGCCTAGAGCGTTCAAACGTGTCAGTCATCGAAGAAATGGTGAGGATGATCACCGTGCAAAGGGCATACGAACTCAACTCAAAGGCAATCCAGAGTTCAGACGAAATGCTGGGCATTGCGAACAACTTGAGACGATAAGGAGGGGTCGCCTTGCGGGTTGAAAGGCCAACGACGGGTGCGGCTGCCAATGCTGCCAAAGCCGGTGAGGCCCGAACCATAAATAATGCCGAACTGAAAAAGGCCTGCAAGGAATTCGAGGCGATTTTCCTGCTCGAGCTCCTTAAGCAAGCCAGGCTCAAACTCCTCGCCGATACCGGGGTAGACACACCGGGGAAAGCGCTGTTGGAGCAATTCGCTCTCGAGGAGCTGAGCCAAACATTGGCTTGCTCGGGCACGGGGATATCCGACCTCGTGTACGAAGCCCTCAGCCGTGCTGGTCTGCAGCGCGCAGAGTCATGTACTTACGGCGCGTCGCCTCACCGCCCCTGAGGTGCCTCTCTGCCTTATTGCGCTCGAGAATGCATTTAACCTTGGCATACAGCTGAGGATTGATTTTAGGTAAACGTTCGGTCATGTCCTTATGCACGGTACTTTTCGATACGTTAAACGTCTTCGCTGCTTCCCTTACAGTCGAGCTGGACGATGCGATGTACCCGGCGATCTCCAGGACCCTGTTCCAGATAGCATCGTTCAAGCCGAGAACCCCCTTCCCGGCTGTGCGCGGTATATGAAGCACTGCTACAGTATATTGGGGGTTCTTCCTAAAGATGAATGTCCGTTTACCTCGTCTCAATGTAACGCGCTGGATCCAGTTGCTCCCCTCCTTTCCACACTTCCAGGTGCAGGTGGGGAGTTCCCGGTTCCGCCGCAGGCGCCCCAGTTAACGTCCCTATGGCATTGCCCCTCAACACTTTTTCCCCTTTCGATACTTTTGCCGCAGATAAACCACCATAGCGCCAGCGCAACCCCTCGCCTGATGATACTTCCACTACCACTCCCATAAACTCATCTTCTTGCACTTCTTGGACCATTCCGCTTGTGCAGCAATATACAGTTACCGGGCCGGACTCGGTAGCGGGCTCTATGTCTATCCCTCCGTGGTACCGCCAGTCTCGATAAAACTCCGACCAGTACCAATCCATGGTCCTGGTAATCTTACCGTCTTTCACTGGAAAAGCCCCCAGGCTGACCTCAGCAGCAACCACGGGAACCACCTCTACGGCTTCCACCAGACCTTCCCCCGCAGTTGGTGACTGCCGCGCCACCTGTTGAGCCGGTTGTGGCGTGACTGGCGGGCTCACCTCCGTTAGAGATACTGGCGGCTCATTGTCCGAAGGCAAAGGAGCTACCGCGGTCATGCGCCTGTATGTGCCGACAATGCCGAAAAGGACGATCGCCAAGATGAGGACCTTGTTTAAATTACGGAAAAACGACTTCTTCATGTTTAACCCACCCCGCAGGTTATTATTACCAGCAAGGCGAGTAGTATACAGCGTTACTCCGAAAAGAGGTGTTTGATCTCCACTCCGCTGTAGTAGTAGTTAATGATTTCCGCGAAAGAAAGCCCTTTCTGCGCCAGGCCGTTCGCTCCCCATTGACACATACCTACGCCGTGCCCGTTGCCTCGAACCTCGAAAGTGACTTGGTCTCCACTCAGGCTCACCGTGAACTTGGTGGACTTCAGCCCCAGCGCTTTTCTAAGGTCCACCCCCGAGACTCGAAGCGTGCCGGCCACGATATCTCTAACGCGACCTGTTGATGTCGTCACCGTCGAAACACCCGTTCTGAGAGCTGCAACTGGAATAGTTCGGCCTTGCCCGAGTTTGGACAAAAGATCGGAGAGCTTGAAGCTAACTTTCTGGGGCTTATAGTACGGGGAGGCAGCACAATAGTCA
Source organism: Bacillota bacterium (assembly GCA_012840015.1). Taxonomy (GTDB): domain Bacteria; phylum Bacillota; class Sulfobacillia; order DUMF01; family DUMF01; genus DUMF01. The sequence goes on from DUMF01000015.1 coordinate 16,843, forward strand.
CACGGGACGCTCTTGAGGTAAGGGTATGAAGAACTCCAAACTTCCGCGGGGTCCTCGGTGGGGCCTGCCGAGGTGGAATGGTATGGAGGGTCTATTACCTTACCTTGATACATGACCACGAGACCTTCAGTCTCTTGTACCGCCTGAGAAACCTTCTTCCACATTTGTTGGTATTCAAGCGGCCCCCACTTTTCCTTCAGAGCCTCCTCTGGGAGCCACGCTTGCGCGTGATCCGGGCTATCGCAAATATCCGCTCCACGTGCCTCATCTGACCCCTTACCGCCAAAACTCCTCATACGGCTCACTACATAGCTACGCGCGACTACAGCTTGTGCCTTAAGGGCTTCCAGTTCGAAGTTCGCAGGCATTTCCGCGGCAACCACGCCTTTTACGTATTCCTCTAGAGGTAGCTCTACGACCTGCTGCTTCGAATGCACAAATAAACGTACTTTTGGCGACAGGTAGGTCGCTATACTCGTTTGGGAACCCACATCCGGGCTCGCTTTGGGCAGTATCGCTCCTGGACGTCCAATACCTATGATCATGCCTGGGACTGCAATGATAGCCATAAAAAGAAAGGAGACAGTGGCCAGAAATACTCTCGTCAAGGTTCTTCCCTCCGCTTCCCCAATAAGTTATGGGGAAGCTTCGCCTTGTATGTCTGCACCCAATGCCCTAAGCTTGCTGGCGAGGTCACCATATCCCCGGTTTATATGATGAACACCTGTCACTTGTGTTACGCCTGACGCAACGAGTCCCGCAATCACGAGAGCTGCACCCGCACGCAGATCGGCTGCCTTTACTGCCGCCCCGGTTAGCTGAGTGACTCCCTTTATGAGGGCCGACCTGTCTTCTACTTTTATGGAGGCCCCCATCCTTTTGAGTTCGTCTACGTGGCTAAACCTGTTTTCAAAGACTGTCTCGGTCACCAGGCTCGTACCTTCGCACACCGCAAGTAATGACATCATCGGTGCCTGCAGGTCCGTAGGAAACCCAGGATAAGGCATCGTCTTTACGTCTACGGCCTTGAGTATCTTATCTCCACGCACGTGGATCAAGGATCCATCTTCCTCAACCGAAACTCCTGCTTCCCTGAGCTTCGCGGACACCGCTTTAAGATGATCGGGAATGACGTTCTTCAGAACGACGTCTCCACCGGTGACCGCAGCCGCAATCATAAAAGTGGCCGCTTCTGCCCTATCTGGTATTACCTCGTGGGTGGTCCCTTTCAAGCTTTCCACGCCTTCGATTCTGATCGTCTTCGTGCCTGCCCCACTGACGCGCCCTCCCATCGAATTGATCATATTAGCGAGGTCCACTACTTCTGGCTCTTCCGCAGCGTTCTCAATGTAAGTGATTCCTTTCGCCAAGGATGCGGCCATCATCAAGTTTTCTGTGGCTCCAACACTCGGGAAATCCAGGTACACGGTAGCTCCTCGTAACGAGTTGGCAGTTAGCTCTATCCTGCCGTTATCCAGGGATACACGAGCCCCCATAGCAAAAAAGCCCTTGAGGTGAAGGTCAATGGGCCTCGGGCCTATCGCACAACCTCCGGGTAAGGCCATCGACGCCCTGCCAAACCTCGCAAGCAGCGGGCCAGCCACGAGAAAAGAAGCGCGCATCTGCCTGACCAGCTCGTAGGGCGCTTGGTAATGTTTCACCGCACCCGCATCGATGGTCAAACTGCAATTATCCGACCGGACGCTACAACCCAAGTTGGCAAGTACTTCAACCATGGTATAAACGTCCTGCAGTTTTGGAACACCACGCAACACGCAGGTCTGGTCAGTAAGTAGGGTCGCACTTAAAGCCGGAAGAATGGCGTTTTTGGCACCGTCCACCGTGACGACACCATGCAGGCGATTTCCGCCGCGAATTACTAATTTATCCATGAGTGCAGCCTCCTAAAACAGGCCACCGATAATAGATTGTCTTTTGAAACCTGGCCGTATACTGGTGATTTGAATGGAAAAAGAAACGTCCTTCCCCAAATTGGGAAGGACGCTAACCAAAAAATGCCGCTTTTAGTGAGCCCTTACTATATCCTTGATTTTCATCAGTCGCGACGCGTTGGACCGTTCAATTTCCGCAAGCCTCATCTCGATACTGTTCACTGTTGACTCCAATTCAGGTATCAGCACGTACTCAAGAGCATTCACGCGCCGCCGTGTCTTTTCGATTTCCCCTGCTAGCACTTCGACGGTACGCTCCATCTCAGCCAGCTTGATAAAGTCCGGCATGAGCGCGCTGAAATTGGCGAGTGCTTCGTCCAATTCGGCGGAAGTATCCGCCAGCCCGTATGAGTAGATGTTGCCCTTCTGTACTGCTTCCAGAACCGGTATCTCGGCGTTCATGATGGTGCGTGTTCCTGCCTTGAGCTCAAGCTTTGCAGTAGGGGACATCAAAGCTTCCTCCAGCACCTGAGGGTCCATTGTAGACCTCGCAACCAGGAAGCTGGAGTAAGCAGCACTGAGCTTCTCTTCCACTCTTTGTCTCAGCTGCCTGTTGTCCTTCAACAGCTGCATGAAGATGCGCATCAGCTCGTCGCGCTTATCCTTAAGAAGCTTATGTCCCCTCTTCGCCATCCGGAACCTGTTCTTGAGCCGCATCAGCTCTTGGCGGGTGGCGTTCACTCGTATTTCCATTAGGCCGTGGCCTCCTTAGCTGAAGCCTCGTCTTTCTTCGGCAGGTACTTCTCCGCCATCTTGTCGGAGATTCTCTTGAGTTCGGTGCGCGGTACCAGCGTCAGTAATTCCCACCCTATGTCCAGGGTCTGTTCGATGGTTCTATTCTCGTTCTCCCCTTGCTTCACGAACCGTGCCTCAAACTCATCCGCGAACTTGAGGAACTTCTTGTCCGCTGGCGTAAGTGCAGCTTCGCCGAGCACTACCGCGAGCTCCCGCGCTTCCTTGCCCCTATCGTAAGCGTCGGATAGTTGGTTCAGTACCTCCGCGTGGTCTTCCCTCGTCTTGCCCGGTCCGATACCTTTATCCTTCAACCTCGAGAGCGAAAGCGACACGTTAATCGGCGGGTAAATGCCCTTCTTATGCAACTCCCTGCTCAACACGATCTGACCCTCGGTAATATACCCCGTGAGGTCCGGAATGGGATGCGTCTTGTCGTCTTCGGGCATAGTCAAAATGGGGATCTGTGTGATGGACCCATTCTTGCCCTTTATGCGGCCGGCTCGTTCGTAAATCGTAGCCAGGTCAGTATACATGTAGCCAGGGTATCCGCGCCGTCCAGGCACTTCCTTTCTGGCTGCAGACACTTCACGCAGAGCCTCGCAGTAGTTAGTCATGTCCGTCAGAATGACGAGCACATGCATTTCTTTCTGGAACGCCAGGAACTCCGCCACCGTCAAGGCCATCCTCGGAGTAGCAATTCGCTCGATGACGGGGTCATTGGCCAGGTTGACGAACACTACGGCCCTTTCGATGGCCCCGGTCTTCCGGAAATCCGAAATGAAGTAATCTGCTTCTTCAAATGTGATGCCCATCGCGGCGAATACCACTGCGAACTTTTCGCCCTTGCCTCTCACCTGCGCCTGGCGGGCAATCTGTGCAGCTATCTGCGGATGCGGTAGACCTGCGCCAGAGAAGATCGGCAGCTTTTGGCCTCTGACCAACGGGTTCATGCAGTCTATAGCGGAAATACCTGTCTGGATGAACTCCGACGGATAGGCACGAGCGTAAGGATTCAATGGGCTCCCTGTTATTTCCAGCCGGGCTTCGGGGATGATCCGCGGCCCACCGTCTATCGGGTGACCGAAACCATCGAATACGCGGCCCAGCATATCACCGGAGACGGGCAACTCGACTACCCGCCCTAAGAACCTGACACGGCTCTGAGTGACATCCATGCCCCTCGTTCCTTCGAAGAGCTGCACTAGTGCTCTGCCTTTATGAGCCTCCAGCACTTGCCCCCGCCGGACCTGTCCATTTGGTAGCTCCACTTCCACGAGCTCGTTATATTGCACCTGGTCCACGTTCTCCACGAAAATGAGCGGGCCAGACACTTCCGATATGGTCCTGTACTCCTTCAGCAATTCCTTCACCCCCTTACGCTCTTAGCTCGCTTTGGGCATTTGCCGTACTACTTCTGCCTCAATGTCGTCGATGCTGTCTACCTGGTCTTCCGGTATGAACCGGGCCCTCGCGATCCTCTCACGCACGGGTAGCTCTAAGATTTGATCCAGCCTGGCTCCACCCTCCAGTGCCTCCAAGGCTACCTCATGGAAGCGAAGGATCAGCTTTAAAAGCTTATACTGTTTCCTCATCGAGCAGTAAGTGTCGACCTCATGAAATGCGCTCTGGTACAGGAAGTCTTCTCTCAACGACTTGGCTGTCTCTAGCGTAAGCCTTTGTTGAGGCGAAAGCGCATCTATGCCCACCAGACGAACGATCTCCTGAAGTTCCGCTTCCTGCTGCAACAGGCTCATCGCTTTTTCACGCAGCTTTGGATAATCCGAACCCACCTGCTTCTCGAAATACTCACCCAGCCGATCTGCGTAAAGCGAGTAACTCGTCAACCAGTTTATCGCGGGGAAATGTTTCCGCGCTGCCAACCTATCATCCAAGCCCCAGAAGGCCTTTACGATCCTGAGGGTGGATTGGGTTACTGGTTCGGAGAGGTCGCCTCCCGGAGGCGATACAGCCCCCACCGCGCTGAGTGCGCCTTCTCTCCTATCCGAGCCCAGGCATACTACCCGGCCGGCCCTTTCGTAGAACTCTGCAAGCCGTGAGCCCAGGTAGGCGGGATATCCTTCTTCGCCCGGCATTTCCTCCAACCGACCCGAAATCTCGCGCAGTGCCTCAGCCCAACGCGAGGTCGAGTCGGCCATCAAGGCCACCGTGTAACCCATGTCCCTGTAATACTCCGCGATCGTAATGCCCGTATAGATCGATGCCTCTCTAGCGGCCACGGGCATATTCGAAGTATTCGCCACCAGCACCGTGCGCTTCATCAAGGGCTCGCCGCTGCGTGGGTCTTTCAACTCCGGGAACTCGATCAACACGTCCGTCATCTCGTTCCCGCGCTCGCCGCACCCGATGAACACGATGATGTCTACGTCCGACCACTTGGAAAGCTGGTGCTGGATCACCGTTTTGCCGCTTCCAAACGGCCCAGGCACGCAGGCCGTACCGCCCTTCGCGATCGGGAAGAAAGTATCGATTACCCGCTGACCGGTGATCATCGGTGCGACAGGAGGAAGCTTTTCCTTGAAAGGCCTCGGCCTACGCACCGGCCATCTCTGGACCATTTTGATCTCCTGCAGCACCCCGTCAGCTTCCACTACGGCCACAGTATCGTCAACCGTGAATTGCCCCTTCTCGATTCGCTTCACCACACCGGGTTTAGCGTCCGGAGGCACCATCACCTTATGCTTAACCAAGACTGTCTCCTGAACCGTACCGATCTCGTCACCCGGCTCAACTCGTGCGCCCTCAGCCACGCTCGGCGTGAATTCCCACTTCTTCTCATGGTCCAGGCCCGGCACGTCTATCCCTCTGGTGATAAAATCACCGGCAATCTGGTTAACCAACTGAAGCGGCCTCTGTATACCGTCGAAGATCGAGCCCATCAGCCCCGGTCCCAACTCGACGCTCAAAGGAAGTCCGGTGCTCACCACCGGCTCCCCAGGACCAAGGCCGGAGGTCTCCTCGTAAACCTGAATCGAAGCTTTATCGCCCTTGAGCTCTATGATTTCTCCGATCAGTTTACGCGTACCAACACGCACTACATCGTACATCTTCGCGTCTGCCATACCTTCGGCTACAACCAGAGGGCCGGACACTTTCACGATGCTACCTTGTTTCATGCTCTCGTCCCTCTTCCCTGAATAGGATGTCAACTCCTATGGCTTTTTCTACGTACTCCTTCATTCTCTTAAGACCGATACCCAGCCTTTGCCTGTTATCGGGTATCACCGCAACGGTAATCCCCGTCCTCTCGGTCAGATCCTTGAGCTCCGGATTCAAGGCCAGAGCCAGCTTTTCCGTGATATATATCACTGCGCATCCCTGCTTCTTGGCATCAGCCAATGCCGCCAGAGCCTGTTCCCGCGTTTCCGCAGGATAAGTAACAAAACCGACCGATTTGAAGGCAAGCACTGAGTCACGGTTACCAATTACGGCTAAACTAGGCATAGACATCACGTAGCCTTTCGCGGATCATATCCCCTGGCAGGCCATTGAGTTTTCCAGTGAGTATGATCCTTAAATTCTTGATCTCGGTTTCCTTGGCTACGGCATAAGCTACTATCGGTTCGGGCCCGAACGCCAGATGTCTCCCTCTCTGAATGAGCCCGGCCAAGTAACTGTCAGCCCACTTTTCCAGTTCCGTAAACGCGATCGAACCCTTTTCGGTTTTCACGAATTTGGATAAGGCTTCACTATAGGGAGAGCGAGCCCAGAACTCCAACCATTCTTCGATTCCTTCACCGGCCACTGCCTTTAAGCTCTCGATGCTCACCTTGCCCCCGGGTATCAAGGCTAGCTGCAGCTTGTTCTTATCCATCCCGAGCTTCGAGCCCCTGAGGCTTATCTTCATATTGGCGATGTCCACCGCGGCTTTTACCCAATCCTGCAACACTTCTCTACCACTCGCTCGCGCCAACGCCACCCTCGTCTGGTGGTAGCATTTGTCCGCAATCAAATCTATCAACTGCGGATCCTCTCGAACGCTAGGCTCTCTAAGCACTTCTTTTATGCATTCGAGAAGGCCCTCCGGTAACGTTTTTGACCGTATCTCAGTCGCACCTTCGATGGCTGCACTAACAACCGAGCTCATCACATCCACCGGAGTAGTGCCCCAATCGTAAAGTGCACCGGGGTTTGGCTCGAAGTTCAAGAGCTTCGCTTTGAGCACGACCTTCAAATTATGAAAGTCGAACCTGAGCCGGAGCAGGTCCAACACAAAGCTATCGGGCATAAAGCTGGCCAGATAGTCGTATACCCACTTCAGATGTGCGGTAAGCCCCTTCTCGAAATCATACACATCCCCAGCCTCACTGGCAGACTCCGCATACTCTGTTTCCATTAGGATATTGAAAGCTGCCTGAGCGCTCTCCGCGTCAACCATCCTTTGAAGGGTAGCCCTATCGAGCAAGTGCGTCTCGAGAACCCTGACGCGAGCAACTGCGTAGATGTACTCATGTTCATCCCTAGGCACTGCTACGCTCATTTTCTCAACTCCTGCGTCGGCCCATCCTGGAACAGTATTCCCGCCACATCAGCTTCGATAATATCCCGCAGTTGTTTGATCCTGGTGTCGAAGGTAGCGTTGAGCTCGACGTTCCCTCGCCTGAGAATGAACCCTCCTGACATATTCCTGGTTTCGTTCGCGAAGGAAAGCTTACCAGCCAGGCCCTTCGCTACGAGCTCCTTGTTCACGGCTTCGAGAAAACCATCCCCTAGCCGTTTTTTATCGGCAGCCGAGACTATGACCTCCTCATCTCCAGTCTCAACCGCACTCAAAAGCAATTTCTTCATTACTTTAGAGTACCGGTGGGGGTCCATGTTTCCCAGGCTCTGAATAGCATGTTCGAACGCTTTATCTACCATGGTTTGCTTTGCCGACAGCAGGGCCTTCCGGTTGTCCAGTTCAGCCATGGTGAGCACCCTTTTCTTCACGTCCTCCGCCTGCTCCCGGGCGGCCTTAAGGATCTGCTCCTTGCGCTTTTCTGCCTCAGATCTAGCAGATTGGCGCAGCTCATCACATCGTGCCCGTGCCTGCTGGACAATGCCATCCGCTTCCGCGGAAGCCTCCCTGGCGATCCGCTGAATTATGTCTTGTAAAGCCATGATCAAATCTTCACCCCAAATAGGAGCAACAGAATCGTGGCCAGCAGACCCAACACGGCGTAAGTCTCAACCATAGCAGGGAAGATCAAGGCTTTACCAGATTCCTCCGGTCTCTTGGCTACAATTCCCATAGAGGAAACGGACACGCGCCCCTGATATATTCCGGAGATCAGGCACGATACTCCCACCGGCAAACAGGCGAAGAGCACTTGCCAGCCTTGTTCAACCGTCAAGGAAGGGATAGTCCCGCCAAACATGCCAAGTCTGAACATTACCATGAACCCTGCCAGGAAGCCGTAAATACCTTGCGTTCCCGGGATGGCCTGGAGGAGCAGTAGGCGGCCGAATTTTTCGGGGTCCTCAGTAACGACACCCGCTGCAGCCTCGCCGGCAATACCGACTCCGATGCTAGACCCAATGCCGGCCAAGAAAACGGCTAGCGCCGCGCCGAATATGGCTATGGGCAATCCACCCATCGTGCCCTTCAACAGCAGCGTGGTAGCTGCAATACCAATCATTCCTCCTCCAAGAGCAGTGAGTGCAATCGCTAATGACATCGGGATCATGTGTGTTTATACCTCCATTTCTTCTTAGTTACTCCTCTTCGACTGTAATGTATTTGTTATCAACCTTGAACGGTTGAAACCCTTTTCCTTGACCCTCAAAAAACTTGGTAAAGAACTCGACGAACTGAAGCCTGCCGGAGTGGATGAAGCTACCCAGCACGTTAATGAGCAGGTTGAACACGTGTCCACCGGCCAAAACCACCACGGCGAAAATCCAGCCAAGAATCGGTATACCTTTACCCAACAGCGCGATTTGGTTGATAACATTCCCGATAACGCCCGTGGCCAGGCCCAAAGCCAATAGCCGCATATAGGACAGTGTATCGCTCAGGTAACCTACACCTCCGTACAGCCCGTAAAGACCGGTGAAGGGCTTCAACAGGATGTTTTTCTGAGCCCTGCTCGAAGCCACTACAACCCAAATGGCTCCCAGGATAACCAAGTATTTGGCTATCGTCGTACCGATCACAGTGCCAACGGCCGAAGTAACGGCGAACAGCGCCACACTTGCGATCAGAACGAGCCAGCCGCCCTGGTCCAGCACAGCGTCTTTGACTGCCCCGGCCTTTATCCCGCTCAGCATCTTTAGCAGGATACCGAACCATATTTGGATCACGCCAAGGGCTAGGCAAATGACGAGGAGTTTCAACGGGTCGTTCATCGGGTCCAGCACGAAAAACCGCTGCTTGAACTCCCTCAGACCAGGTACCGCAAGCACGTCGAATAAGTTCCCGAACCAGCCACCCATCATGGCTCCGAAAACTATAGTGGAAACGGCACCATATGCCAGCAGGCGGAAAAGCTTCTTCCCGCTCGGCGCCATCTCCACCTTTTTCAGGAAGTAGATGCTGGCCAGGAGGAGCATAATCCCATATCCGGCGTCGCTAAGCGCAAGCCCGAAGTAGATCGTGAAGAACGGTGCCAGAAGCGGTGTTGGATCTACCTCGTCGTAACCGGGGAAGCCGTATATGTTCGTGACCACTTCGAAAGGCTCCAACCATTTACTGTTCTCCAGAATGATCGGCACTCTATCGCCCGGCTGAGGGTCTTCTGCCAGTACTTCAATATCAGTACTTATTTCCGCCAGCCTGCTCTTCAACTGGTCTACCTGACTTGCCTTAATCCAACCGCCCAGTGCGAAGGCCTCGCGTGTCCCGAGGAATCGCCCCTGTGCCTGCTTTCTGGCCAAAGCTGCCGCATAGTGGTCGGAAAGCACAAGGAGGCTACGCCGGTGTTGCAGCACTGAACGGCCTTCCTCTTCAATCCGCTTCTCTTCTTCCCTCAGTTCGCTCAATTGCCTTTGACAACTCTCGACGATATCACTTGGCTTACCCTTCAGGTCTCCGAAGCTCACCCGGTTTATCTCGGCCGATCTCATCCCATCAGCGGCGTCTTCGTCGTCCTTGAAGTAAGCCGCCAGGAAGAAGACGGTCTTCCCTTCTTCAGCCACTTTCTCGAGAGCAACTGCATGTTCTTCACAAGCTAGCTTCAGCTTCTCGAATTTTGAGACGTGGGCAGTGAATGGTACCACTTCCACACCGTGAGTTGCATATGGAAGCAGTTCCACAGGGATATCCATCTGTACCCATGGCGACACGAGTTCCAGTTGTGACTCCAATCGGGCTGCCTGATTCCGGATATCGGACAACCGGGCCTCCATTTCGGAGATATGCCGGTATACTCCCTCGAGATCGAATCCCTCCAATATCTCTCGATACTCGCTAAGAGGCACGTGAATCTTGGCCCCAGTGAAGCTTTCGATAAAGCCCTTTGCAGGTTTGCCGTACGCAGAATCGAGATATTTGAGGCAGTAGTTGACCTTATACGATTTAGCCTCGAGGTCAGGGTCATCGACGCCTGCCAGAGCGTACTTGCTGGCGTCTTCATCGGAGAGGTTCGATCGGAGATCAACCAACTGTACTGCGGAAAGATCTTGAAGGGTCTCAACGACCTTTTCGCGAACGGAGTTATGGCCAACCACGGTTACTTTCTTCATCCGTGCAACTGCCATCTAGCTCACGACCCTTTCTACGATATATTCCGCAGCTCGTTTCAGGTTCTGTTCAGCCCTGCTTTTCAAACTCAGGATTTCCTTCTGTAGTGATTCCCGTTCCTGCGATGCTAACTTCTCTGCTTCTTCTCTCGCGGTTGCCACTATCTTCTCTGCTTCTGCCCTTGCATCTTTTTCCGCTCGATCCATCAGCTTCTGGATCTCCATTTTGGTCGTTTCGACTAAGTCCGCAGCTTGTTTTCGTGCCAACTCAACTGTTTTCTTTGCTTCTTCCTCTGCTTGTCTGATCTCATCCAATATCTCCACAGTCACTACCTATTTCACCACCTCTGCTTTTCGAATTGGCTGAAGCTAATGGTTGCTCTGACTACTGCTATTTATTATATAACCCCAAAATTCGCCAATCAATTATTCGTGAAAATTTGCTCGAGCTGCACGAGGTTCAATTAACTGCCCTGCCCCCGCTCTAGCAGCAGCGCCGCTTTGAACTGCTCCTCACTCTGGTAACCTATCAGCTTGGATGTCACCGAGCCGTCTTTTGCAATAACATAGCTCACTGGGATCGCGCTTATTTTGTAGTCAGCCACGATCTTCTCTACCGCGGCACGATCCCCCACCAGCGCGGTAAAACGGTATCCTTCCTTCTTGAACAACTCGCCCACTTTCGAGCGGTCATCGCCGAGATTTACTGCCAGTACCTTTAGGCTAGTGCCGTAAGAATTCTGCAGCTTCTCAAGCGTGGGGAGCTCCTTCATACACCATGGGCACGAGGTGGTCCAGAAGTTCAGCAGCACGACGGCCCCTTTGAAGTCAGTCAGTCGGACCTTCCTCCCCTCCAGGTCGGAGAGTTCAAAATCGGGCGCCGGCGACTTCGCTGAAGGCGAAGGAGCTGTGGTAAAGTCTTTCGGCGGTGTAGGAGCCAGCTCTGGGCGTCTCAGCCGGATGCACCCACCTGCCAGTACCGTGACCAGCACAAACCCACAAATTGCCGTAACAGCCGCCAGAAATCCCTTCCTTCTAATCAGCGTTATCACGGTAAGGACCCCCATTTGCCCGTTGCCCACAGCCAACCGACGACCAATAGCAACGCGCCCATTGATTTATGTATCAGGTTTAGTACGCCATGCAGGCGCCGCAGTTCAGGAATCATGCGGTCGTAAAAAGCTGCTGCTACGAGGAACGGTAAAGCCATGCCTGCCGCGTAGCAGAATAACAGCATTGCTCCTACCACAACGCGGCCACTCGATGCAGCTAGCGCAAGTATCGAAGCAAGGATGGGGCCAGTACAAGGTGTCCATGCCGTTGCTGAGACAATACCCAAGACGAAGCTCCTGCTCCAGTCCCATCTCTTCCCACTACCCAAATCGTCACCCGCTTTTCCTGGTAGAGCCGTCGCGGGAGCAAACGGTCTCCACTCTCGCGAAAGCAAATTCCATCGGAGTAACCCCAGTATCGAAACTCCCATCACCGCCATGAAAATACCGCTGACTTGCTGAATTATTCTCCGGTGGCTCACCAGCAGCATACCGATTGTGGTTGAGCTGAGGCCCAGCGCAGTGAACAGGATTACGAACCCCAAGCAATACCAGGCAGCTGATTTTACGAGTTCCCTGCGTCCCCCGTTACGGAGAGATATCACATTTAGTTGCAGAGCGCTTGCACCCAGGTTGCCAAAATAGATCGGCAGCAAAGGTAGTATACACGGTGAGAAAAAAGAGGCCAGCCCCGCCCCGAAACTCACCGCGATCTCCAAAGCAAAGTTGGGCTGTCCAACGATTGCCCTCACCTCACTCTGCCCTTTACACTCTCCGTGCTAGCACTCTCCATAACCTTGCGCTTTTAATCTTGCCCCTAAAACGGGCTTCGATGCTTGCTGGCGTGCCCAGTACTCCTACCGGTATAACCATACCCCGCGGGGTATTTCTTGGTTTCAAATTTAAACCCACGTCATCTATCAGGTCAAGTACTCGTTCAAATAAGTGATTCCTGCTAACATGGGGTGTCCGAATGAGGCCGGGCACGGTCATAAAGTGCGTGAAGAGGCAGCCTCTTATGGCGCCTCGATGAATGACCTCGTTGTCGCTGCCCCCGAAAAAGAGGTCTCAATGAGAGAACAGCTTCTTTCTTAGAGCAGATCGAGAAGGAGCGCCTGATTCTGATAAGGCAGCCCAGAATGGGGACATGGCGCCGTGGCCGGGTGCACTTGTTGCCCCGATACCAGTGTCCCGAGGAAGGCAGCGCTAAAGCTGCCAGCCTCTTAAAGCGTGTGATTAGCGTGGCTCACAGACTGACTGACTGATTCCTCCTGCTCTTTTGCCCTTCCTCCATGTATTCTATGCTGCGGCTTTTCCAGCGACTGTCGAGGCCTCCGCAAAGGAAACGCAAGGCGTGGTCGAGTTCTGTATTGCCGATCGCCAACTGCTCAACAGCCCGGGACAGCAGCCACCGTACGTTCGCCTGCTATAACGAGCGAGGTAGCGTTTGTGGCTTATGCGAAAACATGGTATACTCCTAATGTTAACAAAGGGGGATCCGAAAAGTTGAAGCCGAAAATCCATCCCAAATGTGAGAAAACGACTATCACCTGTGCCTGTGGCGCGGTATATCATGTCAGTTCCACGAAAAAGGACATCAAAGTAGACATCTGTGCTAAGTGTCATCCCTTGACCACCGGAGTGCAGAAAATCATCGATACGGGGGGCCGTGTGGAGAAGTTCCGTAAAAGATACGGATTGTAGGGTAGGTCTCAAGCGGAGCCCTCGGGGCTCTTCTTTTTTCGTGTGTGCACGGGGAGGTGAACGCGGTGAAGCGCACGAGATACGGTGGGCAGGCAGTCATCGAGGGTGTGATGATGCGCGGGCCGACAAGAGTGGCGGTGGCCGTCAGGAAGCCGGATGGCAGCATCGCCATCAAGGTGGAAAACCGTCCTAGTGCGGCCAGTAAATACGCCCTAGCCAGGCTACCTATAATACGCGGAGTTGTATCCCTTTATGAATCGCTGGTATTGGGAATAGGTGCCCTGCTCTATTCAGCGGAGGTATCGGCAGGCGAAGAAATCAACAAGAGGGATGAACTGTTCGCTCTCCTGTTGGCGGTCGCCGTTGCGGTCGGCCTGTTCATGGTGTTGCCTACCATCGTTGCGTCCGCCATCGCCAGGGCGCTCGTGGCAAAACCGTGGCTCATGAACCTGCTCGAGGGCATGACGCGCATGGTCGTGCTCCTCTTATACGTAGCCTCAATTAGTAAAATGCAGGACATTCGTAGAGTGCTTGAATACCACGGTGCTGAACATAAGGCAGTTCACACTCAGGAGGCAGGCCTGCCGCTTGAAGTGGACAACGGGCGCAAGTTCAGCACGCTGCACCCGCGTTGCGGTACTAGCTTTTTGTTGTTCACAGTGTTGGTAAGCATCCTGCTCTTCTCCTTTTTCGGTTGGCCGAATTTGATAGCTCGCGTGTGTACGAGGATAACATTGCTACCGCTGGTAGCAGGTGTGTCTTACGAATTCATACGTCTCGCGGGGGAATCGGCGAATCCCGTAGTCAGGGCTTTGAGCTGGCCGGGCCTCTTTCTACAGCGGATGACCACGCGTGAACCAGACGATTCCCAACTCGTCGTGGCATTTGAAGCGCTTAAAGCTGTGCTTGTGCCGGCCTCCAGCGGAGGTGAGGGCTCATGCGAGAGTTAAGGCAGTCTCTCGCCGAAATCGAGCACAGGTATGGTGAGTTGGAAGCCGCACTGAGCGACCCGTCAATTATACAAGATAGGGAAAAATATGAGCGGCTCACGAAGGAGTATGCTCATCTCGGCAAGATCGTGGCTCTTTACGATGAGTTGAAAAGCATCGATAAGCAGCTCGCCGACGCCAAGGATCTGGAGAAAGAAGCGGCAGGCGATGCGGAACTGATAGAGCTCGTCGCTGCAGAAATGACCCGGCTCAACCACAAGAGAGGTGAAGTCGAATCCGCTATCGAGGAGGCGCTCACTCCTAAGGATCCCAACGACAATAAGAACGTCGTGATGGAAATCCGGGCGGGTACGGGAGGCGAAGAAGCAGCGCTCTTCGCAGCGGATCTTTACCGGATGTACACAAGGTACGCAGACCGTAAAGGGTGGCATACTGAAGTAATGAGCTGCACCCCCACCGACCTGGGCGGATTCAAAGAAATCGTATTTATCATCGAGGGTAAAGGGGCCTATTCCAGGTTGAAGATGGAAAGTGGAGTACACAGAGTTCAGCGAATACCTATCACAGAATCCTCTGGGCGAATCCACACTTCAACCGCAACGGTCGCAGTGCTGCCAGAAGCCGAGGAGGTGGAAGTGGAGATTGATCCGGATGAGCTGAGAATAGACGTGTTCTGTGCGAGCGGGCACGGCGGGCAAAGCGTGAACACCACCTATTCTGCCGTGAGGATCACTCACCTTCCCACAGGGCTAGTGGTTTCATGCCAGGACGAAAAATCTCAATTGAAGAACAAGGAAAAAGCCATGCGCGTACTAAGGTCCAGGCTGCTGGAGCTCAAAAAGCGGGAACAGAGCCAGGAATTAGCCAGCGCCCGGCGCTCACAGGTCGGAACGGGCGAAAGAAGCGAGAAAATCAGGACCTACAACTTCCCGCAAGATCGAGTGACAGATCACAGGTTGGGCGTCACGCTCCATAACCTCGAGGCTATCCTGGATGGGGAGATAGATGCCCTCTTGGAAGCGGCTTCAAAGACACCGAAGGAGGAGGCCTGCCACGACGGTACGGCAAGCGCTTGAAAACGGCATCGCCAAGCTAAGAGTGAAGGGCCTGCCGAACCCAGCGCTCGATTGCTCACTTCTTCTTGCCGCCGCAATGGGGACAAATCGTTATAAGGTTTTGTCGGACCCATATCGTGCGGTACCCGCTGAAGCTTTATCACTCTACAGTTCGTACTTGCACAGAAGAGAGCGGCTCGAACCGATGCAGTATATACTGGGCGTTCAGGAGTTCATGGGGTTACCCTTGGCGGTCAGAACAGGGGTATTCATACCGAGGCCCGAGACGGAACTGCTCGTCGAGACGCTGCTGGATGAGCTGCGCCGCCGTCCCGAGAGGGCTCCTCTCTTGCTGGACCCTTGCACAGGTAGCGGGAACATCGCGATCTCCGTCGCCAAATTCGTGCCTGACTGTCACGTGCTGGCAACCGATATCTCGGCCGAAGCGTTGGCAGTAGCAACCAGTAACGCCTTCGCACACGGCGTCAGCGAGCGCATCAGGTTCGTCATGGGGCATTTGCTGGAGCCAGCAATAGCCGAAGGGCTAGAGGGAAAGGCTACAGCAGTAGTTTGCAATCCACCGTACATACCCATCGGTAGAATGCGGGACCTCCCTCCAGAAGTGAAAGAGTATGAGCCGTATATGGCGCTCTGTGGCGGGCAAGATGGTTTAGATTATTACCCTCCCCTTACTTCGCAGGCCGCCGTGCTATTAAAAGCAGATGGTTTATTGGCATTCGAAGTTGATTGTGACGGAGCTCGGGCAGTTGCGGATATAATCCAACGCCAGGGCTGCTTCTATGACATCAGGGTATTGCGCGATCTCGCGGGGCTGGACAGGGTTGTCGTTGCCCGGAGGATCCCCAGATGAAAACAGTCGTTTATAAGATGGATCCTGAACACCCAGATCAACAAGCGGTTAAGGCGGCGGCGGAGGTCATCCGGCGAGGAGGGCTGGTGGCCTTCCCCACCGAAACGGTGTACGGGTTGGGTGCCAACGCCTTGGACGGCACAGCGGTCAACTCAATTTTCGCCGCCAAAGGTCGGCCACATGACAATCCACTCATAGTGCACGTGGCACGTATCGAACAGGTAAAACCACTCGTAACAGAAGTAAGCCCCACGGCCGAACTGCTGATGAAACGCTTCTGGCCTGGCCCGTTGACGTTGCTCTTCCCCAAATCTGATCTGGTGCCTCCCGAAGTATCAGCGGGCCTGGACACGGTAGCCATCAGAATGCCCCGCCATAAAGTCGCCCTTTCACTAATACTGGAGTCTGGCCTTCCCATAGCCGCACCGAGCGCAAATTCTTCCGGAAGGCCGAGCCCAACGCTTGCGCGTCATGTTCTGGAAGACCTGGAAGGGCGTATTGACGTCGTGCTGGACGGCGGACCCACCGGGATAGGCGTGGAGTCGACCGTGCTAGATATAACCAGCACTCCAGCAGTGGTTTTACGCCCAGGAGGAGTAACCCTGGAGCAATTGCAGGAGGTTCTCGGAGAGAATTCGGTAAAACTTCACGAGGCCGTATTGCACCCTTCGAGGTCCCCGAAAAAGGTGACGTCCCCAGGCATGAAATACAAGCATTATGCTCCAAGAGCTGAGGTGCTCCTGGTTTCGGGCAATCTGCCCGATGTGGTCAGGCGTGTTACCCAGCTTGCGTATGAAATGGCGGCTGCCGGCAAGAAGGTGGGAATTCTGGCCTGCGCAGAGACGGCCCACCTCTATCCGCCCGAGTTCAAGGTGCTCCAAACAGGCAGCCGGGATGCTTTAGAAGAGGTGGCTGCATCCCTTTTTTCCAGGCTAAGAGAGTTCGATGAATTGGGCATGGATGTGATCGTGGCCGAAGCCTATCCCGAAAAGGAAATGGGGGTTGCCGTGATGAACAGGCTAATCCGTGCCGCGGCGGGGAGGTTGATCCGCGCATGAAAGTGCTCATCGTGTGCTCCGGCAACACGTGCAGGAGCCCCATGGCAGCAGCCATCCTTCGCAAGCTAGCCGCAGAGCAGGGGCTCGAATTGCAGGTCGAGTCAGCCGGCACAGATGCCTTTGAAGGCCAACGTGCCCACGAGCACGCGCTGCAGGTAATGAAAGAGAAGGGTTTGGACATCAGTTCCCATGAAGCGAGACGCCTTAGCCCTGAGCTGGCGGAAGAGGCCGATCTGATTCTCACCATGACGCTGGGAAACAAACGGCAAATCGTCTCCCAGGTGCCGTCCGCCGCGGAGAAGACGTTTACTCTTGCGGAATATGGAATGGCTCACGGGGAAGAAGTCGCAGATCCGTTCGGTAAGGATGTCGAAGTGTACCGCCGTACCGCGGAGCAGCTCGAGCGACTCTTAACGGAGGTGTTACGCAGGTTACGTAAGGGCGCCGATGGGGCGCACACCTGATATATAATTGGAGCGAGGTTTAACGTAGATGAGAATAGCGATCGGATCAGATCACGGTGGCTTCGAGTTAAAGCAGACTATCCTATCTTTTTTGCACGAGATGGGTACAGAGGCCGTAGATTTTGGTACCTATGCGCCGGAACCGGTCGATTATCCGGATATCGCTCGCAGCGTTGCGCTTGCCGTAGCGAAGGGCGAATTCGACCGCGGCATTCTCCTGTGCGGCACCGGTATCGGAATGTGTATTACCGCGAATAAGGTACCCGGCATCCGCGCAGCGCTCTGCCACGACGTATTCTCGGCCAAAGCCACTCGAAACCACAACGATTCAAACATCCTGTGCATGGGCGGAAGGGTGATCGGCCCCGGTCTCGCCAGGGAAATCGTGAAAACCTGGTTGGCCCAGGAGTTCGAAGGCGGGCGACATAAACGCCGCGTTGACAAGATAGCTGCCGTGGAAGAGGAGTTTCTGGCCAGCAGGGAGCGTGATACAAGTGGCAGATGCTAACCCGCAAGTCATGCCCGGTCTGGACGAAATCCAAGCACAGGTGGGACAGGCGCTTAACGGCTTGCTGGAGGTGGCTCGCCTGAAACCCGGCCAAATACTGGTGGTAGGTTGCTCAACCAGCGAAGTGCTGGGTAAGCGCATCGGCTCGGCGGGTAACACAGACGTCGCGAAGGCGATCCTCGAGGTGCTCATGCGCGCAGCTCGTGAGAAAGGGTTCTTCCTCGCGATCCAATGTTGCGAACATCTCAATAGAGCATTGGTGGTCGAAGAAGAGTGCGCCGAAAAGTATAATCTCGAGCCCGTGACAGTCTACCCTGTCCCCAAGGCAGGAGGGGCCACGGCTGGCATGGCCATGCAGATGTTCCAGCATCCCACTGTCGTCGAATCCATTCGAGCACATGCAGGGATGGACATCGGAGACACATTCATCGGGATGCATCTGCGGCCGGTAGCCGTGCCCGTAAGGTTGCCCATAAAGTCAATCGGATATGCCCACCTCACGATGGCGAGGACTCGGCCGAAGCTCATCGGTGGACAACGAGCGGTGTATAAGAAAGACGATATAGAAGATAAATTCGGCAAGGGAGTATGACTGAATGACACGCGAATGGAAACAGGTGCATCTTCTTGACCACCCTCTTATCCAGCACAAGCTCAGTTACATCAGGGATGAGAATACCGGAGTTAAAGAATTTCGTGAACTCGTGGAAGAGCTGGCCATGCTAATGGCATACGATGCCACCCGGGATCTGCCGCTTGAGGAAGTAATAGTAAAAACCCCTATCAGTGAGGCTGTATCTCATGTTATTTCCGGCAAAAAGCTAGGAGTAATCGCAATACTTCGAGCGGGCCTAGGTATGGTCCCAGGTGTTTTAAGACTCATCCCTGCAGCCAAAGTAGGGCACATCGGTCTCTACCGGGATCCTGATACGCTGAAGCCTGTGCAATACTACTGCAAGCTTCCTGCAGACTCAGCCGAACGGGATCTGATCGTAGTGGACCCCATGCTGGCAACCGGCGGTTCGGTTGCGTTGGCTTTAGACCTGATCAAACAGAAAAGCCCTCGTTCCATAAAAGTCATGTGCCTGATCGCTGCACCGGAGGGCCTTGACGTAGTGGTTTCGAAACATCCCGATGTCGAAATCTACTGTGCAGCCATCGACGAGAAGCTGAACTCTCACGGTTATATAGTGCCGGGTCTGGGTGATGCCGGAGATAGGTTGTACGGGACCAAATGAACGCCAAACGCCCCTCTTGGGATGAATACTTCATGGAAGTGGCAAGTGTAGTAGCCAGAAGATCTACCTGCCTGCGACGCTGTGTTGGTGCAGTAGTTGTCAAAGAGAAGAGGATACTTGCCACAGGGTATAACGGCGCTCCCACGGGGTTGCCTCATTGTAGTGAAGTGGGTTGCTTGCGGGAGCAGCTAGGAGTGAAGCCGGGGGAGCGGCATGAGATTTGCCGGGGGCTGCATGCCGAGCAGAATGCACTGGTGCAAGCCGCAAGGTACGGTATCAGCGTAGGCGGTTCTATTATTTACACCACTACGGAGCCGTGCGCGCTTTGCGCCAAAATGCTAATCAATGCTGGGATAGTTAAGGTGGTATATGCGGAACCGTACCCAGACGATCTCGCCCGCGAGTTGCTTTCAATGGCAGGGGTGGTAACGGTTCATTTCTCTGAAGTGGCCGGAGCAGCGGCCGAAGAGGAGGACCAAAAGTGAAGGGTAGAGTTCAAACGAAGACAATATCGCTTCCCAGACCAAACAAACTTAACCCATCGCTGGAATCAACAGCCCTGAAGCTGATGGAAGAGGCAGGCGAGCTTGCGGCAGCCATTATCCGGTTTCGTGGCATAGACCGTGAAAAAGCGGAGATCGGCCCCGATCAGGCCATGGCCCTGAGCCTAGAGCTCCTGGACGTCGCTCAGACAGCCGTTACCATGATGTTCGTGCTCGAGGAGCAGTACGGCATCGATATGAGTGCTGCACTGGACGAGCATATAGCCAAACTAATGAGAAAGGGCTACTTGGCCATATAGCTACCCCAGGAAGAGTAAAAGAATGGTTACGCTGGTTGACTTAAGTGGGGCAATGGGGCTAGAATTATGGGCGTTCGGGGTGGGACAGAATTGCCTGGTTATGTATACCCGTTGTTGGTAGCTTTTTCTCTCACATCGCTCCTTACACCGCTCGTACGTGCGGCGGCATGCAGGGCAGGCCTTTTGAAGTTGCCTTGCGAGAGAAGTGTACACGACCTGCCAGTACCCAACATGGGCGGTCTCGCAATGATCGCAGGGTTCGTTTCGGCTTGCCTTCTTTACGTGAAAGCCGAATCGATCGCAGTGGTCCCCATTCTCATCGGGTGCTTGCTATCCCTGCTGCTGGGGATGTTGGACGACATCCGTCCGCTGAAAGCCGGAACCAAGTTTGCCCTTCAAATTCTAATAGCTGTCTTAGCCTGGCACATGGGCATTTCTATAGACTTTATCACGAGGCCTGGAGGTGGCTTAATCCTTCTGGGCTGGTTGAGTCTTCCGATCACAGTGCTCTGGATCGTCTCCGTCATGAATGTGGTTAATCTAATCGACGGCCTGGACGGCTTGGCCGCAGGCATTGTCGCGATTGCTTGCTCTGCCTTGCTAATAGTGGCGTTACAGGCAGGGCAAGCCGATGCGGTGCTAATAACCGCGAGTCTTGCAGGTTGTGCACTCGGCTTCCTCCCATACAACTTCAACCCGGCCAAAATCTTTATGGGCGATACCGGCTCCATGTTTCTGGGGTTTGCCCTGGCCGCCGTTTCCATAGAAGGCACGTTGAAATGCGCCACTGCCACGGCTCTCGCGGTACCCGTGCTCACGCTGGGCGTGCCGATTCTGGACACAGGATTTGCGCTAATCAGGCGCGTTCTCAACGGTAAGCCCATCGGCCAAGCAGATAAAGGGCACATACATCACCAATTGCTCCGCAAAGGCTTCAGTCAACGCAGCGCTGTGCTCACTCTCTATGCTGCCTCCCTGTTACTCGCAGTCGGTGCCATAATAGTATTTCGTTCGAGCTTCGTGAAAGGCACGTTGCTCACCTTTTGCCTCAGTGGCAGCCTGATCATCGGTGCCACAAAGGTAGGAGTGCTGGATTTCCACGAAGCGGGCGAAAAGGCCAAGAGGAGCCACCAACATCGGTGATTCCCTTAAACGTAATGTGCGTCTTCGGCACGCGCCCCGAGGCCATAAAAATGGCGCCAGTCATAGCTGAATTAGGGAAGAGCCCCCTCGTCAAGGCTTCTGTCGCAGTCACTGCCCAACACAGAGAAATGCTCGATGGCGTACTTCGCCATTTCAATATCGTGCCCGATTATGATCTCGACATAATGCGCCCTAGCCAATCCCTGACTGAGGTCTCGGTGAGAGCCATTGCGGGCCTGTCTGAAGTGTATGAGGCTTCGTCCCCGGATGTGGTACTGGTCCACGGCGACACTGCTACCACTTTCTGCGCTTCGCTAGCAGCTTATTATCACAAAATCAAAGTGGGGCACGTGGAGGCTGGCCTGCGCACGGGTGACAAGTACGCCCCGTTCCCCGAGGAGGTCATGCGCAGGCTGTGCGACAGCATTTCCGATATGCACTTTGCCCCCACTCAACAGGCCAAGCTGAACTTGCTCGCGGAAGGCATCCCTGAAACCAGCATCTACGTTACCGGCAATACGGCCATAGATGCCCTCCTCATGACGGTCAAGGAGGAGTATGAGTTCTCCGACCTGCGACTTCGCGAAATGAACCAGCGTGGAGAGTTTCGGACCAAACGGATCGTCCTGGTCGAAGTCCACCGCCGGGAAAACTTCGGCGAGCCGATGGACAAGGTGTTCAGTGCATTGGCCAAGCTGGAAAGGGCCATGCCAGACGATGCTCTTATGATGATTTCTCTCCATAAGAACCCCGAGGTGCGCGGCCCGGCACTTCGACATTTACACGAGTCTTCACGTCTTATCATTTTTGAACCGGTAGATTACCCAGACTGGGCTAACCTCATGGCCCGCTCCTATTTCCTAATTAGCGATTCAGGCGGAGTCCAGGAGGAGGCCCCGGCAATCGGAAAGCCAGTATTGCTCACACGCGAGAAGACAGAAAGACCCGAAGCAGTTCAAGCTAATACAGTTAAGCTTGTGGGAACCGACCCCGCACAAATCTTCGGCGCTGCCATGCGCCTTTTCGACGATCCGGAACTTTACCATTCGATGTCTCACGCCGCAAACCCTTACGGGGATGGGAAAGCAGCGGTCCGCACAGTAGCAGGCTTGCTACACAGTCTGGGGCTCGGGCCGAAGCCTCCCGATTTCCGCTGACCGCTACTTAAGCTCCTTCTGAAGCATCCCAAGAAACTCCTTGTTAGATTTCGTCTTGCTCAACTTGTCGATTATCATCTCAAGTACCACTCCGGGATCTCTGTCGTTGGTCACCTTACGTAGCGCCCACATCACTTCCAGCTCGTCCGGCCTTAGAAGTAGTTCTTCTTTGCGTGTACCGGATCGCTTTATGTCGATCGCCGGGAAGATCCTTCGCTCAGCAAACTTGCGGTCAAGATGTAGCTCCATGTTGCCGGTACCCTTGAATTCTTCGTATATTACGTCATCCATCCTGCTACCTGTGTCAATAAGAGCCGTCGCGATGACGGTCAGGCTGCCCCCTTCCTCTACTTGCCTTGCAGCCCCAAAGAAACGTTTGGGTTTATGAAAGGCTGTTGGGTCCATGCCGCCAGTCAGCGTCCGGCCGCTGGTAGGCACCACCAGGTTGTAAGCCCTCGTCAGGCGAGTAATGCTATCGAGCAGTATCACGACGTCCTTGCCGCATTCCACAAGCCTCTTGGCCCTTTCCAACACCATTTCCGCCACCCTGATGTGGTTTTCCGGTACCTCGTCGAACGTCGAACTCACCACCTCTCCCCTCACCGATCGCTCCATGTCCGTCACTTCTTCTGGCCGCTCATCCACAAGCAGCACGATCAAGTGTACGTCCGGTCGGTTGGAAGCTATGCCGTTGGCTATCTTCTTGAGTAGAACGGTCTTGCCAGCCTTGGGGGGAGAAACTATGAGCCCACGTTGGCCGCAACCAATGGGAGCAACGAGATCGATGAGCCTTGTGGAAATCTCTTCGCGTACAGTCTCAAGATAAAGCCGTCGGGTTGGGAATATTGGGGTCAGTCCTTCGAAATAAGCTCGTTCCCGCGAGAGTTCCGGGTCCTGCCCGTTTACCGCTTCCACTCGGAGCAGCCCGTAGTACTTCTCATTCTCTTTAGGCGGCCTTACCTGACCGGTGATTAAATCCCCCGTCCTCAAGTCGAAGCGCCTTATCTGTGAAGGCGAGACGTAAATATCCTCTTTGCTGGGAAGGTAAAAGTTCGGTCTCAGGAACCCGAACCCCTCCTGCATTATTTCTAGAACACCTTCGGCGAAAATCAGGCCCCCCTGCTCGGTTCTCGCTTTGAGGATCTCGAAGATCAACTCCCGCTTCCTCAAAGTGGAATACCCGGTGAGATTGAGCTCCCTCGCGATTCGTTGCAATTCGCTGAGGGTTTTTTGCTCCAGCTGGCTGAAGGTAAGCTGGTTTTGTTCTTCTGTGCTAGGCATTGGATCACCTCATCAACAAGTTAAGGAACCTAAGGTTGAATCTAAGGTTACCCGAGGAAAGTGGGGCAAGTGAAGTATGCCCAAAAACGGATGTCTCATCCAAGAAAAGACAGATCCTTCAACATGGGGATGCCACCGCAGAGATGAAACCCGAGCATAAGATAATATGTCCCTCTGCAGAAGTCAATTATTTAGCTGTGTTTGTGAAATCTAAAGCGGCTTTGGCCAACACGTCTGTCGCAGTCACGAGCTGCTCTACATCACAGTATTCTATAAGCCCGTGCAACCCCCCACCGCCTGGCCCGAAAACCACCGTAGGAATCCCGGCCCTCCTAAGGATGGCTGCATCAGTCCAAGCGCTGAAACCGCCCAGCTCCGCCCTAAGTCCCGTAACCTGCTGGAACGCCCGGCTCAGCGTTTTAACTATATCCTCTTCGGGAGATACCTCAAAGGCTTCGCGGTAAAAATATGTCTCCACATTACCATTGAAAGCCGTCCAGTGCCGACAGGCAGCTTCGCCCAGAAGTTCGAGCATTTCCTGTTGTACCTGGTCTTCGGTCTCGCCTGGCAGCGTACGCCTCTCCAGATGAAGTTCACACCTATCGGGGTAGGAGGACAGTTCCCGGCCGCCTGAGATGAGAGAAGCATGAACGGAAGGAGACCCTAACCAGATATGCCTACGCTTTGACAGCACCTCCTTCTCATAGCGCCCCATGCAGCTGAGGAAAGTCCCCATAGCGGCAATCGCATCCAGTCCTTCTTCAGGCCGGCTGCCGTGTGCTGCCCGGCCATTGGTGGTTACTTTGATCCAACAGAAGCCTTTGTGCGCAATAGCTACGTTCAACTCGGTCGGTTCGCACACCACCGCGCCATCCGCCTTGTAGTCCCGGATTAGCCCTTCCGAACCGGCGCTTTTATACTCTTCGTCCACAACTCCTGCGAAAATGATATCCCCACCGTGTCGTTCCCCCGAACTTACTATGCTCTGGATCGCTCCGGCCATCGCAGCTAGTCCGCCCTTCATGTCCTGGGCGCCGCGGCCGAAAACTTTCCCATCCTCCAAGCGTGGGGTAAACGGAGACTCAACCCGTTCTACGCCGACCGTATCCAGGTGACCGTTGAACATGATGGAGCGATACCTTAAAGGGTCCGAACCGCGAGCGATACCGATCACATTCGGCCTCCCGGGGATAATTTCCTGCAGTCGAACCTCCAGCCCCATATCGCTCAGCACACCCGCAAGGTATCGGGCCGCCTCAGCTTCGCCCGCATGCCCGGAAACAAGCTCAGGGTTGACCGAGTCTATCGAAATGAGGTCCTGGAGCACTTTCAGCACGAAGTCCCTTGAGATCGTTGCTTCACCTTCTCCCAGTCCTCCAAAAACCTCTGGATCCCGATGTCCGTCAAGGGATGACTTACCATCTGCCGAAGGACCCTGAACGGCACCGTGGCGATATCTGCCCCTGCTGCGGCCGCTGCTGTTACGTGCATGGGATGACGTATGCTTGCCGCAATCACCTGGCACTTTATCGAGTGCCTGTGGAAAATCTCCACGATATCGCGCACGAGCTGCATCCCATCTGCTCCTATGTCATCGAGCCTGCCAATGAATGGGCTGACGAAGTCCGCACCCGCGAGAGACGCCAGAAGGGCCTGGTTAACCGAAAAGACCAGGGTGCAATTTGTACGTATCCCCTCTGAGGAAAGGGCTTTTATCGCTTTAAGTCCCTCTATGCACATGGGCACCTTGACAACGATGTTCTTCGCCAGCGCTGAGAGCCGCCTACCTTCTATCACCATGTCTTCCGCCTTGGAGCTCACCACTTCTGCGCTCACGGGCCCGCGTACGAGCTGTGCTATTCTTCTCACCATGTCTTCGAAACTACCGGTCTCTTTCGATACCAGGCTGGGATTAGTGGTGACACCGGACACCACACCCCAGCTGACTGCTTCTTCGATCTCAGAGATATTTGCGGTATCTAGAAAAAGTTTCAACGTGACCCCTGCCTTTACGATCTCTTGGTTTGTCCTTTGTTCACTTTCCTACGCTTGCTGAGCTTCCGCTCTTCGCGCGGCTCACCGATACATATGGACTCTATCTCCTGAATGCGCCGCAAATCATCGTCGGAAACTGCCTGAATCGTAGTGTATTGGCCACACTTCGGGCAATAAAGCCTGATCGCGGTTTCGCCTACTTTCACCTGTAACGTTTTATTGCCACATTCACACGCAAGCCGCTTGCGGTCAGCCAGATCTTCCAGCTTCCGCAAGATGCCATACACGATTTCCGGCACCTGAAGGAACTTTTCCCTTTGCGCTGCGGCAGCAAGGCTTTCCAGGCTCACCCTCCCTTTTCCCGCTTCGGCGATGACTTCATCCTCTTGGCCATAGAAGCCTATCTCCGCGCCTGTACTGGTACAGTAAATTGGCCTAACTTCTTGCCTGAGGTAATCAGAGAAGGGAATTATGGTAAGGTGTTCCTCTTCACATAACAAGCAGTTCACTACTATCCATACACCAGATTCCCCGAGGCCCGTAATCATCTTCTCCTTGCCGCAGGAGCAGCATATCTGCATTTCCTCCCGCCCGGCCAGTTCAAACATGTTTACCCGGTGAAACTCCATCTTACCGCACGATGGGCACCGGGCTGCGATGGTTTTCTGCGTGTAATACACCAACTACAAGCACACCCCTATCTACGCGGCGCACCGCGCCGCTCTTCGTGGTTCGAGTGAGTACCCAACAATGAGTTAACCAGGTCAACCACCGTCACGACATCGAATGGCTTCTCCAAGAAAGCATCCACGCCGGCCCGCTCCAGCGCGCTCACCGCCTCAGACGAACCAGACATGAGCACGCACTTAGTAGTGGGGGATATCTGCTTTAGGGCGTCCAGCAGCTGCAACCCGGACATCCTTCCCGGCAGCGAACAGTCAACGATCGCCACTTCGGGCATCTCGGATTTGGCCATGCCTAACGCTGAGCACCCATCTGTGGCCGCACAGACGTCAAAACCCGCTTTTTCCAAGACTCTCTCCAGCATCGAGCATATAGCCGGTCTATCGTCTACCACCAGGACCCTTTGTAACGCTCCGCCTACTTTTTTCGAGATCAATTGCCAAAACCCTCTTTACAAATCAATTGCATCCCTATGGTAAACATGTACCCAGCTCCAAAAATCCCCGACCCTCTCGGCAAAAACCGAATCCGCTGTCCAGATATCACACGCCAGCACCTGGGCTATAGCGAGGTATACAGCCTCCCTCCATCGCAACCGGGGCATCAGGCTCCCAGCTCTTTCGCTCACCGCCCTGCCTTGGAAAAGTTTGATTCCCAGCTTATGGTAGTTCGCCACTACCTGACGGATTTCCTCCTGGCTTTCTGCCCAAGCCATAACTTCATATTCCAGCAGCGCTGGCGCCACCAGCTCCTTGCCGCTTGCTTTCCACCGCCGAAAGAGATCTCCCGCCCCCGCATCGCCCCTCAAGGCTTCCAATACGAGGCTGGACTCGATGCATATCCCATCGCCGATGCTTCTTCTCATTTCCCTCACGCCCTGCAGGACCCAAGCGGTCGCTTTATCACCACGAAGTCCTGCTGTCTCGAACTCCTGGCATCCGCTCCCACTAAAGGATGCTCCCTTTGGGGCACTTCAAGCTTTGTAGGTGCACTCCATAATTCCGTGGAGAGGTATTTGAAGCCAGCATCGTTAACGAATGTGACCACAGTCTTGATATCGGGGAACTCCTGGCAAAGCTTGATTGCCGCAGCCACGTTGCACCCGGACGAGATGCCACAAAAAATGCCTTCTTCTCTGGTCATTCGGCGGGCCATTTCCATGGCCTCGTCAGATGAGACCTGAATCACCCCATCCAGCACTTCCAGATCCAGTACGGGAGGTATAAAACCGTCCCCTATGCCTTCGATCTTATGCGGTCCCCAGCCTCCACCCGAAAGGATCGCACACTCTTCAGGCTCTACAGCGAAAACCCGCACGGATGGATCGCGCTCTTTCAGGAACTTCCCAGCGCCAGTCACGGTACCGCCCGTCCCAGCAGCAGCCACCAGCGCCTGTACCTTACCACAGGTCTGCTCCCAGATCTCGGGGCCTGTCGTTTCATAGTGCGCCTTGACATTATCCATGTTCGTAAACTGCCCTACCTCCCAGTATTTACCTGGATGGGCGGATTTAATCTCCTTTACCTTCTCGATTACGAGATCCACGTCACTTTCTGCACCCTCTGTGAGCACGAGTTCCGCACCGTAGGCGCGGATCGTTTTCTTCCTTTCCTCGCTCATCCCTCTCGGCATCACGATTGTTACGGGATAACCCAGCGCGGCCCCAACCATGGCCGTGGCGATGCCTGTATTCCCCGTGGTGCCCTCGATCAAGCGCATGCCCGGCTTAAGCTCTCCTCGCCTCTCAGCCTCAGTCACCGCCTTATACAGCACCCTGTCTTTCAGGCTGCCGCTCGGGTTGAAGTATTCCAGCTTCACGTATATTTCGGCTTCGATCGCCCCTGTCACCCGGCGCAGCCTGACCATCGGAGTAAGTCCATTGAGCTCACAGATATTGCTCGCTATTCTGCGTCTGGCCTCCCAATCGACCACATCCACACCCCCTGAGCTCTACGGAAAGTTCATTCGCCGAAGTCCTCACAAAACCCTGCAAACGTTCAAAAAAACAACGAGGGCAGGCTGGTAAAGCCTGCCCTGGCGTGCCTACGTTTTTTAGTTTATCGACGCAAACCTCATGAGGCTCCTCTAGCCGTAATCCTTACGCCTGCCACGAGCCCATTCTCCAGGCGCAGCGTAACAGTGTCTCCTGGTTTCAAGTCTGCCACCGTGAGGGGCTGGTTGCCAAAGGTGACACTGGCACCAGCTGCCAGTACATAGTTGTATTGGCTTCCATCAGACAGCCGGATCGTGAGGCTTACGCTGTTATCGGTGGTTACTACCGCTACCAATCGCCCGCTGATCTCCTGGCTGGTGATTACCGCCACCTCGAAGCCCACGCCCTCGCGCAGCCTCACGCGGATCCTCTCGTGTAGCTGGAGTTGCGTCACAGAAATGGGCGTATCCCCGCGTTTAACTACCGCAGCGGTGGAAACTCGAATGGTCTTCACTTCGCCGTTCGAGTCTTTCAAACTCAGAATCCAACCGTTGCCATCCCAGCTGATACCGGTTAGTTCACCTTCGACCTGAGACTCCACCGGTGCAGGGGTGACCGGATTCACTTCTCTCGACTTGCATATCAACAATACGGCAGTACCCGAACCGTTCACGTAAAGCCTGACTTCGTAGGGCGCCTTTATGGCGCTGAGCGTCGATAGCTTCCCGTCCAGGATCACGAGCGCGTCGGCAGATACCGTGAACTCCTTGATGCTACCGGTTTTGCCGCTCTCCTGGATTCTGATCTTGGATCCCTCGAGCCCGAGGATGGTCCCCTTGTATTCTAAATCCCCGAACTCTACGCCCTCCGATTCATGCAGCCTATCCAGAATGGTCGTCATCTCCGCTCTCGTGACAGGTTTCTGTGGCTTGAAGGTGTTATCCGGATACCCCGCCAGTAGCCCGTGTTCTACTGCCACGCTAACGTAGCCTCTCTTATCTGCAGGGATCGCGGATGCATCCGAGAAGGGCAGCTGGGCGTTTGCAGCTGCGAGAGCCTCTTCCTTAAGGCCCATAGCCCTGACAAGAACCATGGCCGCCCATGCCCTCGTCGCCGGAGTATTGGGCTGCAACTCGAGGGGATCTACCCAGTCCTGGTCTACTGCAAGCAGGATGTAACCCAGCGCCCAGGATAACGATGGGCGTATGGCCCCCGCGTAAGCTAACCAGTCATCTGGCACCTTGCCCTTGAGATTACGGTTCTGCGATAGCGCAGGTATCATCCACTGGTACTCGCGCCCGATTTTGAGAGCCTCCTCTTCCAATCCGAGGGCCCTCACTACCATAACTAGCGCTTCCACTTGCTTGACTGGCTGGTTAGGCCGGAAAAGCCCATCCTCGTACCCGCGTACTATTCCCCGGGCGTAGCCTCTGGCAATGCTCTCCACCGCCCACGGGGCTTCGTTCCAATCTCCATCCTGTCCATCCTGTTGCTCGGCCTCGAAGTTCTCCAGACTTTCCTGCATCAACCGTTTCAGTTGCTGGTTGCCCTTCAGGTTCAACTTTCCGGTCACACTGTACTTCGGTGCAGCCAGAGCGCTACATGGTATCAGCGCCATGAGCGCCACCACCAAGAGGAACCCTACCGTGCGTCGTGCAGTGAGTTTACTCAAAGTAAATCCCCCCTGTTCCTTTCTCGTTATATGACTTCGATGGAGACAGAGGGGATTTCGCCAGGATCGATGGTCAGATTGGTAAAAAAATCGTTAAAAGCTAGGTCGTGAGTGCCATCTTCGCACGAACGCCGGGCAGGCTGCCCAGTTTACCCGTAAGTGCTCCGAGCTGGTCCATCGTGGCGTCCACGATTATCGAGATCACGCACATGTCTCGCTCGCGGTATGGCACACCCAACCTTCCCACGATCAGTTCTCCGTATTCCGTGAGGATGTTATTTACCAGCGGTGCGCTCTTTCGCCTATTTTCTACCGTTATGCCCACCACTGCAATCCTGCGTTCACCCTCTGCCATGCACTTCACTCCCTAACCCCCTGCAGACGGAGGTATGAATGACACTACCGCGTCTGGAGGAACATCGGTCTCAAGGCCTTGCAAAAACGCGATGTTCCTCCCGTTTACAAGGATTGACACTCCTTCGTGGAGCTTCTCCCTGAACCCTGGGAACTGCTTCTCCAGCTCAGCGAGCAGTTCCTTCACACTCCACGTCCCAACATGCTCGAGTTCAACCGAGCTCCTGCCTCCAAGTGCGCCCCTTAGAGTGGAGAAGACCTGTACTCTCATGCAAGCCCCAGGCGCTCCAAGGTTGCCTCCAGCGGCACGCCTTCGTCGCTCCAGCCGCGTAACTTGTAGTATTCAGGGAGCATCTCGCCCAATTTCACGACTAACCCCTTTGCTGGCCCCTCGGGCATGGGCTCGTTCAACAGCCTGGGCGCGAGAGTATCCTTGTCTGCCAGGATTCCTGCAGCGAGGTTAAATAACCTCTCCAGGTTCCAGACGCGCTCTCCGACCTCGAGCACTCGCTCCACCGTATAGTCTATCCCCGTGGCGTACTTCAACATATCTGCAAGCTCGGGGGCGCCTATCGCAAACGTGGTGAACAAGCAAATCCCTGCCGAGTCCACTGCCGCGGTAAGGTCCTGGAAGGTCTTGGTCCACGCCGCTTTGTCTTTGGTGGTCAACGGGTCCAGTTTTTGGGGCGAACCCAGTATTTCGGGAGAAATCATGTAGCCCCTCACATGGCAGCCGCCTCGGTTCGAGGTGGCATAGTTCAGGCCAATTCCTTGCGCACCCCGGGGATCGTACGCTGGATACTCTTGTGCCTTGGTGGACATAGAGAGCTCCGGATGCCCAAGCTCAGAGGCCATTCTGTACGAGCCCTCTGCCAGCAGGTCACCAAGCCCTTCACGGCGGGCGGTAAGCTCGGTCGCCTTCACCAGCATCTCGCCGTCTCCCCACTTCAACTCCATACCCGCCTGTTCGCGGCTTAAGTAGCCTTTCTCATACAGCTCTATGGCACAGGCGAGCGTGGACCCGAGGGAAATCGGATCGAGGCCCAGCTCGTTGCACAGATGGTTAGCGCGCGTCACGGCAGCTAAGTCGTAGATGCCGCAGTCAGCGCCCAAAGCCCAGGCAGCTTCGTATTCAGGGCCTTCGCCGCTGCTCTTGTACTTGCCCGAAGGAATGACCGTGGCCCGGCCACAGGAAATGGGACAGCTGAAGCAGGCCTTCTTTCTCACGAGGAACGTCTCCGCAAGCTTCTCTCCGCTGATGTCGTTTGCCCTTTCGAATATTCCGGTCCTGAAATTAAAGGTCGGGAAGATGCCGTGAGCGTTGATGACGTTCACGAGGAGGGCAGTGCCGTACGCCGGTAAACCGACGCCTGTGGTGGCATTGGGCTTGACCTTGTTCTTGAGAATGTCGAGCACGGTGTCACGGAAAGCTTTCATTTCAGCCACCTTTATACCGCCCGTACCGCGAACCACGATAGCCTTGAGCTTCTTGGAGCCCATAACCGCGCCCACGCCCGAGCGTCCCGCCGCCCGGTTTTTGTCATTGACGATGCACGCAATCCTCACGAGTTTTTCTCCTGCAGGGCCGATGGAGAGCACCTTCGCGTCCGGATCCGTTTCACCCCTTAGGATGTCTTCTGTCTCGTGAGTACTCTTCCCCCAAAGGTGCGCCGCACTTCGAATCTCAGCGTGACCATCTTCTACCCATAGATAAACAGGCGCTTCCGAAGCCCCTTCGACGATTATCCCATCGAATCCCGCGAATTTAAGCTCAGGGCCCCAATATCCGCCCGAGTTTGAAGCAGCAATCGTTCCGGTGAGCGGCGACTTCGTAACCGCGTTGTACCTGCTCGCGCTGATGGCTCCCGTTCCCGTGAGGGCGCCGGTAAACAATAGCAGCTTGTTTTTAGGGCTAAGCGCGTCTGTTTGGGGAGGTACCTCATCGTATAAGATTTTGGAGGCTAAGCCCCGGGCACCGAGGAACTTCTCGGCCAGACCGCTGTCGAGCTTTTCTACGCTGATCTTACCCTTTGTCAAGTCAACCCGAAGTACCTGTCCAATCCAACCAAACATCACACGCGCACCTCCTTCAGCGCGTCCTTCAGCCTGTTGGCGACTTGCCTCTTCTTAGCTACTGCAGCCTGATCCGCTTCCACGTACTCTATGGCGTTCCAGGGACAGAACAGAGCACACTCGGGCTCTCCGTCACACAGATCGCACTTGACCAGTTTCTTCTCCTCAGGAATATAGGAAATGGCACCGAACGGGCACGACAGCATGCACATCCTGCATCCGACACATTTGGCCTCTTCTATAGCGACGGCGCCGGTTTTTTCATCTCTGGAGATCGCACCGGCGGGGCAAATCTCCATGCAGACGGGTTGATCACACTGCTGACACACGAGGGGCATGTAAAAATTCTCATCCAAAAAAGCGGCGACACTCACCCGGGATCTGGCTGGATTGAATTCGCCCGTATGTTTCGCCGAGCAAACCAGCTCACACCTCCGGCATGCGGTACACTTCTCCGGGTTTATCATGAGTATCTTCTCCAATTTTATCTCCCCCCTCCTGGCCCGTCAGGCCGAGTCTCAAGATTACCAATTCTTTTACAGACTTGTTAAATCCTTCATGCTAGAATAAGCATAGCGCTACTCAATCGTACGGAACCTTTGCCGACTATATACGTCAATACAGAGCGACATGGAGAACTCTGGCAAGCCCGTTATCCAAACACGCTCCCTAACCAAAAAGTACCGCCTCGGCCAGGAAATCGTGGTGGCTGTGAACGAGGTTAACCTCACTATCCCTCGTGGAAAGTTCGTGTGCATTATGGGTGTTTCCGGTTCAGGCAAAAGCACCCTGCTTCACCTGCTCGCCGGCCTTGACAGGCCCACAAAAGGCGAAGTGGATTTCGAGGGATACAACCTGTCAGCTATGAGCGAAAATCAAATGGCTGCGTTCCGGCGGAAGTATATGGGTTTTATCTTTCAGACGTATAATCTGATACCGGCCTTGTCGGCTCTCGAAAACGTAGCCCTACCTTTGCTCTTTGCAGGTGTGCCACAGAAGGAAAGGGATAAGCGTGCCAGAGAGCTCCTCGTGCAACTTGGCCTAGGAGACCGTCTGAAGAACCGACCTTCGCAACTGAGCGGCGGCCAGCAACAGCGG
Organism: Bacillota bacterium; assembly: GCA_012840015.1. Classification (GTDB taxonomy): domain Bacteria; phylum Bacillota; class Sulfobacillia; order DUMF01; family DUMF01; genus DUMF01. Next base: position 50,299 of record DUMF01000015.1, read on the forward strand.
GTAGCCATAGCCAGGGCGCTCATCAATCATCCGCGTGTGGTATTTGCCGACGAACCCACCGGTAACCTGGACAGTCACACCAGTAAAGAAGTAATGGAGCTCCTAACACGTTTGGTGTACGAGAGAGGTCACACGCTGGTGATGGTCACTCACGATCCAAATGTGGCGTCTTACGCAGATTTCGTCTTCCATATGAGGGACGGCCAAATACTGAACGGAGGGTAACGCATGAGAGCCAACACCAAGAAAATCATCACCACCTTGCTGCTACCGCTCTGCGCGATTCTTTGTTTTGCTCCTAAGGGTCTAGCAGGTAGTGAGCCGGAGGACAAATCTCAGTATCAGCCGGTTTTGATCCTGGAAAATATATCCGCTGATCAGGCGGTGACCGGTGGGGATTTTTACATTTCATTCGTTATCAAGAACATAACTAAGAACCCAGCTTTTAACGTGGCTCTGGATTTTAAGGTGGCAGGAACTTCCTCACTCGCCCCATTCAGCCTGAAAGGCGGGGAGCCACCAAAGCTGGAGAAAATAGACGGCCAAGAAACACGCTCCATTACGGTCGGCTTCCAGGTGGCGCCGGACGCCCAGGCGAAAGATTACAAAATCGAAGTGCTTCTTACTTGTCAGAACGTCTTTTTTCAGCCTGGATGTAGTACCAGCGCTGACGTAGTGGTCTCTGTCGGCACTGGCATACTCAAGCCCAGGATGGCCGTCACGGGGGTAGCATTCCGCCCAGAAGCACCCGATCCGGCAGAGCCCTTTGACGTGTACGTAACCGTCCAAAACATGGCACGAGGTGAGGCTACAAGTGTCGCCGTTGCCCTAGACGGCCTGGATAATTTCGAGGTACAGGACCTGACCAATAAGAAGTACATAAACCGGCTGCCAGGCCTGGGGATCGCCACAGTAAATTGGTCCGTCAAGGCCAAGAGCGGCAGATCGGGTAACAACGCGAAGCTCAAGTTCACCATAGACTACCAGGGAAATCAGCGTGACGAGCAGGAAGAGACGATAAACCTGCCGTTGCCTGCACCCAAAGGCGGTGGAGGAGTGACTCCCTGGCTCATAATCGGGAAGTATACCCTCTCAGCCCAAAAAATCCTGGCGGGCAACGTCGTTACTCTAAGCCTGTACATTGAAAACACCAACCCAAAACCAGTTCGGAACATCAAGATATCCCTGGGGGTCATCGCCGTTGAGGCACAAAACCAGGGGCAGGCTGCTGGCAGCGCTCCGCTCTCCACAGGCGGTACGGTGTTTTCCCCGGTGGATAGTAGTAACTCTTTCTTCATAGACGAAATCCCCGGGAAAACTGCGGTGGTCAAATCTATCGATTTGCTCGTCGACCCGAATGCTGCAGCGAGAACTTACACAGTTCCTGTAAAGATACAATACGAAGACGTACTTGGGAAGGCATATTCCTCGGACGAGATGGTTAACATCCCCGTCACCCAGCAATGTAAGCTGCAGGTCGTTTCCGTGGAGGTACCCACGACGGGGTTTGTGGGGCAAAAGATCCCGGTCAACGCTGAATTCGTCAACGTCGGCAAAGCAGTATTGAGCAATTTTACAGTATATCTCGAGGGCGACTTCAATAAGGAAAACGGCACGTATTTCGTGGGTAATCTGAGCATCGGAGCCAGCGATTTCTTCCAGGCAGCAATCCTGCCCAAGAACCCTGGTAAGCTCAGCGGCAAAGTGGTTTTCGTCTACACGGATCTTAACAATAAAGAAGTGAAAGAAGAAAGGCCGTTCGAGATCGACGTCAAACCGATGCAGCCCGGCCCACCGGGCTCGATGGAACCCGGTGGAACGATCAACAAGGGCGAATTGGTGAAGGGCATGCCCGGAGGTTCCGGTTCTGTACCAGGCGCGAGGCCCGGGCTGGTGGCTAGGCTGAAAGATAACTGGTTGCCATCCCTGCTCACTGTAGTAATAGTCGCCGAGACAATCGCGTTGATCCGAATCAGAAAGAAGAAACATGAGAGCGCCGAACTCATCGATGAATAAGTGGGATATCCTCAAATTGGCCTATCGAAACCTGTGGCGGAGAAAGGGTCGGACTATACTCACCACGCTGGGTGTGGTAATCGGCACCGCATCCATAGTGGTGATGCTCTCCCTAGGGCTGGCCATAACCGAGAACCAACGCAAGAACATGGAGCGCTGGGGCAATTTGAATATCGTTAGGGTTATGGCAGGGATGCGCTTCGACGACAAGGGGCAGCCAATCGGTGCGGGTAAACCCCTTAACGACGAGGCCGTGGCTGAGATCAGGTCAATGCAAGGCGTAGTCGCGGTATCCCCGGCCTACGTATTCGGTGGCGAGGTGAGGATGGAGCGCAAGAGAGGTTACATCCAGCTGGTGGGGATCGATCCTTCACAGATGCAGGCTCTAGAATTCAAGCTCAGTCAAGGGCGCTACATCACGCCCGAGGACAAAAACGCCATAATCATTGGATATCGTGTGGGGAATAACCTCAGGGACGAAAGAGAATTGCGCAGAATGATGGCCTCGAAAGGCCGTGCAATATCGACAAAAATAATGTCTGTCAGCAGGCCCCAACCAGTCGAACCGGCGGAGCTATTGGGAAAGCGTCTCTCACTTCTGTCCAGTCCCTCCGAGGGGAATCCAATGGACGTCAGACCACTCGTTAACTTGGAAGTAGTGGGCGTTTTGGATGAGAAAGACATGCAGAGAGCTTACGAAGCGTATTGCAGTATCGATGAGCTCAAGCAGATCAAGAAAATGTTTGAAAAAACCATGCAACCCGCACAGAAGTCAGGCATACCTCGTCAACGAAATGACCCCAATCAGCCCGGTCCCGATGATTATCAGTACATAATGGTTCGTGCGAGTGACGTTGGGGAAGCGAAGAGACTCTCCGACGCACTGAAGAGAGCAGGGTATAATGCCTGGTCCATGGCGGACTCTCTGGAAGGTATCGAGAAGCAAACGCGCACTATGCGCGCCATCCTCGGCGGTATTGGGGGGATCTCGCTCTTCGTAGCGGCACTGGGAATCGCCAATACAATGGTGATGTCCATATACGAGCGCACCCGTGAAATCGGCATTATGAAGGTGATAGGCGCTGCGGTAGCGGACATAAGGATACTCTTCCTGTCCGAAGCTTCCCTGATAGGGTTGATTGGCGGCACCTTAGGGGTAGGACTGAGCTACGTCATCTCCTATGTGATGAACGACCTCGGTTTGCGCTTCATCGGGATGCCCGGGCCTGCCGGCCCGGGAGAAAAGATCATGGTGTCACTCATCCCACCATGGTTAGCCATAGCCGCGCTTGGCTTCGCCATCGCAGTGGGGCTCATCTCGGGCGTCTACCCCGCCAATCGTGCCGCACGGCTGCGACCCGTGAAAGCTATTCGCATGGATTATTGATTGTTGAGTTCAGCATTGAAAGGCCTCAGCGCCCTGTCGAAGATCCCATGCAGATAGGCAATGAGCACGCCATAGTTAACTATGGGGACTCCAGCACGAGTCACCGCGTTCAGCCGGGAAAGCATCGCCTTGCGATTGAGCATGCATGCCCCACAATGCACCACTAATTTATATTGCTGCAGATCCTGTGGAAAATCGCGCCCGGAGCACCACGAGAAGGATAACGCCCCGCCCACCTTCCGGTTCAACCAGGTAGGGATTTTCTTCCGTCCAATGTCATCTCCTATGGGGTGGTGAGTACACGCTTCTGCAATCAGCACTCTGTCTCCTGCTTTCAGTCCAGCCACTGCCTGAGCGCCCTTCACGAGAGTGGCCAGATCCCCTTTATGGCGTGCGAAAAGGATAGAAAAAGATGTCAAAGGCACCTCTTCGGGGACGATTCGAGATACCTTTCCAAAAGCCTGTGAATCCGTCACCACCAGACGTGGTTTTTGCGCTGCTGCCTCTAAGGTACTCAGCACTCGTTCGAGGCCATCTTCCTTCGTCACGGTAGCCACTGCACCTGCATCGAGAATGTCCCTGAGAGCCTGCACCTGAGGCAGAATCAACCGCCCTTTGGGCGCTTCTAAATCGATCGGTACGACCATCACCACCAGATCTCCCGGCTGCAACATGTCCCTCAGCAAAGGCGGCCCCTCGTAGTCGGGAGGGCAAAGCTCGATCAGGCGCCGTTTCAGCTCGTCTATCCCGCTTCGATCCCGGTTACTCACTTCGATGACAGGCACCCCGAGCTTCGATTCGATACCTTTCAGTTCAGCAGGAGACAACCGGACTAAGTCGCTCTTGGTGACCACCGCTAGCAAGGGAAGTTTCTTTTCACGGGCTAGCTCTGCCAGCTTGAGTTCGTATTCCCCCACACCGCGGACGGGATCCACGACCAAGATGGGTAGGTCCGTGGCATCGAGTATGTCGAAGGTGCGTTTGACACGCATCTCTCCCAACGCACCCACGTCGTCAATCCCCGCTGTATCTACGAGCACAACGGGACCGATAGGTAGGATCTCCATCGTCTTGAACACGGGGTCGGTGGTAGTCCCTGGCACGTCCGACACTATGGCTACCCCTTGACCGGCCAGCGCATTAATGAGGCTGGACTTGCCAGCATTTCGGCGCCCGAATACTGCTATATGCAACCGCTCCCCCCTGGGCGTCGAACTTAGCGAGGCCACGCCTGGTGCCCATGGTCCAGGTTTGGGAGAATGGCCCGGCGTGGCCTCCACAGTACGTCCAAGTCCCGCAGCCATCCGCTGCATGGTTTCCCAAGCTTCCTGGGGAAGCGCTGCGTTAGATGCCTTGCCGGGGTATATTTCGTATAATGCCGCAAACCGGTGCGGGGTTACTGCGGGCATGATCACGTTGGCGCCACACCGTAGGGCCTTCAATCTCCCCTCCGGGTCCAGAGTAGCCAGCGCGGTGGTCCCCGGTAAGTGACAGTACGGCAACAAGAGGCGGGCGATCGCGAGCACGCGCAGGCTGAGATCGACCTCTCCAGCAGGTTGATCGTGCAAAGGCGTGTCTTCGTGTGGCACGAACGGGCCTATGCCTGCCATTTCCACGTCGAGACGTTTCAGCAGAACGAGATCTGCGGCAAGCGAGTCAAGGCTCTGGCCCGGCAACCCTACGATGTTCCCCGAGCCCACTTGATAGCCCAGTGCCCGTAAGTCCTGCAGGCACTTCAGCCTGCTTTCCAGAGTGCAGCCGGGCCTAAGCTTCTCGAACAACTCCCTGTCCGAAGTTTCGTACTTGAGAAGGTATCTGTCCGCCCCCGCTTCTTTTAAGGCGCGCAACTCATCGAACGGCCTTTCTCCCAAGCTCAGGGTGACTGCGATATCCTTCCCAAGCCGTGCTGCACCCCGCTTTATTGACCGGATCACGTCCGCTAAGGTGGCTGCATCGTAGTAAGGGTCTTCCCCCGATTGTAGCACCACCGTGCGGAAACCAACCTCGACGGCAGCCAAAGCCGCCTGCACTATCTCTTCTGGTTTCATACGGTACCTGGCAAGCTTCCTGTTGGAAACTCTCAGGCCGCAATACAGGCAATCTCGCACGCAACAGTTGGAAAATTCGACAACGGCCCGCAAGTGGATGCCGTCACCCACATATTGCCGTCTTACGTCGTCCGCTTTTAGGAAAAGCACTTCGCGTTCGGCGCTTCCTTCGCTGCGCCGCAACGCTTCGGCCACAAGTCGTTCCAACTGCGCCCAATCGGTACTGCGGGTAAGCTGATCTAACAACTCCAGCATTCAGGTCGCTCCCATCTCGCCAGTTCCTCACCTACTCAAAAGTACAAATCCCGCTCCCCGGCCTCCAGGCGTTTAAGCCTGCGAAGTGTCTCGCTCCTGACCTCCTCGTTGGGAATCTCGGCCACGTGTTGTTCGATAGCCTGTTCGCCGATGCGCCGAGTTTCCGGTTCGGCATAATCTAAGAGGTACTCTTTGAACGTGAGGATGGCGTTGGGCTGGCATAGCTCCTGAATCCGGCCTGTTTTCGCCAATGACATGAACCTGTCCCCGGTGCGTCCCCTCCTGTAGCATGCCGTGCAAAAACTGGGCAGGTAGCCCGATTGAGTGATGCTCCTCACTATTTCGTCCGGGCTCCTTCTATCCTCAACTGCAAATTGCGGCGAGCTCTCCTCCTCCGGTTCCTCGGGGAGCTCCCGATGATACCCTCCGACTCCCGTGCAGGAACCCGCGCTGATCTGGGATATGCCTAAGCGGAAGACCTCATCGCGGAAGCCCGGTTTCTCCCTGGTCGAAAGAATCATACCGGTGTACGGAACAGCTAACCTGGTGATAGCCACCACCTTCTTGAAATCGTCGTCCTTGACCAGGTAGGGAAATTGACTCATGTCAATACCCTCTGCGGGCCTTAGCCGCGGAAAAGAAATCGTGTGAGGACCTACCCCGAATCGCGCTTCCAGATGCTTGGCGTGCATCACGCAGGCCACCACTTCGTACTTGTAATCGTAGAGACCGAAAAGCACGCCGATACCCACGTCGTCGATGCCTGCTGCCATCGCTCTATCCATAGCGGTAGTATGCCAGTCGTAGTCTGCCTTGGGCCCGGAGTGAAGCTGGCGGTATGTGTCCCTGTGGTAAGTCTCCTGGAACAGGACGTAGGTGCCTATACCCGCCTCCTTCAACTTCTTGTAGTTCTCCACAGTGGTGGCGGCGATGTTCACATTCACCCTGCGGATCTCACCACGCCCCGAGCGGGTTTCGTAGATAGTGTGGATTACGTCCAGGATGTAGTCTATCGGGCAGTTCACCGGGTCTTCCCCGGCCTCCAGAGCGATTCTCTTGTGCCCCATGTCCTCCAGGATTGAAACCTGCTCCCTGACTTCGTCCAGCGTAAGTTTCCTCCGGTTGAAGCGGTTGTCTCTCCTGTAGCCGCAGTACTTACAGTTGTTGACGCAAAAATCGCTCACGTAAAGGGGGGCGAAGAAGACCAACCGCTTGCCGTAGATCTGTTTCTTGATTTGTGAGGCCGCCTCGAATATTTCTGATAGTAAATCAGGGTCATCCACGTGAAGTAGGGCGGCAACTTCGTTTGGTTCGAGCCCCTTGCATTCCCGGGCCTTGGCGATGATATCGCGTATGCCAGTGGGAGATACTGCGCGGGAGTCCTCCAGTGCGGAAAAAATCGCTTCGTCGTCGATGAAGTTCATTTGTCTTACCCTCCTGTAAGGCTTTTTCGCCCGTCATTCAGGTACTGCTTCGGCTCCATTATAATATGGTGTGGGTGTCCACAGCAAAAGCGGGGTGATTCCATGAGCCTTTTCGAATTGAAGGACCTGGTAGTCGAAGTCAACGGCAATACGGTCCTGAAGGGAGTCAACCTTAAAATCGGTCAGGGTGAGACGCACGTGTTGTTCGGCCCCAATGGATCCGGCAAGACCACGCTGATCATGAGTGCCCTTGGGTTCCCAAAGTATAGGGTGGTCTCGGGTCAAATCCTATTCAAGGGGAAGGACATTTCCGGAATGAGTTTGGACCAGAGAATCCGGCTCGGCATGGGCATAGCCTTTCAGAGGCCTCCGGTCGTGCCCGGAGTGAAGTTGCGACAGCTAGCCGAAATGATTGCGCGAACTGATGGGGCGAAATTGCAGAGGGTGGCCGAAGACCTCAACGCCCTGCACCTTTTGGACAGGGATCTGAACGACGGCTTCTCCGGGGGCGAAGCTAAACGCTCGGAGCTGCTGCAGTTGCAAATGGCCAGCCCCGACCTGGCCTTCATCGATGAACCGGAGTCAGGCGTAGACCTCGAAAGCATAGCCATCGTAGGCAGGGCCATAAATGCAATCCTCGGCAAGACCAGGGTCAAAGCTGGCAGAACCGCTTCCGCCCTCATCGTGACTCATACGGCTCACATCCTCGATTACGTCAATGCGGAGCTCGGTCATGTTCTGGTGGACGGCAGGATCGTGTGTTCAGGCAACCCGCGGGACATATTGCGGGAAGTGAGGGAGCATGGGTTCAAACACTGCGAGGTGTGCACGAATGAATGACAGATTACGGGAGCTGGAACAGAAGGCTTTATCAGCGGTAGAGAAAAGGGCTGCCTACGGTCCAGACATCGACCTGAACCGCTATCGAAACGTGGGGGAGCACGAAAAAATAGAGGCGCTGGAATCACTTTCCCGGCAGGCCAGGGAAGCCGCGTATATGGCAGGTATCGAGCAGAACCTCGAGCGCACGGCAGGAACGTACATGCAACTGGATAGTTCCGTCGTGTTCGAGCAGGTGCAACGAGCTTATGGCGGGCAGTTAGAGCTCCTCTCCACAGACGAAGCCCTTGCCAAATACGACGGCCTTCCAGAATATTGGTGGCAGGCTGTTCCGGTGGATCAGGACAAATACACTGCACGGGTTGCTTTAAACCAGACTCATGGCTATTTCATCAGGGTACTACCAGGTCAGAAGGTAGAAAGGCCGGTTCAGGCGTGCCTCCTCGTCGCAGAAAACTTTATCAGCCAGAACGTACATAACGTGATCGTGGTAGAAGAAGGCGCCGAAGTTCAAGTGATCACCGGTTGTACCTCCATAACCGGAGTTAAGGAAGGACTACACATAGGCGTGAGTGAGTTTTACGTGAAACGCGGCGCTCGCCTCACTTTCCACATGATCCATAACTGGGCAGAAAACTTCCATGTGAGACCGCGTACAGGCGTTATAGTGGAAGAAGGAGGGGTGTTCGTAAACAACTACGTCCTCGTGAAGCCTGTAGGCTCTCTACAAACGTCCCCCAGCGTCTACCTCAGGGGAAAAGCTTCCCGAGCAGAGATCAATACAATAGCGTATGGCATGAAGCGCTCTGTGATAGACATAGGCTCCAGGATCGTACTGGAGGCACAAGACACCGCAGGAGAATCTATCTCCAGAGCCGTTGCGGACGACGGCTCCATACTCTACCTTAGAGGGATGTTGGTAGGCAAGACGGACAAGCGGGCAAAAGCCCACCTCGACTGCCGCGGAATCTTAAAATCACCCCTGGCGAGAATCGTAGCCATTCCAGAGCTAGACGCTGATTCTTCGCCGGAGTGCGATCTGGCCCACGAAGCAGCCGTAGGCCCAATAGACCAAGAAGCCATCCTCTACCTGATGGCGCGGGGCCTAACGGAAGATGAGGCAGTAGCCACTATCACCAGGGGGTTCATGAACATCGAGCTACCTGGATTGCCGGAAGCTCTCAGGCGCCAGATAGACCAGGTCATGGAGGCCACCCTGCATCGCGGCCTCTAGCTCAGGTCTCCGCGCAAGCAGTAACTACGTCGATCAGCGTTTGTGTATCAGCTACGACGTTGTCTATGGCGGCATATTCGTTGGGGGAATGGGCTGTGCCCAATAGTGTGGACCATACCACTGCCGCCATCCCGATTCGCCTCAGGAAGGCGGCGCAAGTACTTCCACCGATACCACCGATGGTCGGCGTTCCCCGCCTCTTCTCGATGGCCGCCATAAGCTTTCGCACCACGGGCGCATCCAGAGGGGTAGGCGGCACCGCATCTGCTCTTTGCAGCACCTTGTATTCGATTTTGGCTCCGGTTTTAAATTCGTACTCGGATATCAGGTGTTCGATGTCCCCCAGGACTGAACCAAGCGGGTATTTGGGTAGCACCCTGCAGTCCATGACGAAGCTATCCGTGCCCGGCAGGATGTTGGGACTGCTGACGTTATCGAATTTTTGCGTTATCTCGAAGGTGGAATACGGGGGCTCGAAAAGGTAGTCCCTGGCACCGTACTTGGCTTTCAGAAGATCGTCCAGGTCCGCTCCGAAGTGAGTACCGATGGCGCTGGCGTTAATGCCCAGGTGAGGAGAAGAAGCATGGGCCTGTTTGCCCTTGATGAAAAACCTCAGCCATAGTACCGCTTTCTCGGCCACCTCGATGAACCTACCATCCGGCCTACCCGCGTCCAGCACTATGGCCTCGTCCTTTGGATCGAATATACCCTCGTTTATGAGCCTTACGAGGCCATATTCGGAACCTGCCTCTTCATCTGCGGGAAAGCATAGACCCAGATTACATTCGGGCTGCCGGCCCGTCCGCTTCAGAGCCAAAACGGTAAATAGGCTCGACACTATAGCCTGGATATTATCCTCAGCCCCTCTACCAATGATCCTGCCGTCACGCACCTCCGCCTTGAATGGGTCGGTGCTCCAAAGACTCCTGTCGCCCTCAGAGACGGTATCCAAGTGCGCCACCAGCCACAGCACAGGTCCGTTCGAGGCCTTCCCGTCCATCTTGAATAGGAGGCTTGGCCGCCTTTTCTGCGGCGTAAGCTCGTCAGCAACTTCGTAGATCTCGGGTTCGAGGCCCTCCCTTTTCATAAATGACGCAATCCAGCAAGCGCGCTCATATTCCCCCCCGCCGCCATAAGCCGGGTTAACGGCAGGAATTTCGATCAGTTTGCACATAACTTCTATAATCTCGTCCCTGTAATCAGGTAAATCCATGCAGTAACCCCCTTATAGATAAGTATTCTACGGACATAGTCTCCCACCTTTCTTCGTAACGCAAAGCGGTAATCGGGTCCTGTTTTGCTAACTTGCCGGCGGGGTAAATCTCGAAGAAGAGCCCTACCTCTACTGAATCATACACCCAGCAATAGCGAGCCGCGCGTCACCACTAACGCAAGGATCCTGGCAATCCCGATGTTTCTACTCTCCGCTGCGTGCTAGCATACCATCCGCTGGCGACAATAGAGAAGACAAGCAAGATGCAGGTATCTAGATCTCATGGGGAGTGTGCGGGAAACGCTGCGGACCCATCAGTTTGTGACGGTGCTATTTCCGCTACCAGATTGGAGGCTACTGAAGCTACGGATAGCGACGACTCGTGAGCCAGAGCACGTTGGAGATTTACAGCGCTTTGGGCATACTGACGGAACCCGTAAAGCCGAAGAAGGTGTGGGTCAGGCCGCGATAGTAACTAGCGGAGAGAACCAACCTGCGCTGATCACCCCACGTACGCCTTAGTCCCGGAAAGCCCTCGAGCCACGTCGCCCACGACCTGCAGGTTGGCTGGAGAGCGATCCAGCGATAGGCACATCCACATCCAGGTTCTCCATAACCAGCACTTGCCCCACCGTACCTGCAACATTGAGGCGAACTTCGACGTTCTCTACAGTGCCCACATTTCCGCTACCCGTTACGGTTACCTCCAGCTTGCCCTTCTTCACCTGGAAAAGCGAGTTGATTGGCCACCGTGGTTTGCGAGCCAGGTCGCGATCTGATAAGGACAGCAAGTTTTCCGATCACCCAGTTCATACCCTCCTTAACACTACAGAACTCACTCCTGCCGATACCTCGATATCTAAGGAAGTACCAGGCTTACCCCAGTTAGGGCTCGTCCAATAGCCGCCGGACCAGGTCAGCCCCTCCTCTGCGAAATTGTTGCTACTCAACGCACTCGTCGCTCTTATCCTGATCCCCGCCGCCTCTGGCGCAGACAGCTCGATCTTTGATGCACCTGCTTTTATCCTTGCCTTAGTATTCATACCGGTATCCCCAAACGTAACTCGGAGGCGCGACGCACCCATATCCAAATCCAGCTCTTCCACCTTGAGCTCACTCATGTCCAGGTCCGCGTCGCAAGCGCCCACGTCCATTCTGACTGCGATCGGGATGGTTTTATTCAGGCTGAGATCCCAAGTTGCCGAATCCACGGCGCCCCGTTCAACGTGCCTCAGCTGAACGCGAGCCTCACCACCGCTCACGTTATAGCTGAATTCCGGTTTTGCGCCTGAGTAGCTTATCTTCCCATCGATCAGCATGTCCGTAGCTGAGCCTAGCTTGAGTCTGCCAGCACCCAGCTTGATATCGTATCTCGCCCTTTGGACTCCGGGCGGAAGCACTTCGCGTATGGTTTGCTCCCCCGGGCCGAACCGTGGGCCGTCTGGCGGCCACATTGGCCTTTCTGGACGTTCCCTGATCCAGGGTCTGAACCAGAAAAACATCGGTTCGCTAAGCATGTAATAACCCGGTATTCGCTCTGCCCATGGCGACTTGAGCAACATTCCGCCCACCAAGACAATCAACAGGGCCAATGCCACGAGCCACCCGAAGCTAATCCTCCGCCTGACCAGGAGCTCTATTCCCGCCGCTATCAGAAGCACCGGCCAATAGAGCACGAGCATGACCCACGCTGTCCATGGGACGTAGCCCATCGTATTTCCCAGCAAAACCAACCCTAATAAGAGGAGCAAGAAGCCACCCAACTTCATCCTGCACACCTCATTTCGAGTTTGCCTTTAGAAGCAAGGCTGCCCCACCGATGATGAGCACGAGCGGCCACCACCGCGACCATGAAAGCCACCTCAGTAACTGGTGGGGCAAAAGCATTCTCAGCAAGAAGAATCCACCAACAGCGATTAACAAGATGGCCAGCAAGGTTGTCGTTTTGGAATCTGACTCCAACCTGGCCCCTTCGTCAGTGGCGTTTTCTCCTGTAGTCTCTGCAGGCCCCTCTGTAGTGGCCTCTGCAGGCACAGGCGTCTCTGCAGTCGTCCCCGTGGCCATCTCTGCAGCAGTCTTTATGGTGGGCCGTTTGACATGTTCTGGATGCTCAGGCTCGAGTGGCATTATTAGCCACGCGATAATATATCCCAGCACCCCCGGCCCGCCCATCAACGCCAGCAGCACCCAGATCAGCCGCACTACCACTACGTCGACCCCAAAGTACTCCGCCAGCCCGCCGCAAACCCCTGCGATCACCTTATTGTGCCTAGACCTGTAGAGCTTCTTCAATTAGCCCACTCCTTTCGCCTCATCAGCAATACGAGACCGCCGACAGTCAGCAAAACACCCATTTGTGCGCTGATCCCGCCCATCCTCAGCCACGACCCTGCTACGATCTCCAGTACTACACGTAAAATTCCAGTCCACCCATACGAGAGCGCTTCGAGCATCCGGGGAAGGGCCTCCACGATTGTCGATAAGCCCCCGCTCAGCGACCACGCTAAAACCCATAATCTCGCCACGTCAGTGATCCCCAGAGCGATGACGACGATGGGCATCAATGGTGCAACAGTCTTATGGCGCAATTTCATCCGGACCCTAGTTATCAGGCTTTCTGGTGCCTTTACAGAACCCCAGTATTCTACCATTCGGACGGACCTTACCAGCAACTCCAGTGCTTCGGAACACTTAGAGCACTTCGCCAGGTGTTCTTCCACCCTCAGCCGCTCGACTTCGTCAAGCTCCCCGGGCTCACCAAACGCAAAGCGGTCTAAAAGCTCTTCGTCAAGATGCTGCACGTTCATCTACGAAGTCCCTCCGCCATAAGTATTTCCTTCATCTTCTTACGAGCCCTGAACAGCCTGTTCTTTATCATACTGATTGGCATACCGGTCATCTCCGAAATCTCCTTGTGGCTGAAACCTTCTAGATGGAACAACACCACGAGCAACCTGCTTTCCGGATCGAGCGCGTTCAGCGCCTCCTTCACCGCCGCCCGTTCCTCCGGCTGGTCTGCCGCCTGTCCTCCTCCCCGATAATCCTTCTCTTCTCCCGACAGCACTGGCTTCTGCCTCCTCAGCCAATCCCTACACAGGTTGAGAGTAACCGTGCATAACCATGACTTCGGCGGCTCACCGGTTGAGAAGTCCGTGAAATGCTCAAAGGCCCTAACGAAACTCTCCTGGGCGATGTCCTCCGCGTCATGCTGGTTTCGAGTCACGTGCCAGGCTATGTTATAAACCATATCCTGGTATTTCAAGACGTACTGCTCGAATGGCTTAAGCATGGTCGCCCCAACTATATAGAACGTTTAAGAAATCCAAAAGTCTGATTTCAAACCGATACCGCTGAGGATCGCCACCACTTTTTGGGCTGGCTCCAGTTTGCCAAGAGCCCCCAGCTTAGAGACGCCGGCCATCACGGTCGCAGAGGTAGGCTCAACGTGAATCCCTGCATGCGCCAGGCCCTTCAGGGCACGTATGATTTCTTCCTCCTCCACCGCTATGACCACGCCCTTGGATTCCCTGACTGCCTTCAGCACCTCGGCGCCCCGCACAGGTTGGCTGCAGGCGATGCCCTCCGCAACAGTGTGAAGCACAGTACACGCGGGCACTTCCTCCAGCCCTTTCGAAAAGGCCTCGTAAATGGGTGCACAGTTTGCAGCTTGCACCAGGGCTATCCTGGGCCGCTGCATTACCATCCCCCATTCTTCGAGATCCCGAAAGCCACGATACACACCAAGTGCGATGCTACCGTAACCGGCTGGGAGCACAACCCAGTCCGGCACCGCAGATTGCTCCCATAACTCGTAAGCGATAGTTTTGATCCCCTGGATGAAAAACGGGTTCCAATTGTGGCTAGCATAGAATATTCCGCCTGTTTCCACTCTAGAGCGGCAGGCATCAGCTACATCCTGGCGGCTGCCTGCCACCTCAACCAGCCGAGCGCCGTATGCCCTTATCTGAGCGAGTTTAGCCGGTGAGTTCCCCGAGGGTACGTAGATTTCGCACTGCATCCCGCACCTCGCGGCATAGGCCGCAATGGCTGCGCCAGCGTTCCCAGATGAATCTTCCACGATGCTCCGCGCCCCCGCCTCGTGCAGTTTGGAGATCAAGGCAGATGCACCCCTGTCCTTGTACGACCCCGTCGGGCACAAGTAATCCAACTTCAGCCATACCCTTCTCCCTTCCCAGGGCAGAACGGTAATCGGTGTCATGCCTTCCCCCAAGCTCACGATAGCTTCTGGCGAGACAGGTATGGCTTCCTTATAGCGCCACATTGACCAGGGCCTACCGCGAAGGTCTGCGGGGAACGGTCGAACCGGGCCCTCGTACTCCAATGGGCCGCCGCACTTACACCTCCAGTGAACGCCCGAATCATCATATTTTTCGCCGCAGCGCAGGCAGTAGAACATGCCCATCACCTCCCCTGTCTTTCGGCCAAAAGGCCCGTTACAACCCGGAACAAAACCGCCGGGGCTACGCACAAAACCGCCTCGTCAAAATCAAAGTACCTGGAGTGATGACCCGCAGACAGTCTCGCCCCCCACAGCATGTACGTGGCTTGGCCCCCTCGCTCAGTCACACGCCGCATGAAGTAAGTCGCGTCCTCCGCCGCACCGAAATCCATCAGCTCTTCGACGCGTACGACACCCGGTTCGCCCCGCACCATATTCACTACTCTGCGAGCCAGGACATCGCTAGATTCGGCACTTAAGGATTCCCCCTGCGGCACGATCTGGAGTTCGACCCCTTGCATGGCCGCCGCCCCTCTCAACGCCATGTATGCCCTTTCCCGCATGAATTCGTTGAGTTCGGTAGTCGCCCCCCTGGTTTCCATTTCCAGACTCACCCAATCACACACTATATTCCTAGCCGTGCCGCCCCGAATTGCGCCCACATTCACGCGCGTAGCGCCTTTGGAATGCCGCGGGATGGCATTTACCGCCAGGACGGCCGCAGCCGCGGCTAACAGGGCGTTTTTGCCCTCCTCCGGCTTTGCGCCAGCATGGCTGGATGCGCCTTTGAACACTGCATCGAACCTCGAAGTAGCCTGGATTCCGGTAGTCCCGGCGGCAATCAGGCCAGTCTGATTTGCCGCCAACCCGATGTGGCCGGCGATGAAGTAATCCACGTCGTCAACACACCCGGCCTTCGCCATAGGTAAGCCGCCTTGCACGCATTCCTCCGCCGGCTGGAAGATCAGCTTCACCTTGCCGCAGGCAGGAACGCTCTCTTCCCTCAACATCTGGGCAAGCGCCAGGCCTATTGCGACATGCCCGTCGTGGCCACAAGCGTGCATTTCTCCCGGGTGAACAGAGCTGAACCCTTCCGCATAAGGTCTGTGCGCGGGGTCTTCAGCCTCAGCCTGCGCGATTGCGTCCATGTCGAAACGCACGGCGACCGTAGGGCCGCTACCTTTGGCCCCCATGGGAAGCTCCCCAACCACGCCGGTGAAGCCACCCTCCATCTGACGCACTAGCTCGGGGTCTGCCCCTTCAGCGATAGCCCTCTCAGCCGCTTGCCGGAGGACCTCAGCCGTTGGGACCCCGACGCGTGAGGCATCGTCTATTACGTCGCGCCCGAAACTTACTCGATAGCCGAGCCTTCTGAGCCTATCCACGACGATAGATGCCGTGCGGAATTCGCGCCACGCGGTCTCGGGGTGCTTGTGCAGGTCTCTCCTAAGCGCGACCGTATTGTTGTAGAGAACAGTTCTGTCCATACCAAACACTCCTCCCACAGAAAGCTGACCTCAGGAGCAACCGGAAAAGACCATTAATACAATTAGAATATCAAACCGCTGAGAACAAGCGAGGAGGTTGGTCATGGTGTTCGTTCGGCCCGTCCCCATCGGGGAGCACAAGTTACCCCCCTTGCCCTACCCGTATAACGCGTTGGAGCCATACATCAGTGCGGAAACTTTGCATCTCCACCACGACAAACACCATCTCTCATACGTGAACGGCCTGAACCGCGCTGAGAAAATGCTCGAACAAGCCCGTGCCGTAGGGGATTTCTCCAACGTGAGGTTCTGGGAAAGAGAGCTGGCATTCAACGGTTCCGGCCACATCCTTCACACGGTCTACTGGTATAACATGACTCCGAGCGGAGGTGGGCGCCCTGGTCCCGTTACGACGAGCTGTCTCCAAAGCACGTTCGGTTCTTTAGACGCCTTTCAGCGCCAATTCTCCGCTGCCGCCGATCAGGTACAAGGCTCCGGTTGGACTATACTCGTATGGAATCCGTTCTGGCAGAGGGTAGAGATACTCCAAGCCGAGAAGCACGAGAACCTGACTCAATGGGGGGCTATCCCGTTGCTGGTACTTGATGTATGGGAGCATGCTTATTACGTGGACTACCGGAACAGGCGCCCGGACTACATTAAGGCGTGGTGGAACCTCGTCAATTGGCCCGATGTAGAGAGGCGCCTCGTACTCGCCCAGGCTATTGGGATTGGTTAACGAAGTTCAATTGCAGGTCCTGGAGTAGCGCCCGGTATTGCCGAAGCTCTTCACCCGGAATCCGGGGCCCGATCAACTCGATCAGACCGGCGAGAGCATCTATTGCCAGGCGACTGTCCTCCAGGTTCTTTTCGATCTTGCCCGTAGAGGGGTTGATGGTCAGCCCCATTGACTGCCAGGCCTTTGTAGCCAGGATAGCCACGAAACTGCGGATCGTATCCACTATCCCCATCGCCATCGCCGACTTTACGGCTTCCTCCAAGATGCCCTTTTTCGCATCTTCGTCCGACATAACGAGCCTCCCTCACGGCCAGTATCGTAGCGCTTCCGCTTCCAGGGTAGCCGCCTCCTCGAGGAGCGCAGCACCTTCGCTTGGTGGAAGCTCAGGAGATAGTCTGTCGTATGTTTCGGCCGCCTTCCTCAGCTTGCTCGCGGCTTTCTTCAAATTGTGGCTGGCCAGATAATCCGCCACAAGCAGACGGCTCCAGTAGCCCATCCGCTTCAGCGCGAGTAGCGCCCCCGGTGAGTAGCCCGAGCTCCTGATTTGAGCCGCGTATTCCTTTAAGGCCGCCACGGCAGCCTCGGAATCCTTTCGAGCAGTTCTGAGTACCTCATACCCACTCATGGCTTTGGAGCTCTTTCTGACCCAGAAGAAGAAATTCGGCCCAGGTGAGTCTATTTCCTCCTTGCTCCAGGCTTTCAAGAAAGCCTCTCTTGAAACGCGCCTCGCACCTTTGCTCGCCGAGGGCACCTCCAAGGTAAGACCGCTATCGTCGTATCCTGAAACCACTACTATTTCGCTCCCCCACAAGTCCTCTCCCAAATCCAAGATTGACAGATCTACCGCTACCCCGACGGGCGTTCCCGAATCCAGCAGTTGCGTGAGCTTGTTCAAAGCTTCTGTGGAGTTCTTGCACACCATACCATCGCTCAGAGGGACAGCCTTGAGCAGCTCGAGCAGCGCTTCGTTAGGCAGTCCTACACAGGCAAGCTTGATCGAATAACCCAAGTTCTGCATGGACTCTAACACAAGAGAGGACTCAGACAGCGCAATTGGGGGGCGCCCTGCACGGCCATAAATGGCCGCCTTCGGCAGATCGATGGAAGCATCGTGATGGTTCATGAGCATGGTCACTGAGGCTAGGAAGTCCAGCCCTGAAGCTTTGACGTGTCTCACCTTTAGCCTGGCTCCGCCCCCGAGGACATTGGATGGCACCTTACGGGAAAGGGTGATGGTAGCGGTGCTACTCCGCGAATCCCACTGCACCTCGGCCCCCATCGCCTCTGCGACGAACCGGAGTGGAACGAACGTCCTGCTCTGCACAATCTCCGCAGGGACTTGCAGCACGACGGTGGAGTCGTTCACCCGCGCCTGCACGCTACCGATCTGCAATTCTATCCGCTTACCCGGAGCCTCGAATATGACGGTATTGCTTTCGCCAATCCACTCCACACGGGCACCGAGGCTCTCTCCCACGAATCTGAACGGCACCATCATCCGGCCGTCTTTTATGTAAGGCACAGCATCGAGTTTTACCAGGCGGCCGTCCAGCTTCACCTCGGGAGTACCCGGCTGCATCACGATTTCCGTCTTATTCTCCATGAAAGCGTTGACTTGCCAGGCTTTGGCCAGTCCCGCGCCGCTTAAGGAGGCCAACAGAAAAACAACCGCCGCGGCAAGCACCCGCGACGCCGGCAGGCCCGCAAAGAGCCATGCACGTCTTTGCGCGTTTTTGGGAAACCCGGTCATCGAATATCAACTGCTCCCAGTTGGTATTATCTTCTTCGCGAGGACCTCCCTTCCTCCCCAAAACGGTTAAAACTAAGTAACTATTCGATGGCAAGCCACCGTATGTCCTGCGCCCACATTCACGAGCGGCGGCTCTTGCTCGGCACAAACCGGCATCGCGTAGGAACACCGTGTACGAAACCGGCATCCCGAAGGAGGGTTCACAGGGCTGGGCACATCTCCCTTTAGCACGATCCTCCTCCGTTCGGCCTCAACCTGCGGGTCCGGAATTGGAATCGCCGATAACAGGGCCTGTGTGTAAGGATGTAAGGGCTTGTCGTAGAGTTCGTTGGAGGGAGCCAGTTCGACGATCTTCCCGAGGTACATGACCGCAACCCGGTTTGAAATGTGTTTCACCATCGAAAGGTCGTGCGCTATGAACAGGTAGGTGAGACCTAGCTGTTGCTGTAGGTCTTCAAACATGTTGACCACCTGAGCCTGAATGGAGACGTCCAGGGCCGAAATCGGTTCATCGCACACGATGAACTCCGGTTCCACGGCAAGCACTCTCGCCAAGCCGATCCTCTGCCTCTGTCCACCGCTGAACTCATGGGGGAAGCGGTTTGCGTGTTCACGGCTCAACCTAACCAGCTCAAGAAGCTTTATGACGCGGTCTTCCCTCTCGCGCCTGGACAAATCCGTGTGCACCTCCAAAGGCTCAGCGATGATTTCGCCCACAGTCATCCTCGGGTTCAGCGAGGCATAGGGGTCCTGGAAAACCATCTGCATGCGCTTTCTGAAGGGTTTTAGGCGCGCTTCAGGAAGAAAGCTTATGTCCGTCCCGTCGAAGAATATGGAGCCGGCGGTTGGAGTGTACAGGCGCACGATCGTCCTGCCCACCGTGGTCTTTCCGCAGCCAGTTTCACCCACCAGGCCGAGCGTCTCGCCTTTCGCGATGCTGAAACTCACCCCATCCACGGCTCGCACGACGCGACGCGCGGAACCGAAAAACCCCCCGGACAGAGCGAAGTGCTTGGTGAGATTCCGTACCTCTACGAGGCTCATGCTCCCACCACCTTCAGCGCTTCCCTGACATCGGGGTGGCACAACCAGCACTTCACTTTGTGGCTCGAGGTCACCGATAGCTCCGGAGGATCCTCTGCTGCGCACAACTTCATGGCGTAATCGCATCTCGGCCAGAACGGGCACCCGGTTGGAGGCGCTATCAAATCCGGAGGCTGCCCGTAGATGGGTACAAGTCGCCTCTTCTCCCTCGAATCCAGCCTCGGCACCGATTTCAACAGCCCCACAGTATACGGATGGGCAGCCTGGTAGTAGATCTCGTTCACGCTACCGGACTCTACGATCAGGCCAGCGTACATGACGATGACCCTCTGAGCGAGCCTGGCCACAACGCCCAGGTCGTGAGTTATGAGAATCACGGAGGTGTGGGTACGTTCCTTGAGTTCTTTTATGAGATCGAGTATTTGGGCTTGAATGGTAACGTCCAAAGCAGTGGTAGGCTCGTCGGCGATCAACAGGGCGGGGTTACACGCCAGGGCCATGGCGATCATCACCCTTTGCCTCATACCTCCGCTGAACTGGTGAGGATATTGGGCCAGACGTTCCTCTGCACCGGGAATCTCGACCATCTTAAGCAGCTCCACCGCCCGTCTGCGTGCCTCCGCGCTCGATACCCTCCTGTGACGCCTGATGGCTTCCATAAGCTGGGTGCCAATAGTGAGTACCGGGTTCAAAGAGGTCATCGGATCCTGGAAAACCATGGCCACCCGGTCACCGCGGATTCGCTCCATTTCACTTTCGGACAGCCCTTGTAGTTCCCTGCCACACAGTTCCAGGGACGCCGCACGCACCTTGCCCGGCGGATCCGCGATGAGACGCATCACCGAAAGTGCGGTTACGCTTTTGCCGCATCCTGACTCTCCCACGATGGCGACGGCCTCCCCTTCATCGACCTGGAATGAGACACCCCGTACTGCTTTCACCTCTCCCGCGTAGGTGAAGAACGAAACATGCAAGTCTCTTACAGTGAGCACAGCCATAACCATTCCTCCGTCCTGACCGGCTACTTACGCAAACGCGGATCTAGAGCGTCTCGAAGGCCGTCCCCAAGGAAATTGAACCCGAGCAGGCAGATACTGATAGCCAACGCCGGGAAAAACAATTGCCACGGGTAGGACCGCATGCTTTGAATGCCTTCTGAAGCGAGGGTACCCCAGCTTGCCCTAGGAGCAGCCACCCCCAGCCCAATGAAGCTCAGGAAAGCTTCGAGGAATATCGCGTTGGGGATGCTGAGCGTGCTGTACACGATGATGGGCCCCATGGCGTTCGGTATGAGGTGCTTCCAAAGCACCCGCAAGTACGGCACCCCAATCAGCCTTGCGGCCAGCACATACTCCTGCTCCTTTATCGTCAGGATTTGCCCGCGTACAATCCGGGCCATCGTGAGCCAATAGCTGATACCGAGGGCAATATAGATGTTCGTCAGGCCCGAGCCCAAAACCACCATGAGCATGATCACCACGAGCAATGTGGGTATCGCATAAAGGATGTCAACCACCCTCATCATCAGCTCGTCCAGGCGACCGCCCGCAAAGCCCGAAATCGCGCCATATGCGACGCCTATGGTCAGATTGATGAGGCTCGAGACGAACCCGATCGAAAGAGAGATTCTGGCTCCGTAGAGCACCCGCACCAGAAGGTCCCTGCCGAGCCTATCCGTGCCGCACGGGTGCTGCATGCTGGGTGGTTGGTCAGCCCGGCCAAGGTCCTGATCGTCATACCCATATGGGGATAGTATGGGGCCAAGAATGGCCGCTGCGAGAAGGAACAGCACCATCGCCAGGCCGAGCATAGCGAGCCTGTTCATCTTCAGCCGCCGCCAGGCATCCCGCCAGTAGCTCACGCTCGGCCGGACGAGTCTCTCCAGTTCCGCTCGGTCCTTCTCCACCGGTTGGAGCAGTTCGCGCGCTATGGCCATCCCTCAGGCCCCCTTCCTGTATTGGATCCTCGGATCCAGCAGAGCATAGGCGATGTCTACGACGAGGTTCATTACCAGAAGCAATAAGGCGTAGAAAATAGTAACCCCCATTATAGTGGTGTAGTCTCTGTCGTAAATACTATATACGTAATCACGCCCGAGCCCTGGGATGGCGAAGAGGCGCTCGACTACGAAACTGCCGGTAAAGACCGTAGCAATCAGCGGACCCAAATATGAGACTACAGGGATTATGGCGTTCTTGAGTACGTGCCGGTACAATACCGCTGCCCCTGACAATCCCTTGGCCTTTGCAGTCTTGACATAGTC
Source organism: Bacillota bacterium (assembly GCA_012840015.1). Taxonomy (GTDB): domain Bacteria; phylum Bacillota; class Sulfobacillia; order DUMF01; family DUMF01; genus DUMF01. The sequence goes on from DUMF01000015.1 coordinate 72,239, forward strand.
CTGGTTTATGACCTCCAACGTGCTTGAACGCATCAAACGCGCGATGGTCGCCGTAGGAGAAGCAGCCAGGGTAATCGCGGGTAGGATCATGTGTTTGGGGGTACCCCAAAGCGCAACCGGCAGAAGTGCGAGTTTGTAGCCGATCACATACATTAATACGGCAGCGATCACGTAGCTGGGCACGGCGATGCCTATTATAGAGAAAAACATGATGAGATTGTCCTGCCACCCGTTCTGCTTCAACGCGGAAATCATCCCCGCAGGCACCGCAATCATCAGGGACAAGAGGATCGCCACCGCTCCCAACGCAGCAGACACGGGAAAACCTTCGTTGATGATGTCGTTTACGGTACGACCTTCATGTTTGAACGACGGGCCCAGGTCCCAGGTTATTACCTGTTTGAGGTAATCCCAATACTGAACCATGAGAGGTTGGTCCAGGCGATAACGAGCTTCTATGTTCTTCAGAATGGACTCGGGGATCTTCTTTTCAGAGGTAAACGGCCCACCCGGTATAGCATGCATCAGAAAGAAGGTGACCGTAACCACTATCCAGAGAGCAATCACCATGGAGACGAGCCTTCTAAGTATGAAACGCCACACACAAACCAGCTCCTTAGAGCTTCGTGGGGTCAAGCCCGGACTCGGGAGCGGAGTGGCAGGCCCCGCCCCGAGTCCACAGCTTGACTATTTTTGGATGTAGACTCCTTTGAAGTCGGGGATATTGAGCGGTGAAGGCACATAGCCTTTTACGTAGTCTTTGATCAGACGGTTCTGCGAGTAGAAGTAGATCGGCATAATGATCATCTCGTCCATTAACAGCTTTTCGGCATCGTGCAGGATCTTGATGCGCTCCGCATTGTCCGCGGTCTTCCGCGCTTTGGCAATGAGATCGTCGTACTTCTTGTTCTTCCAACCTGTATCGTTGTTGCCACTAGCCGAAGTCCACATATCCAGGAAGTTCATAGCGTCCATGTAGTCGGCTATCCAACCCGCACGCGCCACCTGGTAGTTCAGCTTGCTCCGGCTATCCAGGTAAACCTTCCACTCCTCGGCTCGAAGGGTCATTTCTATGCCCAGGTTGGTCTTCCACATGTTGGCGATGGCCTCGGCGATGAGCTTATGCCCTTCCATGTTATTGTACAGGAGTTCCACTTTGAGCCCTTTGCCGTCGGGATAGCCCGCCTCCTTCAGGAGTTTCTTTGCCTCCTCGATATTCTCCTTGAAGTAGTCGCCCCCCACCTTTCGGAAATCACTGCCCGCAGCAGCATCCGGCATGCCGAAAGGCACGAAAGCATACGCTGGAACCTGCCCGGCGTCTTTCAATACGGTCTTTATCAATGCATTCCGGTCGATGGCAAGTGCCAGGGCCTTGCGTACCCTGGGGTCGCTCGTAGGCTTCTTGGTGGTGTTAAAGGAGTAGTAGTAAGTGCCGAGTATCGGCTCGGTCCTGAGTTTGCCTTCTTGACGGAGCCTCGGCACCTCGGCTGTTGGCACAGTTAGGGTCATGTCCAGCTGATTGGCTTCGAACATCGTCAATTCCGTGGATTCGTCCTCGACAAGGGTAAAGACCAGCCTATCCAGCTTTACCTGAGCCCTATCCCAGTAATACTCGTTGGGCACGAACTCCATTTTGGATTTATGCTCCCACTTGACCATCTTGAAGGGGCCATTCCCGATGTAAGTCTCGGGTTTAGATGCCCAACCCTCTGGATCAGCCTTAACAGTTTTCTCGTGGACCGGGAAAGAAGTCGGGAAAGCGGTGATAAAGGTGAAATAGGGGCAAGGCGACTCCAGTGTTACTTCCAGAGTGTAATCATCCAATGCCTTAACGCCAACCTGGGAAGGATCTTTAATCTCCCCGGAGTTGAACTTCTCGGCATTCTTCACGTAATACAACTGATAAGCATACTCGGACTTGGTAGCCGGATCCAGCACCCTCCTCCAGGAGAACACGAAGTCCTTGGCCGTCACTGGATCTCCGTTGGACCATTTGGCGTTTTTCCTAAGGTAGAACACCCATGTCAAACCGTTATTCTTCGTCTCCCATCGTTCCGCAACGCCAGGAACCGCTTCAGTTCCCTTGACTCTCGTCAGACCCTCGAACACCGCAGTGGTTACAGTGTTATCTGGAACACCGGTGGCTTTTGCCGGGTCAATGTACTGTGGCTCAGTACCATCGTTGTACGTGAGTACTACCTCTTTCGGCTGCTCCGGTTGCTTTTCTGCTGGCTTTTCGGCGGGCTTGGACGGTTGCGAACAGCCCGCAATCAGCGACGCCACCAGAAGCAGCACTGTGATCGAGACGAGCAACCTCTTCATCAACGTACCCCCCCGTCGTCCCTTTTCATTCTCTAACTAGCTCCTGTTTCGCCGTACTGACACGAAAATCCTGCCAACATATATATCCAATTCACGGCATAAAGAAAAGCTGCCCGGGGGCAGAGTTGATCATCAACGAACCTGGGACGCAATCTTCCGCAGGATATAGTCGGAATTCGCGCCTGGGCCGGGCAGTGGGATCAGTCCGGACTCGGGTTTGACTGCATAAAGTTTGACAGTTAGAGCTTGTCTCCCCGAACTCCAGAGGGCTGTCCCGTTCAAGACCACTTCCTCGGAAGAAGGTGTGAGCTCAAGCGTAATCTTTCCATCCACGAGCGGATAGTACAGCCCATCGAGTATTACGCCGCCTCTAAGGGGAAGTGCCCTGCCGCTTTCCCAGAATCTTATCGTTACCTGGTTCTTTTGCCCCGTTATGAGGGGCCCGGAGGTGACAGTCCACGCTACCGCTCCGGTACGGTCAGCACCAGAAACCGGCAACGAGGCTATGATTGAGGCGGGCTCCTTTTGCACGAGGAGCAGGAAAGTGTCGCCGGCCTGCCCGGATATGTCGATCAGTGCTTCTTCGCCGAGTTTCCACTCGCTGAGCTTTGCGCCATGAACTGCAACCAGATCGGTGCCACTATCCTTGTCGAGCCGTTGGCTGACGAGCTTGAACTGAGCGGTCCTAACAGCGCCGGCGGAGCCACCCCCACATTCCACATACGCAACGTATTCGCCAGGTTGAGGGTAGAGCAACCGCACACTTTCGGCGCTTGAGCCTTTATGGGCAGACTGACCTACTTCGGACCATTGTCTGGCTTCCTGATCGTACCTGAACACAAACAGGTCGAGGTCTGCAGAACCCATAGCTTCGTCCCCTACGGGCTGAATCTCGACAAAAAGCGCCACGGTGCCGGACTTTGCTTCGGGTAGAGGGTACATGAGCGATTCGCCTTGGCTAATCTGCCTTATGAGGCCCTCTCCTCTATACCCTTCCGGTTTTCGCACAGCCACCACAGCTTGTGCTTGCAGCGGGCCAACCGAGTTCTGTACGATCACCCGGCTCAAGCCTTCCGCGGTTCGGCTGACGTTCGCCATGAATACTCCCTTGCACACTACGTCCAACTCATACTTCACACTCGCGGGCTTCACGCCACCGCCCGCTATTGGCGCGTATACTACAACCTCCCAAAGGCCTGGTTCAGGCGTATCAGTGCTGAATTCAGCTACGGTGGCCTCGCTCAGTCGCGCCTGAGCTACCCCAGTAATACTGCGCTGCCCGCCCGGCGAAATCACGTAAGCCATCGCGATAGCACCCGGCTCCGCAGACTGCATCGCGCTAAGAGTCAGCTCAAGAGAGGTCGCGCCCTCCGGCACCTTGACATAGTGCCTCTGCCAACGCCCGGAATCGAGTTCTCCTCGCCATAGCACGGCATTCGCCCTGGGCCCAAATCCCGCTCCCTGGACCGAAGTGACAGGTATCTCAACCACAGGCAGGCCAGATGCAGTATCCCGGCCAACAACCAAAGCTGAGTGGAGCCCAGTACCAGCCGGCTTCTCATACCTAAAACGCACTTCCCGTTCCTTTACCGCAGGAATCGCGACCCTCTTTTCTTCAGGCCTGACCCAGGCTTCCGTTCCATCCCACTCCAGTTCGATTGGTTCCCCGCCAAAGTTATCCACGGCATGGACGGAAAGTCCTGGAGCTACGTCCCTCTCATAAAGGCCGCCGTAATAATAGGCGGGTGGATTCCCATCGAGGGTGAGAACCCTTATTTCGCCCGCCCTGGTCTTCGCACGCTCGATAAGTCCAACCGCTCCCCTCGCGTCCAGAAAGCCGTATCCCTGTTCTACGGGAGAATACCCTTCCTCGGGATGGGTCCCGGCCAGGAGCATTCCCCTCAACGCTACTGGCGAGGCCTCCATACCCCGCTGCCGCACGGCCCCGAGCACTACGAGCGCTACGCCCGCAGTATGGGCCGAGGCAATACTCGTACCTTCTCCAATTGAATACCCGGAAGCAGATAACCATTTGGGCACTGGCCCCGAGGCAATCCCGGGAGCCACTACCGAGGGGACGAGCCCGTTTTCTGCGGAGGGTCCTACCGCGCTGAACACGAAAATGCCCGGCCTACGCGCAGAGCCTACACCATAGGCTTCCAGCAGGTCCGGCGTATACCCCGCGCTAGCGAATATCCCCATGTTGCCGAAGTCACTGGGCAGTCTCGCCGAGCCCAGACCCGGGCCGCCGTTCCCCACAGCCGCCACAACCAAGCTGCCACTAACCCCAGGCCCGGCCCCAGGTTCTTCATCCACGCCCTCCTCGTCAAGGTTCTCCATCAGTACCTCCCCCGTATTGGCCACGCTCAGGTTGACCACATCGGCGCCCCGGGCGCCTGCGAGGCGAACCCCTTTTAATACCCTGTCCATAGAACCGTTTCCATCAGAGCCCAAAGCCTTAATCACGATGACAGACGCAGCCGGCGCAACGCCGCTGTACCGTTCGCCATCGTACCCCGCAGCGATCCCTGCAACCATCGTACCGTGCCCGTTGGCATCAAATCCAAGGACGACCTTCTTTCCATCGGTGGACACGTTGCTCACCACGAAGGGCAGGCGCGCCGCTCCAAGCCTCGTTCCCGCCTTCGAGAACGACGCAAATGAGTGGCCGGCCGAGAATTTCGTGAGCGGCACATCATCGGAGAGATCCATGTTTCCGTTTGCGTCCACTATGACAGTGTCATAGACCCCTGCCTTTTTTGAATCAACCACGACCACGAGGAACCAGCCGTCGCCGCTCGTGCCCTGGAACTTAGTCATGACCGGGGCCTGCCTGGGAATCTGATTTTCCCTGAACACCCCGTAATGGTACTGCCCACTTAACGAAAGAACTTTCCCGAGCTTTACCACCCCAAACTCGGTGTGCAACCGCCCCCACCTGGCTCCGGCCACCGTACTGGTGTCCACCCGACCCTCGCCTGTTAGGTCAATCCAGTCTACGATTTTGTAATCCCCCGACGGGCTTCTCCCCAGCGCAGGGTGAGAAGGGTCCACTCCGGTATCCACTATTGCAACGACAGTCCCGGCTCCCCTATTTCCTTCACTTAATCCCAGCTCCGCCAGACCCAGAGCCTCAAGGTTATGCTCGAATAGCGAAGATGCCCTCTCCACAGGCACGCTCTCGCCCGCGCTGATCCTGGCGAGCTTCCCTGGGTACGCCAGCTCTACTGCCTGGGCGGCCGTAGCCCGCCCGCCAGAGTAGCATGAGAGGCAAGCCCCAACCAATAGCACTACCAGAACTGGAACCAGATACCGTTGCATGGCCCTCATTTCAGATCCCTGCCTCAGACCTCAACGCTTCGATGTACTCAGCAATACCCGCCTGTTCCCAAATCAGCACCTTATCCCCTGGGTTCAAGTCACCCAGCTTCGCCTTGCCGCCATCCACGTATATCACTGCGCCCTCAGGCACAGAGAATTGTCTCAACTCACGCCCATCCATCGCTTCAACTCTCAGTTTGCCGGAACCCTCCACCGCCAGCACCTTGCCTGCAAAGTTTGCACGCCTGGCATCCACCACCATCGCACGGCCCGACGTCCTATCCAGCACGACGTAAGCGGTATCCCCTTCTTGTAGGTCACTCAGGTTACACCGCCGGCCCTGCCTGTATATGCTGCATTCACTCGACAGTACGACGCTCTTCAGCTTTCCATCGCCCCGGCTTACATACCCGAACCTTCCTGAGCCCGCTTCAACCCAGGCGATCATTCCGCCGTCCACCGGGGTGACCACAGCACAAAACTTCACGCTTCCATCAGCACCGAATATAATACCCACCTGATCCAAGCGCCTTACTCCCCCGCCCTGAAGCCCTTCCGCCCATACTTCGGAAGCGGGTAAAGCAGCCAGTCCCACCGGGCTCTTGACCAGCACCTTTCCAGCGGGCCCATCGGCCATCTCCACTGTGCCAATGGCATCATAAAGCAGCCCAACCGCATCCATGTAGCGCGCAACCATCGCCGCGGCTTCAGCGCGAGTCACCTTATCGAAGGGCTTAAACGTGCCATCGGGGTACCCTTTGATTACCCCGCAGGCCCTGGCCACCACCACAGCACTTCTTGCCCATTCCGGGATGTCTCCTGCATCCGCAAACTCTCCGATCCCAGCCCCTGCAGCCACACCTCCACCAAACAACCTCGCCAGTACCACAGCCGCCTCAACCCGCGTCACCCCGTCCACCGGCCGGAACATTCCATCCGACCCGACCATAATCCCCCGCGACTGCACAACTTCTACAAAGGGAGCAAACCAGTCCTCCGGCTTCACATCGGAAAAGCGCTTCGTCTGGCCCCCTCCCGTTGCCGCCTCTCCCTTCCCGATGGCATACACCACCATCTTCGCAAACTCGGCCCTGCTCACCTGCTTCTCAGGTGCGAAACGCCCCTGCCCTATTCCAGAAATGACCCCTCTTGCAGCCAGGCCATATATATACTCCCCGGCCCAGTGCCATCCAGGCACATCACCAAAACGAAGCCCCGCCTCCTGCGCCGCAAGTCCAACGCCCGCCACGCTCCCCCACATGATCAAGACCAGGGCGATCAACCCTACGAGCTTTCCCCGCCTGTAACCAACCAGAACTCCGCCCACCACAACTCACCTTCCACACCAAAACCATTACTCTAGACGTTCTCCACGGCTCTGCAGTTCCCTTCTTCCGCAGAGAATTAAAACCCCCGGCCACCAGGCCGGGGGCTCAGCTCTACCTCAACCTACAGCTTACTGCTGAGTGAAGGACACCCAGGTCGGTACTGCGTCCTTGGGACCCCAGTCAACCGTTGCACCGCAGGCCTCGGCGATTGCCCTGAACGGCAGCATCGTGCGGCCACCCATGATCTGAGCAGGCACGTCAGCCGTCACAGTGCTGCTGACGCCGTTCTTCACTACCATAACGGTCGGCGAACCGATCGTAATGGTGATCTGGATATCAGGCCTGGTCAGCGTCACTGTCACAGGCACTCCATCCTTCGGAGCCCAGTCAGCCGTGAACCCGAGGGACTCGGCAACCGCACGCACCGGCACCAAGGTCCTGCCATTCACGATGACAGGCGCCTGATCCATGGTCGCCGCAGCGCCATCCTTGACGTAGCCCGTCGCGCCGATGAACATCACAACGCTTTTCGCACCGAACGCGGCCTTAGAGCCGAAGTTCAACTCGACGCGCTTACCGAGCACCCAGCCGCCGCTCTTCTTCGCATATACCATCACGGCTACCTTGCCAGCTTTATCACACTTGACATCCACTTGTGCAGCGCCATTAGCATCGAACTCGCGGTCACTATCGGCATAGCTCACAGACACCGTAGCATCGGCAGGCTTGCTGAGGACCTGTACCTCGATGTTCACGGTATCTGAGCTATTGACTCCCGCCTTGTTACCATCCTTGTCTTTCAGCTGAGCAGTAAGGGTAATCGCGCTGTTCTCGAGGTAAGTGCCCGCGGGCACTGTCACGTCGAGAGCCGTGGGCGTCTTGGTAACGAGGAACTTGTAACTCGCAGTGAGTGACCCATCCTCCTTGTTCACTGCAGTAATCGTTACTTCTCCAGCGTCATCATCATTGGTGGTCGCGGTTACCACACCGCTCTGGTCGACAGTAGCCTTGCTGGGGTCGCTTGTAATCCAGTAATAATCGCTTTCGCTCGCAAGCGCCCTCACTCCAGCACTGTCTACCTCGTACACATCCATCGAGGCAGTCTCGCCCAGAGCCAACACCGTCTTGCCATCCTCTTCTTCCAGCTCCACCTTCGTTACCGTGCCTTGCTTGGCAGCCTGAATTGTCGCAACGGCCTTGACATCCTTACCAGGTATACTCACGGTGATCACGTGAGTACCAGCATCGACTTCTCCAGCACTCCCCTGTAGTTTTACCTTAAACTTCAACGTATCAGAATCTCGATCGGCCTCCGCAATTGTATAGTTATCGCTCTCAGCGGGGCTAATCGTAGTCGTAGTACCCTGTGGGCCATCATACTCAAGCTTCACAACCTGATCCTTTGGATCCACCTTGTTGCCCTTGGAGTCGTAGAACACGAACTCGGCATAGGGCTCGTTCCCACTTGTATATACCGTCGCAACCGTTTGCGTAGGCTTCACAGCCTCAATCTTGCTGACGCTGCCAGCCACGAACTCAATTATCCTGGCAGCATTAGCAGAATCGGTGCCGTCCCACTTCTTGTCTCCTGCCTTGGCTATCACTGCATACTTGCCTGTCACAAGGCTCTTTACGTAAGTAGTTACCTTGCCCTCAGAATCGGTAATCCCGCTTGTCGCAGTGAATTGCAGATCCGTCGTATCCTGCCAAGTTCCCGCTGCAAGCTTTTTCGCGCTGAACTTTACCTCTACGTCCTTTACGGGAAGACCACCAGTTTCGCTATCGTATACTACGAAAACCAGCTTCGCTAGATCCGTTCCGTTGGCAGTGACGGTTGTACGGTCCGGATAACCAGCCGCCAGCTCCACACGTTGAACACCAGGAGCAGTCCAATCTACAGTAAAGCTGCCGATTCTGCCCCCGACCTCTTTATTCACCCCATCCCATTCGACACACACATCGAAAGTAGCCTTCGTAGCAATGGTGCTCTTTACTTGCACCTCGAGGTTACCATTAATGGCCGCTGAGCTACTTCCTGCGTTTTTCCATGTAATGGCGTAAGTCCACCGATTGTAGCCGACGTTGGTTGCACCCTGCTGCGCTATACCGCTGATAATGTTACCGCTGCTATCCTTAACCACATTGAAATCCTTTGGTGTGTAAACAATTGAGTCTTTATCAGCCTTTACGTACAGGGTTATGGATTCAGCCGGGTCAAGGGTAACATCCTTGCCATCGCTCTGGCGAAGCCTGATCTTCATGGTAACATCCTGGTTGGCTTTTGTAGTGTTAGCCGAAACAGATACCGTGGAGGCTGCAACTGAAATCGTATCTTGAGCAGCCGCGAACACGGTCAACGGCAACGTTAACAGTACCATTGCCGTTATCACTGTAATCGCTAGAAGCTTCTTCCTCATCATAATCCTCCTTCGTTCCCGAAAAAAATCGGGTTTCTTCTAACTACTTGCTACCTGCTACATACAAACTATTGAAGCTGCCTACTGCACTCTTCTCCGGTCCACAATCACCTCCCCCAAGTAAAAACACGAGAAACGCCTAAAACTGCGAAAGTTATTTAATCGATTATAAGGATAAGTGCTGGTTCCACGATGGCTTTCTAGATAAATAATCCCTGCTTAATCAACAAATGGCTGTTACGGTTAGCGTTTGTAATTATAGCATCGCCGTCCAAAGAGGGTCAATTTGATTCATCAAGTTGTAACATCTCTGGTAATGAACCCCAGATTGAACTAGGAACATTTCTCATAATTCTTTGTCTCGGAGCAAAATCCTGCCATTTAGACTGGCTGGTTAACCATTTTTCGCCAGTTTTAAGATTCTTGTTACAATAGGAGAACCGCCCTTGATTTTTCAGCTCAGGGGTCAGGGCGGTTCTCCTATCTCTTATTCCGGGCTTCGAATGGGACGCTTCAAACAGGGTAATACGGGGGCTTACCTTCTTTTTGAGCGCTCTCCACCATGTTGTAGTCCACTTTCGTCTTGCGCGCCAGCCGTTCCTGGAGAAACTTCATGGCTACCTGCGGGAATATGGCGTAGGAAAGCACGTCTTCTACCGTCTCCATGTAAGGTGCGATCTCCTTTTTGGCTTGCTCCAGGCCGGGTTCTATGTGATTTGCAGGCCTATCTGAAATTGGCTTCTCGTCACCGATGATCATCTTGCGTACTTCCTCGTTAATTGGCCCTGGTGGCCTGCCGTACAGCCCCTTCATGTACGCCTTCGACTCAGCCGTGGCCATTTTGTACCTGCCCAGCAGAACGTTCAGTACCGCTTGGGTTCCTACTATCTGGCTGCTAGGAGTAACCAAAGGGGGAAAACCGAAGTCCGCACGAACCCGGGGTACTTCAGCCAGCACTTCTTTCAGCCGGTGCGCGGCGTTCTGCTGCTTTAGCTGTGAGAGGAAGTTGGACATCATCCCGCCGGGGATCTGGTACCGGAGAACGTTGGTGTCCACCGTGCGGGAGGTCAAATCGAAGGCCGCGTACTTTTTGCGCACACCCGCGAAGTATTCGGATATCTCGGACAGAAGCTCCAGGTCTAAACCAGTGTCATACGGAGTGCCCTGCAAGGCCGCCACGATGGACTCGGTCGGGGGTTGAGACGTGCTTAGCGCCATGGACGATGCAGCGCAATCCACCACGTCGCAACCGGCCTCTATCGCCTTGAGGTAACTCATCGAAGCCATACCGCTGGCGTAGTGACAGTGTAGCTGCACGGGCAGCCCCACTTCTGCTTTCAGTCTGCGGGTAATTTCGTAGGCATCTTTGGGATAGAGAATGCCGGCCATATCTTTGATGCAAATCGAGTCTGCACCCATCGAGGCGAGTGTCTTGCCCATTTTGACGAAGTGGTCTACGTCGTGTACGGGACTTATCGTGTAACATATCGTTGCCTGGACGTGAGCCCCTTCGCGCTTCGATACCTCGATCGCTTTTTCCAGGTTTCTCGGGTCGTTGAGCGCGTCGAAGATCCGCATGATGTCTATGCCGTTCCCGATCGCGCGTTTGACGAACTCCTCAACCACGTCGTCCGGGTAGTGTTTGTACCCCACCAGGTTCTGTCCACGCAACAGCATTTGCAGCTTCGTCTTCTTGAATACTTTCCTGAGTGCTCTAAGTCTCTCCCACGGATCCTCGTCTAGGAACCTCATGCACGTATCGAAGGTGGCGCCGCCCCACACCTCCAAAGAATGATAACCTACGGCATCCATCTTCTCCGCAATCGGAAGCATGTCTTCGGTCTTCATCCTTGTGGCCAGGAGCGACTGGTGTGCATCCCTCAACGTCGTGTCGGTAATTCTTACCAAGCTACTACCTCCCTTTTGCAGCTTGATAGTCCAACATTGCTCTAACGAAGTCCTTGAAGAGCGGGTGCGGTCTGTTCGGCCTGGATTTGAACTCGGGATGGAACTGTACCCCCACAAACCAGGGGTGTCCCTTGAGTTCCACTATCTCTACCAGGTCCCCGGCGGGCCATATGCCCGTGGGAACCAGTCCTGCTTTCTCGAACTTGTCTCTATACGCGTTATTGAACTCGAACCTGTGTCTGTGCCTCTCGTGCACGAGCTCCTGGCCGTAAGCTCTGCTCGCGATCGACCCCGGTGCCAGCCGGCATGGGTACAGGCCGAGCCTCATGGTACCACCCATGTTCTCGATTTCTTTTTGTTCAGGCATCAAGTCGATCACCGGATGAGGCGTGTCTCCGAACTCCGTGCTATTGGCTCCTTCAAGCCCCAGCACGTTACGCGCGAATTCGATTACCGCGCACTGCATTCCCATGCAGAGGCCAAAATAAGGAATGCGGTTGACCCTGGCGAATTCAACTGCGCGTATCATCCCCTCTACGCCTCTGTACCCAAATGCACCCGGCACCAGTATCCCGTCCGCATCAGCCAGCCTCGCCTCGGGGTCCGACCCCTCGAGATCGGCCGAGTTGATCCAATCAATCTCCACTTTCGCATCGTTCGCAATCCCCGCATGACATAGCGACTCAGCTACGCTCAGGTAAGCGTCGTGCAGCCCTACATACTTCCCAACAAGAGCCACCTTCACACGCCTCGAAAGACGTTTGGCCCGCTTCACTAGTTCTTCCCATTCCGTCAGATCCGGTTGCCTTTCGGGAAGCCCGAGCTTCCTGGCGGCAATTCGGCCGAGGCCCTCTGCCTCGAGCATGAGCGGTACCTCGTAGATGGACTCGGCATCTGTATTTTCGATCACTGCGTCCGGGTCTGTATCGCAAAAAAGGGCGATCTTCTCCCTCATCTCTTTGGAAATGGGCCTCTCTGAACGGCAGACGATGATGTCCGGTTGAATTCCTATGCTACGCAACTCTCTGACGCTGTGTTGGGTGGGTTTGGTCTTCTGCTCTCCTGAAGCGCGCAGGTAAGGCACCAAAGTCACGTGAATGTAAATCACGTCTTCTTTGCCCACGTCGCTCTTGAATTGACGAATCGCCTCCAAAAAAGGCAGGCTTTCTATATCGCCGACGGTGCCCCCGACTTCCGCGATGATTATGTCCGCCTTCGTCTCTTTGGCTACGCGGACGATCTGCTCCTTTATCTCGTTCGTAACATGGGGGATCACCTGGACCGTACCGCCAAGGAAATCACCTTTCCGTTCCTTCTGGATGACAGAATTGTAGATTTTCCCCGTGGTGATGTTGCTAAGCTTTGAAAGGCTGACGTCTATGAACCTTTCGTAGTGGCCTAGGTCGAGGTCAGTCTCTGCACCGTCGTCCGTGACGAAAACCTCACCGTGCTGAAGCGGGCTCATGGTACCAGCGTCTACGTTCACGTACGGGTCGAACTTGAGAATGCTGACGCTGTACCCTCTCGCTTTCAATAACCTCCCTAAAGAAGCGGCGGTGATGCCCTTACCGAGACCGGACACCACCCCGCCTGTTACGAACACGTATTTAGTCAATGCTCTCCCCCTAACCTGGAGACGCCAAGCGCCTTTCCCCAGGCGTCACTGGTAGTCCAGCACTATCACCTGTGGCGCGGGTTTGGCGTCTCTTATCGAAGCAGTATTTATTTCTACTGACGTTGCTCCGACCTTCTTTACGTTGGCCATCTTCTTCAGAAAAGCTTCAGCGGTCATAATGGGAAACCCCGTCGCGGGAGTCTTGTAGTGCATTGGGAACACTATGGCCGGTTTAAGCTCGCCCACAATGGCGGCAGCTCCTTCCGCATCGACGGTGTACGTACCCCCAACAGGCAACATCAGAACGTCCACCCGCCCGATAGCCTTCACCGTGTCCGAACCCAGCACATGGCCAATATCCCCCATGTGTACCACGTCGAGCCCATCAATCCTCAACTTGAACACGATGTTCGGCCCGCGCTTGGCACCGCGAACCTCATCATGCCACGTGGAATAACCCGTAATGGGGATCTCCTCCGTGCCGGCTCCTTTGATCAGGTGGTCTCCCGCATCATCCACCACTGTGGAGTTCCCGCGGACGTACTTGACCGCGTTGTGGTCGAAATGGTCGTGGCTTACCGTTACGATATCCGCCTCACAGCACGGCGTCATGTATCCTACGGTCTCGTCAAACGGGTCTGTCAAGATCCTGGTTCCAGCATCCGAGGTAATGAGGAAGCAAGCATGACCCATCCACCTTACTATCATCCCGGCACCCTCCCAGCACAGCTATTCTTGAGCCCAATCCTCTTCCGGCCTTTCAATCTCTTCGTCTCCCGTAATCGCTTTCAGCCAGCTATCCAGTCCCGCCGAACCCCTGGGAGTCGCAGTGATCACGCGCTTCACCGGTTGGGGCTTAACCCACTCTCTCAAACCCCACATGCCTTTTTGTGCATACACGAATCTCAAGTCCATATTGATTTCAGTATGAATCCTGGCAGCCAGCTTGGCCTTGTCTGCATCGAGCGTCCCAGCTGCCGTGCCCTCTCCGTCTCCCCCCGATTTGAGACACACCGCCAGATCGATCAGTTCCTTCACTCCGAGAGGCGCACCATTCGCCCGGAGAGCCGCATACACTATGTCTGCTCCGGAACCCCCTTTTTCCGCCGCTTCTTTTGCCGCCCTCTTGACCTCTTCATTCATATATCCACACCACTCCCAAAAGGAGCGCACCTTTGCTTCCTAACTCAGAGTAATTTTACCAGATTCCGAAAACTTATCAACGCTGCTTTGCGCGTCGCCGCTTTGCGCGCTCCAGCCCCTCCGGCTCGATGCTTACTGCTCGCCCGGCAAACAGGCTGGCGAGCCCCGCTTCTTTCTCAATTCCCGTGCACAATTTGCAGCTTGCCGGGCATCTGCTCGGGGCATAATCTGGTTCGGCATATGAGCAGATAACACCCTCGTAATTGCGCAGGATCACCCTGTTGTCCGACTGGCTTATCAGATATTGCGGTCCCAACGGGATTTTCCCGCCACCACCGGGGGCGTCTACCACGAACTGAGGTACAGCGAACCCCGACGTGTGACCTCTGAGCATTTCGATGATTTCAATCCCTTTTCCCACACGCGTCCTGAAATGCTCCAAGCCCTTACTCAGATCGCACTGGTAAATGTAGTAGGGCCGCACCCGGATTCTTACCAGTTGCTGCACGAGCTTACGCATCACATACGGACAATCATTTACACCCCGGAGGAGCACCGATTGGTTGCCGAGAGGTATGCCTGCATCCGCAAGCATCTCACAAGCCCGGCTCGACTCGGGGGTTATCTCATTGACATGGTTGAACTGCGTGTTCAACCATATCGGGTGATATTTCTTCAGCATGTTACACAACTCCGCAGTAATCCTTTGCGGAAGCACCACGGGTACCCTCGAGCCGATCCTGATGATCTCGACGTGCGGTATAGCCCTGAGCCGGCTGATTACGCGCTCCAGCGTTTGGTCCGGCAGGAGCAAAGGGTCTCCTCCCGAGAGGAGTACGTCTCTGACCTGAGGTGTTTTCTCGATGTAGTCGAGCCCCGCTTCGACCCTATCCCACGGAGCGGCTTCGTCGCGCACGCCTACGAGGCGCCGCCGGGTGCAGTGTCGGCAATACATCGAACATTGGTCGGTGAGCAAAAGGAGCACCCTGTCTGGATATCTGTGGGTCAAGCCCGGCACTGGAGAATCGACGTCCTCGTGCAGCGGGTCCGTCATATCTGCAGGGCTCGTGTGTAATTCCAGCACCGACGGTACCGCCTGTTTTCGCACAGGGTCTTCCGGATCAGTCGGGTCAATGAGGGAAGCGTAATACGGGGTTATCGCCATTCTGAGGGTTTCCAGGGTATGCCGGATGCCTTCTTCCTCTTCCGGCGAAAGAGGTATTACGAGTTTCAGTTGCTCCAAATCAGTTATCCTGTGCCCGACCTGCCACCGCCAATCGTTCCACTCCTCTTCCGAGACGTTCGCCCAAAGCGGCACTTCGCGCCAGCATCGCTTCCGGTTCATTTTCGGCCCTCCATGAGGATATATCGAAGTGGCTGCTGCCACGCATACATATTAACATGGGTCATGAAGCGGGAGTTACTTCCGGTGCGAGGAAATGTGCTGGACGAGAGCCGCTCCCAGAACAGCTACGAGGCCGCCGGCAAAGCCGTTATTGTAAAGATTTACGCCTCCGTGTAGGTCACCCAGATTCATGACCAGCGCCAGGTGGAGGCAACCGGCAGCTATACCCGCAAGGGGGCCAAACATTCCGGCTATGGGCGCGAGGTTGGTCCCAAATAACGCCGCCAACAAAGGGCCTGGATCGGCAGGGTGCCATACGCTCACCATGGTTGCCAGTAGCACTCCGGCCATGATGTGCAGACAATTTCGGGTGTTTTTCCCGAACGCCCCGAAACCTACCATCGTAAGTATGCCGCCGATTGTAGGGCCGTTGATTTCCCCGCCCACCGCAACCACATAGGCGAGGCCCAAGCAACCCACACAGCCCATATTCATCAAAACGGTACCCAGGTTGAACGAATCCACGAAATCCGACGGCAACACGCCTTTTTGCTTTTGAACGGCCGCAAGCGACTTCCACGAACCGGCGCAAATCCTTCCCAAAACTATCATGGAAATCAAATAGGCCATCATGAACGGGGCAGTCAACGAGTTGAAGCCCATACCCCAAATGCTCAAGGGTTTAATGTTCAAACCGAAACCCCTGAGCATCGCCACGAATACCGTCCCAACGAAGCCCGCCGTAAAGCCTGTATTGTACAAGCTAAGGCCCCCATGCATCGAAAAGGCGTATGCTGCAATGGGAGGCAAGGCAATCCCTGCTACGATACCTACACCGAGCCCAGCCATTGGCCCGAGCCCTGACTCTATGGCGACGATGCTCGCCAGGGGCGAAAGAGCCGTGCCGAACATTGCCAGGCTGACGTATTTCTTGAAAGGTTGCCTCATTACCCGGCTGTACAGCCACACACCTGCAATAGTCGGCCAAATATTGAGCACGTTTTTCCCGAAAAACGCGAAACCTGCCATGGTGAATACGCCCGCAATCGAAGCTCCGAGGGAATCAGGCCTGGTCAAAACCACCAGCAATACTCCGGCTAGCCCCACCAACCCCGCATTCACCATCGCAGCCCCGAGCCCACCAATGACCATGTAGTCTGAAATCAGCACGGAAGGAGAAGATACAATCGAAGCGATTCCCCGGGGAATACCTTGGGGATCTAATATCACGCCGGCCAGCACAAAAACCAGCATGTAGGCTGTTAGCACTGCGAAAACGAGCTTACGGGACCCTGATTCGCGGTGTTCCTGTCCCATGTCTATCCCCTACTTACTCTTGTACTTTGCTGCGTATGAGATGCCGTTGAATTCTCAGGAACCTGGGTCTCGATTTGTGAATTTTTTCTATTTCCCCTTGTCTATTATACGGGTTTACTCGAACGGTAGTCTATTATTTTTTATTTTGCCGCGTGAACCATTTGCCCTATCTCTGGCCCTACATTAGAATTAGGTACTGTGAATTGGAGGTCTGAACATTGAAGATAGCTATAGTTGGCAAACCAGGTTCAGGCAAGTCAACTCTTTTCCGGATGCTCACCGGATCGGATGGGGAGATTGGCGTCGCCAGGGTTCCTGACGTCAGGATTAGCCGCCTTTCCTCCATCTTCAAGCCCCGAAAGACTACCTTCGCTACGATCGAACTCATGGATGTTTCCAGCGGTCGCGGCCCTTCACTCGAAGATGCCCGCATAAGACAGGAGTTGAAGAAATCGGACTTGATAATGCCAGTGCTCGCGGCGTTTTCCGAGGGAAAACCCCGTGACGAGCTGGAGGCAATAATAACTCAAGTAGCCCTCGCCGACCTGGAACAGGTGGAGAAAAGTATAGACCGCCTGCGCAAGTCAAAAGATGCTCAGCGTGGCGTCATTCCGGCCCTTGAACGCTACCGGGAGCTGCTTGCTGAGGGCCGCCTCCTGTATTCTTCTGCCCAAGAACGCCCCGATCGTGACAGCGTTCTGAGCGGCTATGATCTCATCTCCCTGAGGCCATTCGTGGCTGCAGTGAACTTATCGGAAGAGCAGCTATCCCAAGGCTATCCTCAAAAGGAACAGATGAAGCAGTTTTGTGCTGACCTTGGCATCCCAATGGTAGAGTTCGCTGCAGCGTTGGAAGAGGAGATATCCGAACTGCCTCTTGAGGAACAGCTCGCCTTCGCGCGGAGTTACGTCCTGGATCAGCCAGGCATCTACCGCCTCGCACGAACTGCTTATGAGGCCCTCGGATTGATTTCCTTCTTCACGGTAGGAGAAGACGAAGTTCGCGCCTGGCCAATACGCGAGGGTGCCACTGCCGTAGAGGCTGCAGCTAAGATCCACACGGACATAGCGCGAGGATTCATTAGGGCCGAAGTAATCTCTTACAATGATTTCATAGGAGCCGGTTCTATGAAAGCTGCCAAGCAGGCAGGCCTCGTAAGGCTGGAGGCAAAGACCTATGTTGTCCGCGACGGCGACATCATGAATTTCAGGTTCGCGATTTGAGCCCCCTGCCCCAGGCGCGCGGTATGAAATCCTGTGCAAGGATCATGCCTGCTAGGATCATGATGTTCCCGGCCAGCTCTGACATAGACAGCTTCTCCCCGAGGATGAGGAAACCGAATAGCGCAGCCCAAACGGGCTCGCTCGACATGAGCACCGCAGCTTGGGTGACAGACGTATACCTCTGAGCCCAGCTTTGGGCGAGGAAAGCCCCGGCTGTGTTGAGCACGCCCAGGTACAGCAAGCTCGCCCAGGGCATATCAGACATCCCGAGAGACCAGGGCTCAGACAGGTAGCTTGCGCACAGGCAGATTATTGACACTGCCCCTATTTGGATCGTGGCAAACCTGGAAACCTCTATCCCGGGAGCCCACCGCCCCACAGCCAGAATATGCAGGGCAAAGAAAAGCGCACAACCCATCCCGAGCACTTCTCCCGGCCAGAGCTCCCGCAGGAGAACCGCCCAGATAGGTCCGTCAAGCCCCGTGAGGGAGCTCAAGGCTACCCCACTGAAACTCACAAGTGCAGCGCCTGCTTGAAGTTTCTCGACCTGCGTGCCAGTAAAAATGGCACTGAGCAGCGGCACTATCACCACATATAGGGCAGTGAGGAAGGCTACCGTGGCCACGCTGGCAAATTCCATCGCGAAAGTTTGGAGCACAAATCCGGCCGCCAGTATGCTGCCCGAGAAAGCACCCGCCTTTAACTCGCTGGGCGTTATGCCGATCAGCCTTTTGCCGAACAGGGCCGCCATCACGCAAAAACCAATTGAAAAGCGCAACCCCAGGAAGAGTATCGGTGGTAGCTTTTCGAGCGCCTTGGCAGTGGCCACAAATCCCATTCCCCAAGACATGGCAACCGCTGAAAGTGCGATGCCAGCAATTACCCTTTTACCTTCATGGGTTCCCATACGTAGAAAAATTCGGCTCTATTCCTTTGGTTCCTTCAAAATAAAATGCAGGAATGGGGATCTCCCATGTAGAATACTGTCCAAACCAATTCGACCGAGTCGAACCCGAAGGGAGGATTTTTCTTGAAACGGCTGGTCTGGGCGCTATTAGCCGCAGGACTGGCGACAACGCTGGTGGCTGGCTGTAGCAGCGGAACGTCCGAAATTCGCATAGGTCATTATGCCCCGATCTCTGGAGACATGGCAGCATGGGGACAGATGGAAAAGAAGGCTCTCGATCTCGCAGTAGAAGAAGTAAATAAAGCAGGAGGGATCCTCGGAAAGCCAGTCAAGCTTTTCTCTTATGACGATAAGGGTGACAAGGTGGAAGCCGTGAACGTCGCCAAGAAGCTCGTATCTCAAGACAAAGTGTGCGTCGTCATCGGCGAGAATACCAGCTCCGCTTCCATGGCGGTTGCACCAGTACTGGAGCAGGCCAAAATACCCGCGATATCCACTGCAGGGACCAACCCTAAAGTCACCGAGCCCGAGCCCGGGAAAGTTCGCCCCTACTACTTTAGAGTTTGTTTCATCGACCCGTTTCAGGGTAGAGCGATAGCCTCCTACGCTTACAAGAAGATGAATGCACGCAGGGTGGCGATACTCTATGACCTCAGCCAGGATTACTCTCTTGGCCTGACGGAGTTCTTCAAGAGCACTTTCACCGAGCTTGGTGGACAAGTGGTCGCCGAAGAGACCTTTAAAGGCGGCGAGGAAGACTTTCGTGCGCAATTGACACGCATCAAGCCATCGGCTCCGGATGTGATATTCCTTCCCATCTATTACAAAGAAGCGGCGCTGATCATGAAGCAGGCCAGAGAATTAGGTATCCAGTCGAAATTCGTCGGTGGCGATGGCCTGGAGTCGCAGGTGCTGATAGACCTGGGTGGTCCCGCAGTTGAAGGCGTGGCCTATACCAGTCACTATTCGGCCGAAGACCCATCCCCCATCGTCCAAAACTTCATCAAGAAGTTTAAGGAAAAATACAAAGAAGACCCTGATCTGAATGCGGTGCTCGCTTATGACGCTTTCTACATGGCCATCGATGCGATCAAGCGTGCGGGTTCTGCGGATCCCGTTAAAATTCGCGACGCCCTGGAGAACACCAAAGAGCTCGAGCTCGTCAGCGGCAGAGTGACTATCGATCCCAAAACGCATAACCCTAAAGACAAGGACGCCGTGATCATTACTGTCAAGAACGGAAAATTCACCTTTACGGAACGTATAAGGCCCTGATACCTTCGGTGAGGGTGGCACCTCCACAGGTGTCACCCTCTTCATCTTTTGCGGGGTGTTGGAGGGGAGAAGCTTGTTTGCACAACTGATACAGCAGATAATAAACGGGCTTTCAGTAGGAGGAATCTACGGGCTGGCGTCGGTCGGGTACTCCCTCATTTACAGCGTGATGGGTTTCTCGAACTTCGCCCATGGCGAGCTAACCATGGTGGGAGCTTTCGCAGCTTTTTTCACGATGGTGGCCCTCAAGCTGCCTTTTCCAGTATCGTTGTTGACCGCTATGGTGTCTTCCGGGATCTTCGCGGTGGTCATGGAAAAGCTGGCTTACAGGCCCCTGAGACTGAAGGGGGCACCCTCCATGTACTTCTTCATCGCGGCAATGGGGGTCTCGGTGTTCTTACAAAATATCGCTCTGGTCACCCTGGGCGGAGGATTCAGGTCCTTCCCCCAGGTGTTCGGTATCAAGACCATCAAAATCGGCCCGGTGGCCGTTGGGCTTGTAGACTTGATCGTATTTGTGATCTCTGTGGGCGCAGTACAGGTAGCTCAGCTCATTCTGCTCCGTACCCGTGTCGGCAAAGCGATAAGGGCGGCAGCGTACGATGGCACCACAGCCAGCTTAATGGGGATCAACGTGGACCGGATCTGCTTCATCGTATTTCTGATGGCCGGTTCTCTAGCTGGCCTTGCTGGTCTTTTCCGCGGCATGAAATACACGGTCCACGCTAACATGGGCAACATCATCCTGAAAGCGTTCATCTGCGCCATTTTCGGCGGGCTCGGCAGCGTGCCGGGGGCGCTCGCCGGCTCTCTGCTCCTGGGCGTCATAGAGAGCCTCGTGGCGGGCTTCATATCGTCCTCGTACCGGGACGTATTCGCCTTCTTACTGCTCATCGCAATTCTGCTGTTCAGGCCTCGAGGCCTAATGGGCCAGGCAGCAGAAGAAAAGGCATAACGAGGTGACCTGAATGCAGTACATTCTCGGGATTCTCACAGTGGTAGGGATCAACATCGTGGCAGTGCTGGGAGTCAGCCTCCTGATCGGATTCACGGGCGTTTTCACCTTTGGACATGCTGCCTATATGGCCATCGGAGCGTACACTTCCGCTCTGCTCACGCTGAAGACCGGCTTGCCGTTCCTGGTATGCCTGGCCGGCGGGGCCGCGGCGGCAATGCTCCTCGCAATCCCCATCGGTTATCCCACCTTACGCCTTTCGGGTGACTATTTCGTAGTGGCTTCCCTCGGGGTAGCCGAGATCGTCGTGCTGCTCATCGAGAACATGCACGGAATCACGGGTGGCGCACGTGGCCTCGTGGGGATCCCGCCCAAAAGCAGTATCTGGATCGTCTGGCTCATCGCCGTCGCCAGCGTCGTACTGGTGCGTAATTTTATCGACTCGAGGCTGGGGCGCAACTGCGTCGCCCTTCGCGAAAACGAGCTTGCCGCGCAAACTATCGCCATTAACCCCTTCAGATACAAGATGATCGCCCTTATAATCAGTGCGGGCCTGGGCGGCTTGGCCGGAGGGCTCTTGGCGCACTACACCGGAGTGCTCCATCCGTCGATGTTCGCTTTCGTAAAATCGGAAGAGCTGGTGATCAGTGTCATCTTCGGCGGCATCGGAAGCGTCACCGGGTCAGTGTTATCGGCTATAATCCTTACTTTCCTGCCGGAAGCCCTGCGGGCCCTCTCCGAGTGGCGACTTGTCATATACGGGGTACTCGTCGTGATCATAATAATTGCGAGACCGCAAGGGTTATTCGGTTACAGAGAACTCACGCGCGAATACCTCCGCCGCCTTTTCCGCCGGCCACAAGCGCCAGCAAATATGCCGATTGGGGGTAATAACTGATGCCTCCTCTGTTGAGGGTATCCCACCTGACAAAGAAATTCGGCGGCCTCACGGCCGTGGAAGATTTCAACCTCGAGATAAAGCCCGGGGAGTTGGTGGGCCTTATAGGGCCGAACGGTGCGGGGAAGACTACCGTCTTCAACATGCTCACCGGCATCAACAAACCCACAGCGGGCGAGATAATCTTCGAAGGCAAGAAACTCAACGATTTGCCACCATATGAAATCGCTCACCTCGGGATCGCCCGGACGTTCCAGAACATCCGCCTTTTTACGAACCTGACGGTATACGAGAACGTGAAGACAGCATGTCACCAGATTGCGGATTACGGCATCCTAGACAGCGTGTTCAGGACGGCCCAGTTCCGAAAGCAGGAAACGGCCATAAATGCAGCCGCCTTACAGATCTTGAAACTGGTCAAACTGTATGACAGAAAGGATGAGATCGCGCGCAACCTCCCCTACGGCCACCAAAGGCGCCTGGAAATCGCCAGGGCCCTGGCTCTGAGGCCGAAGCTCTTACTTCTGGACGAACCCGCAGCAGGCATGAATCCACAGGAATCCGCCGAGCTGAGCGAATTCATAGACTGGCTTCGCAAGGATTTCAAGCTCACGATTCTGCTCATCGAACACCACATGGACGTGGTAATGAATATCTGTAACAGGGTGATCGTGCTTAACTTCGGCAAGACCATCGCCACCGGAAGTCCAGCCGAAGTGCAAGCGAACCCAGCAGTCATTGAAGCATACCTCGGCGATGAGGAGGCTAGCGCATGATACTACAGGTAGAGAATCTGAACGTGAATTACGGCGGCATCCATGCATTGAAGGACGTCAGCCTAGAAGTAGAGGAAGGCGAGATCGTCACGATAATCGGTGCCAACGGTGCCGGGAAATCCTCTTTACTGAAGACAATCTCGGGTATCGTGAAGCCCAGTTCAGGCAAGATAATATTCATGGGCCAAGATATAACGAGGAAGAACCCGGATGCGGTGGCAGCCCTTGGCATAGCCCATGTGCCGGAAGGCCGCAAGATGTTCGCGAACCTCACAGTGCTCGAGAATCTCGAGGTAGGGGCGTTCCTCGTCCAGGGTCAGTCTCAGGTCCGCCGCAACCTCGAGATGGTTTACAGCGTCTTCCCCCGTTTGAAAGAGAGGTCCAACCAGCTTGCCGGCACGCTCTCAGGCGGTGAGCAACAGATGCTCGCCATCGCCCGGGGCCTCATGATGAGGCCGAAACTGTTGATGATGGATGAGCCGTCGCTGGGACTGGCTCCAGTACTCGTTAACGCCATCTTTGAGAAAATACGCGAAATCAACCGAGAAGGCACTACCGTGCTGCTCGTCGAACAAAACGCCCACAAGGCGTTGAAAATCGCCCACAGGGCATACGTGCTGGAAACGGGAGGCATCCTGATCAGCGGCCCCGCCGCACAGCTAGCCTCTAACCCCATGATTCAGAAGGCCTACCTCGGCAAAAAAGTGGGTTGAATCACATTCTCTCGGGCGCGGAGACGCCGATAAGTCTCAGCCCGTTGCGCAGCACAACCCGAGTGGCCTCGCTGAGGTAAAGCCGGGCTACCGTGAGTTCAGGGTCCTCTCCGAGTATCCGGCATCTCGTGTAGAACGAATGGAACAGGGTAGCCGTATCAATGAGATATCTGGTCATGCGGTGCGGCTCCCTTGCGAGGCCAGCATTTACGATTTCTTCTGGGAAGGACACCAGTTTTTTCGCCAGCTCGACCTCGCTTTCATCCGAAAGCAAATTCAGATCCGGTTCCACCGGGCAGGGCCACTTTATCCCCCGTTCTTGGGCCTCTCTGAGCAGGCTGGAGATCCGAGCATGCGCATATTGCACGTAGTAGACCGGGTTTTCGTCGCTCTTGAGCTTACCCAGGTCTAAGTCGAAGTCGAGGTGACTTTCACAGGAGCGCATGAGGAAGAAGAAACGCGCCACATCTCGTCCGACTTCTTCGAGGAGCTCGTCCATGGTGACGAATTCCCCGGCGCGTTTGGACATCCTCACCGTTTCCCCGCCTCTGACAAGCCTCACCATTTGCACGATGAGCACCTCCAGGGCATCCTCGGGATAACCCAGTGCCTGCACAGCCGCCTTCATTCTGGATATGTACCCGTGGTGATCCGGTCCCCAAATGTCGATCACTTTTTCGAAGCCGCGGCGGTACTTGTTCAGATGATACGCAATATCCGGCGCAAGGTAGGTATAGCTGCCGTCCGATTTTATAAGCACGCGGTCCTTGTCGTCGCCGAAGGCAGTAGACCTGAACCACAAAGCCCCCTCGCCCTCGTAAACGTACCCTCTTTGCTTCAGCAGCTCGATTGCCGCCCGCACTTCCCCGCTCTCGTGCAAAGTACGTTCGCTGAACCACACGTCGAACTCTACACCGTAATGGCGCAACGAAATCTCCTGCGAGCTCCTGATGGCTTCAACGGCATACGCTCGTAGCTCGGCAAGCCTCTTTTCCTCCGGCAGATCGAGCACAGTCTTCCCTCGCTCATCCAGATATCGCCGCGCCAAATCGATGAGATACTCGCCGGGATAGCAATCCTCAGGCATGTCCACCTTCTCTCCGAGACATTGCCTAATCCTCACCTCGAGCGACCTCGCGAGTACCTCTACTTGATGCCCTGCATCGTTCACGTAGAACTCCCGCTCGACGTCAAAGCCCGACCATTCCAGCAGGTTCGCCAACGTGTCTCCCACGGCGCCAGCCCTCGCTTGCACTACGACCATCGGGCCCGTCGGGTTTGCACTCACGAATTCCACCTGTACCTTGCGGCCCTGTCCGAAGTCCGTCTTGCCGAAGTCGTCCCCGAGCTCGATTATTTCCTTAAGCCCCTCGAGGCACCATCCATTTCTCAGCTTGAAGTTTAGGAAACCCGCTCCTGCCACTTCTACCGCGTCTATCCAGGACCCCCGTTTCTCCAAAGCCGCTGCGATCGACTCCGCAATCTTGCGCGGGGGAACGTGCAACGCTCCAGCCAGGGAAAAAGCGACGTTCGTGGAGTAATCGCCGAACTCACGCCTCCCCGGAACGGTCAGTTCGGGTTCGACCTTCAGGCCGAAACTTTTCTCCACCGCCTGCCTGATACGCCCCCGGATGTCTTCCTGGATCCGTTCAGTGAGCCCTCTCACGCTATTTCCCTCCCGCAAAGATGATGAGGGAATCCCTGACGACGCGAGCCGCGAGCAAAGAAGTGATATCGGATGGATCCTGGGCCGGCGACACCTCTACCACGTCCATGCCTACGAGGTTGATTCCAGATTGGCCCGTTCCCCCCAGCACCCTGATCCCCTCGAGCAGTTCCGCTGAGGTGATCCCACCTGGCTCGGGTGATCCCGTTCCAGGTGCATAGGCGGGGTCAACCACATCTATGTCAACTGTCAAGTACACAGGCTTGCCTTCCAAGTTCCGCACAGCAATCCGCAGCGCATCTAGAAAACTGCCCTGATAATAGTTTGTCTCGATTGTCATGAGCGCCGCCTCTTCAGCAACCGCCGATCTCACTCCTATTTGATGGAGCCTCCCCGGGCCCACTTCTTCCAGCACCCTCCTCATCACGGTAGCATGAGAGAGCTTTTCCCCGAAGAACTCGTCCCTCAAATCGGCATGAGCATCCAGCTGAAGTACGTGAAGGTTAGGGTAGAATTTCTTCGCCGCACGCACGGCGCCGACAGTCACCAGGTGTTCGCCGCCGAGCATGAATAGCAAACGTCCGTCCCTGAACACCTCCGTGCACACTCTCTCTATCTCGTCCAGGCTCTTCGCGGGGTTTCCCAAAGGCATCTCGATATCCCCTGCATCTTCGAAATCCACAGTGTCCAGGCTTGCTCTCAAGGGGAAACTGTATTCCTCGAGACTCCGCGAGATCGTACGTATGCGCTCGGGTCCAAACCTGCAGCCAGGTCTGAAAGAAACCGTGGCGTCCAAGGGAGCACCCAGCAGCACTGCTTTCCGGAAGCCGTTGGCGTCCGAGCGAGGCCGGTGAAGAGGATTGCCTGAATGTTGTCTGCACCCCAGGAACGATCCCAATTCGAACTCAGTCAACTGGAGGACCTCCAAGTCTTTTCCTTACGAACTCTGGGAGGACAAACGCCGCCCTGTGTACGTAAGCATTATAGTATTTGCCGCTGAACGTCAGCGGGATCAACGGATCTCCCGGCAGTTCTGCCCCCTTCGTCGCAATGCTATAACTCCACAGGCCCCCCGGATAAGTTGGAACCGCGCCCAAATATAGGCCAACAACCGGAAAATGCTTCTTGAGATCGCGCTGCACGCGCTCTATCAAATCCAGGTTGTAAAAGGGGGATTCGGTCTGTTCCACGAATACCCCATCATCACTCAACGCCTTAAAAGCGTCGCTGTAAAACTCGTCCGAAAAGAGTCCCACCGCCGGTCCTACCGGATCGGTGCAGTCGACGATTATCACATCGTACTGCTCGTCCGTTTCCCGGAGATACTCTATGCCGTTTCTGAACTCTAGAGATACACGGTTATCACTGAGGCTGTGCGATATTCCAGGCAAGAATTCTCGAGCGATCCGAGTGACCTCCGGGTCTATCTCGATGAGCTTCACTAGCTGCACAGAAGGATGCTTGAGTACTTCCCTGACGCACCCACCGTCACCACCGCCGATGATGAGCACGCGCCTGGGGTGCCCGTGCACGAACATCGGCACATGTACGATCATCTCGTGGTAAGCGAACTCATCTCTCTCCGTAGTTTGGATCACGTCGTCCAGGGCCAGAAGTCGCCCGAACGAGGATGTCTCGTAAACCGCGATTTCCTGGTACGCGCTCTTCGTGGACGCCAGTACCTTTTTAACCTGGCAACCGATCCTCAACCCAGGCCCTTGGTTTTCAGTGAACCAAACGTCCAAAGCGATCCCCCCTCGTATGCCTTGAGTTAGAACTAAGGTTTTTTATTCAGTTGAAGCCGGACGGGCTTCCTGACAAAATCGACTTAGCGATCCGGCCCAGGTCAGCTATTCCCCTGCCAAGGACCAAACAGTGCTATTCCTCGTTTTCGTCTATTGATATTGACATTTCAGCGTAGGCCTCAAAAAATCAAGCCCTTTCGGGCTGTGAATTGCAGCTGGCTCGATCGCAAAGCTCAATACCAGAGGGCAATCGCAGCGAATGCACACCCCGCTTTACCCTCGACCCTGCATTCGGACGCCCGTGATATGATCTCCTTTAGTTTTAGACCCCGCGCCTTGAAACCTTCCCGGACCATCTCTCGCACAGTCCGCTCTGCCTCATCTGCGCCGCAATGACCCGAGTATTCCATTATGACTCCATAAGAGTTCGGCTCCTCGGCGATTCCCACTGCTATCCCTGCGCCAATTAGATCTCCAGGTACGTCGCTCACGATCGACGCGTACGCCGTTGGCACAAGAGAGCCCGGCGGTATAACGAGCTCCGGATCTAGTTTTGCTCCAGGAGGCAGAATGCTTGACACCCTGATGAGATTAAGATTCCCTATCCCTGCATCGAGTAAAGCAGCGTCAAAAGCGTTCAGCTCAGTGGCACCACAAGCCGATCCAGCTACCGGTTTAAATTTGGTAGGAGTAGGAAGAATATTCATTGGTGCGGTCATAACCTCCATTTCAAAGTACGAATGGATTATACCAGAAGCGGTTGGCACCCTCAACACATCGTAGACTAATGGCATATTATGGAATCCAGGCGAACGAATAAACGTCACTCACAACGTGGATCCCTGGTACTCGCTGCAATCAGCACGATATTGCTGTTGGCAGTGCTAGCAGGGCTCGGTTTGTTTGTGGCTGTCGTGCTCACGCCTTTACCCACGCCTGAAGTGCCCACCACCACACATGTGTATGACGCTTCTGGCGCCGTGGTGTCAAGTCTCTTTGTCCAGAACCGGATAGAAATCCCGTTCGCCGAAATGCCTCTTTCGCTAAGGCAGGCAGTCATAGCCGCTGAAGACAGTACCTTTTACACGCACCATGGCTTCAGCCTTAAATCAATCGCTCGAGCGCTCCTCCGTAACATAGAGGCACGCAAGATCGTGGAGGGGGGCAGCACAATAACACAGCAGCTCGCCAAAAACATGTTCCTCGGCCCCGAACGATCTCTCTCTCGAAAAGTACGCGAGGCTTTTTTGACCATAAACCTGGAAATGACCTATTCCAAGGACGAAATACTGGGTATGTATCTCAACCAGATCTATCTGGGCCATGGCACGTACGGAGTAGAGGCGGCATCCCGGCACTACTTCGGAAAACCCACAAAGGAACTTACCCTGCCAGAATCGGCTCTGCTTGCGGGACTCATCAGGAGCCCCGAGAGGTACTCGCCCTTCAATTCGCTCAGGCTCGCCACGGAGCGGAGGAACTTCGTATTGGACAGGATGAATGAACTGGGAATGATAGATGCAGCCACGCTCACAAAAGCCAAGGCCACCCGGATTTCCGTCACGAAAAGGCCCCCACCCTCGCAAATGGCCCCCTATTTCGTGGATTACGTCATCTCTCAACTTAACGAGGTGGCGCCCGAAATCGTACCCCACATATACACCGGTGGTTACAGGATTCATACTTCGTTAGACTTGGAGATACAACGCGCAGCTGAGAAGGCCTTTACC
>DUMF01000016.1 GCA_012840015.1 Bacillota bacterium
CAACAAGCGGGGACAGTTACCGGTTTAAGGAAAGCTTGAAAAGAAGTCGGGAGAAAGTAGTTTAATTATGCCCGGGTGGATCCTGTTTCGATGGCCATGCTGGTGCAGTTTTCTCTTGCCAAACACAGAACTCCCAAACAAAATGAATTCTGCGGCACGCGGAGGGCCTTTCTCCGATGCTAGAAGCCACAGCGAAAGAATTTGGATAAGGGTAGATCGTTACCTCCTTGCTTTTTGGTGACTACCTGCGGACCGCGCGAATCGGTCAGGATACGGCGGAGCAGATCAAAGAGACGACAAAGCAGGTCCACCGGGGGATTCATGCAGGAGTCGATCCCGGACGATTGAAAGCCAAGTTTCAAAGGGACGATACGAAAGGCTGGCGCTAAGGTGTGAGGATCCTGGAGTTTCTCGACAAATTCGAGAAAACGAGAGCGAGATCAAGGAAAACCCCGCCAAGGGTCAGCTGATGGTTCAGTTCACGAGGGTCCGTGCCCACAAGCACGCAAAACGAGGCGGTGGTTAGACCTGCGCCCACCCGGCCAGGCAAGCAGGATAACGTTCCCAGCAGGAACCTTGACCCGCGAGGAGCTTTAGTGGATACTCAACACCCTGCCTGTGGAGATCGCCTCCGTTGACAAAGAAGATGTACTTCGGTAGTTCCAGTAGCGAAAAAGACCGCATCTTTCCGAGTACAAGAAGCAGCATTGCCCCCAAAGTGCAGAATTATCACCCGGCCAAAAGCCTTCCTATTGGTCAATTTGGTCAATGACATCCTGAACGCTTTCAAAAGCAGGAGAAAAAGACTCAAAAAGCCTATGAATCCAGGGTGCGAAGGTGCGAAATATCTCTTGATCTTCTACTACTTTGCTATTTTGCTATTCGAAATGGCCGCGGTGCGTACCCGAGCACTGTGGAAACCGTCCAGGATATCGCCGACATTCGGGAGATTCAGCGCGAGAAGCGGTTTGCCTTAACGCAAACGCAACGGATGTTATCCAGCCCAAAAGAACTCATCGGGCCGATAGGTTGGTAAAATGTCATTTTGGTTAAGGCAAGGGGTAAGCCCTGATCATAAGAGGGTTCGCCACCTCGCATTAAGAATTAAGAAGAGTTGCTCCCCCATGCTCACATGTTTATTTCTCTGCTTATCTTTACAGCTACGCCCAAGCGGACTATTGAGTTGCAATGTTTGCAAGGTAACATAATGCTTATTATGCGAAGTAGGAGATGCCGAGATCGAGATAGCGCTTACGGTTGCACCTCCCGCAGCGGCAAAGTATACTTGTGTCAGACCCGGTCCAAAGCCGGTCACAGGCAGAGTAGGGATTGCGCGTAAAGTGCCACCGGATGGGAAGTTGCCGGTGGACGAAGGGACGACGAGCATAATCGTGTTCTAGAGTCCCGCGGTGCAAAGCCCGCATCCGCTGCCGTTGAACAAAAAGAGGGGCCCCTGCTCCTCCTATTGCAATGGCAGTTGGCTGGCTCGCCGGTAGGAGGAGGGAGTCCAGTTGCATTCCAAGACAGTTTCCCGTATCGGTATACTTGTAGCCCTCAGTGTGATCCTGACCAGGTATTTCGGATTCATGGTGAACGTGGCAGGTGTAATTGGCCTCAGAATCAGTTTTGGAGAAGTCCCAATCATGGTTTCGGGCATCCTGCTTGGCCCGGCTGTCGGAGCAGTGACGGGGATCTTATCTGACCTCATAGGTTACATGCTTAACCCAGCTGGAGGACCATATTATCCAGGCTTCACGTTGACTGCAGCGCTAGAGGGCGTTTTACCGTCTATTGTTCTGTCTGCTTTGGGACAGGGTCAACGGGGCAAGCCCAAAGGAAGCTGGAGCTTCCCGAAGATTCTCTTGGCAGTCGCAATAACGGGCGTCTCATGTAGCACCTTGCTGAACACTTTTTGGATTCATCGACTCTATGGGAAAGCGTTCGTGGTTCTCCTACCCTCCAGGATCGTAGCCAGGGCTTTTCTCATTCCAGTTCACTCAATGGTGATCCACGTCCTCGTCAGGGCGTTCACGCCTAGTCTCTCTCAGCAACCGCTGGGGCAGGCGGGCAATACGGGGGCCTGAAGTGGCAGCTATTACCACCTTGAGCAGGTCGCCCGGAATAAAAGGCAATGCGCCTAAAAGTATTGCTTTAGCAATTGGTATCCGGGCTACCACGCAAAGTTGCGCCACGCCCAGGACGTAAACTGAGAGTATGCCTCCAGCAATCGTCGCTCCGATGGCTCCTGCAAAGCCCTTGTGCGACCAGCGAAAGAAGGTGCCGGTTACCCAGGCGCCCACTACGAACCCCCAGATGTACCCACCGGACGGGCCTATGACAACGCCCGGCCCGGCTGCTTTGTTTGCGAACACAGGCAGTCCAAGAACACCTAGCAAAACATAGACGATCTGACTAATGGCGCCATATTTGGGGCCGAGGACCAAACCCGCCAGCATCGGACCCAGGCTCTGGCCGGTGACAGGTATCGGCGTAAACGGAAGAGGAATCTTTATCAGACTCAACACCGCAGTAACGGCCCCGAAAAGAGCACACAGCACGTAGGCTACCAGCCGCTCAGGAGGCTCCACCCGATCCCGCAATCTGCGTCACCCCGTTTACCAGTGTGAAAGCGTAACATCGCCTGCGTAAATGTTCACCGAACGACCATTACCTAGAATACGCACCCTCAGCGCGCCGTCAAGCTCGATCTTCAAGGCTTCGGCGGCAAATACCGTCTGGCCGTCGTTAACCCGGACTGTCTTACCCAAAGTAACGCACTTCGAAGAGATCAGTCTCACAAGCTCCTGCCTATCGCCTCCAACAAAAAGTCTGTACGCCCGGTCTAGGGAGGTGAGAACCGAGGCCATAACCGCATTTCTGTCGGCTGCTCGCCCCAGAAGCATCTTCATGGAGGTAGAGACCGTCCTTATCTCTTCCGGAAGACTCTCCGGGTCGAGGTTTGCGTTTATCCCAATTCCTGCGATTACCCACAGTTCGCTGCATTCACACAGCACGCCACAGAGTTTCTTGCCATCGGGAACTGACACGATATCGTTAGGCCATTTGATCCCCAACGGATTGCCGTTCAAGTGGCACTGAAGTCCTTCACACACTCCCAAACCCACCGCCAACGGCAGAAGCCCCAGCGAATCACACCGACCCGGGCGTAATATTACACTGAACCACAAACCGCCTGCCGGCGAAAACCAGCGTCTTTGGAGGCGCCCCCTCCCTTTCGACTGGCGCTCTGCGATTATGACGGTCCCCTCCGGCTCCCCATTTTGCGCTAAAGCACGCGCTTCGTCGTTTGTGGATTCGCACTCAGAAAAGAGGCATATTTTCTTCCCTATCCTGGATCCTTCGAGGAGGGACTGAATTCTGGAAGGATTCAGCTCACTCCCCATCTCGTCGAGACCTCCGACACGCCAGTCCGACATTATGGTTACCCTCCTGCAGGAGGCGACACGAGCACGAGCTCCTCCCCATCCCTCGGCACGTAGTCCTGCCCTCTCCTCTGCCCTCCAGAAAACACGGACATAATGAGCTGGGGGTTTATGGAAAGCTTCTCGAGGATTTGCGCAACCGACAGAGGTTCGTCAAACTCCAGCTCTACCGGCGTACGGTCGAGGAAAAACTGCCGGGAGTGCCCGTAAACAGATATTCTGACCTTCAAACTCATCCCCTCCGCGGCATGCTGCATTCAGTGACAGGTCGAGCAACTCCCCCCTGAGCAACTCCCACAGGAGCTCGCTCGAATTTGAAAGCCGTCGCTTCCCTTTGCAGAAAACCTTGAAATCATTTTGATGACTTTGCTACTCCCACACTTGGGGCAAGCAGGCGCAACCTGACTATTCCTGCTCTCGAGTTCCTCAAAAATGTCGCCGCAGTCACTACATTTGTATTCAAATATGGGCACGATACTCCCCCCGATCATCAAGAGTTCAGGCGAAGCGCTGCTGCCTGGACCGCTTGTTTGCATGTTTATCCAATAACTCTTCTAGAAGCGAGATGACCTCTTCCGTGTTACCTTCACCAAGCCAAATCAGCGGATCACACGCGAGCCTCGCAAACAAATCATTCAGTGTCTCTACGCGTTTTCGGATAGAGTCTACCGCTCGTCTTAACTCGTCTTCATAAGTAACATGGTAACCATTCGAAGCGTAGAATTCAATGAGTTTGGCGCGTTCGTCATCGTCAAGACTTACGAGCTCGCTTAGATAGCGTGCTTCCTCTTTTATGGCAAGCATTTCCTCGCGCAGTTGCGTTGCAGGCAAAAAATGCCTCATTTGAAACACCTCGCGCTAAATAATTCCCTCCTCACGTTACAGCTTCCTTCGATTTAAAGCAACAAATTCTAGGATATAGCCCCATTACAAATGCAAAGACTATAACTAGGGTCAAAGGAGGTGACTTCTTTGCCAAAATTTAGTGACAACCCACTAATTACAAAAGATACCTTGGATCGCTTTAAATATGAAATTGCTGAGGAATTAGGACTCATGCCCAAGATACGGCAAGTAGGTTGGGGTGACATGACCTCCCGAGAGTGCGGCAAGATAGGCGGCAAGATCGGCGGTAATATGGTTAAGGTAATGATTAGATACGCCGAACAGGCGCTCAACCAAGGAACGCCACTGCAGTAATCTGTGTGACGAGGGATGGCCCGTCCATCCCTCGATTATCTTTTATCTTTGTGAGGAGGATAACCATGCCCAAAAAGGAAGATTATGACCTAGATAGGCTTGCCTTAGAAAAGGGCCCAGACACGCCTATCAATCAATTGCAGCAAACCGTCAAGACTTTTACTCCACCACCTCCGAAATCTGCTTTTGAGCAGGTGTCGGATCTGGTAAGCCAGATTCAAGGCAGCCTGCGAGAACAGCAAATGAGCGTCGAGCAACAGTTACAGGGCTCACTGACTCAGGCGTCTACTTACGTGCAAGATTCTCAAAAGCTGGAGATGCTTGCCCGTTTGATCCAAAGAGTGCACGAAGTCACCCAAAGTGGGCCAGAATCGGTAAAAACCAACGCCCAAAATGTGAAAAAGACGCTCGATCAAATCTCCCAGGAGTTGGGTACTGCCCGCTCAAGAGCAGACACTCAAATTGCCCAGTCACTTCAGCAAGCGGTGTCTGCCCTTTCTCAGTCCCAGACCGCTATGTTTCAGTCTCAAGCACTTAACCAGATGGAGCAAATGCTGAAGCAATGTACTAACATCCTCAACCAGTTTCAAAGTCCATCTGAACAAGTACAGTGAGAAAAAAAGGGGGCGATGGCCCCCTAAGAACCGTATTTGAAAAAGCCCTCGCCAGTCTTGCGCCCCAGCTTTCCGGCTCTCACCATCTTACGAAGCAACGGACAAGGTCTATACTTATCTTCCCCTAATTCGGAGTGCAGTATTTCCATTATGTAAACACATACATCCAACCCGATCAGGTCTGCCAATGCCAGCGGTCCGATTGGGTGATTTGCCCCCAGTTTCATGGCAGCATCGATGTCCTCTGCCGAAGCTACACCCTCCATGAGTTCGTAGCAGGCCTCGTTGATCATCGGTAAAAGAATTCTGTTTACGATGAAACCGGGTGCCTCGTTTACCAGTACAGGGCTCTTCCCTACGCTTAGGGCAAAAGCTTTAGCGACTTCCAGGGTTTCGTCCGAGGTAAGCATGCCCTTCGTGATCTCCACCAGAGCCATTACAGGCGCGGGGTTAAAGAAGTGCAGGCCGATGAACTTGTCCGGTCGCTTGGTAGCGGACGCCATCTTCGTGATGGACAGAGTGGATGTGTTCGAGGCAAAAATCGTGCTCGCGTCACAAATCGAGTCCAGCTTACGGAAAAGCTCCTCCTTCGCTTTGAGATCTTCCGTAATCGCTTCAATCACGAGCGAACAATCCTTGCCTACAGCCACATCCTCGGTGATCTGAATTCGATCCAGGATAGTGTGCATTTCTTCTGGCTTAAGCTTACCCTTACTCACCTTCTTCTCTATATTTGACTTCACTCGCGCGAGACCACGCACCACCAAGCATTCCTCTATGTCAGCAAGCACCACTGGGTAACCGGCCTCTGCCACTACCTGTGCGATGCCGGAACCCATCGTTCCAGCACCTACGACCATCACTTTTTCGATATTCACATTCGCACCCCCTGGTGTCAGAATGGTGCAAATATTGTGCCATCCATGAGACACCTGGGTTTGCTTGCTGCCTGAGTTTTCGGGTGTCGCGGCCCATGGACGTTAGCGCCTGGACAACTTAAATCAAGCCAAGTTCCGACTGTCTATGTTCAGCGACGTCACCTCGACTAGACACATCTAACACGGATGATGGTTCTATGTGGTATTTCTTGAGCTTCTGGTACAAGCCTGACCGGTGAATCCCTAATAGCCGGGCCGTTTCTGTCCTGTTGCCTCCGGTAGCCTTTAACGCCGCAATTATGGCCGCTCTTTCGGATTCCTGCAACGTAGCCTGTAGCCTCCGCGCAGCTTGCTCAGGCTGCCTCTTGCGTCTAAGGTGATCCGGGAGATGTTCGAGCGAGACAACGTCACCTTGTTCGATGAGGTTGTATGCCCTCTCCAGCATATTCTCAAGCTCACGAACGTTGCCGGGCCACGAGTAAGCCATCAACGCCGAGAGTGCTTCTGCCGACACTCCTTTAACCTGTATACCGAATTCCGAGTTGAATCTATTTATTAAGTGGTTGAGGAGTAAAGGGATGTCTTCTCTATGCTCACGTAATGGTGGCAGCGTGATCGTCACGACGTTTAACCGGAAGTATAGGTCAGCACGGAACTCACCGCTCCTGACCTTTTGCTCGAGATTCTGGTTGGTGGCCGCGATCACGCGCACGTTCACCTTTGTGGGCCGGTTAGAACCGATCCTCTCAATCTCACGTTCCTGTAGGACCCGGAGTAACTTAGCCTGCATGTTCCCAGGCATATCTCCAATCTCGTCCAGGAAGATTGTACCCCCATCGGCTAGCTCGAACTTGCCAGGTTTGCCGCCGTTTCTTGCCCCGGTGAAAGCCCCCTCCACGTAGCCAAACAGTTCCGACTCGAGAAGTGTTTCAGGTACAGCAGCACAATTGATTTTCACGAAAGGGCCGCCATGGTACGCGGACAGTTCATGAATCGCGTGGGCTACCAGTTCCTTCCCGGTCCCGCTTTCCCCACGAATTAGCACAGTGGAATTAGTCCGAGCCACCTTCTCGATCATCCTTTTAACGTCTTTAATCTGCTGGCTTTCCCCTACAATACTTTGAAGAGAATATTTCGAAGCATATGCTCTTTTAAGTTCCCGCTTATACAACTCGAGTTTCTCCTCTAATACGTTTAAGCGCCTCACCAACGCTCTAGCTTCTTGAACGTCGCGGAACATCACTTTCCCGACAGCACCTATCACTCGTCCGTCCTTAAAGATGGGCACCCTCATGACCACCGTGTTGTGGCCTCTAATCCTCTGTACTTCCCCTACTTCAGCGATCCCCGTTTGCACCACGAGGTGTAATCGGGTGTTTTCTATGACATCGGTAACATGTTTGCCGACCGCTGTTTCTGCATCTACCCCGAGAAAGCGCGCGTAAGGTTGGTTCAACATCGTAATGAAACCGTCCGCGTCCACAACCACGATTCCCTCGTAGGCATTTTCGAGTATGGTTTCAAGGGTGCTTTTCATTGACCGCATCTCATCTAGCTGCCGTACAAGATCTATGGTTTCGGTCACATCCTCCAGAGTAAACAGTGCGAGCATGGTGGACTCGAGCTCGAGGTCACGACGCCTCACCCTGATACTTCGTCCGTTCACCGTGCGCGAAGCACCGGGGAAGTCTGAACACGAATCAGGCGGTATCAATTCGCCCACGTTTCGACCCAACAAGTCTCGCGGCATAGCGTTGAACAGTTTAGCCGCCGCATCGCTGGCAAGAAGGATGTGTCCAGCAGCGTCACACGCCAAAACGGCCAAACCCAACGAATTGAGCAAAGCCAGGACGGACTCGAAGTTTGGTGAGCCTGACATGGCCAGCACCCCGGTTTCCGTTGTGGACTTGGTATTGCGCCAATATTCGCTCTCGCCTGGCAATTTTCCTTCTCGTGTTTCCCCTCTCCTACTTCGTCTCAGCGACGACACGCATGGCCTGGCACCATTTGGCAGCCACAGGGCTTCTGCAGCTACGTTTTGTAGCATCAAACGGAGCGTGTACCAGGTGATGCAGGCCGCTGGAGAGTTTGCTGGCCCTTGTAATCTACTGCTCTCGGGCGCGAAGATGGGAAATCGCAAGGCAGTGTGTTGCGAGCCCTGGGATGGATGTCCCAAAGCTCCACGATACCAGCAGGACCTTGAAAAACAAAGCCCTTCTTCCCAAGCAGATAGTGCAAGGGGGGTCACGGCTTCATTACAGGCGCACCCAGGTTTTTGAAATGTGCAGTGTGAAGTAATCGTTTAAGCGCTCTGGCCACCAAAGTGATAGTATGTCCGACCCTGTCGTGTTATTGTAAAGGGGGTGATGCGTGTGTCCGATCTTACCCCTCGTCAGGCAGAAATCGTCCGGTTTATCAGAGAAACCCTAACGCAGCGCGGATACCCTCCTACGGTGAGGGAGATCGGCCGTGCTGTGGGGCTGAAGTCCCCCTCTGCAGTACACGCCCAACTGAAAAGGCTAGAGGAGAAGGGCATTATTCTTAGAGAGCCGTCCATTACAAGGGCGATCAGGCTCCTCGGTAGCGAAAGCCTGCCTAATAACCTCCTACCTCTTGTGGGAAAGGTTACTGCCGGGCTGCCTATTCTAGCTACACAGAATATAGAGGGCTATTTGCCAGTACCCACTGAGCTGGGCAAGCCTGGATCACACTTTGTGCTCCGAGTGAAAGGGGATAGCATGATCGGCGCAGGTATTTTAGACGGGGACTTCCTAGTCGTGAGGCAACAAGATTACTGCTCCGAAGGGGACATCGCGGTGGTTTTGCTGGCAGACGAGGCTACCGTAAAGCGTATACATTTCGGGCAGGATTGCGTGATACTCCATCCGGAGAACCCCGCTTTCTCCGATATAACGATCCGAGGAGGAGAACCATTTAAAGTGCTCGGTGTCGTAACGGGGTTGTTTAGGCGAATAAAGTGAGGGCTGCGCGCAGCAAAGCAGCAACCACATGTGCTGCGCTGATGCCGCCCTGTAGATACACTTCGTATGGCGAGATTACCGGAGCGTCTGCACTAAGCTCTATCGAACTCCCCTGAACGAAGGTACCAGCAGCCATCACCACTTCGTGTTGATACCCGGGCATTTGCCAAGGCTCTGGGGTTACATGGGAATCAACTGGAGAAAACCTCTGGACCTCCCTGACGAACTTCAACAATTTTTCTTTCGATCCCAGCTTGATTGCTTGAATGATGTCAGACCTTTCCTCGTCGAAACGCGGCCTGACTTCCAGGCCCAAGAGCTCGAATAATCGCGCACCAAAGACTGCCCCTTTCAGGGCCTCTCCAACCGTATGAGGCGCAGTGAAAAGTCCCTGGAAAACATGTCTGAATCCCATTGGTGATGGCCCTACGTCAGCACAGCCAGGTGCAATCAATCTTTCGGCCACACGCCTGACCAGGTCTGCTCTACCCGCAACATATCCGCCAGTGGGAACCAGCGCTCCGCCTGGGTTTTTGATCAGAGAACCAGCTACGAGGTCAGCGCCAACTGCATTCGGCTCCATGTCATTCACAAACTCACCATAACAGTTATCTACAATGCAAACCGCTCGAGGGTTCCTGTTCTTTGCCTTTTCTACAATTCGTCCGATTTCTCCGAGCGGCAACGCCTTGCGTGGCGAATATCCTCCCGATCTTTGGATGAGCACGACTGATGTTTCACGGGTAATGGCCTCTTCCAGCAGACGCAAATCTGGCTTGTTGTCGGGAGTCAGGTTCACCTGTACGTACTTCACCCCGGCCTGGCTCAAGCCGTTTTCCTGGCCAGCGATGCCAAGGATCGATTTAACCGTCTCATACGGTTCCCCCGTGGCGCTTACCACCGTGGTGCCAGGGTGTGCAGTTGCCCAAAGGCAGAGCGCAATGGCATGCGTCCCAGAAACGATCTGGGGCCTAACCAGGGCGGCTTCCGCTCCAAAAACCTTCGACCAGACCGCCTCCAAAACCTCTCTGCCTCTATCTCCGTATCCATAGCCCGTCGAAGGGGCGAAGTGCTCCGTAGACACACGACACTCCTTGAAAGCGAGCAGCACCCTCGTCTGGCGCCTTGCCGCGGCCGCCGAAATGGCATGCCAGATGGGGGCGATATCTCGTGCGGCTGACAAGGCGTTCTTCCCTACCGGGCTACTTTCGTCGATATCCAATTCCGCCATAATATTACGCACAAACGACTCCATGCGCTCCGTACCCCATGGTAGTTTACTACAGGGCCTGAATCAGAGCAAATTAAAGAGGTACTCCTGCACTTGGTGGAAACCTGTCTGCAGGGTGGCCGATATCGGTATAATTGTTTGGTCGCCCAATTCCGCCCTCAGCTCCTGGATACCGGTCCTGGCACCAGGTAAGTCGCACTTATTTGCCAGGAGCAGATACTTTTTGCGCCTTCGAGCATACCTAGAAACCAAAAGATCTATGGCCCCTGTGGTTTCCCGGAAGCCCTTCGCCCCTAAGGGCGCACTCACCACGTGGATGACGACGTAGGCGCTCGCCAGAAGCATAAGCGTCCGAGCCATCCCCGCCCTAGCCGCTGCGTCAGGGAGGATACCGTCCACCAGGCTGACCGTATCCACGAGCTCGCACGCCTTTACCGAACGTTTCCAACGCAGGGTGATGGGGCACGCCTCCCCTTTTGGATCGCGGTAACCCAGAGAACGGAGAAAGTTCGTGTAAAACGTAGTCTTGCCGCAGTTGGCTCTTCCCACGATGACACAGGCGTTCAAAGCAGGTCCACCTCGGCTACAGTTATCGTCATCAACTCATCCATGGTAGCGTCAGTTTTGCTGACGAGCCTCAGCGCTTGCCGTCTAATTGCCTTTTCTACCATGTTCCTGACCATCCTGGCGTTCCCCGGTATTAGCTCCGTACGAAGTGCTCCTTCGATGCGCCGGAAAAACGCCTCGCGGGCCTCGGAAGTAAAGCGGTATTGGCGTTTTTTCAACATGAGCTCGGCTATTTGCAGCAATTCGTTTGGGGAGTAGTCAGGGAACTCGATTTGAATCGGGAATCGCGAGCGCAGTCCGGGGTTGGCTTGCAGAAATCGCGCCATTTCGTCCCGGTAACCCGCCAAAATCAGAACGAGTTCATTGCGATGGTCTTCCATAGCTTTGACTAGCACATCGATGCACTCCTTGCCGAAGTCCTTTTCACCTCCCCTGGCCAGTGAGTAGGCTTCGTCGACGAAAAGAATCCCGCCTAAGGCACGCTTTATCTGCTCTCGTGTTTTTTGAGCCGTATGTCCTATGTACTCGCCGACGAGGTCTGCACGTTCCACCTCCACCAAGTGGCCTTTCTTAAGAATCCCGACCTCCTTGAGCATCTTTCCAATGACCCTGGCTACCGTGGTCTTGCCAGTACCAGGGTTACCCCTAAATATCATGTGCAGGCTCATCGCTTCTGCCGCCAGGCCCACTCTTGTCCGGCGCCGCTGCACCTCAACGAACGCATATAGCTCCTTCACGAGGTCTTTCACCTCGTTGAGGCCAATCAGTTCATTCAGTTCAGCTAGGCATTTCTCCACAGAAGCAACGCTACACTTCGCGTTCTGGTCGGCCTCTTCGTCCAGGAGTCTCAGGGCGGTAGTAACAGGAATCTGTCCTTTCTCCAATTGAACAAAAATGTCCGGTACTGGACTCTGCATGGTGTGTCCCCCCGGCAGCCCCATAATACGCATTTGAGAACTCTGTTTGTGACATGAAAGAAGGATATTGGGGTTTCTTATCGAACGCCATCTATGGGTGGAGGAACGGCATAATGGAACAACTGGAAGCCCTAGGAAAGACCCTTAAAGAAGCGAGGGAAGCCCAGGGTCTTGCCCTGGAAGAGGTCGAAGCTAAAACTAAAATAAGAAAAGTACATCTGAAGAATATAGAAGCGGGAAGGCCATTACCTTACCTGAATATGGCGTATTTCCGCTTGTTCGTGAAGACTTACGCAGAATGCCTGGGCTTGGATAGTACCAAACTGTTGACGGAGTATCTCGGACATCCAACAGACGAAGAGCCTGAGCCACAGACTCAGGCAACCCAAACCTCCGAACGGCCCAGGCGGGCACAACGGGCACGCGCAAACGCCGTCCCCAAGTGGGTGTTCGGATTCATCGTGCTCGCGATCGCTGCCATCGCATTTCTCGCAATTAGACTCGTCTCCAGGCCTGCAAGCACGCAACTAGAACCGGCCCCGGCGAAGGAAGCTCAGCAGGTAGACCACGATGCTCCGAAGGAGCCGGCTCAGCCACCTGAGAAACCGCGCGCAGTGCTTGTGGAGAATACCGCCTATAATACTGTATACGAGCTGGTCGGCAGAGAAGCGGTGATCTCGCTCGAAATCGTGGCGGGTGCTCCGGGCGACACGGAATGTTGGATCAGCGCAGTTTCAGATGGGAAGCAGGTTTATCAGGGATTGATGAAGCCCGGGCATGCGCTGGAAGTTAAAGCAGCCAAACAAGCTGTGATAAGATCTGGCAAACCCTGGATGTGCGAGATTACAATAAACGGCGAGAAGATTGGTAGGATGGGCGGCGTCGGAGAGCCGAGGAACCTAACAGTGAGAGTGAAGAATAACTGATCGTACGGTCCAGCTAAAAGGAGCCCGGTCTGAGCGGAAAGGCAGCTCGCCGGGTTTCAGCTTTCAGCCCCCCTCAAGGTCATCCCCCCAGCTAGGCGTCTACTGCTCAACTGTATAATGGATTGTAGATTCAACCTAGGTCATTTCGGAACGAGGAGGCAGCCAGAGTGAGGGTGTTCAAGCTAATACTTGTCGATCTCGACGGCACGATGCTGGACCGTTCCCATCGCGTTACTGCGGAAGCAATGGAAGCAGTTCGTCTCGCCCACGAAGCCTCCATAGAGATAAGCGTAGCCACTGGGCGGGCCTACCCTGCTGCAGCCCACATCATAAGGCAGTTGGGCATCCGAGTCCCGTTCATATGCGCTGGTGGTGCTACCATACGTTGCCTCGAGCGGGATGTGATCCAGGACAGAATCCTGGACCCCTCCGTATACGCAGAGGTGCTTGCACACGTGCCGCCGGATTTGGACATAGTGGTCTTTACTTCTGACAATGGCTTTGCGAAGAGGCTAAGCGAAGGCGTATTGAAATACGCTGCAGCACTTGGGATGAATTTCGTAGAGAAAGAGAATTTGGCAAGCCTCTCTAGTTCTGTACGGGTGGTCGCCTTGCGGGGAAGTCCCGAAAGAGTGACTCCCCTGTGTATGCAGCTGTCGCGCCGCCTTTGTGGCTGCGCGGAGGTTGAAAGAGTATTGCCCCACCTACTAGAGATCAGGGCGAAAGATGCTACCAAACACCATGCAATGTGCGTGCTCGCAAAAGCAATGGGCATTGGGACCGACGAAATCGTCGCGATCGGTGACGGCCTCGGAGACCAAGGGATGGTTAGAGCTTCCGGGTTCGGAGTGGCGGTTTCCAACGCAGTAGACGAACTCAAGAGCGTCGCCAATTACGTAACCACTGCGCCGTATTCCGAAGGAGTACTGGAAACTGTCCGGGATATCGTAGCCGGAAAACTTCCCAAAGATAGCAGGAATTCTGAATAAAAAGGCGAACCAAGTGAAGGTGCGTGTCATATCTTGAAGGCTCGATGAAGCGAGGTGGTCTCTTTGGAGCTGACTCCGCGCCTTCGCAACTTGGTCGATTCGGCAAAACGGCATGCCCCAGTCAGGATAGCCGTAGCTGGAGCAGAATACACTGAAGTGCTCGAAGCGTGCGCGTGGGCCGTACGGGAAGGGTTAGCTGAGCCCATATTCTTCGGAAACGCGACAAAAGTGAATGAGCTGTGGTCTCAAATCAGCCCTGAATCCTCAGCATTTGAGATTCGCCACTCAGCAAACGTCAAGGAGGCATGCGCAGGTGCGGTTGAAGCCGTTCGCGTGGGCGAAGCGGGGATCCTGATGAAAGGCCTCCTCCAGACGGCAGATATCATGAGGGCAGCACTCGATCCGGATAAGGGTCTTCGCACCGGCAGATTGCTCACGCACGTTGCCGCGATAGAGCTGCCGTGTATAAATAGGTTGTTCCTCCTAAGCGACGGCGGCTTGGTTCCTGCACCGACATTCCCAGAAAAAGCGGAAATCGTCCGAAATGCGGTATTCGCCGCCCGGGCCTTCGGCCTGGAAAACCCGAAGGTAGCTATATTGGCCGCTGTAGAAACGATTTCCGAGGCCATGACGGCTGCCGTGCATGCAGCATGCTTGAAAGTCATGGCGGAACGAGGGCAGATAACGGGCTGCGTGGTGGACGGGCCATTGTCCCTGGACGCTGCCATTAGCCCAGAAGCTGCCAAGCATAAAAAGATAGCAGGGCCAGTAGCAGGAAGTGCAGATATTCTCATAGTGCCAGACATCGAAGCAGGTAATGTGCTCGCCAAGAGCATGACCTTTATTGCAGGCGGCCTTATGGCCGGCATCGTCGTGGGAGCTCGAGCCCCCATCGTGATCACCTCTCGGGCAGACCCTCCCGCCTCAAAGCTAGCGTCGATCGCGTTTGCCGCAGCAGTCTCGAGACTGTGAGGAGGTAAAGAAAAATGAGTATCTTCAAGATGATGGAGGAGTCGGGATGCGAACAGGTGACCTTCTGCTACGACAAGAGTTCAGGATTGAAGGCCATCATCGTAATTCATGACACCACTCTTGGGCCGGCTTTGGGTGGGTGCCGAATGTGGCCCTACAAAACCGAAGAAGAGGCTCTCCGTGACGGCATTAGGCTAGCTAGAGGCATGACGTATAAGAACGCCGGCAGCGGTCTCAACTATGGCGGCGGGAAGACGGTAATATGGGGGGATCCTAAGGAAAAATCAGAGGAGATGTTTCGCGCTCTGGGCCGCTTCGTTGGTGGTTTCAACGGCCGATACATGACCGGTACCGACGTGGGGACCACCCCCGATGATTTTGTGTTCTCCCGCCATGAGACCCGCTGGGTAGTGGGACTGCCGGAAGAATACGGTGGCGGTGGTAGTACGGCCATACCGACAGCCTACGGCGTATTTGAAGGTATTCGCGCCACGCTCGAAGAGGCCTTCGGAGACCCATCCTTAAAGGGACGGCGCGTGGCAGTTCAAGGACTCGGCAAGGTGGGTTCGCTTTTAACGGGAATGCTCATTGACGCGGGTGCACACGTCACCGCGTGCGATGTCCTGCCCGATAACGTAGCACGTGTGAAGGAAAAGTACGGCGCTGCTATAGAGACCGTCGACCCGGACTTCATTTTCGACGTAGCCTGTGACGTTTTCTCGCCGAACGCGCTCGGGGCTGTGCTCAACGACGACACTATTCCCAGGTTAAAGTGTCGCGTGGTGGCAGGAGCGGCCAACAATCAACTCGCCGAGCCACGGCACGGTGACCAACTTCACCAGCGCGGTATTCTATACGCGCCCGATTTCATTATAAACGCCGGAGGGGTAATCCAGGCAGCTGACGAACTGGAGGGTTTCCGTCGGGAGCGTGTAATGCACAAGGTGAGAGACATCACCAGACGGCTGCGTCTCGTATACAGAATCTCGAAGGAAACAGGCCTACCCACTCACAGAGCTGCGGAAGTCATGGTAGAACAGAGGATCGCCAAGCTAGGCCATATCCAGCGCATCTACATGAATCCGTCAGCATAGTGTGTGGCTGAAAGTGGTCTGTGCCCCGGGGGTACGCTGCCCGGGGCAGGTTGGACTGTGGGCTTATTCGGCTTTCCAATACGATCCTAAAGCTGTTCCTGGCATTCTTCGTGAATGTCAACACGATAACCCTGTTCAGCGAGCAGGTCTCTAGAGGGCGCCGTCAACCGAAAGCTCGCGGACGGTAAGATAGCATATCCCGCACGTGCCTTTGCACCTTGAGTGTGCATGTGTTGCCGCTGAA
Organism: Bacillota bacterium; assembly: GCA_012840015.1. Taxonomy (GTDB): domain Bacteria; phylum Bacillota; class Sulfobacillia; order DUMF01; family DUMF01; genus DUMF01. The sequence continues at coordinate 16,057 of DUMF01000016.1, forward strand.
GCCTTGGTGAAGCGCCTCAAGCAGCACATCTAGCCCTCCCGGAAGCGGAAAGTAACGGATCCGGTGCTCCCCCCGCCCCTCCCGTCGGAGGGCTCCGCACATCCCTCGCGGGGAATCCATAAGCCTTCACTGAGTCGCGGAGAGGAGTCTCAGTTCAGGCGAGCCTACCTCATGCGATCGTCACAGAGCTTCTTGTTATCCTCTGCAACTCGTACCTATCCGAGTCAGTCAACAGGTCGAAATCACACACCTCCAGTTTCGAGGTGCCTCAAACCGACTTTGTTGAACTCCTCAACAGCCACCCGTAGCAGGCTCTTGAATTCCTCCAAACCGCAGCTGCCACAGCTGTTGAGATCTTCGACAGTCCTGTCCCATCGACTGTACGGCCAGCCCGCAGTCTATCCGCCCAAGCGTTGACATGCCCAACAATGCGTATACCAAGACTGCTGAACTGCTCAACAAACTCCCGACCGTAGCTGCGGAACTTCTCAACCGACCGCAGTTGTTTAGCTAATCAACAATCCGGGTTCCAGGTTCCCTCGGATTTGCGTTTCTGGCAAGTAAGTACTCTGCTTTCTGGCTAGTTCGTCGACAAGTCCTTCTCACGAGAGCAGGCGACGTCTCATCAACATAAGATGGGGTGAGTAAGTTGCCTGAGGGGGTGTTACAACATGGCAAACGAGCAGCCAAAAGCCGAATATTGGGACGACCGGGGTGGCAATCCGGTGGATTGGCCTGAAAGCGCGGGTAGCCACCTGCTGGCAGAAGTCCGTTTCTGGACAAGGATCATGAGAGAACATGCGATGTTCATAAAACTGGGCCTACCCTTTGACCGGCCTGACCTCATAAGGGAAGCTCAGGCGCTTGAACAGAGGCTCCTAGACCTCGAAGAAAGGGTGAACCGTGCTACAGTACTGGATCCCAATCTTCTTGCCACTTTGCGGCAGGTTGTGGCCGACCTCATCGATTTCAAGTACCGGCTCCTGCGCCTGATGCTGCAGTCCCAGCTGCGCCCCGCCTTGCTTCCGCTACTTATCGACCATATAACTCGTGAGGCAGTCCACTTCCTCACACGCCTTCAAATGGTTATTGAACTGCCGCCAGAGGAAACTCATCGTTTCCGCGCTATTATGCGGCGCGCAGTCTTTTGGATGCGTATCATGAAGGAACACGTCGAATTCATAATACACCTGCTCGACCCGTCGGAGAGGGCACTCATTGCCCAAGCCGAGGAGTTCCTCAGAACCTTTACGCGCCTGTTCCAGACGGCCATGGACCTGGAGTCGATGTCAGAAGCGCGTCCCGAGTCCTTCAATACGGTCGCCAGGTTCCTAGACGAAGCCATCGCCAGGACGACTGAACTGCGTGACTTCAAGGCCGCAGCTCACGAGCTCCTCCTCATGAGCCAGATCCTCAGCACGGTTTCCACACCTGTTATTGCCGACCATCTCCGGCGAGAGGCTGATAGGGCCCTCTTAGAGCTTCGCGCGCTGAGGGATCGTATTCGCGTTGAAAAGCCACTAATCGAACCGTCCGTACACGTGGGTGTTAAGCCGAGCGACATGCGGTGACCCGTTAGAATGCTACTTTACGAACGCGGCGAGATCAGAGTCCCCAGCGGGGTCCCCGAGAGTCTGTAAAAGCAGCTCTGTGCCCAAGGTCATCTGTGGTCACTTTGCCGTAAGACCGCGACGTTTCTGGCCACCTCAGTGATAACGATCGTGCCCGAAGTTGCTTTCGAAGCGGCTGCCGATGGTTGACCGTATGATGGGAAATCGCCTTTCTCTCCCTTCTGCCATTTTTCATTCGCTCAGAGCTGATTACGGGCTTGGACGTCGTCCACCTCGTAGGTCTGTTATTGGAGCTGTTAGAGACTGCTGGAGCGGGGAATCTATGCTCGAGGGCAGAGGCTGAGTGCCTTCTTTGCTTCTTCTCAATCCGAGGACAAGCTCAAGAGGGGCCCGCGTTACACCTGCTGGCCATTTCTCAATTGCGGACACAGCCCACCGGTATACATCCTGGTCCCCCGGGTACGCGTACTAACGGCCTAATGCATAAACATCCGCAGCGCAGTTAGGCCCGGGCGCATCTTCTCGCTTTACATGCTCATGTATTCAGCGTTGCGTTTCGCTGTAGAGTTCCCGCGGGGTGAACCAGCGGTAATGCTGGGGTTGACAGCCGGGCAGATCGCAAGCCTCCTCATAGCCGCGATTGCAGGCGCTGCTGTAGTTCTTAACAGGCATCCGCGCCACGCACACCGCTCTAGCAGATGAATCCTCTCCCGGCGTCTGCCTCCTGGCCGTCAGGATGGCCAGCTCCTTTTCGAATGCCTTGCGAGTCTTCCCTTCCCCGGTGATGGGCTACGCTTTGGCAGTGTGGTGCGGAGGTCTCGAAAACCATCGAACAGCATTCGTACCTGACGTTCACCGAGTACCCCTTTTGCGCGGCGTACGAGACCAGACCGTCCGACGGGTATGCGATCCCGTCGAATCCCAGATCCACCGCCATCTTCTCCAGTTCGTGCCCGTAAGAGCCAGGAGGCCTGGCGCATCCGAGCAGAAGGGGCACGCGAACGAGCCTCGATCTGGCGTAGGCGAACACTTCTCGCACCGAATCGAGAACGGGCGGCGCCACACCTTCCATCGGGGTACCACGCGTGGGTTTTAGCACCACGAGGACGGCGGAATTCACTGGGACAGAAGCTATCATGTCAATAGCTTTCATTTCACCCCGAATGTGCCCGTAGTCAAGGCCGATCACCACGTGGGGGCTCATCGGAACTCCGGCATCAGCAAGGTTGAGCAGAGATTCGAGGTACGCGCTGGGGCCGGCGGGAAGGTGGCAGACGCGATTCAGCGTTTCCGCGCTGCCGACAATGTCAGTCATCGCCACGGCCACTTTCGCCCGCTTCAGCGAGAGAGCCGTGCGCCGCGAGACTATGCCAGTGTGGACGGCGATCCGCAACCCTAGTTCCTCTCTGGCGAACTTCATCACATCTTCGAATGGCTCTAGGGGAACCCTTCCGCCAGCATCTGACCCGCCAGTGATCAGCGCTCCTGTGCATCCGTCGGCGGCCAGGCGAACGAGGAGGTCTTTCAGTACATCCGGGGTTTCTGCGCTGAACATGGACTCCAGTATCTTCGCGCTGCAGTGATCGCACATGAGCGAGCAGGTGGTCCCCGTCACCGATATGGGGACGAAGGCGGGACCCGCCATGGAACATACTTCGCCGGTCTCAAAATGTTTAAGGTTTGGAACGAAGAATGTAATCTTCAGTAGGTCCATAGTTGTGCCTCTATCTTTTCAATGTCTTCCTTCTCAGGTAAGAATGGATAGCTCCTGATGTCCTCACCAGGCATGGAGTCGCCATATGGCCGGTTGCACGCGAGGCTGCCGTCGCGCCCGGGGCATCCGCTGGTCATGAACGGCTTCCCGCCGCGGATAACCTGTCGCAGCAGTTCAGACTCAACCCCGAACTGCCTGATCCTATCCTGGTCATCGAAAACCATGTTGTCGAACGACGCCAGGCCCTCATCCATGAGGTACCTTACGAGCTGTATCCGTCGATAAGTGGAGGCGCTGGGTTGAGGGCGGTCTTCCATCGCGGAACCCGCCTCAGGGTAGAACGAGAAAAGGTGGGTGGAACCACCCGCCTGCTTAACCCGCCATATCATGCTTGACATTTCCCGTTCAGTCTCGCCGAGGCCCACTATCAAATGAACGCCCACGAATCCCGCGCCGAATATGCTTAGTGCGTCCTGGAATATCTCCCAGTAATGGGGCCACCTGTGTGGGCCCCTGACGGAGGCACCTCTAATCTTCTCGAAGAGCTCTGGGGTGGGAAGGTCGAACGCTACACCGATTCGCTCTGCTCCGGCCTGTTTCAGGGCCAGCAGATCCTCGCGCTTCATTACCGTCGGCGAAATCAGGACGGAGATGGGCAGGTCGCAGGCCTCCCTCGTCAATCGTACGACCTTGATGCTGTCTTCGACCGCCCTCTTTTGGGTGATCATGGAGATGCATACTCTCTTCAACCCGTGCTCTCCTTCTCGGAGGGCCGACAGCACCTGTTCCAGGGGATATACGGGCCATGCCACCCGGATGAAACTCTGGCCCCTTTTTCCGATTCTTCTCTCGCGGGCCAGCCCGCAGTACTGGCAATTTCCCGCACACCCGTTTCTGTATGTGAGGAGGATGTTAAGGCAGCCCAGCGTTGCCCCCCTGTAGAACTGGCCGGGTTTAAATCCCAGGCTCATCGCGGCTGCGAGGCTGATCCTCACTACTTCGGGGCTCTCCACTTCGCGGCTCTCCGCGCCGGGGCGCTCAGCCCGAACATCTTTCGTGTCGGAGCTTTCCAGTCTGGGTTCTTCCCCGCACAGCGTCTCCATAGCCCTATCTTGCACCTCCGTTACTCGTCTTACGTCCTGCATTTCCTACGGCTGTGTACCTCCTCCGAGTTCATGCCTGCGCTGTAGATGGCTTCGGCCAGCTGCTCCGTGCCTATACGGGCCAGCAACGGGCTGTTGACAGCCTCAAGCGCCGCCTGGATGGACTTCTTTATGAGGGGTTTCCACTTTAGCGCGGCTTCCAGGGCGAAAACGTCCTGTTCGGACGCGAAGAAGTCTCCGTGCACCAGCAGGCTCGAAATGGTACCTTTGACGGTGGCCACGCTGACACGGATGAGGCCAGCGGGTGTTTTGAACGCCGCCTGGCCCGTACGCTTCGGAGCCTGTACCAGGTACACCCACTCGTCCTTGCCGTACTTGGATTCGGCCAGGTGCTGTATAACCTTCAGTTCGGCGTTTGTCAGCCGCTCCCTGGAGAATTTCACCCCGAAACGCTCGGAGAATGCTGCGATGATGGCCTGCCGGACCGCCTCCATTGGGACTGGACCACATTCCTTTCTGACCGTCGTGATCCTATCCTTAAAGGAGGCTATGGCCTTATCCGCAATCTTAATGGAGGGGAGCTTCAGGAGGCGTAGCATCAGATCTGCATCGAAATCGACGAGGGTGCTGGCGTGAAACAATAAGATGCTCTCGTGTTCGAGATCCGAACCGATCCCCGCGATCTTTCTGCCCCCGACCTCGATGTCGTTCTTGGGGCGGTACGAAGCGGGTAAGCCCAGGTCCCTTAGCCCGCGGGCCAGTATGTTTCCGAAGGTGGCGAATATGGCGTCCGGTTCTCCCCCGACGTTCAGCAGGCTAAGGGGTGCCACGAAAGCCAGGCCCAGGCACCCTTCCGACATGAAGATGGCCCCGCCGCCCGTCGTCCGCCTGTTAATATCGATGCCCAAGCTGCGGCATTCCTCCACATCGACCTCGGAGTGCACATCCTGGAACCTCCCGACGATCACTGCGGGCTTGAAGGTATAAAGATGCAGTGTTGGCGGAGCGCCCCTGGAGACAAAGTCGATGAGCGCCTCATCAACTGCAAGCCCAAGCGGCGCGGGACAATTGTCCTCCACTACCACCCTCCATTTGTCCAACCCATGCCCCACCTCTTGTTGGGGACTCTACTGTGTCTCAGCTGAGGTCCAATCACCAATCACCCTGTCTGAACATTGATTCGGCGCCGGCGACCCACTTTCCTTCACCGTTCGCAATCACTTTGCTTTGAAGCCACCTGGACACGCTGACGGATCTTGTGGGGCGGGTGTCACCGTCCCGCAGCACTTCTTATGCTTGCGCCTGCTTCCGCACCAGCATGGGGGTCATTACGGCCCGGTGGCCAAGCGACTGTCTTGCCACGTGATGCAAGCACAGCGGCATACCGGAACCGTGTCCCGGGAGTCCCCGGGTCCAGCGCTCCCCATTTCGTCTCATTAGAGACTTAAGGTGAGGCCCACCATCTCCGCCGCGCTAGCTGCGGAGATGGCAACGACCAGGGCTATAATGATGGCTTAACTAGCAGGTTCCTCCAAGATCCCTGCCCGGCCATCGAAGGACTCCCCTCTGCCCCGCTGCATAGACCGTTCGAGCCATATAACCTCTGCAGCCAGCCCGATCTTCCCCAGCCCAACGAAGAGATTGCAGGCGTCAGGGCCTTTGAGCCGCCTTGTAGCACCCCAAACCAATAGGCACAGACCTCTTCCAGGAAAACCGTCCCACGGTTTGCAGGCCCTAGGAAGCCGATCTTGTCCCATAGCTATGGCCTTGGCCTCTGGCTTCTTACAGCTCAATAAAGACTTCACCATACTCCAATACCGGCCTCCAGAATCCTCCCGACTTTCGCTGCGTATTTTGGTCACCAAGCAGGAAACTTTACAGTAATGTAGAAGAATGAATGGCAGTGGAGGCATGAAATGCTACGGTGGAGTAGGAAAGCTATCGGGGTGCTTGAGGAGATAATCGGGGCAGTGATTATCGTGACGGTCCTCTGGTTATCCCGGCCTTCTAGTGCCTGTGCAGGTACCCTACTCAAGATCGGCTCCCAAGGGGAGACGGTGCGTTCAGTGCAATATTCGTTGAGTAAGCTCGGCTATTACTTCGGCCCCGTCGACGGCAAATTCGGACCTGCTACCAATGCTGCAGTGATAAAATTCCAGAAGGCCAGCGGTCTAAAGCCTGATGGATTGGTCGGTAATGCTACTCTTCAGGCCCTGCAACGAGCCTCCGGCGTGAGTTCGCGTTCGTCTACCGCGCATAAGTCAGGTTCCTCGCCCGCTCCGGCGGCTTCAGGCCAGCAAGTGGCGGATATTGCCAAGACGTATCTTAACACGCGTTACGTATGGGGCGGTACCACTCCAAAAGGTTTTGACTGTTCGGGGTTTGTCTACTACGTTCTCAACGCCTCGGGGATAAAACTTTCTCGCGATATTGCCGTTCAGTATAGATCAGGCGAGTCTGTAAAAAAAGAAAACCTAGCACCAGGCGATTTGGTTTTCTTCACCACTTATGCTCCGGGGCCTTCTCACGTTGGGATTTATATTGGAGACGGGCAGTTCATCCACGCCTCATCTGCAGGGGGCAAAGTGATTATTACCCCGTTGAACAAACCTTACTATACTCAAAGGTGGATCGGAGCCAGGAGAGTTGTCAAATAACTCCTCTGTGCTCCAGTTCCGCGCTTAACGCTTCCATCACTTCCCCTGCCCGGCCGTGTATCACCACCGCAGCTGCAGCATCATATGGAGTAGGCTCGAGGTTCACTATCGCAAGTTGTCCAGCCAACCGCGGTAAATATGCAGCCGGGACTACCTGAAGGCTAGAACCGATCACTAGCATCAGATCAGACTTGCTCGCTTCTGTAACTGCCTCTTGAAAGGCAGGCGGCATCGGATCCCCGAACAAGACCACGTCCGGCCTGATGATACCTCCGCAGGAGCACTTGGGTGGGATAATACCTCGCTTTACCTGGGATTTGATCTCTGCAAAAGGATACTTCCTGAAGCACTGGGTACACGTGGCGTCGCGCAGATTGCCGTGGACCTCGATGACCTTTCTGGAGCCTGCCTGTTGGTGCAGGCTATCGATATTCTGCGTTATGACTGCCTTCAATATGCCGGCTTCCTCGAGCCTGCCCAAAGCTTTGTGGGCCGGGTTCGGAGATACTTCTCGAAACGCCCCGAGCAAGTCTAACCCCTGCGTGTAAAAAACCTCTGGCCTAAACTGGAGTGCCTCGGCAGAAAGTACTTCCATAGGGTCTACGCGTTCCCACAGCCCCGTGCCGGGGCTCCTGAAGTCTGGAAGGCCGGATTCCGTAGAGATTCCTGCTCCCGTGAGCGCTACCATATACTTCGATGCTGCCACGAGATCGGCAAGCCTATCTATCTCTGGTTGCTGGTTCATCTGGAATTCTCCTTTCGACGTTCAGTACTCAATGCACTCTAGGGCGGGGACTCCTGCATAGTAGTGATGTTTGACTAGTTTCATCTCGGTGACGGTATCTGAGGCCTCGCAGATCTCATCGCGAGCATTTCTACCTGTGAGAACCAGGTTCGTGTGAGGATGACGCTCCCTGATTATCTGCAACACGCGCTGCACATCGACGAGCCCGTAATCCACAGCAACGTTGATCTCGTCCAGAACAATGAGGTCATACTTCCCTGAGATGGCCGCATCCAGAGCGAAGGCCACCCCATCTTGAGCTAACCTGACGTCTTCCGCGGCAGGTTGTTCCTTCGAGACAAACTCATCTCTGCCGAATCTCACCACTTGGATTTCAGGTATTCTGGCCGCCGCAAGGCTGGCTTCGCCGTACTCATTCCCGGGTCCCTTCATAAACTGTACCACTAAGCATCTTTTGCCATGACCCGCTGCTCTCATGCACAGGCCAAAGGCTGCAGTGGTTTTCCCCTTGCCGTTTCCCGTATAAACGATACATACGCTTTCCTTATGATCCATCTATCACCAGCCCTCCTCACTGGAAGCGTACCCTGGCCTGCAGGTGAGTACCGTCCCAGTCGATCTCGCCGCCGAGACATTTTACAAAAGCGCGCACTGGCACCATGATCCTGCCATCTGTCGTCAGGGTTTCTTCCGTTAACTCTTCTCGCTTCCCGTTTATCATTATATAACTGCCATGAGATGGCACCGAGATGGTCATGTCCACGCGCTTGCCCAAAGCCGCTGCATTAGCCTCATCCCACGCGACCTCCATGCCCATCGCTGCGAGAATTGGTCTGAGCGGTGCATATAGTTTTCCACCCAAGATACGGCACGGCGTCGTAGGGTCCACCAGTGGCATGCCGTCTACTATCACCGAGGGCATCCTGTAAAAGAGCAGGTGGTCATCGAGAGCCAGTACCAGCGACTGGCCGTCCACTTCTCCACCCCATGCCAGACGCCCTTTGAAGCTGATAGAACTCACTTGGTCCCCATCTGACGCCTTAAGTATCTCCAGAGTACCGCTGGATGCAATGTCATAATAGGTCGTTATGCAAATATGTCCTTCAGGACCCGAACAGATATTAACGACATTGGGATAGAAAGTGGATCTCTTACGCCCCACCGCACGCGCCACCGGCTTGCCCAGCCATGACCATTTCTGATTGCCCGTAGTTGCCTCGAGCGCCACCACCTGTCCCTGGCACCCAGCGTAAATGGTTTGCCCATCTGCAAGCAGCGAACTCCAGTGCGAATCAAAGTCACCCCGGTATTTCCAAAGCAACGCTCCATTTCGTGCGTCTATGCCCCATACGGCTCCCTCTCGGTCCCCGGAGGTAGCCACCACGATCACAGGGTAGGCCGAACACATGCATCGGCTGGACCAACCATCGAGTTGTGTCACGAACAGCAGCTTCCCAGATGCAGCCTCGAAGCAATGGAGTTGACTGCCCGTTTTTGTTCCCCCTGTCGTACATATGTAAACTTTTCCCTCTACTTGTAGCGGCCCGCCATCGATAAAGTCATTGACCACGGTTGTCCAGACTGCTTTTCCGCTCTCTAGCAGGAAAGCGTATACGCTACCACTGCGCCCGGCAGCGAAAACGTATTTGCCATCCGTCTCCAAAAGACCCGTAACGCAATCCGGGATAGCTTGCTTCCAGATAACCGCACCATCTATTGCTCGAATACAGGCGACCGTTCCATCCTCGGAACCGAGGAGCAAAAAATCGCCGTGCGGTCTAATGCCCCCTCGAATTTTGGAACCTCCAGAATACGTCCACTTTATTCGGCCGTTATCGGCGGAAATAGCCACTACTTGGCCGTCCCGTAGGCAAGAGTAGACTACTTCGCCTTGTAGGGCGAGTTCTGCCTGGGCTTGAGCCGCCATAGGAACTTTGAACCTATACACCACCAGATCTGCAGGGAGGCTTTCTGCTGCTTCCGCGGAGGCTGGAACCGTCAACAGTACTGCCAGGCATATCAGGATAGCTAGGACCCTCATGATCTACGTCACCTCGCTGCAAATGCCTCCGTATAATGGAACATGAAGCTTACAGCGTCATCAACTAGAATAGAAATCAACAGGTCCGCGTTGCGGTTGATTTTCATATTGAACGGTGCGCAATGGCGAACGTACCCGTGCGCTCTGGGGAAGCCCTCCACTCCGACTCCGGCGGGCAATTGGAAGATCCGCGAGAAAATCGTGAACCCGTCATGGGAAGTGCTCGGTACCAGATGGATGGGCCTCGACATACCCGCAGGAAACTACGGCATCCATGGAACTAATGCACCATGGTCTATCGGCAGTTACATTTCCAATGGATGCATAAGGCTCCACAACGAGCACATCGAGGAGATATTCCCCTTAGTATCTATCGGTACACCTGTTAAACCGCGACTCAGAGTCGCCCCTACCACGAAGTTCGATGCGCAAACCCGGGTACTCCTTGCCCAAGCGTGCCAGAAGCTCACTCAGGTATTTCCGCGCAACCAGGCGTAATTCCTCCTGAGACGCTTCTGCCCTCAGCCCTTTTCCATCAGAGAACAATAGCTCTATTCGCACAAAAAGGAGCCTCCCAACAGCCCTTCGGTCCAATCCAATCCAATCTATGTTGGAAAGCCCCCGCTCATTCTATTTGATCTCTTGCCTATCGCCTCAGGAAAAACACAGACACAGTACCCTCCCCCACGTGACTTCCGATCGTGGCTCCGATTTCCGATATGAGAAACTGCTTTACCCCGAAGCGCTCCTCAATCGCTCTCTTTAATGTGAGGTAAAGCTCCGTATCCCCGGCATAGTTTAAACCTATGGTTTGCCTGGAGAGGTCATAGCCCCTTTCTTCCATAATCTCCAGCATTCGTGTCACTATGGCCCTCTTCCCTCGAACCTTGTCACAGGGTACGATGCAACCGTCGACGAATTGGAGGATCGGATGAATGTTCAAGACCGTACCGATCAGGGCCGTACCTGCAGATATCCGGCCGCCTCTCTTCAGCATTTCCAGCGACCCAACCGCAAATATATGCTCCATTCGTTTCACCATATAGTCGACTCTTTCCAAAATGGCACCGGCATCCTCTCCCCTATTTGCCATGAGTGCGGCTTCGCGCACAATTAAACCCAGACCAACGGACGCCGCCCTGGAGTCGACCACATCGATGTCGTCGCTTCCCACCAGATCTTTTGCGACGCATGCCGATTGGTACGTCCCACTCAACTGGGACGAAAAGCAGATCGCAATCAGGTGGTACCCTTCTTCAACGGCCTTGCGAAATTCTTTTTCGAATTCCGGGGGTGATATTTGGGAGGTTGACGGCATTATCTTGGACGCCCGGAGTTTTGCATAGAACTCCTGTGGGGTAATAGTAACTCTGTCCAAGTAGACGTCCTGCCCGAAACTCACCTTCATTGGTATGAAGCTCACGCCAAGAGAGTCAAGATACTCCTTGTCCAAATCACACGTGCTGTCCGTCAGTATTCTGATTTTCTTACCGCTCGTGCCTATGTGGTTCGCCCCCCTTCGTACTCTTCCTGGCACCAACATTATAACCGAGGAATAGCAGCCTAAGCTTCAAGAATAATTTTACGGCAGGAAGTGATATGCTGTGAGACGCGCCGCGATCTATTGTAGAGTATCGACAGAAGAACAGGCCTCCGATGGGATGTCCATAGCCGCCCAACGCAAGGCCATCATGGATTATGCCCAGAGGAACGGCTTCGTGGTCGTGGAATGTTTCATTGACGAAGGCGCTTCCGCCAGAACGTCCGAAAGAGCTGAATTTCAGAAAATGATCAAGGCTGCCAGAACCAAGCCCAAACCGTTCGATGCTATCCTAGTCCATAAGACAGACAGGTTCGCTCGAAACCGTGAAGACGCAGTTCTGTATAAGGCACTTCTCAGAAGGGAATGCGGGATCGAGGTAATCTCAGTCACGGAACAATTCGACGATTCCCCAACAGGACGCCTCCTCGAAGGAGTCATGGAAGTCATAGCTGAGTTTTACTCGCTCAACCTCTCTCAAGAAGTTAAAAAAGGTATGAGAGAGAAAGCCTCCCGTGGTGGGAAAGGACTTGGCATGCCGCCATTCGGCTATCGTCTGGCCCCTTCGGGACATATAATCCCCGTACCTGAAGAAGCCCGCATAGTACGCTTCATTTTCGAGTCCTACGCTTCGGGAGGGCACAGTCTGTCGTCGCTTGCCAACCTCATGCGAACGAAAGGCTTGTCTCTCTTCGGCGAGGCTGCATTGAAATTGAAGTGGTCCACATCAGGCATTCGAAATATGCTCAAGAATCCCGCGTATGTGGGCACTTTAGTATGGAATAGACGCGAGAACGTACAGGGTGCGAGGCGGCTGCGTACGCCCGATCAGTGGGTAGTGGTAGAAGGTTCGCACGAACCAATAGTCTCGGCCTCATTATTCCGTCAGGCAAACTCCATCATGGCTTCAAAAGGGAAAACCCGCCATGCCAGATCCGGAGATTATCTATTGAAAGGCCTTATCTTTTGCGGCAACTGCGGCGGAGCCATGTGCTCTAACAGAGTAACATGGGAGCTAAAGCGGGGAATCACTCAATACAAGCGGATGCTTTCCTGCTCCCGTTATCATAACGCGCGTGAGTGCTATTACAACCACGCCGGAATGGAGCAGCTCACGCAGGAGGTCATGGCTGCATTATGCAGCCTACTACGTGGCTTTGTAACGCTCGAGGACATCTGCATCGAGCCTGACCCGAAGGCCAAAAGGGATGCCAACACCGAGGAAAAGCTGAATGCCATCGAAGCAGCTTTTCAGAGGCAGTTTCAAGCTTACGAGGCAGGTCTCATAAGCCTGGCTGAACTCAAAAAGGCTCACGAGCGCCTAAACGCGGAGAGATCGAGGCTACTCTCAGATCTAACTAAGGAACGCGAGCGTGGACAGCGTGAGAACGAAAAGTTGGAAAGTGTACGGCGCAGGGTCGAGGTGATGCTGGAAACATTGGACGACCCCTCTATGCCAGTGTCTGAACGCCGGCAGGCTATCAAAACCGTACTCCAAAGAGTAGAATACTCACAACGGGAGGACCTACTCAGGATAATCATAGCTCTACCATGAAGAGGGCTCTTAGTCGCATCTTAACCGGTACACCCGTTTTAATCTACGGTGAATACGGAGTCGTTTCTGATGCCGGTTTATTGACAATGGGCTCCATGAGTAACGAAGTATGTCTCTTACAGTCCAGGCTCATCGCGCTCGGTTATTATCACATGACACCTGACTGCTTATTCGGGTACCAGACCTATCTAGCCGTAGTGAGATTCCAAAAAGAGCATGGGCTGACGCCGGATGGCATAGTTGGGCCTCTTACACGAAAAGCGCTCGGGATGATGTAGTAGAATTACCCGTTCTTCTGCCCGGGGCCAAAGAGCTGATCGTAATCGGCCAGCTTTATCTTTACTTCTCTGGGCTTTGAGCCTTCATATGGTCCAATAAAGCCACGTTCCTCCATGCAATCTATCAGTCTGGCAGCCCTGGCATAGCCAATCGGTAGTTTGCGTTGTAGCAACGATACCGAAGCTTGTCCCGCTTCTATCACAGCCCTAACTGCCTGAGGGAAAAGGGGATCCTCGTCAGCGATCTTCCCCTCAGTCTCGACCTGCTCGAGCTGTGACATATCCACCTTGTACTCAGGCTGCCCTTGCGCCTTCACGTACTCCACCAGCTGTTCGATCTCACGTTCGGTAATCAGTGCACCCTGCGCACGTATCGGCCTTGACACCCCTACTGGGAAGAAGAGCATATCACCTCGCCCGAGCAGTTTCTCTGCTCCGGCGGAATCCAAGATTGTGCGGGAGTCTACTTGAGAGGAGACAGCAAATGCGATTCTCGAAGGAATATTGGCTTTAATGGTACCCGTAAGCACGTCCACTGACGGCCTTTGAGTGGCTACCACCAGATGTATTCCAGCAGCCCGCGCCATTTGGGCCAACCGGAAGATCGCATCCTCAACGTCCACAGGGGCAACCATCATCAGGTCCGACAATTCGTCTATAATCACGACGATGTAGGGCATGAATTCTCTATCAGCCAGTTGATTGTACCTGGTTATATCTCTGACCCCGGCTTGGACGAACAAACGGTAGCGATTTTCCATTTCGTTCACCACCCATCGCAGGCATCCCGCAGCTTTCTTAGGGTCTGTTACTACAGGGGCAATCAAATGGGGTATCCCGTCGTAGACAGACAGCTCCACCATTTTGGGATCGATCATGACGAACTTCAGTTCGCCCGGAGTAGCCTTGTAAAGGAGGCTCGAGATGATGCAGTTGATGCAAACGCTTTTTCCGGAGCCCGTGGCACCTGCGATCAACAGGTGAAGTAGCTTCTCAAGGTCAGATACCACTGGTTTACCCGAGATTTCTTTACCGAGAGCAACGGTTAACTTCGACGGGTTATTGTGGAATTCGTCTGAACCAAGGATCTCCCTGAGATGCACCACTGCAGTTTCCTTATTGGGTATTTCGATTCCTATTACCGATTTCCCGGGAACCGGAGCCTCGATACGAACATTCGATGCTGCCATGTTCAAAGCGATATCATTAGCCAGCGAAGCGATGGTGGCCACCTTGACCCCCGGGGCTGGTTGCACTTCGAAGCGGGTGACAGACGGCCCCACCGTGACGTTGACCACCTTGGCATCTACTCCGAAGTTCTTAAGCGTCTCTTCCAGGGTTCCTTTCTTCTGATCCACACTTCGCTCCTGTTTGGGCGCTTTAAACTTGTATTTCTGGAGGAGGCTCAAAGGCGGCAGTTTATAGCTGCATTCGGCTGTTACAGGAAGTTGCACTGGCTTAGTTTCAGGCGGGCTTGGCGCTACAGATAGCGTTTGAGGCTGCTGTGGAGCCTCTTGCACCGGTTCGGAGGATACTGCCGGCTCACTTACCTCTGGTGGCTCCTCACCATAAACATAGTCCTCGAGCGACGATATGCCTTCTGACACGACACATGCCAAGCCTCGCCACAACTTTACCAACGCCACAGAAGGCGAGACGCTAAACGCTAAGGCTAGCGAGACACAGAAGCTCGCGGATATAACCAGGTACCTGCCACCGATGCCGAACAGTCTTCCGAGGCCATATGCGATTATCCCACCGACGAGGCCTGCATGCTCTTCTGCAAGCTGTAGGGACAGCTCATTCCCGTACTCGCAACTGAGTGACTGCAGTATTGCCGCCAAACTCAAGCCGAACAAGCAAAGTCCGAATAGTCGTCGGGATTTGAGTCTCGGATTGGGATTGGTCATCAGCCACAAGCCAAATGCGAACAATCCCAACGGAGCCAAGAACCAGAGGTACGTGCCAAATAGTAGGAGCAGCCCCTTACGCGCCCAAGCCCCGACCCACCCGGAAAGTTCGGTGGTGTCTTTAAGCCCCGCTAGAAACAGATAAACCGCTCCAGAACAAAGCACAATACCAAGCGCTTCGTTCCTTATGTTTCGCTTCGGGCTGAGAGCGCTTTCTTCTTCTCCAGACGTCACGCATCACCTACCGAAGCAAAGTGCGATCAATCCGATGGCAAAGCAATAGGCTGCAAAGGGCACTAGGCGCCTCTTTTTGAGCCATGCGAGCAGCGCAGCCACTGAAAGGTAACTTGTAACCATTGAAGCCATAAACCCGAGGACGAGCAAGGACAAAGGCACCATCTCCCCGCCCCTTCCCTTCATTAGCTGGAGCACATTCAGGGCTCCAGCCCCAGCCACTACTGGTATGGAAAGAAGGAAACTGAATCTGGCTGCAGCCTCCGGAGCCAAGCCTTCAAATAAACAGGCTGAGATCGTGCTCCCTGATCGAGATACTCCTGGGAACAAGGCTATACACTGACATAAGCCCACCCACAGGGCCTCACACGAGGACGGTACGGCTTTCTGACGATGACACAGAGCGAATGATTCTGAAAATAGGCTTGCCGCGAGCATGATCATTCCCCCTACTAGAAAGCCGACGCCTACCCATCGAATGGAAGCAAAGGCTTTCTCTACTGAAGATTGGAGCACCAAACCTCCAATAGAGGTGGGGATACACGCGATCGCGATACCTAGGGCTAACTGTTTTTCCTCGCGGAGTTCGTGTAGCCTTGCCTGTCTGGAGTTGAACAAGGCAGCCAGAAGCCGGACTATGTCGTGACGGAAGAAAATCAGCACCGCGATGAGGCTGCCCAGATGGAGAGTGACTTCGAAGCCCAGCCCGGCTGGCTTTATTCCCCAGAAGTTTTCCAGGAGCGCAAGGTGACCCGAGCTGGATACGGGTAAAAACTCCGCCACTCCTTGCACTGCCCCCAACAAAACTGCTTGCATCGCAGTCGTAGAAACCGCCTCCTAATACTTAATACTTACCGAGCAGGGCGTTAGCTATGTTGACTGCATGATCGCCTACTCGTTCCAGATCATTGATCAGATCCAGGTAGAGCACGCCTGAAGCTGGATAGCACCTTCCCTCGTTCAATCGCTTGATGTGTCCCTTTCTCAGCCTCTTCTCCATATCGTCTACGATATCGTCCAGTCCGGCAATGGTAGCGGCGATACCAAGGTCGTTTGACTCGAACGCCTTTATAGATTTTTTGAGAGTATTCAAAACCAGATCGTACATTTCCTTCAATTCTTTCATAGCTTCGTCGCTAAATGGCAGACGTTCTTCGTATTTATACACGCCCAAAGTAGAAATGTTTTGAGCGTGGTCACTGACTCTCTCCAGGTCGTCCACTACATGGATGAGGGCGGTAAGCGTCTTTGTCTGCTCCTCCGAAAGTTTTGATTGGGCCAATTTTGCGAGGTACTCGTTAATTCTAGCTTCAAGCATGTCTACCAGTTTTTCTTGGCTGTCGATTTTCTCTACGTCCCCCTTTTTCTGGTTGAAAAAGAGTCCCATCGCCAGAGTGACGTTTTCTTCCGCGAGCGACGCCATTCGCAGAGCCTCTTTCTTAGCCTGTGCGAGGGCCAAGGAAGGAGTCTTTAGCAGTCTCGCATCGAGATACCTCGGGCAGAACTCCAAAGGTCCTTCGCTACCGGGTATAAGTCTGGTAACGGCACTCACGAAGTAGTTGAACGCCGGTAGGAGCAGCAGAGTAGTGGAAACGTTGAAAATCGTGTGGGCGTTGGCCACTTGGTGCGCTGGATTTGACCCAGTTAACGTGGATATGTATTCTAAAGGCCCCATGAGGAACAGGAAAACCGTGCATCCGATTATGTTAAAGAGGAGGTGAGCCAGTGCAGCTCTTCGCGCTGCCACGCACGTTCCGACCGAAGCTAGCAAAGCAGTAACGCAAGTCCCAATATTAGCTCCAAGTACAATCGGCAAGGCTTCTCTCACAGTGATTAACCCTTGCGAAGCCATGGTCACCAGGAGGCTGGTGGTAACGCTCGAAGACTGTATTATCCCAGTGAAAACCGCTCCCCCTACCACACCCAACAGGCGATTGTTTCCTACTGAAGCCACGAACCGCTCGAACACGGCAGATTCTTTCAGCGGACTAACCGCATCGCCCATGAGATCGATTCCCAAAAAAAGGATGCCAAACCCGAGTACAAGTTGCCCGAAGTACTTTTGAAGCTTGGTTCTCCCTAAGAATGAGAATCCGAAGCCTATGCCGATAGCCGGCATTGCATAAGCCCCTAGCTTCAACGACACCATTTGGGCCGTGATCGTTGTACCGATATTGGCCCCCATGATCACGCCCACAGCTTCCTTTAGGGTCATCAGCCCGGCATTTACTAACCCTACCACCATTACGGTGGTAGCACTGGATGACTGGATCAAAGCTGTAATAACTGTACCGACTAGTACCCCTTTTAGCGGTGCTTTCGTAAATGCTTCCAGAATACGACGCAGCCTGTCGCCGGCCGATTTCTGCAGAGCTTCGCTCATCATCTGCATCCCCAGCAGAAAAAGGCCGACACCACCGAGCAAACCGAAAGCTATAGATTTTGTCACGTTTGTCACCTCCGTTTCTTGCTACGAAATGCCAGACTCACCCCCCAGATTATAGCATACGAAGTATATAAACCATGGCGGTTGGAAAAGGTAACATCCCGGGAGGTACAACGATGGCTGAACCAGTCCAGACGGTGGCTTCAGTAACGGCACTGGGCACCACCTCAATGCCGGATGGCAAAAGCAAGATACATTGTTTGACCGTAATTGGCCAGATCGAAGGTCACATACTTCTGCCATCTCAAAACAAAACGACGAAATATGAACACGTGTTGCCCCAGCTGGTTGCAATAGACCAGGATCCCGACATCCAAGGGTTACTCGTCTTACTTAACACTGTAGGGGGCGATGTCGAAGCAGGCCTCGCCATTGCGGAGGCCATTGCCAGCCTAAGCAAACCGGTAGTTTCCCTCGTCCTGGGAGGCGGTCACAGTCTAGGCATCCCAATAGCGGTAGCTGCTGATTACTCGTTTATCGCTCCGACAGCGACGATGACCGTGCATCCCATAAGACTTACCGGCCTGGTGGTGTCTGTACCCCAAACCATGGATTATCTAGACAAAATGCAGGACAGGCTCATAAAATTCGTGGTCTCTAGATCGCGGATATCCGAGCAAGCTTTTCGTGAGCTTATGTTTCGCTACGGCGAGTTGGCGCGCGATATAGGAACTGTTCTAGTCGGAGCCGAAGCAGTGAGAGTCGGACTCATCCACGCCGTCGGGGGCATCAGCTCAGCAAGGGCGAAACTATACGAGCTAATCGCTTCTAAAGGGGATGATGAAGCGGATGTTTTATACCGTGATTCCGCTAGACCTGCTGTTCCAGAGTAACACCTACCAAGAAGGTTCGTCCGGGGAGCGTGTGTTGAGACTCTCATACCGCGGTAAGGACGTCCTCGTACGCCAAGTGAAAGATACACTCGTGATCGATCGCTTGGTTTCTACCGATCCCCAAGACTACCTCGACCCGGCGCTGCAACCCGGGCAAGTTGTGGGTTACATTCCGGTTTCTCTCAAACCTCCACAATGATGGGCAGGATCATCGGACGCCGTCCGGTGCGTTCGTAAAGGAATCTACTCAACGTATCCTTAACCACCGATTTGATCGTACTCCAATCGCTGACCTTTTTGGCGCCGCAATCGGACAAGGCGGCCTTTACCTTTTCCTTTGATTCTTCTAGTAGCGCCTCTGACTCGCGCATATAAATGAAACCCCGTGAAATCACGTCCGGGCCAGATATGAGTTGAGCCGTCTCTGTATTCAAAGCCACTACCACTATGAATATTCCATCTTCGGACAACTGCTTTCGGTCCCTGAGTACCACTGTACCCACATCGCCCACGCCAAGCCCATCCACGAGCACGTTACCCGCCGTGACTCGACCCGTCACGTGGGCTTCATTTGGCGTAAGCTCGAGAACCATACCGTTCTCTCCGATGAAAATGTTTTTAGAAGGAATACCTACAGATTCAGCCAGGTGGGCATGATGAACGAGGTGTCGGTACTCACCATGTACAGGCAAGAAAAAGCGCGGTTTGACCACGTTAAGCATGAGCTTGAGCTCCTCTTGGCTGGCATGTCCTGAAACGTGAACTCCTGCCGAGGGCTCGTATATTACATCTGCTCCTCTCCTAAACAGATTGTCTATCGTCCTCGTCACCATGGTTTCGTTCCCCGGCACCGGTGTTGCAGCAATTAGGACGACGTCCCCTGGCTCGATGCGCACTTTCCTGTGATCATCGTTTGCGATTCGCGTAAGCGCAGACATTGGCTCACCTTGTGAACCGGTTGTGAGGATGACCACTCTCGACCTGGGCAGCAGATCCAATTCCTCTACAGTCACAAGCAAACCCTGCGGTATCCTCAGGTAGCCCAGCTCATTGGCTACCTGCACGACCGTCTCCATGCTTCTCCCCACGACGCCCACTTTACGGCCGTTGGAAGCGGCTGCATCTATGACCTGCTGGATACGGGGTACATGGCTGGCAAAGGACGCTACCAGCACTCTGCCAGGCGCATTCACCATAATTCGGTTGAGCGTCCCGCCCACGAGCTTTTCGGAAGGAGTATACCCCGGTCTGTCCGCATTAGTACTGTCTGATAGCAACAATAGAACACCGTTTGCTCCAAACTCGGCTAATCTGTGGAAGTCGGTTAGGTTTCCGTCTACCGGGGTCTGGTCCAACTTGAAGTCTCCAGTGTGGATGACTGTGCCGACAGGCGTATGAATAGCTAAACCTGCGCAATCAGCCGCGCTGTGATTCACCCTGAAAAATTCCACTCTGAAGGCCCCGCACCTGACTGTTTGTCCTACCGTTACCACCCTTGCGTCCAGAAAAGCGTTCGACCCCTGGTCTGCCATCTTTGCCCTGGCAACGCCCAAGGTGAGTCTCGTGCCGTAAACCGGAACGTCGAGTTCCCGCACTACATACGGGAGACCGCCGATGTGGTCCTCGTGTCCATGAGTAAGGAAGATTCCTCGTACTTTATCTCTGTTTTCCAGCAAAAACGAAATGTCGGGAATCACCAGGTCGACTCCTAACATTTCTGCTTCTGGGAAAGCAAGGCCAGCGTCTACCACAATTATCTCGTTGCCGAACTCGAAAGCAGTCATGTTCTTGCCTATTTCCCCGAGCCCGCCCAGTGGTACAACTCTGAGTTTCTCTGGCATAGCATTCTCTCCTCTGACTGTTTCTGGCCCTGAGTCAAGTCCATCACCAATTATACACGCGGGCACGGCGCGAACAAAAGCGCGCTGCCCGTACTAGTATACGGGCAGCCTCGTCAACTTTGGAGCCGTCTTCCAGTCAGTGGACCTCTACGTCATGGGCCCCGTTTCTCCTGAAAACGTCGGCCGCATCATCCACTTTTTCCCGCGATGCCTTGACTATTGCTAGAATCTCGCCCTCTTTCACCTTCCCTTCATAGTAACGACCGCGTTCCTCAGGAATTCCCCAATCTATCAGCCCGCCTGCCAAACCCCCACCAACCGCACCCGTGAGGGTTGCAGCGATCGGGCCTGCCGCCACTATCGGGCCAATTCCGGGAATTGCCAATGCACCCACTCCCGCTAGCAGGCCTGCCAAACCACCGAGTACGCCACCCGTATAGGTCCCCTCGGACAGATCCTGGCCCCCACCTACTCCCCCGGTCAGGCCTGTCGTCTGTCCGCCTTCTCCTTGCTCCCTCCTCGCGCGATCGTCCCTCGCGACGATGCTTATCTCGTCGCTCGTGAGCCCACGCTTCTGAAGCTCTGTCACTGCTCTTTCCGCATGGCTACGTGAATCGAACACTCCGATCAGCGTACGTTCTTCCACTTCAAAGCCTCCCACTCTAGCCGATTTCTTGTCATTTCTAGTATTCCTTGGTCTAGAAGAGGTTATCCCTGAGAGGGCAGTGGGAAGAACGACTGAACCAGAGCCAGCAAGAGGGACGCTACGGCCAGAGGATCGACGGAGACGCCTAACAGAATCACTCTCGCAGGGACCTCCATTCCGAGGAAGCTCGTTAGAGCAACGAGACTAATGTACAGGCCACCTGCGATCCCGATCATCGATTTCAGGGCGACTGAATATGGCGATTCTTTCGGAGCAGTCTCCTCGGAACGCTGTCGCACGGTCAGTTTCCTCGCGCGCACGTAGGTTCCAAGGGCTACTATCCCTGCCCAGACCAGAACAGCGGCCACAACCTCACCCCCCATTGCCATTTATGCGGCAGGGGGGAAAGTATTACTGGCCGCCATTCACTTTAGCCTTTTGGCAGCCAGCTTATGCTTCATGTATTCAGTAATGAGGATATCCAGTTCGGAGCTGATACCGAGAACCGTGCTCAGCCGACGATGGTCCACTCCGTTATCGACGCACCGGTTCAACCTCTCCCTGAGTAACTCAACCTGTGAAAGCAATGCCGCTTCGCTTTTGGTATAGAATGGTCCCAAAACCCCTGTCACCTCGGCCATGTTAGCTAAATACCTTTGTTAGGATTTTAAAGCCGCTAACCACCCGACTTCAATTAGTCTTTTTTCGTCATGTTTCGACGGTATTACGGATATCCCTTAACGCCCTTGATAAAAAATAATACAGGACGGTGATCTATTTGACGAAACAGGCGTTGGCCCTGTTGCTCGCTTTTTTAAGCGGGGCCGCCATGGCAATACAGGGGGGGCTCGACGCTTCCCTTTCCAAGCGCATAGGGGTAATAGAGGCCTCTGCGGTAGTCCACGTCGTGGGGCTCATTTCTCTGCTCACCTTTTTAGCGATCTGGCTGCTTTTCGGCGGGAGGCCGGTACGCGCACTGGAGCTCTTCAGTCTACCTTGGTACCTATTAATAGGCGGCGTCATCGGGGCTTTCCTTATCGCCGCTGTGGCTTTCTCTGTGTCCAGCGCAGGCGCGGTTGCAGCTACTACAGCGATAGTAACGGCGCAGGTACTCATGGCTGCAGCGCTCGATCATTTCGGCCTTCTAGGATTGCAGCCTGTCCCCTTTACGCCGTTCAAGTTCATCGGCGTCGCGCTCGTAGCAGGAGGAACCTGGATTCTTCTCGGCCGTTGAGGCCACGTACCCGTCCTTAGTCGAAAGGCCGAGCTGTCTCAGCCGGTTCTCTCGATTCTTCCGTACATAGGCCTCAAAAAGCTCTTCGGGCCCGATTTCGAGTTTAAGGCAGGTACTTATGAAAAAATGAAATACATCAGTGAGCTCTTCTACGATTTTGTTACGATCCATGGCTGGGCTTTTCTTCCACCACTTAAAGCCGGTCAGGTTGAGCAGTTCCATCAGCTCATCGATCATCGCCAGCGTTTCTTTTTGAACCCATGTACTTTGATCGAAAGCGATTTTCCACCGCTCTTGGATCATATCGTCTAGCTGGCGCTGCAGCTCGAATACTCTTTCCAGCTTGTCCATGTGCCTTCACCTCAAGCTTTCCCTTCCTCATCTACCGGCCCGATAGCGGCCAACGCGAGTTTTCCGCTAGAAAATAATCTGTGACTTAACTCCTCTATATCGTCGAGCGATACTCCCTCGAGTCGCCTTATGGCTTCCTCTATTCCCACTACCCGCCCCAGAGAAAGTTCTGACCGACCCAAGCGCATCATCCTCGACGTAGTATTCTCAAGTGCCAGCACGATGCCGCCCTTTGCCTGGCTTTTCGCACGCCACAGTTCCTCAGGGGTCAGCCCGTCGGAAGCCACACGTAGGAGGTGCTTGCGTATGAGCTCTATCACGACCTCAGCATGCTTGGGATTGACTCCAGCATAGATCGTGAAGAGGCCGCCGTCTGAATAGGAAGATTCGTACGAGTAGACCGAATAAGCCAACCCTCGCTCCTCACGTATGTCCTGGAACAGCCTGGAACCAGCTCCCCCGCCTAAGGCGGAGCTGATCACGTGAAGGGTATAGCTATCCGGGTGTTCCAGTGGGAAGCCTGCGGTACCTACACAAATGTGGAGCTGCTCAGTCCGTTTGGGTTTGATTTTACGAGCGACTAACGTCGTCGGTGGGAAGGTTGGCCCGGCGAGCGCTGTGGACCGACACCAATTCGAGAAGTACCTTGCTACCAGCTCCATAACGGCTTCATGGCTAACGTTGCCTGCGACCGCAATAACCATGTTGTCGGGGGTATAGAGCTTTTCATAGTAGCTTAGAATGTCTTCACGCCTGATAGACCGTACCGTATCTGCTTCTCCGAGGATGTTTCTCCCCAACGGATGCCCGGCCCAGCACGCTTCCATAAATAGGTCGTGAACCAGTTCGTCGGGAGTGTCCTCATACATAGCGATCTCCTCGAGTATTACCCCCCGCTCCATTTCGATGTGTTTGGGCATAAAGAGAGGAGAAACGAGCATGTCACAGAGTACATCGAAGGCGATCGCGAAATGCTCATCCAGAACCTTCGCATAAAAGCAGGTATTCTCTTTGGTAGTAAATGCGTTCAGTTGCCCGCCCAGGCTCTCCACTTCCAAGGCGATCTGGCGTGCATTTCGCCTCTTCGTACCCTTGAATAAGAGGTGCTCGATAAAATGGGTGATCCCGCCGAGTCCTTCCGGTTCGTGCCGGGAGCCCGCACCTACCCATATACCGATACTCACTGATCGGACGTATGGAATTGTTTCAGTGACTACACGGATTCCTGACGGACCAATTTCCCTGATTACCAAAGCTTAGCCTCCCTGGCTCGCCTCATGGCTTCGAGATTTTTGCGATTAGATTCTTCGTCGTCCACCGGCGTTTCGAGTATGAAAGGCAGCTCCTGCAGCTCTTCAGTATGTAGCATCAGGCTAAAACCCTCAAGTCCTATGTGACCTTCCCCGATGTGTTCGTGCCGGTCCACATGCGAGCCCAAGGAGCCCTTCGAATCGTTAGCGTGCACCAGCTTAAGCCGTCCGAGCCCGATACCCCTATCGATTTCGCGCAACACTTCTGACAGCCCTTCAGGAGTCTTCAGGTCATATCCGGCGGCAAAAGCGTGGCACGTATCCAAACAAATTCCTAATCGGTAGGGGGTGAGTTCGAGCACTCTGCGGATCTCGTCCCATCTGAAGCCAAGCTCTTTACCCTGACCAGCACTGTTTTCAAGAAGCAGGCTGACTCCTTGGGCTTGTTTCGCCCGACCCATGGCTAGCTCAATAGCATGTGCAACCCTCTCATATGGATCGAACGTCCCATTCGGATTCCCGTGACCGATATGAGTAACCACATATGCCGCACCAAGATCGCTGGCTCTTTCTAGATCCAAAGCGAGAGTCTCTACGGAATACGTGAAGATATCATCCGCCTCTGCAGCAAGGTTGACGAAGTACGGCACGTGAACGACCAGTGGCTCTATGTTCGACCTGCCTAATTGATCCTTCATTTGCCGTACGTCGTCCAAATTGAGGGGTTTGGGGCGCCCCCCTCTGGGGCTCCTGGAGAAGACCTGTACCGCCTCGCATTTCAGACCAGCGGCTTGACTGGCCATTGCCTTAAAGCCTCTGCCGATGGAAAGATGTATGCCGATCCTGCTCATTTTCTCTTGACGTGACTCCTGCTATCCCTCCCTGTAGACTTCTGCGAGGAACCATCGCCTACTCCCTTGCGGCTCAAGTTTATCCTACCCATCTTGTCTATTTCGATTACCTTAACGAGGATCTCTTCTCCCACTTTAAGCACGTCTTCTACCTTTCGTACCCGGTCGTGAGACAGCTCGGAAAGGCGTACCAAGCCCTCTTTGCCAGGCAGTATTTCAACGAAAGCACCGAAGCTCGTCACCCTCGTCACCTTGCCCAGGTAAACTCCACCCACTTCAACCTCTTGGGTCAAAGCGTTGATCATCCGAGTGGCTTTCTCGGCACTCTCGGCATCAGGGCCGGCTATATAAACCTTGCCGTCCTGCTGGATGTCGATTTTGGTAGCCGTCTCAGCGATAATCTTGTTAATCATCTTCCCACCAGGGCCTATTACGTCCCGGATTTTTTCTGGATCGATCTGAATCACGACAATACGCGGTGCCCACGGCGAAAGCTCAGGCCGCGGCGCCGGGAGCACCTGAGCCATTTTGTCGAGGATGATATGACGTGCTTCCTTGGCCTGTTGTAGAGCCCTTTCCAGTATCTTTTCGTCTACACCCGGGATCTTGATGTCCATTTGCAAGGCGGTGATCCCTTGCCTCGTGCCAGCCACTTTGAAGTCCATATCGCCTAGTGCGTCTTCCATCCCTTGAATATCGGTAAGTACCTCTACCTGGTCGCCCTCCTTGATGAGGCCCATGGCTATACCGGCTACAGGTGACTTGATCGGTACACCCCCATCCATCAGCGCAAGTGTGCTGCCGCATACCGAAGCCATGGAGGTGGATCCGTTGGACTCGAGTACATCAGACACAACCCTGATCGTATAGGGGAAGCTCGATTCGGGTGGAATCACCGCCAATAGCGCTCTCTCTGCCAAAGCGCCGTGGCCGATTTCCCGTCGGCCTGGACCTCTTAGGACCCTCGTTTCTCCGACACTGAAGGGAGGCATATTGTAGTGGTGAATGTACCTCTTGTACTCTTCCACGTACACGGTATCCAGTTCCTGTACGTCGGAAACCGCCCCGAGCGTGGCAACACTCAGTACTTGAGTTTGACCTCGCGTAAATAGAGCCGAGCCATGAGTTCTGGCTAAGACCCCCACTTCGCAACTGATGGGGCGAATCTCAGATGGAGAACGTCCGTCTGGCCTGATCCCATCTTTGAGTATGGAACCTCTTACCAGCCCTTTAAGCACTGACTTCAATGCAGAAAGCACTTCAAGTTCCATATCAGGGTACCTTTCCGCCATCTTCTCTAGAGTGCGTTTCTCCACTTCGTCGATGGCGGTCTCCCGGCTTTGCTTATCATGCGCCTTTAAAGCAGCGAGCAGCGGCGCTTCCGCGAACTGGCGTACTGCTTCATAGAGGTCCTGAGGTACCTCAAATATTGGATAATTAGCCTTGGGTTTGCCGACCTCGGCCACTATCTGCTCCTGGAATGCCACGATCCGTTTGATTTCCTCGTGGCCAAACATTATAGCTTCTATCATGGTGGACTCGGGTACTTGATCTGCACCTGCTTCTACCATTAAAACGGCATCTTTCGTGCCTGCCACAGTCAGCTTCAGTGCGCTCTTTGAGGCTTCTTGTTGTGTTGGGTTGAGCACAAGCCTCCCTTCAACTAACCCTACTTCCACCGCCGCTATGGGCCCATTAAATGGTATATCCGAAATGGAAAGAGCCGCGGAGGCACCGATGATCCCCGCGATCTCCGGAGCGTTGTCGTGGTCCACAGATAGGATCGTTACTATCACCTGAACGTCATTACGGAACCCTTCGGGGAACAACGGTCGTATCGGCCTGTCCGTCAACCGTGCCATGAGGATGGCTTTCTCGGGTGGCCGCCCTTCACGCCTCGTCCAGCTCCCGGGGATTCTCCCGACCGCATACAACCTCTCCTCCACGTCAACCGTGAGCGGGAAGAAGTCTACTCCCTCACGCGGTTCTGGGGAACAACACGCAGTGACCAGCAGATTCGTATCTCCATATCTAACGAGCACAGAGCCGTTGGCCTGTTTTGCCATTTTACCCATTTCCAATACAAGTCTTCGACCGCTCAACGAGTATTCGAATGTACGATAGGCAGGGAACAGCACTGACCTCGGATCGTTCACTTCCGTCAGACTCACTTTTCGTTTATCCCTCCTAACCCCTATCTGTTCAAAACGCGCTCCTGCCCGGAGCGCGCGATCCAGTATGATTTGTCAACGCTATTTACGCAAGCCAAGCTTATCCAAGAGCTGCCTGTACCGTTCCACATCGGTTCGTTCCAGGTACTGGAGCAAAGCCCTCCTGTGGCCCACCATTTTGAGCAAACCACGCCTCGAATGGAAATCCTTCTTGTGGTTCTTAAGGTGTTCCGTGAGCTGTTCTATCCTCGCCGTGAGCAAGGCCACCTGTACTTCTGGGGAACCAGTATCTGTCGGGTGCCTCCTAAACGCCTCGATTATCTCCTTTTTTGCGATAGCCAAAGATTGCACCTCCATTCTTAGTTTTACCCGCATGCCAAGAACCTCGTCGGAGGACTCGAGCCTCCTAGCAAGCGTACAATCACTGCTTGATTCTACCATACCGCAATGGGTGTGTGAACTTTTCCTGGTTTAATTGCTGTGCAAAAGAGATGTCCTGTTTCACTTGCTCGATTAGGGCACTCTCATCTCGGAATGCTTTTTGCGCTCTCACCCACTTCAGGAAACTGACTGTTAGTTCTTCCCCATAAAGCGTACGCGCACCGCCTATTACATGTACCTCTAATAATTCCCGAATGGAGCGAAAGGTTGGTCTTGGTCCAAAGTTAGCAACTCCGAGCCTGGCGCCTTCGCCCCAATCTACCATTACCACGTAGACACCGTGCCGTGGCTTGACGATTTGCGACGGCCATGCGATGTTGGCAGTGGGGAAGCCCAGTTCTCGCCCTCGCCCATCTCCAGATTGGACTGAGCCGCTTATCTGAAATGGTTTACCCAGCAGCTTCTCCGCCTGATCCACACTTCCACTCTTAATCAGCGCTCTGATGGTGGTGCTCGAAACCACTACTCCATCACGCACCACAGGTTCCACGATTGCCACACCTACACCGTGTTGTGCCAGAAGTGGGCCGAGATCTTCCGCACGGCCGGAGGCACGATGCCCGAAAGTGAAATTAAACCCCACCCATACGTGCTTGGCATTTAACTCTCCGAGCAGTACTTTCTCGACGAAAACCTTTGGCTCCTGTGCGGCAAGCTCTCGATCGAAGCATCGCACGAAAACGTAGTCCACTCCAAGTTCCGCAATGAGCGCTGTTTTTTGATCCAACGACGTTAGCCGCTCTATACTACACCCAGGTCTGAGGGTTTCCGAAGGATGAGGCTCGAACGTCATAACGACGCTCTTCAGCCCTAGTTCCGCGCACCCACGTACCAGTCTCCTTATTATCTCGCGATGCCCTACGTGCACCCCATCGAAGAAACCTATGGCGACCCCGCACCCTCCCGGGGGGAGAGCACTGGCATGGTAGATCACGCTCAACTGCATAACACCTTCTCGAGCATTATTCTACCTCCGGTAGACCTACCTACCGCTACGACCCCGCGCGACGGGTGTGCCAACAAGAGCATGATTCCGTCGGGCAACCCAGACTTTATTCTTGGAACCCTTCCCGCGGAGACCCTTCTCAGATCTTCATCTCCTATCGTGATCGTAGGCATGCTGAGTGCCGCTGATGGAGGGACCAGCGCTTTCTCGAGTTCGCCACGGCGCGCCATGTCAAGCACGTCTTCCATAGCAGGGCAGTCCTCAATAGTAAATGCGCCCACGCCGGTACGCACCAAAAAAGAAACGAACGAGCCGCAACCCAGCGCCTTCCCAAGGTCCCGACACAAGCTGCGCACGTATGTACCCTTCGAACACTCGATTTCGAACAATCCCATTGCGAACCGCCCTGGCACGAACCGAAGCATCCTGAAACGCTCCACGTGAACCACTCTGGCTTCAAGTTGGGGTGCCAGACCGTTACGTGCGAGCTTGTACGATCGTATTCCACCCCTGCTTACCGCGGAAAACGCGGGTGGCACCTGCAAGATGTCCCCGCAGAAGCTCGGCAATAATTCTTCCACCGCTTGTGCCGTGAGGTCTTCTGACCCACGGCTCTCTACAAGCTGACCAAGACAGTCGTCCGTATCGGTGGAGGCCCCAAAGGTGAACTCTGCGACATAGCTCTTCCGCTCATCGGCCATATACTCAGAAAGCCGTGTGGCAGTGCCGAGACACAAAACGAGAACCCCCGTTGCACAGGGGTCCAGGGTACCTGTATGACCCACTTTCGATCCAGGCTGCAAGACTCTTCTCACTTCGCGAACCGCATCGTGTGAGCTCAGACCTATAGGCTTGAGCATGCCCAAGAAACCGTTCAACCTTTTGCCGACTCCATTACTTGAAGAACTCTATTTAACACCTTAGATACTACAGAATCAATTGGCTCTCCCTTTATCGTACAACCTGAGGCCCGGGGATGACCACCGCCTCCAAACTCTTTTGCCAGAGCAGCCACGTCCACCCACTTTCTTGAACGCAAACCCACTTTGACAGAACCATTTTCGGTTTCCCTGAAGAGGATGCCCACTTCCGCACCCCTTACCATCCTCGCATAGCTTACCAGTCCTTCGGATTCTTCTTCCGAAGCACCCGCTGCCTTCATGTCTTCTTTGGTAAGGGTAAGCCATGCCACTTTCCCTGAAGGGTCCACCTTCAAATTGTCAAGCGCACGAGCAAGAAGCCTGAGGCTCGATATTGACTTGGTCTCGTATACGTGTTCGGAAACTTCGTTGGGGTTAGCCCCGAATTCCACCAATCGAGACGCTACCAAAAGAGCATGGGCTGTGGTATTCGTGTATCTGAAACTTCCTGTATCCGTAAAGATTGCGGTGAAAAGAGCAGTCGCGAGTTCCGGCGTGATCCTCGCCCCCAATGCCGTCAAGAGCGTATACATCATTTCACCAACAGATGAGGCGTCTGGCTCAACCCAGGTTATGTCGCCATACATCGTGTTAGAAACGTGATGATCGATGTTTATCACCAAAGCAGCTCCGTCCAAGAGCCGTATTCCATCTTTCACCCTCGACGGCTCCCCGCAATCCACAAGTATCGCGCAGTATGTCCCATGCTGTTCCTGGTTTATCTCAGACGGGTACTTCACCTCATCTGCCCCATGCAGGAACCGGTATGCCACCGGAACGGGGTCACAGGATACTACGAGCGCACGTTTTCCAAGCTGCTTCAACGCCCCGGCTAGGGCAAGAGATGAACCGATAGTATCCCCGTCAGGCATTTCATGAGTAAATATCAGGAAGCTACCGTTATTATAAACCGCTCTCAGTATGTGGCTTATATCATGTAGCCCCGGCATCACGATCTTCCTTTAGCTGGTTTAGAATCCGAGCTATCTCCACGCCTTTCTCTATTGATTCATCGAGCTTGAACATGATCTCCGGTGCGTGATAAAGCCCTAACCGACGCGTCAATTCGCTCCTGATGAATCCCGAAGCGCTCTTTAGCCCCTCCATGGTCCTACGCTTATCCTCTTCTTCGCCGAGGACACTCACGAATACTTTTGCATGCCCGAGGTCTTGAGACAGCTCCACGCGTGTCACACTGCAAAACCCTATCCTTGGATCTTTCAATTCTCTTTGGATCATCAAAGAGACTTCCTCTTTCATTGCCGCAGAAAGGCGCTCTAACCTCATGGACATTTCGTCTCCCACCTCATGTTATCGTTATATCGTAGCTGGAGACTTCCCCGTCCCAATTGTCCTCAATCCACCTCAGAATATCGTTCATTAGCCTCTGCAGCACCGTCCTATCATTTGAGACTGTGGCCACTCCGAGGGTCGCAATGGAGTGAGACTCCATTGAATCCACTTCTGCCGCGCCCACATTATACCTTCCGCGTAGGCGGTCAAGCAGACTCTTAACGACTCGCCTTTTACCCTTTAATGTATCATTACACGGGATTGTGATGGTTACTTCAAGGCTCCCAACGAACACGGCCCCCACCTCAAGCGCTCTGTACTTCTTCCTCCGAATATACTTCTAGAACGTCTCCTTCCTTCACATCCTGGAAACGGTCTAGACCGACGCCGCATTCGTATCCCGACGTCACCTCTTTTACGTCCTCTTTGAAACGTTTGAGTGATGCAATACTACCGTCGTATACCACTATGCCATCGCGGATAAGGCGCACGTTGGAATCCTTCACGATCTTGCCATCCATCACGTAGCACCCAGCCACAGCCCCCACTTTGGGCACGCGGAATACTGCGCGCACCTGAGCCCTGCCTTGGATCACTTCACGCTTCTTGGGCTTGATTAGGCCCTTCGCTGCGCTCTCTATGTCGTCTACGAGCTCATATATTATCTTATAGGTCCGTATTTCGACGTGCTCGCGTTCGGCCGTTTTCATGGCATTGGCATCCGGCCTTACATTGAAGCCCACCACGATGGCATTAGACGCAGCTGCGAGCATCACGTCGTTCTCAGTGATGCCGCCCACGGCAGCGTGAATGACGCTCACCTTCGCTCCAGCAACGTCCAGCTTTCCGAGAGCCTGCTTTACCGCATCGATCGATCCCTGAACGTCGGCCTTTACGATCACGTTCAGCTCAGTTACTTGCCCCTCCTTGGCCTTATTAACCAGCTCCTCAAGGCTCATCCGGTGGAAAGCCTGGAAGTATTCCTCGCGCTGCTTCTTGGCCCTCGCCTCTGCCACGTCTTTGGCGACCCTCTCGGAATCCACAACCTGCAATATGTCGCCGGCCGCGGGTACCGTGTTAAGACCCACCACTTCAACCGGCACCGACGGATACGCTCGTTTTATCCGCCGCCCTTTGTCGTCTATCATGGCCCTAACCCTGCCATATGCCCCGCCGCACACTATGGCATCGCCCACGTTCAGCGTGCCACCCTGTACGAGCACGCTCGCTACGGGCCCACGTCCCTTATCCAGCCTTGCCTCGAGCACTACGCCGTTAGCTTTCTTGTCGGGGTTAGCCTTTAGCTCCAGCATTTCTGCGACTAAAAGTATCATTTCGAGTAGTTGGCCTATATTGGTCTTCTGCCTGGCTGAAACGGGGACGCAAATAACGTCACCTCCCCAATCTTCGGGCACCAGGCCGAGTTCAGCCAGCTGGCCCTTTACCACGTCAGGCTTGGCTGTGGGCTTATCCATCTTGTTGATGGCCACAATGATCGGTATTTTGGCTGCCTTCGCATGGTTTATGGCCTCGACAGTCTGTGGCATTACCCCGTCGTCAGCAGCGACCACCAGCACTACGATGTCAGTGGCCTTAACGCCTCTGGCCCGCATCGCAGTGAACGCTTCGTGTCCCGGGGTGTCCAGGAATACCACTTTTTTCCCTTTCACTTCGACGGTGGATGCCCCGATGTGCTGCGTTATGCCACCTGCCTCTTCTGCCGTCACATGTGTCTGACAGATTGCATCGAGCAGCGAAGTCTTACCGTGGTCCACGTGCCCCATCACGGTCACTACCGGCGGCCGCGGTTTCAGTTTTTCCGGAGGATCTGGAGTATTCAGCTCTTGGCGTAGCTTCTCTTCAAGACTCAGCTCGGGTTCTTTTTGGATTACGTCCAAGCCTAACTCGGATACCACCACGGCTGCGGTATCGGAATCCAGCGTTTGATTGATGGTCGCCATCACGCCGAGCGACATCAACTTTCTTATAAGCTCAGGGACAGGCACCCCGGTTTTCTCAGCCAGCTCTTTCACGGTTATAGATCCCTCAATCGTGATGCTCCGCTTAGGAGCGACCTTTTGCGTAACCTGCCCTTGGCCTGCTTTCGCCTGCTGTCCGGCCTGCGGCTGAGATTGGGGCCGAGCCGGTTGACCCTGTCTAGGCCTTCCTGGTACTTGGGCCGCCTGCTCAGCACGCGTCTGAGGCCGAGACGATTGTACCTGGGATGGACGCGCTTGCTGCGCCTGCGGCGAACGCGCGTGAGATTGACGTTGTTGCACCTGAGTCGAGCGCGCTTGGGGCCGGGTTACCTGTTGTGCCTGGGCCACACGCCCTTGAAGCCGAGGCGGCTGTACCTGAGACGGACGTGCCTGGGGCCGGGACTGCTGCACCTGGGACGAGCGCGTTTGAGGCCAGGACGGCTGCTGCGCCTGCGACGCACGCGCTTGAGGGCGAGCTGGTTGCACCTGGGGTGGACGCGGTTGGGATCGGGTTGACTGTTGTGCCTGAGCCGGGACCTGAGAAGGGTGTGGCTGGAGCTCAGCTTCGCGAGCTTCCCTTCCGGCTATCGCCTCCCTGGCGATCCTCGCGACCTCCGGCTGCAGGGTGCTCATGTGGTTTTTTACCGGTAACCCCGCTCGACTAAGTACATTCAAAATCGTTTTTGAGCTGACCCCCAATTCCTTGGCCAGCTCGTAGACTCTTAACTTATCTGACACCCTCGACACCCCCTCTGCCGCCTCTAGCCGTCTCCTCAACTTCGCGTATCCTCACGCGAAGCTGCTCAACTAACTCGGGGGGCATTTCTATCTCCAAAGCCCGTCCGATTTTCCCCGACTTTACCGCTTTCTCCAGGCAATCGTCCGACGGGCAAATGTACGCGCCCCGCCCGGATTTCTTTCCGGTGGGATCCACAAATACCTGTCCTTCACATGTCCTCACTACCCTCACGAGCTCCCGTTTGGGCCTTTTCGCCCCACAACCCACGCAGCTCCGAAGCGGGATCTTCCTTGCCTTCACCTTTGCACCTGCCTCCCAGCACCGGTATCTTCGGCCTCTTTCGCTGCCTGGCTTTCGCTCCTGATGTCAACCTTCCATCCCGTCAATTTCGCAGCCAGTCTAGCGTTTTGGCCTTCCTTCCCAATAGACAGAGAAAGCTGATTATCCGGCACTATCACCCTTGCCACGCGGGAAGTCGGGTCGCATGTAACCGAAACCACCTTGGCTGGGCTGAGTGCATTAGCAACGAACTTCTCCGGCTGTTCGTCCCAACGAACTATATCTATTCTTTCTCCTCTTAGCTCATTGACGATATTCTGTATGCGCAAACCCTTCGGCCCGACCACAGCTCCGACTGGGTCCACGTTCGGATCTCTCGGCCTCACCGCAACCTTGGAACGATGGCCCGGTTCCCTTACAATCCCCTTTATCTCAACGATCCCTTCGTGTACCTCTGGTACCTCCAATTCCAGTAGCCTCTTGAGCAGGCCTGGATGAGTTCTCGATATGGTCACCGCAGGTCCCTTCGTGGTGCGCTTCACTTCAAGTACGTATACTTTAATCCGATCACCCTGCTTCAACTTCTCGGTGGGGATTTGCTCCGCCGGCAGCAGTAACGCCTCAAATCTGCCGAGATCGACGACGACGTTCCTGTTGTCTGCCCGCTGGACGGTGCCAGTCATTATGTCTCCCTCTTTGCTGGACAGCTCTTCATAGATTACGCCGCGTTCGGCTTCCCTGATCCGTTGCACTATTACCTGTTTAGCCGTTTGAGCGGCTATGCGTCCGAAATCACGGGGAGTGACCTCTGTTTCAACTATGTCACCGGGCTTGTAGGCCGGATTCAGTGATCTGGCTTCTCCAAGAGAAATTTCCGTTTTGGGGTCCTTCACCTGCTCGACTACCACCAAGCGAGAAAACACGTGCACCTCGCCGGACTCTCTATCTAGTTTGGTCCTGACGTTTTGTGCCGTCCCGAAATGCCGTTTGTACGCAGAGATAAGAGCGGCCTCTATAGCTTCGATAAGAACTTCCTTATCGATGCCTTTTTCGCGTTCTATGTCATCTAAAGCCCTTATTAGATCC
The DNA here is from genome assembly GCA_012840015.1 of Bacillota bacterium. Taxonomy (GTDB): domain Bacteria; phylum Bacillota; class Sulfobacillia; order DUMF01; family DUMF01; genus DUMF01. The sequence continues at coordinate 50,711 of DUMF01000016.1, forward strand.
CCGCTCATTTCCGCTGCCTCTCTTCTATATCGTCCTTCAGTCTCACTGAGGACACAATCGCCTTATCAAAGATCATTTCCTTGCCATTCTCCTGATCCGTTATGACGATCGTGTTCCCCGTAGAATCGCCGAGCTTTCCTATAAAGCGCTTTGACCCGCCCACTTCGCGGAAGGTTTGCACCTCTACCCGCCGTCCCTTGAAGACCCGGAATTCCCTGTCGCTCTTAAGCCGCCTGTTCAGCCCGGGGGAACAGACCTCGAGGTAGTAACTACCGTCCACCGGATCCTCACGGTCCAACCAACTGTCCAGCTCTTTGGACACAGCCTCACAATCGTCAAGCGTCACTCCACCCGGCTTATCGAGCACGACGCGCAGGATCTTTTTGCCGCGTTCGGTCACGACTTCCACCGCCACGAGTAATGTGCCGTGGCTCGCCGCAATGGGTTCCGCGATATTCGCTATGAGCTCCTGAAGCTGCCGTCCCTTCATAGTACCCCCTATTTCAAACAAAGAGTGGGTATGAACCCACTCGATGCGCGTGCCCCTTTTGCCTTTCTTCTCGACACATTACATATCGATTATAGTATACCACCAACTACCAACTCCATCAACAAAATCCCCGGCAGAGGCTGCGTCAATGTGCGTCAATGTATTTAGGAGGAACCGCGCAGTTCGTTTATGCTGACATTATTCTCGGCAAAGCATGTACGAGCTGCTGTAGGTAGGGCGAATTTCAACCCCCACGGCATACTTGAAAAAGGCTGTTTCAGTGCCGGCATCGACACACTAAGTCAAGCTTCTTTATCTCTACCACTGTATCTACTTTCTACACGTGCTGGTACTAACTGCCCTTGTTTATTATTTCAGGCTTCACTCTCGGCGCGTTATTTCACATGCCGGTTTAACTCACCGTTTGATCTGGACATTGCTGGCGTGCCAGGGTGAGATTCCTCAATTCCGCGTATGCCCCCCAGGCAGGTACAGCCCGAAGAGGAAACCCCATCATTGGAATCCTAGCTATAAAGCCACCCGTCTTCACGGTCATTCTTAGCCGGTGAGTTGTCGTCGAACTCCTTTTACAGCTTCATGTGGTACGGGTTGACCACACAACACCAATCCCAGCGTTCTTCAGCTACCATGCAAGCGGCTTCCGATAATTTAATAGATGCCCTGCGGGGTACATAGCTAATACAATCCCAGCTGCTCCATTCTTCTGATGACAAGCTCTTGCTACGCTTTCCAGTAGACAATCGAACCGATCTCTGTTATTCTGGGAAACCAAGGAGCCGCCCACCGGTGTACCTTTTGTCTATCCATAATGCATGTCCACTGCTTGTGCTTGGCGATGTCTACATCACTACAAGGGTGTGCTCAGACCGAACAAGTTCGGTTTTCTTAGCCCTTTGATCCACGTTTCTTCTACCTACTGCATATTGCTTTGGGATTGGGTGTTGCTCTTTAAGTTATATTAGGAGGCTTTTTAATACATCAGCCACGCATACAAATCACCACAGGACTGCCTACCTGATCTTGAATCGTGCCCTGCCTCTCTTCTTCGGGCAGCTCACGAATCCCATCCCAGTTGTCCAAAAGATACCGATTCACGGCTTCATAACACTCGCTGTCGCAGGCTAAAAGCCTCAGTAATCGTTTGAAACACATTCGACCCGCCTCTAACCCACTCCGTTCGGTCTCCTCCAATCTGTACGTGCCCTATACCGATCAAATCCAACGTCTTATCCAAATGAGCACTCGCCCCTTTCCAAATCCTCCCGCGTCAACCCTTCCGGCTACACTTCTCCGGTTAACCATAACCAGCTGCCGCCCCCGCTCTTGTTCGTAGGCCACTATGAGCTTACTTCGTCCCTCTCCGGAGTTAGGGTGAACTTCCCTCCGACATATAACACCCAGTTCACGGGAACAATTCGTTTGAGAAGTACTCTTGAATGAAATATAGGCTTGAGGAGGAACCCGTCATGGATATCACGAGGGGTTTGTTCAATCTCGATGGAAAAGTAGCCATCGTCACGGGTGGATCGAGGGGTATCGGAAAGGCGATATGCCTTGGTTTATCCGCCTTTGGCGCATCGGTGGCCATCACAGGTGTAAGCCGGGAAAATAAGAGAACGGTCGAAGAAATCACGAAACGCGGAGGAAAGGCCATCTTCGTTCCCTGTGACGTATCCGTCCCCGAAAATTCGAGGCGGGCAGTGGCGAAGACCGTCGAGACCTTCGGCAAACTGGATATCCTGGTAAATAACGCGGGTGTGGCTACTGTCGAGCCCGCCGAGAAGGTCACGGAGGAAGAATGGGATCGCGTGATCGGCGTCAACCTCAGGGGCCTCTTCTTCATGAGCCAGGCCGCCGCACAGGTCATGATAGAGCAGGGCAAAGGCGGACGCATTATCAACATCGGAAGCATTTTCGGCATCGCCGGCAGTGAAATTGGAGCTTCCATCTATCACGCGGCCAAAGGAGGCGTGATGATTCTCACGAGGGCACTGGCTTGCGAATGGGCTAAGTACGGTATTCTCGTGAACACCATCGGCCCGGGTTTCATCAAGACTGAGATGACTCAATCGATTCAAGAATCGCCCGAGCTGTACAAGCTTCTCAAGGACAGACATGCTCTAAAAAGGTTCGGAATACCCGAAGAGATAGTGGGTGCCGTCGTGTTTTTCGCGAGCGACGCCTCAACCTTCGTTACGGGGCAAAACCTGTACGTGGACGGAGGGTACACCGCGTGGTAGCGGCTACAAGAGCCGACGAATTTGGCTCACAAGTATAGGCACATATTCAGACAGGGTCGCATGGCACCGCCTTTTTCTCTTTTTGAAAAGATAGCCTCGAAGAGCTACGCCGCAGTGGCAGCCTAGGAACCGAGGGGGGAGATCTATCGAACCGTCGCGATCGCTATCCAAGAGTTTCCCCCGGGAAGCTATGTTTACGCTAATTTAGACAAGCTGTATTCTTTCCGCGTTCTCTACCCTGGAGGCCCAGCAACTCCGCCCGTATACCCTGAAAGAAGCGGTGCAGAAACCACGAGTCGTCTGCAAGCATTTCACTTTTGCGAGCGCTGCGGCGAAGCTGTAGACTCCAGTCGGGACAGCTGACCCCATTATGGGGGGCCTCTACCTGCGGGTGACCGACGTGGTCTTCGTTCACGCTTTCGAGACAGAGGAAATCTGCGCATCAGTTCCGATGAAGAGTCGTGCCAACGCCAGTCTGTGAATGCGGAGAGCCTCTGATGTCCAGCTGCGGCGCCTGCTGCCGCCTGTACCCGTATCCGTTCGCCATGTGGAGCTTCTGAGGCAGCCTAAGCTTACTAGTCTTCGTGCACGCAGGTTCGTGAGCACCCGAGAACAGTTCAACCTTTACTTCGACAACCTTCCGCCGAAGATGGTAGCTGACCCCTTTTCTGGAAACAGAAGTGGCTCAAAATTCAGCGGGAATCTGCACTGGCGCGGCCACCAGTTTCCAAGTAGCCTCGTCCTGCACTGAAGGGGAGGCAATAATCCTCCTATCAGCATTGAACTCCACTGGCACTTTTAGACAAGGGACTCAATGCTCTGGAGGGGAGCTCTGCGTCCGGGCTAAAGCGCGGGAAGAAGTGAAACTGCTGCTCGATGTTCCAGGTCTGGACGTGGTGAGCATTATGACCATTCTGGCTAAGATTGGTGATATACGGCGGTTTTCCTCTCCGAAGAAGCTGGCAAGCTATGCAGGGCTCGTGCCTCGGATGCACGCATCTGGTAAGCAGTACTACACAGGTGACATTACCAAAGAGGGCCGGAGTGCTTTGCGCTGAATTGTGGTAGAAGTGACACACCGGGCAGTACAGGTACCTGGTCCGATCCAGGCATTCTTCCTTCGCCTTCGCGCAAAAAAGGTTACAAGGTAGCCATATAGTAGCTGCCGCCAGAAAGCTTCTTGCCCTTATCTGGACGTTGTTGACTGGGGGCAAGGCGTACTGTGCTGCCGATTTTCGGAGGACTCAGCTCCAGGGACGCGTTAAACCAAAAACATACCCCGCGTTTGCCCGAGCATGTTTTTTCGCTTCTGCTCAGCTCGCACGGCCCTTTTGCTCCAACCTAAGCCTGTCCGCAATAAGTGCGATGAACTCCGAGTTAGTCGGTTTACCCCGCTCGGGGCTAACGGTGTGACCGAATATCGAGTTTATGAGTTCTAGATTGCCCCTGGTCCAAGCCACTTCGATTGCATGCCGCATGGCCCTTTCTACACGGCTTGCCGTGGTTTTATACTTCGAAGCAATGGCAGGATACAACTCCTTCGTCACTGCCGAAAGCAAATCCACGCACTCCACTACCATGATGATGGCATCGCGTAAATATTGGTAGCCCTTGATATGGGCAGGTACGCCTATTTCCCGGATTGCATTGCTTACTTTAACATCTAGTTCCTTGGTATCCGCTGGGTACGAAACTTTTTGCTCATGTACTTCACAGCCCGTTAACTGTTTGATTCTCGTGACTAGAATATCCAGATCGAAGGGCTTCATCACATAATAATCCGCACCTAGCGCAGCCATCCTTTGTGCAACACTTTCGTGGCCGAACGCTGTTAGTACTATGATCCTGGGGCGTTTTTTCAGTCTAAGGGATTCGAATTTTTCCAAGACTCCGATTCCGTCAAGATGAGGCATGATGATGTCAAGGATGACTACGTCGGGCTGAGTCTCCTGAATCATCTTAATGGTCTCTAGACCGTTATGAGCTGCACCTACTACCTTCAGGTCAGGCTGCGCCTTAAAGTAGCTGCTAAGGAGTTCGCAGAAATCTTTGTTGTCGTCGGCAATCAATATACTGACGCTCAAGTCGAATTCCTCCCAGGCGCTTTGTTTGGGGCTGCGTCACATTGCTGTTACCTTTCTACCAATTACGCGGATTTCCTTTGACGAAGTCGGGTAACTCTTCTCGTTATTTTTCGTCAAAAAATGAACCCGGCTGAGCCGGGTAATGGAATTCCTGATTCTAAGATCATGTTTTCTATAAATACACCGTACCCTTTTGTCGGATCATTGACGAATACGTGCGTTACTGCGCCGACCAGCTTGCCTTCCTGGATTATCGGACTACCGCTCATTCCCTGGATTATGCCTCCGGTTTTCTTCAGCAGGCGAGGATCGGTAATCTTTATTACTAAGTTTTTACCATCTATGTCGGAGCTACCGGCTACTTTTATAATTTCTGCGCAAAACTTTTCCATTCGTTGCTCTTCGACCACGGTTATAATCTCTGCGGGGCCGACGTGGACTTCGTGCCCCATCGCTATAGGCAATGGTTCTGGATAGAAAGGGTTTTCGAGCATTCTATATAGGGTTCCGGAAATCCCATACCTGGAGTTCATATCTATCGATCCGAGAGCGTCTTCATCCTGAACAAAGACCCCGATTTTCTCGCCAGGTCTTCCTGAGCGACCACTTTCCACCGCCGTTACCGTCGCCCTAACGATTTCGCCGTCGCTCACTTCTAAGGGCCTACCAGTGTCAGCATCGGTGATGATGTGCCCAAGAGCTGCGTATCTCATGGCTTGAGGGTCCAGAAATGTCAGCGTACCGACTCCCGCAGCGCCATCCCTAACCCAAAGACCAATTCTGTATCTTCTAGTTTCTACGCAGAATTCAGGTTTTGCGAAGGTAGTATAGATTCGTCCGTCAATGCTCTTGGCAGTGATCTCCACGATTCTCCCCGACTTGCCGGCTTCGTTCACCGCCATAGCCATGTGCGACTCGCTTTTAACGTTTTCTCCATTGACGGTAAGGATCACGTCTCCTTGCCTTATGCCAGCTTCCTTGGCCGGGTATTTTGCTTGCCCAACCGGATTAACCACCGGGGATAGCCCAGTTACGATGACTCCCTTCGATCTCAACAGAACTCCTATGGAATGGCCCCCAGGAATTAGACGCAGCCTGGGTAGTACGTCTACCCTTACCCTTTTTACAGGAACTTTTCCAAAAAGAAGTACGTCGAAAGCACTCGTCCCGCCGCTGCGTGCCTCTACCGAGAAAGGATCACACGATGAGGTCTGGATGATGGACTGGTCCCTGCAACGGACGGTGATGAAAGGAACCCTGAAACCGAGGTCATAACGGTTGTCATCGGCTAATTTAACCCTATCCGGGAAAGTGAGCAGAGCCCTAACAGGAGGTGAAATGGCAGCTGCTACGATGAAAACCGCAAGTATGACGCCGATAAACCTTCGTCTAGATGAGGCCTGAGGCATCGAGTCACCTCCAGTGCCTCCCCGACACAGGCTCTATTCTGTTTTCAAATCGCATATGTAACTTTCCCGGCAAATGAGCAAGCGATAAGTATAAAAAAGAGGCAGTTATTAGAGACTTTTCTTTAACTGACTCGCATTCGACATAAGTTCCTTTGCGTGTTCGATCGTCACGCGCGAGCCCGTACCATCTCCCATCATTCTGGCTAGTTCACTGAGCCTCTCCTCGTACTCTAAACGTCGGATCCGGATCACGTTACGCCCGCCAAGTACTTCCTTTGAAATCGAATAATGGGTTTCGGCTATTGCAGCAATTTGCGGCGAATGAGTTACGCATATAACCTGTTTTTGTTTTGCTAGCTTCGACAGCAGCATCCCAATTCTGTGCGAAACCACTCCACCTATGCCTGCGTCCACCTCGTCGAAAAGGAGAGTTCGGGCAGACTCCGGTAGAACGCTAACAGCCTTGATTGCCAGCATTATTCTCGATAATTCTCCGCCAGAAGCCACCTTACTCAGCTCCAGCAGTGGTTCGCCTGGGTTGGCAGAGAACCAGAAAAGGGCCGAATCACCCTCCACTCTTATGTCAAACCGCGCAGAAGACATCCCTAACGAACGTAACGTGTCCACAACAGCTCCTGACAAAAGGCTGGCAGCCTCTCGGCGAATTCTCCCCAGTTCGTCTCGTTTTGCGGAAAGCTCAGTCGATATCTTTCCGATCTGCTCTTGAAGCTTGTCCACAATTACATCACGCTCTGCCAACAGCTGAAGCTCCTCAGCTGCCTCCTGACGGAAGCGCAAGATCTCCTCTATGTCTTCGCCGTACTTTCGTTTGAGATCGTTAAGCATTTCTAGACGGCGTTCTACCATTGCAAGACGTTCAGGATCAGAGTCGATCTTTTCGCCATACGTACTTATATCCCGAACGAGGTCTTGGAGCTGAAGGGCAATATCTTCTAAAGACCGGCTGAAATTTGCGAGGCCATCGTCTATGCGCTTGGCTTCGGTCAAACCGCTCAAAGCGGCCTCGATCAGGTCAAGAGCGCTAGGCCCTTCACGCCCCTCTGCCAGCAACGTCCTGGCTTGTGCCACAGCCTCCTGCAGTCGTGCAGCATTTGACAGTATCCGTTGCTGCCGGAACAGCTCCTCTTCTTCGCCCAGCCGCAATTTCGCACTGTCTATCTCGTTGACTTGATAACGCAATAGCTCCATGCGCCGCCGTTGTTCGCGCTCGTCCCCACAAAGCTTTTTTAATTGTGAAGTAAGTTGAGCCAGTTGTCGGCCCATTTCTTCCGACTCGGCTCTTAGCTTGAGTGCCTCAGGTCCTGCATAATAATCCAGTAATTTGAGTTGCTCTCTAGGATCAAGAAGGACCTGGTTGTCGTGCTGACCATGTAAATCAACCAGCGCTGCCCCTATTTGCCGTAGCATACCTACATTGGCTAGCCGCCCGTTTACGCGGCATATCGATCTTCCGGCGCTGCTCACTTCACGCGAAAGCAGGAGGGATTCACTCGCCTCAAGGCCCAATGATTCGAGTAGGTGGGATACCGCTGCTTCCCCAGTGATATCGAAGAGCGCTTCCACGATCGCGCTCCTGGCCCCACTTCTCACGACCTCCGCAGAAGCCCTGCCTCCTGCAACCAAATCCACGGCATCCACTACCATCGATTTGCCAGCGCCTGTTTCTCCAGTGAGTACGTTTAAGGACGGGCCAAACTCTAGATCAAGCTCATCTATGAGTGCGAGGTTCTCAACATGGAGCTGAAGGAGCAACTTTCTCACCTACCTACCGAGGTCTCTGAGCTGCTCAATTATGCTCATCATTGCTTCCTTCGGCCTTACCAAAACGAACACAGTGTTGTCTCCTGCCACCGTACCGACGATTTCCTTCAGGTTGAGCGAATCGATAGCCTCGGCAACTGCCGGGGCCGTGCCGGTCAAAGCTTTTATGACCAGGATGTTTTCACTGTAATCCAGTGCAATACAGCATTCGTTGAAGATACGCCGGAACTTCTCGGAAGCCCCACCCGGTTTACGTTCATCCGGTGCGGCATAACGATACCTTCCGTCTCCGGTGGGTATCTTGATCAGGTTGAGTTCCTTTATGTCTCGCGAGACCGTTGCTTGGGTGACGTCTATGTTTTCTTCTCTCAACAGTCTGGCAAGCTCTTCCTGGGTCTCTACAGCGTGGTTCCTTATTATCTCGAGGATCTTCATTTGCCGCCTTGCCTTCAAACCAATCACCCCGTCAGTGTTCTTTAAGCTTAGCCCTTAAAACGTCATAGAAGCTCCAATCCCTCAACCTCATCAGGTTTGCCACTTCCCTCGCACGAGAAACCACCACTGTGTCTCCCGCTTCCAAGCGCCGTAGCCTTTGCCCGTCAATCGTCACTGCCGTATCTTGATGGACGGATGTGACTTCTACCTTTATTTCCTCGTCGGCAGGTACCACAATCGATCTCGAGTATAGGCTGTGAGGGCAAATCGGAGTTATCAAGCACACTTTCAGCTCTGGGCTCACTATGGGCCCCCCTGCCGAAAGTGAATATGCAGTTGAGCCGGTGGGAGTCGCAACGATCAAGCCGTCCGCATCGTATTGGTCGATCAAATGACCTGCAATGCTGACCTCCAGCTGAATGAGCCGCGCGAATGGTCCCTTAGATATCGTGACTTCGTTAAGGGCAAGAAAAGAATCTCTCCTGGCTCCATGGCCTACACTGACGCGAAGCATCATCCGCTCTTCAATCGTGTAGTCTCCCCTGAGCAGTTTCGGCAAGGCATCGAAAATCTGTGTCGTCTCGAGCTCAGTTAGAAATCCAAGCCTACCCAGGTTCACACCAACCATCGGCACCCCGGCAGGAGCAAGGGAAGCAGCAGCATTGAGCAGCGTGCCGTCACCACCCAGTACGATGACGAAGTCCACGTCCTTTCCCCAGGCGCTGACGCCACGTCCCAGCTCTGGCCGGCCTATGCTGGCAGCCCCCTCAATCGTCAGGACCGGAGTCGCACTGTTTTCGATAAGCCACCTCGCAATACTCCCAGCCAGCTCTGCAGCGCCTTCCTTATCCAAATTCGGGAATATGCCTACCCGCTTCATTTCTTGAACCTCTCGTGAGCTTCCTTCACAACGGCACTGACCACGTCGCCCCAGTCAGTGGCGTTTACCTCTTTTTCGTTGAGCATGTATAACCAGAACTCTATGTTTCCTTCAGGACCTTGAATTGGCGATTCGCATAACCCCTTTACCAAAAAGCCCATCTGGTGAGCAGTATCGATTAGCCCCACCAAAACTTTAGAATGTACACCCGGGTCTGAGACCACACCACGCTTTCCCACATTCTCTCTTCCCGCTTCGAATTGTGGCTTTACCAAGGAGAGTATCTCAGCACGCGGCTTCGCGAGGTCTTGCACAGCTGGCCACACCTTCGATAGCGAAATAAAAGAGAGATCGAGGGTAACCAAGTCTACTCTTTCACCGATATGTTTCGACGTGAGGTATCGCAGGTTGGTCCGCTCCATCGGTACCACTCTAGGATCAGTCCTGAGACTCCAGGCCAACTGACCATATCCCACATCTACAGCGAATACCTTCCTGGCTCCATGCTGTAGCAAGCAATCTACGAAACCACCCGTAGAAGAACCCGCATCAAGGCAAACCTTGCCATCGACCGGGATTTGGAACCTTTTTAAAGCCCCTTCCAATTTGACGCCGCCACGGCTAACATAGGCGATAGGAGGCACGTCTACCTCGATCACGGACTCAGCACGGACTACCGTGCCGCACTTGGACTGCGGAACGCCGTCAACTTTGACGCGCCCCTCCATAATTGCAGACTGCGCAGCGGTTCTCGATCGGAAAAAGCCCTTTTCCACGAGTAGCACGTCAAGCCTGGTCTTCATTCTCTCGCCCGTAGCTTCCCCTTTCTCTCCAAAAACCCTACGACGTGCTCCGCCACGTCCTCTGCTTTCAGGCCCAGACGTTTCAACCATACCAGTCTATCACCATGCGGCACAAATCGAGCTCCTATCCCGAGATTCAACACCAGACATCCTGGGGCCTCCTGGCAGAGTATTTCAGCGACAGCGCTACCGAATCCTCCCTGCACCACGTGCTCCTCCACGGTCACCACAGCCCCCGTCTTTTCTGCAAGTGCCACCAAGTTCTCCCTGTCCAGCGGGTTGAGATATAACGGGTCGAAAACGGCCGCCGAAACGCCTTTGTGGTGTAGCAGTTCAGCAGCTTCGAGGCATTGAGTGATCATGTTGCCAACTCCGATGAGAACTACGTCTGTACCGTCGCGAAGGAGTTCTCCCACCCCCGGTTCTAGGAATTCCAGCTCTTCAATCCGGAGCTGCACCGTACCCTCTGCTTCCCCTCTCGGATATCTCACGGCAACGGGCCGATCTAACCGGATTGCGGTGTATAACATGTTCTGCAGCGACCTAGCGTCTCTAGGTGCCATCAACACCATTCCAGGGATGTGCCGGAGGTATGAAATATCGAAGATACCCTGGTGGGTGTCACCGTCTCCACCTACAAGCCCAGCGCGGTCGATAGCGAAAACCACAGGAGCCTTCTGCCTGCACACGTCGTGAGAAATTTGGTCGTAAGCCCGTTGCAGAAATGTCGAGTATATCGCAACCACGGGCTTCAGTCCGTTCAAAGCAAGTGCTGCGGCAAATGTGACTGCGTGAGATTCTGCTATACCGACGTCGAAAAACCTATTCGGAAATTCCTCTGCAAATTTATCGAGCCCGGTGCCGTCTTTCATGGCAGCAGTTATGGCTACGATCCTTTTGTCTTCGCGGGCCAGTTCGCACAGGGTTTTACCGAAAACCTGGCTATAAGTAGGGTTGTTGTTCTGCTTAACGATACATCCGCTTTCTATATCGAACGGACCCGGCCCATGATACAGCTCCGGCTTACACTCCGCAGGACGGTACCCACGCCCCTTTTCGGTGATTACATGTACCAGCACTGGTCCATTCAGCTTCTTGCTGCGCTGGAACACCGATACCATCTGTTCTATGTCATGCCCGTCTATAGGACCGAGGTACACGAAGCCAAGCTCCTCGAAAACCACTCCAACGTTGAGTAAGTACTTGAGGCTGCCTTTGAGCCTTGTGGCCATATGCACAGCCCAATCGCCTACAACCGGAAGGCCTTTCAGTCCGCGTACTACCTTGGCACGCAGGCCGAGGTAGCGCGGGTCAGTACGAATCGTGGCGAGATATCTCGCGATGGCTCCCACGTTCCTGCCAATAGCCATAGAGTTGTCATTGAGCACCACAAGCAGCTTTGTTTTGCCCAACCCAGCGTTGTTGAGCCCCTCGTAGGCCAGGCCTCCGGTGAGCGATCCATCACCGATCACTGCCACAACCGAGTAGTTCTGTCCTAAAAGGTCGCGTGCCTTGGCAAATCCCAAAGCCGCTGAGATCGAAGTGCTGGCATGTCCGGTTTCCCAAACGTCGTGGGGGCTCTCAGCCCTCTTCGGAAACCCAGACAAGCCATCAGTCAACCTGAGAGAGTCAAAATCCTTGTTTCTTCCGGTTAGGATCTTATGAGCATAACACTGGTGACCGACGTCCCAAATGATTTTGTCACGCGGAGAATCAAAGGCCAGATGTAAGGCGACCGTCAGTTCAACAGCCCCTAGGCTTGCACCCAGGTGTCCACCGTTCTTGGACACCACCTGAATTATCCGTTCTCTGATCTCCGAACAAAGCTGTCGAATCTCTTGAGGAGTGAGTGCTTTCAGATCATCCGGTGAGTTGATCCGCTCGAGAATCCCCACTACCTTCGATCGTTCCCTCCTTCCAGCCCCACAAGACTGGCAGCCCATTCCAGAGCTATCCCAGCTAGCCTGGTTATCTCGTTGGCTTTGGAAATTCCGTAGCTTTTGGCGAGCGCTTTTCCGGCGATCGTAACCCCTGCAACAGTGGCTATCGCCACTGGCATTAGGTTAACTCCCCAGACCGCTCCCACTCTAAATGCGACTACCGTCCCAACCGCTCCCGCTATTGTCCCACAAAGGTCCCCTACGAAATCATTGCAGAAACTGGCCACTTTCGCCCTGTTTCTGCATAGCCAAACGCTCCTTTTTGCACCCTTGAGTTTCTTAGAAGCCAAAGAGTGAAAAACAGCTTCGTCTGCCGAAGCTGCTGCCACCCCTATCATATCAAAGACTATTCCTGTCAACAGGACCGCCGCCAGAACCAGCATTGACACGACCTGACTGATACCAAAAGCCAGCCTGTTTAAAGTACCCGTCAGGGCAATCGCCACGCAAAACGACGCGATCCCCACCAACAACGCGTGAGTTATGTCAGATTTGGTTATCCGCATCTCCCCGAAGCATGTTCTATCGTTGCGCGGTGGCCTGACAGTGAGTAAAACCTACGGCTTAAGGTCCAGCAGGCTTTCCCTGCCGGCCACCCGCCGTCGCCGAGCGGGCGGTTTCCCTTTAAGGCCGCTCGACCCCGTCACCGAAGGCCGCGCTGGATCGCCACTTAGTCCGTACTTTAATCCTCCCTGTCAGCCCCGCCGGGGACAGCCTAGAAGTTTTCCTTTTCGATCAGCACTACCCCTAGCCCCTTTTGCAGTGCCGATTTCGGCACGAGCCTCCCTCAGGCACCGCTCAGGGCAGGCTACTCTGCAAGCAGTGTGCTCCACCTGCAGGTTATGCTCGCACCGCTCGTGCAAGCCTCACGGAGATAGGGACTTAACCTGCATGCCGTTGCAGGCCACCCCATCCCCTTCCCGCCTGCCCGGACCGGTCGCTGGGCCGCCACCAGCCCGCACAAGCGGTTTCATCGGTATGCCCTCTACGGCTTTTTAGGTCCGTTCTTGGGATAGCCAGTATCGACTAGGATACTGCGCCACCGCGCTAAAAACAGCCTAGTCTGAATTATAGCATACGCTCAAGATATCTCGGGGCAAAATTGCCTTTAGGTAATCTATGAGTACATTTGGATATTGAAACTGTTTTGCTATAGCAAAACAATCGCCTAAATAATCACACACCCTCTTCCGGCATTCTCCCTCTGGCAAGATGGCAGGCAGTTCTAGTTTGCCAAGATCTTCACCCCGAGCCCAATCCTGGAGATCATCCAGTATTTGGTAAGCAATCCCGAGGCTTTCTCCGAACCGCATTGCCGTTTCCAAGTTGGTCCCTTCTGCTTCGCGAGCTGAAACGGCCATTATGCGGCCAATACCTGACGCTGCCGCAAACAATCGCCCAGTCTTGAGCATAGCGATTTCAATCGCCCGCTTAAGCAAGTCTTCTTCCTCGTTCTGGACCGTCTCGAGGAATTGGCCTCCAACCATGCCTTCCGGCCCTGCGCACTTAGCAAGGATTGAGGCACAATAGCGCGCTTTCTCTTCGGGTAGCTCAGCCAATATCTCGAACGCGAGTGTCAGCAGCGCGTCGCCCACAAGGAGCGCCGTACCAGTTCCAAACGCCTTGTGAAGCGATGGTTTCCCCCGCCTAAGCGGGGCATCATCCATCTCGGGCATGTCATCGTGAACGAGGGAGTACGAATGAACTATCTCAACTGCTGCGGCCGCTGGAATCGAATCATAAACTGAGCCACCGCTCGCCGCCGACGTAGCAATGACTAGCAAAGCTCGGAGGCGTTTCCCGCCGGGAAACAAGGCATACTCCATAGCGTCCTTAAGCCCGTGAGGAACCTTTTCGCGAGTAGTGACTGCAGCTTTTAAGTACCTATCTATCGCTTCGCGCCAGTCCGTAAGCAAGTCATCCTATCTCCCGTACTACCGGAGTACCGTCTTCGCCGCGCACCACACGCAGTACCTTGCGCTCCGCTTCATTCAACTTGTCCATGCAGTACTTAGATAGCGCCATCCCTTCCTCATATAGCTTGAGCATCTCATCTAAGCGGAGGTCCCCTTTTTCTATCCCTGCTACAATCTCTTCCAGTCTCTTCAGTGCATCTTCGAAACAGAGCTCTGTCACGCCGGATTCACCTCCGTCGCTGCTTTGACAAGCGCTTCGAACCCGCCTTCATGGAGTCGTACATCCACAGCCTGCCCCGGACTCACCTGGCGGCACGAGGTTACGAGTTCGCCGCCCGAAGTCCGTACCACGGCATATCCACGCTTCAACGGTAAATCGGGGTCGCAATTCCGGAGCGTCTTTTCGGCCAGTTCCACTCTATGTCTATAGTTTGAAAGCACTTTTTCTGCGATTATCTGAATGCGGTTTCTGTAGTCTTCAACTTGTTGGGCACGATTTGCTATTACGAACTCCGGCCCTCGCGAAGCCAGCACGCGTGCTAATAACTGCACCTCGGCACGGCGTTTTTCCAAAAACAGGCTCGCCGCTTTCTTGAGACCGGCAACGTCTCCTTTGATCCGTATGGAAAGGCCGACCTTATCAGGCACTGCCAGCTCGGCAGCAGCCGAAGGAGTAGGTGCGCGCAGGTCAGCGACCAGATCTACCAACGTCACATCTCTCTCGTGACCCACAGCGGCGATTACAGGTGCTTTCGAGGCGTACACAGCGCGAGCCACCCGTTCGTCGTTGAATGCACAAAGCTCCTCAGCACTCCCCCCGCCCCTGCCGAGTATGATCACATCTACGCCGTCCACCTCGTTTACCAGCGCCAGGCCCTCACATATTTCTGCCGGGGCGTTATCTCCTTGCACCAGCACGCTTGAGACTACGAGCTCGCAGCAGGGACAACGCCTTCGAGCGACAGCAATGATATCTCTCAGTGCTGCTCCATCGATCGAAGTCACGACTCCGATCTTCCTGGGGAAAAACGGAATAGGGCGTTTTCTACCAGGATCGAATAAGCCTTCCGAGGCGAGCTTACTTTTCAGGCGCTCAAACTCCAGTTTCAGAGCTCCCTGCCCTTCTGGCACCATCGTTTCTACATAGAGCTGGTACTGCCCTTCTTTTTCGTATACACTGACTGACCCAAATGCTAGGACAGAAAGGCCATCGGAAGGCGTGAACTCCAGCCTCACCGCCCTCGACTTGAACATGACACACCTAATGGTGGCAAAATCGTCCTTGAGCGAAAACCAAACGTGCCCGGAGCTATGTTTTCTGTAATTGTATATTTCTCCTCTAACAGTCACAGCCTGTAAATTGGGATCGTTTTCTATGGCAAGTTTGATCCTTTTGGTAAGTTCATGAACCGAATAGCTAGTGAACATTGAGCTCGGCCGCCTCGACGCACTGTTTGAGGAGCATAGCGATAGTCATCGGTCCCACGCCACCGGGTACGGGGGTAATCAAACCGCAGCGTTCGCGAGCCGTCTCGAAGTCCACATCTCCTACCAGTTTACCGTCGACCCTGTTTATGCCTACGTCTATTACAGTCGCGCCTTCCTTTATCATGTCTCCGCTTATCATGCGAGGCCTACCCGCCGCAACAACCAGTATGTCCGCTCTTCTAGTCACCTCACCAAGAGATCTCGTACGTGTGTGACATACTGTCACGGTGGCGTTTTCCCTTAAAAGGAGCAGAGCCACTGGCTTCCCCACAATATTGGATCGCCCTACGACTACTGCCTCGGCCCCTTCTATCTTCACTTTGCTTCTGCGCAGCAACTCCACTATGCCCGCAGGGGTACAGGGTATAAAACTACTTTCCCCTATAAGCATCCGTCCTACGTTAACAGGATGGAATCCGTCCACGTCCTTTTTGGGGTCAATCGCTTCGATGCATGCTGCTTCTCGAATATGTTTCGGTAATGGAAGTTGTACCAGGATACCGTGACAGGACGGGTCCATATTTAGCTTTTTTATCTCAGCCAACACCATTTCCTCAGATACGTCGGCAGGAAACCTTCTTACGAACGAGCGCATCCCCACCTCAGCGCACGCCTTTTGTTTGTTGGCCACGTAGGTTACCGAGGCCGGGTTCTCACCTACGAGTATTACCGCCAGCCCTGGCACGACTCCCTTCTTTTTCAAGGCACTAACCCTGTCGGCCACTTCGAGTCTTATTTGGGCGGCTATGGCTTTTCCGTCAATTATTCCGGCGGGCACACTTCATCCCCCCACTGAGTTGCCGGACAGATACTCGTGTATCGCCGCAGCGGCCTTCTTCCCCGCCCCCATGGCTAAGATCACAGTGGCTGAGCCCGTTACTGCATCTCCGCCTGCATAAACGCCTGGCCTAGTAGTGGCACCCGTCTCCTCATCTGCCACTAGGCCTCCCCACTCGTGCGTCTGCAAGCCCACAGTGGTCTTAGATACGATCGGATTCGGGCTAGTACCCAGGGCCATAATCACCGTATCCACTTCTATCTCAAATTCTGAGCCCTTCAAAGGCACCGGCCGACGTCTTCCGGAACTATCTGGCTCTCCAAGCGTCATTTTCTGGCATTCCACCGCACGTACCCAGCCATCAGGCGTACCGAGGATTCTAGTGGGATTCGTGAGCAGCATGAACTTCACGCCTTCTTCTTCGGCGTTTTCGATTTCTTCAGCGCGAGCCGGCATCTCCTCCCTGCCCCGCCTGTATAGTATATAGGCCTCCTCTGCGCCGAGCCGCAAGGCACACCTGACAGCGTCCATGGCCACGTTACCGCCACCCACCACTGCCACTCGCTTACCCCTCTTAATGGGCGTATCGTATTCGGGGAAGAGATATGCTTTCATAAGGTTGATCCTGGTGAGCCACTCGTTGGCGGAATATACGCCGTTCAAATTCTCCCCAGGGATCCCCATGAATTTGGGCAAGCCGGCTCCCGTTCCGAGAAACACCGCCTTGTAGCCACGGGCAAAGAGGTCATCCAACGTCAAAGTCCTGCCTATTATGACGTTTGTAAGTATTTCGACCCCGAGCCGCTTCACATAGTTGATCTCTTCGGCCACGATCCTTTTGGGTAACCGGAATTCCGGGATGCCATACATCAATACCCCACCTGGCGAATGCAATGCCTCAAAGATGGTCACCTTGTACCCAAGCTTGGCCAAGTCCCCCGCACACGTAAGTCCTGCTGGGCCAGACCCTACCACTGCCACTTTCAGCCTGGAATCGTCGCCAGTGCAACCGCCATTGCAGCAGTCGTCTCCGTTGGGATCTGCATCGTTACAGTCCCCACCATCAGGACTATCTCCACCGTTGCCGCCGTTTTTCCCGAAATCGGCAGCGAAACGTTCAAGCCGCCCTATTGCGATTGGTTCTCCCTTGCGGCCGAGAATGCACTTCTCCTCGCACTGCGTTTCCTGTGGGCACACCCTTCCGCAGATTGCAGGCAGGCTGTTGGTCTCCTGTATAACCCGAAGTGCCCCTGCAAAGTCGCCCTCCTTGATGTGCTTTATGAATTCTGGGATCTTCACGTTAACCGGGCAACCCTGCACGCACATCGGCTTTTTGCATTGTAGACAACGGCTGGCCTCTTGTATGGCTTCCTCGGCGGTATAGCCCTGCGCAACTTCGTTGAAGTTCCGGCGACGCACCTGAGGGTCCTGGCGCTTCATCTCTACGCGTTTCTTCTTTTGGTCGGTCACTTGCTGCCACCTCCGCACGTGCACTGATGATCCGCGATTTTTTCTTCGGCCACATACATGGCGTTTCGCCTCATTGCTTCAGTCCAATCCACTTGGTGACCATCAAACATTGGGCCGTCCACGCAGCAGAATTTGGTCTGTCCACCTACACTTACGCGGCAAGCACCACACATACCCGTTCCATCTACCATGATCGGGTTCAGACTTACCCACGTCTTCAAGCCATACGGCCTCGTGGTCTCCACCGTCGCCCTCATCATCGGCATGGGGCCTACAGCGATCACCTCATCAAAGGCAGCACCAGAATCGATCAACTCCTTGAGTTTTTGAGATACGAAGCCGTGAAAGCCTTTGCTTCCATCATCGGTGCACACGTACAATTCATCGCTGACAGAGCGCATCTCCTGCTCCAATATCAGCAAGTCTGCGCTTCTGGCCCCGATAATCGAAGTGATCCTGACTGGCCTTCTATCCTGCTTTATGGCCTTGGCTTTAGGGTAAATCGGGGCAACCCCAACTCCGCCGCCAACCAAACACAGATGGCCCTTTTCTGGCAGTTCTGCCGGTAAACCAAGTGGGCCGACGAAATCCAGGATCTTATCTCCCACACCAAGTTTGCCCAACATTTTAGTAGTCTTGCCTACTTCCTGAAAAACAATCGTCACCGTGCCCTTTTCACGGTCGAAATCGGTGATGGTAAGTGGGATCCGCTCCCCTGCTTCTGAGACGCGTATAATTATGAACTGACCAGCCATAGCCTTTGCAGCCACCAGCGGAGCCTCGACCACGAACAACTTAGTTACGGGTGTCAACTCTCTCTTCTCCAGAATCCTGTACAAATCGAATACCCCCTATCCTTCAAGGTTCTCTTGAGTAGTCATTTTGGCAATGGTTGCAAGCACACCGTTGACGAACTTGGGTGAATCGTCGTCCCCGTACTTCTTCGCGAGCTCTACAGCTTCGTTTATCGCCACACTTACGGGGATGTCTGGCCGGAAGAAGAGTTCATAAGAAGCAATTCGCAGGATGTTACGGTCAATATTGGCCATACGGGAAAGGGGCCAACCTTTAGCAGCAGCTGCCAAAGCCGTGTCGATCTCATTCTTTTTGGCAAGTACTCCTGAAGCCAATTCCCTGGCAAAGGCTATATCGTTTTGGTCAGTCTCGCCCTCGCAGGCAAAAGCGAACGCTTCATCGAGGAGAATTCGTCCTACATCTACCTGGAAAAGCGCTTTGAGGGCTATCTCCCTCGCGGTACGCCTGCTCAAACGCATCCCACCCACTGCCCGAGACCTTGCCCATCACCTGCGTCCGGACGGAATGTATCTTTCCACAAGGGCCTTCCAATCCACTTCATCAGAGTCTATCCGCTTTCCGATTTTATACCCTATTATCCCGCACATACAAATAAATGCTGTCCACAAGAAGCCATAGTACATAATCATGAAACCCACCAGAATACCGATAATCGTTCCCAGAAACTCTCCCCTGTGGTGACGCACAAGCTCCACGATAAAGTCCATGAGGTCGTCAGGCTTCTGGTTCTCCACGCTCATCACTCCACTTTGCCACGCCGTGCCTCGTTCGTGATGCCCTCGATTGAGACCCTAACGGTTCCCACGTTCACCCCTACGACATTCCGAACCTGGTTCTTCACTGTAGTCTGTATTTCTTCCGAAGTCGTGGGAATCGACGTCTCGGGGCTCACGGCCACATACAGGTCAACGTTTACTACTCCAGCATTGGTACTCACATAGCCTCGTACGTCGCGAACGCCGTCTACCTGTCGGACCACGCGCTTCACGAGCCCCTCAATAGCTTCGAGGGCTACACGAACTTCCCCGAGAGGAGTCTCATGTACTACAGTCTGTCCGAGGTATCGCGGGCGGAAAGCGGCATATAGCAGTTTAACGCTCACGCCGAAAAATGCGATCCCGAGCAGGCCAGCCGCCCACCTGGTATTACCGGTGGTGATCATTCCCACCGTCGATTCGAGCACGTCCTTCCACCCGAGAGAAGCCATCACGACGACTACCGAAAACATCGCGAAGAGCAGCGTATACAAGACCAGTAGGATTCGATCTACAAGACTCACCCCTGCACCCCCATTCACGTCCACTTCTATACTGGCTTCTTAGCTTCGTTAACGGCCTGTTTAAAGGCAACCCCGTTAACATGGACGTTGACCTCTATGACCTTCAGGCCCGTCATTATTTCTACCGCCTTTTTAACGTTCTCCTGAACGTTTTGTGCAACCTCAGGGATCCTCGCGCCATATTCTACGATTATGTGAACATCAATGGCAGCCTCCTTTTCGCCGACTTCCACCTTCACCCCACGCGAGAAATTCTTTTTGCCAAGCATCTCCCCTATATCTCCTACTAGACCGCCGGTCATCCCGACTACACCATCTACCTGGGCAGCTGCGCTCCCGGCGATCGTCGCTACTACCTCGTCGGCAATTCGCACTGAGCCAACTTCTTCCACTTCGGCTTCATCCGCCATTCCCTTCACCTCCACTACCAGGATTTCGACGCATGGCAAATTATTCCTGTATGGAAGAAATAGTAATTGAGGTCAGTGGAACACCAGCGTTCTTGGATATGAGCTCCCCGATCCTGGCCACGTCTTCCTTGGTTAATGTCTTTCTCCCCACCAGTACTTCTACCCTGCCGGGGTTCAAGAACACCAGAGTCTCTTCATACCCACGACCTCGCAATTGAGTTTCGAGCTCCACCTGTTTCCGGTACCTCTCAGTAAGAGCCATGAACTCTGAAGTCGCTTGAGACCTCACAGCCTTGTCCTGCGACTGGTCTGCGGCGAGTTTCTTCAACTCTTCTATCTGCCTGGAAACAGTCTTTTCCCGGTTCATTCGAGCA
Organism: Bacillota bacterium; assembly: GCA_012840015.1. Taxonomy (GTDB): domain Bacteria; phylum Bacillota; class Sulfobacillia; order DUMF01; family DUMF01; genus DUMF01. The sequence continues at coordinate 71,326 of DUMF01000016.1, forward strand.
TCCGCAAAGAAATTCCCTTCGCCACTTGGCTTAAAGACTCCCTGCTCACCCACACGTGTCACCGGTAAGGATCTCAAAGAAGGAAGTACGAGTAATGTCAGCACCGCCACGACCCCGATGCCTACCACTGTCATTATATTTCTCTTCCTTATGTTGATCCAAATCATGTGTCTTACCTCCCGCTTCTTTTCATAGGCAATACTGAAATCCTGTCTGCGGTTAAGCCATACAGCACCTTACACGCTTCATAAAGGCGATCCCGCACTTCTGGATGCTCTGCACCTTCGGCTACGACCAAAACCCCGGACACCTCAGGCTGTCTTATCTTTGTAACGACTGGCCTATCTCCGATGGAACCCGAGCGCGCAATGGCAAGCTGCGCGTTTTCGTTACCCTCAGTTATCTTTCGTGTTATCCCGGATTCTGCGCGCTCCTCCGTCTCGCGCTCCGTGCTAAACTCATTTCGGGCATATTCCGTAGTAGGACCGGTGGCAAGAGTCACCTGCACCGCCACCCTGCCTACGCCGTCGACTTTAGAGAGGATATCCTGCCCGAGCTGCGAGAGCCGACGCTCAGCCTGCTGCACGCTCTCTTCAGCAGTCAAATCCCGCTTCGGCTGAGAAGCGCTAGATAAAGGGGCAAGCACGTAACTGATTCCCAGAGCTGTCACGCCAAGACAAAAAATCACCACGAGAAGAATCAAATTCTTTCTTTGCTTTTCCGAGAGCGGCGGAAGCGCTTCAAACACCTGGCAACCCTCCAACAGGGAATCTTATTGAAGTAACCTGACAGTCACGTTTTCCTCCTGCACCCGAAAATGTCCCGCCAACCACTGGCGTAACGCCCTCAGGTCCGGTTCGGCGTTTGAAGACTTCTTCAGTTCCAGGGAGATCCGCTTTACCGCAGGTGCTCCTATGGTCACCCTCTCCAGCTGCACCTGAGCCTTCGCGTGGGTCACCCCGGGGAGCGCCTTCGCGATGCTTTCTACCTGCCATTCGATTTGTGCCTGATATGTCCGGATAAAGCTATGCGTATCGGCGAAGTTCTCAGACCAGGTGCTTGCGAGCAACGAGTTGGCAGAATCCTCGTGGCCCATAAACCTGGGCAACGGTGCGATCAACTGTAAAACGATGATAAAGCCGAAAACGACTTTAACGTACTTCTGCATGGAACCGGAAGGCAAAATCAGCTGGGCGGCACCCCCAAGCACCGATACTACCGCAATTCCCCTGACCCAATTACGAAGAAAGTCCATCCTCATCTCCTCCCACGCTGGAATAACGCCTCAATACGGCCTCGCCGCCGTTACCACGAGCGCAATGCTGAGAACGAACATTATCACCACGATGCCTAGGGCCACACACCCGCTAACCAACGTACTCGCCACCGCATTCAAACATGAAGCTACCTTCTCTCCGCCGCACAACCCCAACAGAGCGCCGACGACCCTGTACATGAAAACCTGTATGAGCACTTTCAAAAGGGGGAATAGTGCCCATCCTATGAGAGCTATTGCCCCGACGAGCCCCACCCCCACCCGTACAGTGTGAGTAGAAAGAAACACAAGTTCCGTGGCGTCGGCGACCATCTTACCCACCACAGGCACGAAGGAGCTCGACATGAACTTGGCCGTCCTGATAGCTACGCTATCCGCAACACCCCCTGCTGCTCTCTGCACCGTGATCACCCCTAGGAAGCCTGCCAGCGAACAGCCCAAGACGAAACTGCTCCCCTGCCTGAGCAAGCCGCTGAAGTCTGAAAGCCTCGTCCCCCCGCTGAGGTGGCCCACCAGATCCAGTATTCCAGCCAGAAACAAGAGCGGTAACACATAGTCAGAAATCATAAAAGTTACGAAATACGTGGCCGAAACCAAAAGCGGGTGGAGTAAACCGGCGGAAACAGGCCCTCCTCCGGCAGCCGTCAACCCCATCAATGGAGGGATTAAGGCTTTCATCAGCTCTACCAGCTGCGAGCTCGCATCTTTTATCAATCGAAAAGCGGAGCTGAACCCGGCGAAGCACACCGTGCATATGCTTAGGAAACAGGCATAGTTGCCGACGCGAGACACGCTTTCGCCAAATGCCGTGCCTACGACTTCCAGAATCGCACACAAGATCCCTACGGCTGCAGTCTGTGCCAGGACTGTCCTCGTGGAAGACACTTCATGCCAGAGGAACTTCCATATGTTAGCGGCAAGCTTGACTGGATCCAGTGCGCGAGCTATCTGTGACGGGTTGCGGAGCAGCTCGTCGAGCTTTACATCTGGAGCCCATTCCCCGAATTCCCGGTTTAGTGCAGCGGTAAAACGCTGTACCTCTTCTAGCCCCAACTTATCCATCTCAGGAAGCACCCGCTCTGAAGCTGCCGAGACGCTACCCGCGACACCGGCCAGGACGACGGCTACCACGCAAACGATCGATAAGCCTGCTTTGGAGAGCATGCTTCTCACCTTTATACCCCCAAACTTGAGCCTAATCGAGGAGCATATTGATCGTCTGGAGGATGGACGTTACCAGCGGAAGCGCTAGGCTCAGGATGATTATCTTCCCTGCTAGTTCTACCTTCGCTGCGATAGCGGATTCGTTCGCATCCCTGCAAGCCTGTGCGGTGAAATCCGCGACGTAAGCTATCCCGGTGATTTTAAGTACGAGCCCGGTGAAGTCCCCGAGAATGCCCGCCCCCGATGCCGCCTCAGCAAATACTGCCACCATGCTGCCGAGCCGCTGAACCACTACGAGCAAGATAACTATACCCACAACCACTGTGGCAGGAGGTGCAAACTCGGGACGCTGTTGCCTCAGTAATGCGATCAAACAAACGCCTAAGAGCGCCAGCGCTGCAATTCGAAGTATCTCCATGGCCCGCCACCTAATAGAGCTGGAAGACCGATTTCACGGACTCAAAGAATTCGCTGATCACCCTCGTAACCATCATGAGCACGACCACGATCCCCGAAAGAGTCACCAGCCAAGCAAATTCTTCTTTGCCCGCCTGCTTTATCACCGTGTGTAACACGGAAACTATAATCCCGATCGCAGCGATCTTAAATACCAGTGCGACGTCCACAACGACACCTCCACTCAACTTAAAGCAGAAGCAAACATGTTACGGCTCCTGCAGCAAACCCACCGTAAGACCAAAGCTTGGCATGTTCTTCTTCCCGGAATGCCGCCTGCTCGAAAAACTCCACACGTTGCCGTGCGTATTCAAGTCGCTTGAGCTGCTCCTCCAACGTGGCAAGGCCCAGGGCCGAACTTATCTCCAGAAGAACCTCACGTTCCGTCGGTCCGAAACAAAACTTATCGAAGCATGACAGGCAGGCCCTTCGCCAGGCTTCACCAGCAGCTACGGTGAGCCCGTCCATTTGCCGGGCACATTCAGCCAGCAGAAGGGACGTAGGTTCATCAGTAATCGCAGCCACACGTCGAAAGGCCACCGGCAGGCTCGCTCGCGTGCAAGCTATTTCTGTAGAAAGAGCGATCAACGCTTTCTTGACCTGACCGAGCTGCCTCGTTCGTAACACGTAGCTGAGACGCAATACCTGCCCGGCGATTAAACCGCTAAGCACTAGGAGTACGGCTCCCCCCACCTTAAGCACTTTCTACTCCCCCACACGAAACGATCTTTTCAATTGTGCCAGGTCCCTCGCGGCTGCTCAGAAGCACCACCCTGGCGAACAACCCCTCGCGCACGATCTCTCCAAGGGTCTTTCGGGACATAAGATCATCCATCCCGCTGGCGTGCGCCGTGGCGGCTACGCTCACTCCGGCCAAGGCCGCTTCACGTAGAGCGATACAATCCTCCTGTCCTCCTACCTCGTCGGTTGCCAGTAACTGCGGCCCCATAGAGCGAATAGCCATTATGAGCCCGCGCGCCTTCGGGCAAGCATCAAGCACGTCGGTCCTGGGTCCCACATCGTTCTGGGGGACGCCTTCGCAACAGGCGGCAATCTCGGAGCGTTCATCCACCACTACAACCCTCAAGCCAGCAAATCCCAAATCGGGTCGTCCGGTGGAACATTGTCGTACCAAGTCCCTGAGCATCGTAGTCTTACCACACCCCGGCGGAGAGACAATGAGGGTAGACAAAACCCCTTTTCTATCGCCAGTCAAAATCCTCGGTAGCACAGCATCGGCAGCCCCAAGCACTTGCGAGGCGAGGCGGATGTTCAAGAACGTAATGCTTTTGAATCCGCGCACTTCCCCATCTTCAACGATGAGTGTCCCGCCAAGCCCAACGCGGTGACCCCCTCTGACGGTGATAAAGCCGTTCTTTATCTGTTCCTCCATCGCGTATACAGACATGCCACTAATCAATTGGAGCGTCTCCCAGATATCACAAAACGTGAGATTGCCGTCGGGTAGCTCCACCCAGGCTTCGCCTGATGCCGTCACCAGTTGAGGTCTCTGCCCTACCCTCAGCCTGATCTCCCGAACCGGGATCCCTACCAGCGTTTCAACGCTTCGTTTCAAAGGGGATCTTATTCTTCCGGCCAAGAACGGGTAGATTTGATCCTGCCAGGGCAAATCAACCATTGTTGCTTGACCACCGCCTCTTTTCACATAAGTATTTCGAGGTGATCAGTCTTATGCCAAACAAAAGCGAGAACCCCGGACGCCTGCGCGCCCGGGGTTCTCGTAGTATCTCAGCTAGTCATCGCCGTTTCCTTCTGTATCTTCACGTTTGTTATCTATAGTATCTGCGTCCTCATCGGCATCGTAAGAATCATTCTCGTATATGAGCTCACCGCAGTTCGGGCATCTGAGTTCCAAATTCTCGTCTTCGTCCAGATCCTCATCCACGCAAACCGTCTCGCCACAGTGCGGGCAAGTAACCTCTATCACGCCTTCTTCTCCATACACCTCCTCCTCAAGTTCTCTGAGGTCATCGTCCAGCTTCTCTAAGTACTCGTCGATATCGTCCGCAGTATCATTCAGTTCTGATATCGCATCGGCCACTTGATCCAAAACGGTTATTACTTCATGCAGCAGCTTTCCGTTTGGGCTGCTGCTTTCTAATTTCATGCCTTCCGCCAGCCCTCTGAGATAAGCCACTCGCGCTTTTAAATCTTCCACTAGCCGCCACCTCCTAGACATTGACTCGCTCTATATATGTACCCGTCCTGGTATCTACCTTGATAACGTCCCCGACATCTATAAACAATGGCACCTTCACGACCGCTCCCGTTTCTAGCTTCGCCGGCTTACTGCCGCCGGTCGCCGTATCGCCCTTGAACCCGGGTTCCGTTTCCACTACTTTCAGGTCCACGAAGTTCGGCAATTCCACGCCGATATGTTTTCCTTCGTGAGTGAGTATCCAGATAGTATCGTTTTCCTTGAGGAACTTTACTCCGTCTCCGATTTGTTCAGCGGTAAGCGTCAACTGCTCGTAACTCTGTGTATCCATAAACACATACTCTTCTCCGGAACTGTAAAGATATTGAGCTTCACGCCTTTCCAAATGGGCCCTAGGAAGTTTCTCGCCTGCTGCAAATGTCTTCTCCAGAACGTTACCCGTCCTGACATTCTTCAGTCTGGTTCTAACGAAGGCGGAGCCCTTCCCCGGTTTTACATGTTGAAACTCAACTACGCTGTAGACTTCCCCGTCCAGCTCAATGGTAACACCTGTTCTGAAATCGTTTGTGGAAATCAAACCTTTTCTCCCTCCTGCACCCTATCAGCATAGCACACGAAGTTCCCTGCTGCTATGGTTCAAGTCGCTGAGACCTGTGTCCTTCACCACATACAAGTCCTCGATTCGGACCCCACCCCAACCGGGAATATACACGCCTGGCTCTATAGTGACGGTCATTCCTGGCTCAAGCGGCCGCTCTGCCCCTTTTGACCTGGCCAAGCGGGGAGCCTCATGGACCTCGAGCCCGACCCCATGACCGAGTCCGTGCACGAAGTATTCGTGCAGCCCCGCCTCTTGGAGAGTTTTCACGGCTGTCTCGTAGGCCTCAACCCCTGTCATACCGGGTTTGATAGCTTCAGCCGCTGCCAGGTGAGCTCCAAGTACCGCCTTATATACTTCACGCTGCCGGCTATCACAATCCCCGACAGCGTAAGTACGGGTTATATCAGAACAATAACCATCCAATATCACCCCGAAATCTATGGTTAGCAGCTCACCGGGCTGTAATACCCGCTCCGTGGGCATGCCATGAGGAAGCGACGTTCGCGGTCCCGACACCACAATGGTCTCAAAAGCAGTAGCTTCTGCTCCTGCCTTCATGGCACGGAAGTATAATTCCGCAGCAATCTCTCTTTCGGTAATCCCCGCTCTAATTCCCGACACTACTTGCTCAAGTACATCTTCTCCTAAGGAAACAGCCTTTTCTATTGCCGCTATTTCCGTAGTATCTTTGATCACCCTTAGCCCTTCCACCCACCCTCGCGTTGGCATGAGCTGAGTACCGTCAAGCCCTGCACGCAGCTCTTCATATTTCGCCTGGCTCACCCGTTCAGCCTCGATACCGAGTGTCTTGACCCCCAGCAAAGCAAGACGATCGCGGAGGAAAACAATCACATCGTCTCCCAATCTTTCAACCGTCCATGCGTGTGCTTGTTTTTCTGCTTGCTCAACATACCTCCCGTCCACGATGAGGAGCAACTCTTGCTGGGTCACCAATCCCAATCCCGAAGAGCCGGTAAAGCCACTCAGATATGCTAGGTTAACCTTTGACGAGACCATGAATCCGTCCGTCCGGTTACGCTCGAGGATGTTTCTTAGATTTTCTATTCTTTTCATTCTCGTTTCCATTATCGCCGTACGATTCAGAGGCAGCACCTACCCAAAGACTCTTTTCATCCTTCAGGGAAAAACAAACCTTGCCACCTTGATTGATCCCCAGGATCTCCCTGATCGCGGGCGGAAGCTCAATTAACCCATTGGGCCCCAAGTTTAGGATGAACGGTTTGTCCTCCACTTCCCTGTACACCAACCTAAAGCTACCATCCGGTCTGTACACCGTTAGCACCTGCCTGACCATCCTACCACCCTCCAAAGAGGTTCTGCCTGAATGGTAGTGCTGGTCAGGTACCATAACGTGTCAAATGGTATACAGTTTACGTCAAATAAAACGGGAATCTGTTACATAGTTCGAGAACTTTCGACCTCACGCGTTGCCTATTTGACTCAGATGGATCCTTCAGCACGGAACCTATCAGACGACCGATCTCCTTCATCTCCTCCGCCTTCATACCCCGCGTCGTCACGGCGGGCGTCCCCACTCGTATTCCGCTGGTGACATTGGGGGGTAAATTATCGAACGGGATGGCATTCTTGTTTACGGTGATGTTGACCGAGTCGAGTAGTGTTTCAGCCTCCTTCCCAGTCATGCCTTTGCTCGCCACATCTACGAGCATAAGGTGGTTGTCGGTACCGTTTGAAACTAACCTCAATCCCTGCTCTTTCAGCGATTCTGCGAGCGTAGCAGCATTTTCCACTATTTGCGTTTGATACGCACGGAAAGACGGGCTCAGTGCTTCCTTGAGCGCCACCGCCTTTGCTGCGATTATGTGCATCAGCGGCCCTCCCTGCGTGCCTGGAAACACAGCCTTATCTATGTCTTTAGCAAACTCTTCCTTAGTCATTATCATGCCACCGCGCGGGCCTCGCAATGTCTTGTGCGTAGTTGTGGTGACGAAATGCGCGTAGGGCACCGGGCTTGGGTGCAACCCAGCAGCTACAAGTCCTGCGATGTGTGCCATATCTACCATGAGCAGCGCGCCAACTTCGTCCGCGATCTCCCTGAACGCCCTGAAGTCGATTACCCTCGGATATGCGCTCGCTCCGGCGACTATCAGTTTCGGGCTGACCTTTTTGGCAATCTCCCTTACCTCATCGTAATCAATGGTCTCAGTATCCTTCCTCACGCCGTATGACACGAAGTTGAAGTACTTTCCCGATATGTTGACGGGGCTTCCGTGGGTCAAGTGCCCTCCGTGGCTCAAGTTCATTCCCAGTACTGTGTCACCAGGCTTGAGCACTGCAAAATAGACCGCGAAATTGGCCTGGGCGCCCGAGTGCGGCTGAACATTCACGTGTTCCGCACCGAACAATTTCTTGGCTCTTTCCCTGGCTAAATCCTCCACCACATCGACGAACTGGCATCCACCGTAATACCTTTTGCCAGGATAGCCTTCGGCGTATTTATTCGTCATGCAGGAGCCCGCTGCTTCCATCACCGCTTTACTGACCAGGTTCTCGGAAGCGATCAGCTCCAAGACGCTCATCTGGCGCTTTTCCTCCGCCTTTATAGCCTCGAACACTTCCGGATCGACAGTACTCAATGGGTCCATTAGGAGCTTCACCTGCCTGTTCTGCTTTCTGTAAAACTTACCAATATCATACCTCAGTTAGGGCATTCTGCGGGTGTTTTCCTTCAACCGTCCCCATTCCACGTCAGCGTATTTGAGTCTCAACTCGTGCGCCAGACACCTTTCCTCCGGCTCGAGGTCACCTTCGTGGACCTCACCGCAAACGGCCTCTTTGAAAGCGACGATGAGCTGTCCGATCAGCTCTTCCCGTCTGAGCCTTCTGCCGATAGCTTCCTCAATGCTCGTCGCTCTATTCCGGAGTCCTGCGCCGCCATCCTTTACTACAGCCTCAAGTTTGGAATAGTCCATACTCATCACTATAGATCCGTGCTGCAAGATACAACCATATCTCCTCGTCTGTGCACTACCCACCAGTTTCTTGCCGTTCACGAGTATTTCATAACTGGAGGCAGCCTCGAAACAAAGCGACGAGCTGTGCCGTAATGCCAAGCCACGAGCACGCGGGGCTATGGTAGCAGGCACCCCAAGGGCACGAAGCGCACTCGTTAAGGCTGTGCTGAACTTCAGGTATGTTTGTTCTACGGTGCCTGGCACCAAAGCACTGGCCACGACCACGGAATACGTGACTTCATCTTCATGAAGCACAGCTCTGCCTCCGGTGGGTCGCCTTACAAGATCCACGCCCAAAGATGCGCACGACTTGAAATCTACTACTTTGGAAGCGACCTGCGCATATCCCAAAGAGAGAGCTGGCGGCGCCCAGCCGTAAAACCTAAGCGTGGGCGGGCTGAAACCTTTTGCATGGCAGATGAGAATCGCTTCGTCTATCGCCATGTTCACACAGCCCGGGCTGGCACCATGGATGATTACCCTCCAAGAATCTGGCATTCCATCACCGCTTTCACAGTCTCTTCCCACGTAGGCGGCCACGGGTAATTGTACATGGTTCCACCTGGCCTTTCGTTGTAATAGGGCCTGTTACAATCGGGGCACCCGGTGGTCATGAAAGCTTTGCCCTTGTAGAGCACGGGTAGGAGACGGCCCCGCAGGCCCTCCGGAAGGTTGATCCCGGTAAGCTGCCCCGAGGCGTTGAAGCTCATTCCTCTTATGGATATCAAGCCATGCGAGATCAAATACAGTCCCAATTGGATTCTCCTATACGAAGGGAGAGCGGGCGGTTCCCTCTCTTCCATGCGGGTACCAGGTATTGGCGTGAAACTGAAGAGGGCTACTGTGATTCTTTCGTCTATCATCAGCTGAGCAAGCTCTAAAATTTCCCGCTCGGTTTCGCCAAGCCCGACTATGAAATGAACGGTTATCCGGCCGGGCCACTTTCTAGCCGTTTCCAATACCCTCGCGACTTCCTCCCCGAGAGACCCCCCTTTGAGCTGTCTGAAGGTCGCTTCATCCGCCACGTCGATGGGCAAACCTATGCGGTCCGCGCCGCTTTGGAAAAACTCCTCGCAATGGGAAACCATTGTCGTGTTCATAGAAACCGAAACGCGAGGGGTGTCCCCGGGTGCCAGCAACCCCCCCTGCCTCAGTAATTGCAGGAATGTCAAGGCCTCTTCCATTGCAGCCTCAGAGCCAAGACATTGCAGACAAATGCGCTTCACTTTGGTCCCAGCCCGAGCTATCCCCAGGACAATGTCTCCGGGTGCATGCTCTGCCCAGACTACCCGGGAAAGTAGCCCCGTGCGGCGAGGAGTCGCGCCGACAGCTTGGGGACAAAAAGCGCAGGCTCTCGAGCATTTTTCGCCTATCATTAGGTAAGCCGTGGCAGACAGAGCGTCGGCTCTGATATGCCTGAAGCCCAAGAGGATTTCCGTTCCAGCGGATACCCTTATCATTTGACCACACCCAAGACGCAGCATTCATCGGACTGTTCAACCCTCAACCCCGCCCGTTCCGCCAATCGCGCAGTGTATGGATGAGGCATCGCGATCCTATTGAAGCCCATATTCACCGCCTCCGCATCCAGTTCGCGCCGGTATTCGCCGCCGGGCCTCATGCACCCGAGGCAAAGCTGGATCTGCGGGAACGCTTTCCGAATCATCTTCATCGTGTCAACTACCTTCCCGATAGGCGGCGGAGCCTCTCCGGGTTGCGGCTTAAGCACCAGTACCACAAGAGCTTCTAAGCGAGAATCCTCCAGCACGGGAAAAACACGCTCCTCAAGCCAGCCATCTTCGCCTCTTAAAAGCACGTGCGGTACCACCGCCGGGCCGGAGCCATCCGAGCTGAGCTCGATAAGATATTCCAACGTTTGCGAAGCGGCCTCAGAACCATCAAGCTCCAAAGAAACACAACTGACCAAGCGCAATATGTCCTCTGTCCTGCGTTGAGCCTCGCTATCTAGTTTTCCTGTATGAACGTTTACGCGTAGGCCCATGCTCCAGAGGTGTCTCAACAGCGCCTCGTGTTCAGCCAGCGGCACCCTCCCAAACCGGTCACAACCGCCGCTTACGAGGCAACTGGAATAGCCGCCACCTCTAGCCACAGAAACAGCCTGGGAGGCCGGCACCATATGGGCCAGGAACCTCCCGCGGCAGTGAGAACAGTTCAGTTCACACTTGGATCCAGTTACAGATATTGGCAGTGTGCTTTGCGGAATGTCGAGAAACAATACCCTATCGGTCGCTTTGTGGGACATACCTCAACACCGGTCTTCTGGCTGCAGCAACCTCGTCCAACCTTCCCACGGGCGTCGAATGCGGAGCGCTCTTCACCGTCTGAGAGTCGGTTTCCGCCTCCCTCGCGATCGCCAGCATAGCCTCCACGAATTGGTCAAGCGTTTCGAGACTTTCCGTTTCGGTAGGTTCCACCATTAAAGCCTCTTCGACTATGAGCGGGAAGTAGATGGTAGGCGGATGTATACCATAGTCAATCAGTCGCTTGGCTATGTCCAGCGTACGCACGCCGGTCTCCTTCCGAATTCTGAGCGGTTGAATTACGAATTCATGTTTGCAGTACCTCTGGAAAGGGAGCTCATAGGTGCCTGAAAGCTTTTTCATCACGTAATTCGCGTTCAGCACAGCATTTTCGCTTACAGCTTTCAGCCCATCTGGTCCTAATGCCCTAATATAAGCATAAGCCTTTACCAACACTAAGAAATTACCGTAAAAGGACTTAACCGGACCGATACTATCAGGCCGGTCGTAGTCCAGATAGTACTTCTCACCGTCGTAAGCCACCGTAGGTACAGGTAGGAACCTTACCAGCTTCTCCACCACACCCACAGGGCCAGAACCAGGCCCACCCCCACCATGAGGTGTGCCGAATGTCTTATGCAGGTTGAAATGTACGACGTCGAAGCCGGAATCACCGGGGCGCACTATGCCTAATATGGCATTCGCGTTGGCTCCATCGTAATAGAGTAGACCGCCCTTGCTGTGGACGATCTCCGCAATTTGACTTATGTTCTCATCGAAAAGTCCGAGCGTATTCGGGTTGGTCAGCATGAGCCCCGCCGTCTGCTCGTCAACCAGCCTTGAAAGTTCGTCAACGTCTACGCCGCCACGTGAATCTGATTTGACCTCCACTACTTTCATCCCAAGCATCCCGGCGCTGGCCGGATTCGTGCCGTGGGCAGAGTCTGGTATTATGACCTTAGTACGTTCCTCGCCGCGACTCCGGTGATACGCCTGTATGATCCGCAGGCCGGTTACCTCGCCGTGTGCCCCCGCAGCAGGCTGAAGGCTAACTGCCGAAACCCCTCCGATCTCGCAAAGGTACTGCTGAAGCTCGTACATGAGCCGGAGTGCACCTTGGACCGTCTCCTCGGGCTGCAATGGGTGAATCGATGTGAAACCAACCATCCGGGATACTGCTTCGCACACTTTCGGGTTGTATTTCATGGTGCACGATCCGAGGGGATAGAAGCCTACATCCACCCCATGGTTTTCTCTCGCCAGTGAGGTGAAATGCCTAACAACGTCGATCTCGGATACTTCGGGCAGCGCTGGTTCCCGCTGTCGGATGGCGTCCGCGGGAAGTACATCTTCAGGTTTAACCTCGGGGACGTCTAGCCGGGGCAATGAGTAAGCCCGCCTACCCGGAGAGCTCATCTCAAAAATCAAGGGTACGGGTTTCATTCAGCTCACCCCTCTCCCTAGTGCTTCAGCCAGATGGTCTATTTCTGCCTTCGTCCTTTTCTCCGTGACTGCTACCAGAAGGCAGTCGCCCAGTTCTTTGTACGCTGAACCCAAAGCATAGCCCGCAAGCAATTTCTCCCCAACTAGGCGTTTCACGATCCGGCTGGGTTCCTCGTTTACTTTTACCACGAATTCTTTAAAGAACGGCACACCCGGAAAGGCCAAGGGGATGCCTCGTTCGTTCAGCTTTTCTGCCGCATAGTGCGATTTCGCCAGACACTGTAGTCCAACTTCTCTTATGCCGTTCTTTCCCATGACACTGAGATAGACACAAGCGGCCAGCGCATTTAGCGCCTCGTTGGAACAGATGTTGGAGGTAGCCTTCTCTCTCCTTATGTGCTGTTCGCGCGCCTGCAACGTTAACACATAGCCGCGTCTCCCAGCAGCATCGTGAGTCTCGCCCACGATCCGACCGGGCATCCTTCTTACCAGTTCAGCCCGCACAGCGAAATAACCCAGTAACGGCCCACCGAAGCTTACGGGATTCCCGAGGCACTGCGCTTCGCCGCAGGCTACGTCCACGCCGTATTCACCCGGGCTTTTCAAAACCCCGAGGCTGATGGGATCCGCAACATCTACGACCAGCGCACCACGTGAGTGAACGAGCCTGGTTACTTGGCTGAAATCCTCTATGCAACCGAAAAAGTTGGGTTGCTGCAAGATCACGCATCCCACTTCGCCGCTCAACATTTGCTCGAGAGACTCGAGCGATGTAAGCCCACGATCCCAGGGTACTTCGGAGACATTCAGTCCTGCCCCGGAAGCATAAGTGCGCAGTACCATGCGGTATTGTGGGTTGACGGTCGAAGATACAAGCACCTTCTCCCGGTTTAGGTGCCTGCAGCACATCAATGCTGCCTCTACCACGGCAGTAGCGCCATCGTACAGCGATGCATTCGCAACGTCCATCCCGGTGAGTTCGCAGATTAGACTCTGAAATTCAAATATACTTTGCAGGGTTCCCTGGCTGATTTCCGCCTGGTATGGAGTATAGGCCGTATAGAATTCGGGCTTGCTGCATACGTCCTTCACGACTTCCGGCACGTAATGGTCATATACGCCTGCGCCGATGAAGGGGGTGAGCTGCTCGAAATCCAGGTTTTTAGAAGCGATCCACCGCATCTCCCGCATCAATTCGAGCTCCGACAGTGCCTCCGGTAAGCGTAGCCTCCGCTTGAGCCTCACGCTCTCTGGGATGTCGCCAAATAGCTCCTCAATGGATCCAGCACCTATGGTTTCGAGCATTTTACGCCGATCGGCTTGAGTGCCAGGGATGAAGTTCATTTAGACAGCCCCTCTTCTTCAAGTACTTTTTTGTATTGGACCTCATCCATGAGCTCTCCCAGTTCCCTTGCATCGCTCATCTCGATTTTCACCATCCAGCCGGCTCCGAAGGCGTCCTGGTTCACCAGCTCGGGATGGTTTACTAGTTCCTGGTTCACCTCGATCACTCGCCCGGAGACCGGAGCATAGCAATCCGAGACCGCCTTGACGGATTCAACCACGACGAAAGCTTCCCCATGCTTCACTTCTCTGCCAACCTCAGGCAATTCTACGAACACTATATCGCCCAGCTGTTCCGCTGCATGGCTGGTAATGCCCACGGTTGCGCAGTTCCCATCCACTTTGACCCATTCATGAGTCTTGGTATAGTAAAACCCTTTCGGACATTCCATACTGAGCATTCCTCCTTCTATTTCTTGTGCCGTTTATAGAATGGCAGTTTAACGATTTCCGCGGTCCGCACGCGTCCCCGTAGGTCAATATCTATCCGCTTTCCGGGCACCGCCAACTCGCTTTCCACGTAAGCCATGCCTATCGCCTTACCCAGTGTAGGGCTGTGGCTTCCGGAGGTCACAACTCCTATAACCTTTCCTCCGTCCAGCACCCTATAACCGGCTCTGGCGATTCCAGGCTCGATCATCTGGAATCCGCACAGGCGCACGCGTGTACCGCTCGCCAATTGTTCCTTCAAACTCGCGGCCCCGACGAAATCGCCTTTGTCAGTACAGACAAACCTCTCCAGCCCTGCCTCTATGGGAGTATGGCTCTCATCGAGCTCGTGGCCATAGAGTGGCATACCTGCCTCGAGCCTCAGCGTATCGCGGCACCCTAATCCACACGGCGTGATTCCTTCATCCGCCCCGGCATCCATAAGGGTTTCCCAAAGTTCTGGCGCATCTTCCCAATCGCAGTAGATCTCATAGCCATCTTCACCAGTGTAACCCGTTCTAGACACTATCACCTCTTTCTCACCTGCCCGGTATCGCTCGAAATGGTAATAGCGCAGCTCCATGCACTTGGGCCATATCTTTTGCAGCACGGACGCAGATGCCGGCCCTTGAAGGGCGATTTCCGCCAGCCTGAGCGAGATGTCTTCAACGTTCACGCCGTCACCGGCCCGCTCAGACAGCCACCTGAAGTCGATCTCTGTCCTCGAAGCGTTGACCACAAGCATGTACTCCTCATTACCGAGGCAGTATACGGTCATGTCGTCTATGACGCCGCCTTCAGGATTACACATCGGGCTATAGATGACTCGCCCTATATAGCCCTTGACTATGTCATTGGTTAGCATCTGCTGTAAAAACACCGAAGCTTTCTTACCTTTAACCCTGATCTCTCCCATGTGAGATACGTCGAAAACTCCGCAGCTGGTCCTTACGCTGTTGTGTTCCTCAATTATTCCTGTGTATTGTATGGGCATGGCCCAGCCCGCAAATGGCTCTATCCTGGCTCCACATTTTTGGTGTAGCGAGTAAAGTGGAGTATATTTGACGTCACTCACTTCGATACCCCCTTAAACCGATATGAAACCCGGCCCTTTTTCTTAGCACCTCCTCTCCATATCCTTACTCGTTTGCAACTAACGATTACCACCCAGAAAACCAGCCATTTCGTAATAACCACACAAGATGCCAAACCTCGTAGCGTCTAATCCCGCTATACTTCCCACGTTTCCCCCACGCATGGTGCAGTTCTTTCTTGGAGTCGTGCTACCGCACTCAGCTCCAATAACCTGCTGAGCGGATGGAGGCTCCAGCCGGCTCGTCACCCCGGATGCCCCGTTCCCCCTTGGCATCTCGGCCTCGATTATCTTCTCCCATGCTCGTTCGATTCGCGGTCATACACTTTGGTTCGCCCTCGCACCTTCGCAGCCACAGAAGCTTTTGGCTCCTTTGACTCAGCACCTCCTGGATGCTCTCTCATCTCTGTTTTCTCCTTCACTCCGTCGCCGGCTTTCATCGTCTGAAGGTTCTTCACTATCGTGTCGGAGGAGGCGCGCCTCTCCGGGCGCTAGCCTGCGTCCGCCGCCAAAACGCGTGCACCTTTCCCGCATCCGCCTTTCAAGAAAACTTGCTCACTCGGAGGAGCGAATGAAGCAATGAGAGAGACAAGGTTAACGAGACCACCTTGTTTATCAAAGAGTGAACCTTCTTTCCGCCCTCTGGATTGATCCAGTCGGAAAGTCTCCTTTGTGGATGACCGAGAGCTCTTTCACTTAACGAACTGGTCCCTATCATCCGCCATTCCTCCTCTTTCCTTCCTTCCTTCCCGCTAACCATCGCCTCGCGCTGCCTTCCCCAGGTCACCGCCTGTCCTTGCGAGTCACCTGGGTTATCTTGTCCACGCCTGCGCTTCTGTCCAGCGCTCCGACTAGTCGCCACGCACCAGGTCCGACTTCGCTTTCGTGAACCTGACGAGTTCTCCTGAGCTCACGTAATCATCTTCCATTCCGAGCCGTTCGCAAACACCTTGGTACGATGGGGCTGAGGCGCAGTGCCTTCGCCTCCGTAGTGCACGCTCGACCTTTCCCCATCTTTGGCCGACCGGTTCGTCTCCTTGACTACGACCCGGAATCTCTCCGCATGCCTCTGGGATTCTCCGTCACGAAAGACACCCTGCCCTCCTGGCTGCCTCCACGCCGGCGAGGCATTACCCTCGCCTTTGGATACGGCGCCCCACATCCGAGCGCCAGTGGGACTTAACCCACCTGATGATTACGCTGCTCAGCGCACACTACGGACTCGTCTGCCACTCTGCACTACGTCTTCTCTCCCTTGCCTCTCGGCTCCCCTGAGCTTACCAAGTTTACTTGGATGATACAGCGCTTACCCAGTTAAGCCTGCCTGAACATGAACCCGTCCGTCAGAACTCCCCAGG
The DNA here is from genome assembly GCA_012840015.1 of Bacillota bacterium. GTDB lineage: Bacteria > Bacillota > Sulfobacillia > DUMF01 > DUMF01 > DUMF01. The sequence continues at coordinate 87,926 of DUMF01000016.1, forward strand.
TATCCAGCCTTCGGGCTTTCCCACTCTATGCAAGGTTCCCCACCTGCGGACCCCGCCGTTACCGGCGCGTCCTTGCCTACCGACCGTCTTCCCGCTGGTCAGGTGACAGGGGTTTCCTTCAACCATCGGCTCAGCAGACATGCTTGGCGAATCGAGTAGGAGGGAGCGGCTAGCCGCGTCCTCTCCCACCACCGTTTCCAGAGGCACGTGCGAGGGCAGCGTATCAGCCACTCTTCAAGGCTCTGAAAGACGCTGGGGGTTTCAGCCAAGCCAAAGTATCCCACCCATCCACCAGGTATGTGTCGATGCGCCGGATCCGGCCGGCCATGCTCACGGGTTTGCCCCAGAAGGTAAACTCCCGGATCTTGTTCTTGACCCGTTCAATGGTCTGAATTGCCAGGCTGATAAGGATTCCCTCCTTGCTCTTGTACATACTGAATCTCAGGTACTTCAGCTTCCACGGCCGGTCCACGCTGCTCTTCTCTTTGTTGACCTTGAGTTGTAACGTTTCTGCAGGAAATCACGGATGCTTCGCATGACCTGTTCAGCCGCCCGCCGGCTCTGACGTAGATGCCCTGTTGGATTAGGCGGTCCAAAATCGCCTGCCTGCCTGGTTTCGGGATTTCCACTCGGCGGACCGGCTTTGTCCGATAGCTCCCATGGATGAGCTGTTCTCGAACTTGGGGCCAGACTTCTCGAAGAAGGTCACCTAATTCATCAACTTGGATTCCGTCGATTCCGCCTGCGCCCTTGTTCTCCTTGACCTGCTTCAGTGCAGCCCTCATGTTCTAGCAGGCCACCACCCTCTCTATTAGGCCGTCACCTTGGCCCTCGCGAGGTGATCCTCCGCTTCGTGCCGTCGATAGGCTCAGCCCTTTTGCGGCCCCCCGCGTATTCACCGCTTCCTCCCGCAGACAGGCCCTCTCCTGGGTTTTCTGCTTTCTTTGCCATCCGTCTGTTGATGTTCGGGCCTTCCCTGACCGGGTGTGCTCATTTTAGGCTCCGCCCACCCGTTCGCTGCCTCTTTCGTCTGGCAGTGTCTCACTAGCTGGACCATGCATCGCATCGCTTTTCGTTCCATGTACTATGCCCTCTGCTGACTCCTACCGGTTTAATCTGGCCTCTCGATCCGGCTTGTGAGTATCCCTGGCCTACCGGGCGGCCTCCCCGTCAGGCCGGGTAAGTACACTGTCTTTCCGTCCATCTCCCCGCCCCATTTACTCTTGGCAGCCTTCGCTAAGAGCAAGGACCTTGCGTTGCCGTTCGCGCTCATTCAGCTCCCACTAGCCTCACCCGAGATTCGTGGTCCTCAGGCCGGAGGTTTGCCGCCGGCTTCCTTCAGGCTCCGCCTCGCGATGGGCGCCCTTGCCTTAAGCTAAGGACTACTGCTACCTTCGCCGTTCGGGACTTTCACCCATAAGCCAACACCCATGTCGGGCGCACACAAGACAAGAATGGCAGGCATTTCTGCCTGCCCTGTAACATCCAGGGGTGGTCCGGTCTCAGTGTGCCTGCCTGAGAGTTTCGGCTTCAAGCCTTGCCCCTTCGGCGCCCCCTAAAAGAGAGTCTCTCCTGAAGACCATCATCCTGCGTATTGGGTTTCAGCTTCACACCGTGCCAACCTGATCTGGGTCGCCCTGAGCAGCCTGGCATTCCACCACCGCTCATTCGACGTTTTACCAGGCTGCTCCGGGATCAAAGCGAGGCATCTTTTGACAGATTATCATCCCCGGCTGCGATGCCTCCCTCGGGGAGGACAGCCAAGATCTTCTTCTCGCCGCAGACCGGGCACCTCAATATGTAATCGCACTCCCTCTCATCGCCCGCCGTCGCTTTGAGCAGAGAAGGTATCCTAATCCCAGACCACCTCATCGGCTTTGACCCACACTTCGGGCAACCCGTTTCGTACAACTTCGATGAACCCATACCATCCCCCGGTTAGGTTCACCTGGCCCGGTTCTCCGCTTTACCTGAGCCCTTGCTTCGCTAAGGATCTTATTAGCCCAAAATCACGAAAATCCTTCAACAACCTGTCAAAAAAGTCTTTTTCCCGAGGTGCCCACTTTAAGGCACCCGTTTCTTCCCCAGCACGCTTGCGTCAGCATGAGTACTTACAGTGATTCCGCCTGGGGGGCCCGGTACCACCGATAATCTGATAGGCATTTTCACCGTGATGCACACCGTAGGGTCCTGCAGAATACGCCTTGTTCCAGGATGAACCAACTCGCAACCCTTTTCTGCGTTGTATACCGTCGCAACGATGCAAGCGGATGCAAGACCCTGCCAGCCGGGTAGGTTTGCCTGTATGTTAGCTTCCACAGTTTCTCTCGCCGTTGAACGCGCGGCGCTTTCCAAAAGCACCCGTTTACCATACCAAAGGGCGCCAAGGTCCAATTCTTGAGCCCCGGCAAGTGCCCCCATGTCCGCCGCCAGGCTCAGATTCCTTTTAGCCAACAACAGCCTTCCAACGTCCAGAACCAATGAAGCCAAAAGCAAAGCCACCGGAAGGAAGATTACCGTCGCCACTGCCGCAGCCCCGTTCTGACATCTACCGAATTTTTTCATTGTACCTTTTCGCTCCTCGATATTGCAGTAGCCCTCAAGGGCAGATGCGTTCCCACGATTTCCCGAACGAAAGGCGTAACCATGGGATACTGGTAATCGATTTGTACCGTAATGTAAGTGCCATAACTCGCCCTCTTAGGCGTGACAGATACTGTCGCCGCATCCGGGTCCATAAACCCAAACCGAATTTCTTCTCTAATCTTTTCCAGCACCTTTTCGGTGCTCCCTCCTTCCACCGCAGCCCTGCGGGCTCCTTCTCGCGCCGCTGACGTCAGGACTATCCTCGCATTGAGGATAATCCCAACCTCACAAGTACTTAGGAGCAACAGCATTAAAAGGCTGCTCACAAGAACGAACTCAACTAGAACGGCCCCTTTTTGCGTCCGGCTTCCGATGAGCATAAGGCGCCACCAACCCAGTCCTGGCCTAACTCGCACTCGATATCTGGTTTATGATGTCAATCAATTTCGCTTTCAGGACATTGCCCAATTCAGTAAGGGTAGATATCAACACTATGACCACTAAGGCCAAGATAAGGGCATATTCAGCTGTCGTAGCCCCCGTCTGGTCTCTCCTTAAACGCGGTAGCCTAAAGCTTATCCACTTCACATGAGACCCTCCTTTCACCATTCTCGGAACAGCAGAAGTAAGTGCGGGACCAAAATCATCACTAACATGGGCGGGAACAACAAGAGCACCGCCACCAATGTCATCTTCATCGGCAGGGCCCCTATTATCGCTTCCAAATGTTGTTTATGCTGCTGTCTTACCAGATGCGCCTGTGCTCTGAAAACCTGGCTCATGGGACTCCCCAGTCTCATTCCCCTAGCTACGTTCCTTGCAAGCGCTTCCATAGCCCTGACGTTCGTTCGGTCCGCCATTTCTTTCAAAGCAACGGACAAAGCCGTACCGCTCTGAACTTGTTCGAAAACGATACGGATTTCTTCACCGACCTCTCGTCCCGCAGCCTCTCCGGCTAGCTTCAGCGCATCGGGAAGGCTCATTCCTGCATCGCAGGCAAGGACTAGCAGGTCCAAGAGCTGCGGCAACTCCTTGGCCACAAGATGGCTTTTCGTACTTCTGAGCCTGGAAAGAGCTTGCAGGGCCATTTGGGGAAAGGAATGAGAGGAAGCTCCATTCCTTCCCCACGGGGAAAACCGTCGTAGCCGACCCAATCGCGCCATATTGAGCTGCTCCAGTAGCGCCCTACCAGACCACCAAACGCATCCACTCGCAACCAGGCCAGCCCACAAAACCAATGTTGGTGTCACGATATGTCAATACCCTCCAGTCTGCTTATCAAGAGGACACCTACTACCCAGGAAATCAAGGAGTAGCCGAGGCAAATTCTTCCGGCACGGCTCTGCAACAAAGCCCCCAACAGCGCCGGTCGTGAACTGAAGATATACCATGTGAGAGCCACCGGCATCCACCGCAGTATCGTCGCCGAGATGCGCACGTCTGCCGTCTTGGAGCGCAGTTCACCTCTGAACAAGCGCCTCTCACGGATTGTAGTAGCCAGGTTCATCAGCGCTTCAGTTGCATTTGCACCTGTAATCCGAAGCACTTCGAGCGCGGCACCCAGCACGGGCCCGTCCGGCCCGAGCTCTCTGTTATCTCCCAATCGCCGGAGGCAATCAGAAAGAGGTATTCCTGCATCGTATTCATTTAGCAAAGACGTGAGTTGCGCCTTCACCGGCCCTTTAGCGTCCTCAGCCGCTTCTCGCAGTGCAATGACGAGACTTGCCCCGGCCCTCAGCGAACCTAGGAGAGAGAGTATTGCCAATTCTAGCTCCTCCCCAGGATCCCCCGAATTCTTTCGCAAGACGCTCGGCTTCAAACGCTCCCAAGACCAGGGCTTCCTTTTGGCACCCGGATGCGGCTTCCCCGGCATTTCCTTAATCTTGGAGAGCCTTCGTCCTAGCAGGAGCGGGATCCGCCATTGATTGACTCCGCCCAATAAGCCGACGGTGGCTACGAAACTTCCTAGAGCTGCCAACAGCGCTGCAAGGTCCATCAAGGCGCTTCTACCAGCCATTCGGGCATTGGGTTCAATACCGCTGCCATCTTTCGATAAACTCTCCGCGGCAGATCGCACCTCGCGGCACGCTTGAATTCCTGCCCATCCTGCCAGAAGACCTCCTGAAGGTTGAATCTCATCGCCTCGTGACAATAGTCGGTTACCAAGCAGATTTGTTGCATAACTCTCCTGCCATCCTGCTGCCTCGCCTGTTGCACGATGACGTGAATGGCTGCAGCAATTTGGCTCCGTACCGCCGAGTCCGGGAGCATCTCTCCTGCCATTAACACCATATTCTCTAGCCTCGAAAGCGCATCCGCCGCAGAGTTGGCATGCACTGTACTCAAGCTGCCCTCGTGGCCGGTATTAAGAGCCTGCAGCAGCTCGAAAGCTTCTGATCCCCGGCACTCGCCGATAATGATTCGATCGGGCCTCATTCGCAGGGCATTCTTGAGAAGATGCCTCAGCGTGATTTCGCCTTTACCTTCGATGTTCGCGGGTCTCGTTTCGAGCGCTACCACGTGAGCGCAACTCAGTTTCAGTTCAGCGCAGTCCTCCAGGGTAATTACTCTTTCTGCAGAATCGATATACTGCGATAGGGCGTTCAGCGTGGTAGTCTTTCCGCTACCGGTGCCGCCACTAATTAAAATGTTTAGCTTTGATTTAACACACCATGATAGAAATTCCGCCATTTCGCGACTGCAAGTGCCGTTCGCAACGAGCTGTTCCACGTTCATCGCCGATGGAGAGAACTTGCGTACAGTGAGCACCGGCCCGTTCACCGCCAGCGGCGGAATCACCGCATTTATTCTGGACCCATCGGGCAATCTTCCGTCGACGAGCGGGCTGGCTTTATCTATCCTGCGCCCTATGGCAGCGACCATCTTGGACATGACTTCTTCCACGTGTGCATCGTCGCGGAAGCGAAGATTGGTCTTCTCAATACGTCCTTGTCTCTCCACGTACACTTCCGAAGGACCGTTAACCATGATTTCCGTGACTGTTGGGTCTTTGAGCAGCGGATCGATGGGGCCATAGCCCACCATCTCCTGGAGTATCGATTCGGCTAGCTCCTCTTTGGTAAGTCCAGGCACTGTTACTCCTTCCATAATCACGTATTGAAGTGCCACCGTTTTTAGTTGTTCCCGCTTGGACGGACTTTTCCGCGCTTCCACAGCCAAATCAGGATACCTATCCAGTATCAATCTCTGCACCCTCAATAACGGCGTGCTTCCGGTGCGCTTTTCGTAAGAGAATTGACCTGGCTGCAGCCTGTCCAACCTGTCTATAAGTCCCATCGGTTTACCTCCTGAACCACTTCCTAAACGTACACTCTGACTTGGCATCAGACCGACCGACACCCAGATCTAGTTCAAGCAGTACTCCTCCCAGCTTCCTAAGCTGCACCGACACATCAAGTTTGGGACAGCTAAGCACTATGGGGATTCCCTTGAGAACCGATTCTTCCACGTCTCGCCTGCATTCGGGTATTGACAGAACCGTCTTCACTCCAAGAAATTCTTCTGCCCGGCTGAGGCTCACCGGACTTTCTTTGGTAAACCGGTTCACTATCACCTTGACTTTCTTTTCTACGTCGATCCCCATGCGGCGCAGAAGCCTGAGCGCGTTTACTGTTTGCCTCAAAGTACTTACGTCCTGAGAAGTGACCAGTACTATGTGACTAGATTCCTCCAGGCACTGACAGATAGTCTCGCTATACCCATGAGGTGGCAAATCAGCCACGACGATGCCAAACTGCCTCCTCGCAACCTGTAAGAGCTTATTTACATAACCAGGCCTGACCAGCTCGGAAAGTTCGGGGCTTGGTGGCCCCGGCATTACCAATAAGGGGCACCCCTTAACCTTACAGCAAAACTCGGCAAGCTCGAACTTCTTGTCTTCACCCAGCAGCGGTAGTATCTCAAGCACGTTGTGCTCGTCTGTCAGTTCAAAGTGCACGAAGGCATCAGCCGAATCCCAATCCAGATCCATGAGAAGGGTGGAACTGTGCGCAAGCTGTGAAAGAACCACTCCCAGGTTACAGGCTACGAAGGTCTTTCCGACGCCCCCTTTGGGACTCCACACGGATACGAATTGCTGGGGCAGTATTTTGTCTGCGCACTCACGACCCTGCTTCGGTGCGATGGCTCCAAACACTGGGAGATCTCCTTCGGGAAGGGGCTCCAGACGGATACCCAGTTCTGTCGCCTTCCAGCGCAAGCTTTGGCTTGGATCCACCATGTAAACCGTGCAGTCGGGGCACGATAAGGCCACAAAACTTAGCAAGCGGCTGACTTCAGTTTCATCGGCAGCGGTTAGCTTAATCAGAAGCGCATCGATGCCCCCGGCTTTGAGTAGAGGTACGCAAAGAGCAACTTCTCCCACGCACCCCTTGATGCGAATTGAGGAGTCAAGGTTTACAGTGGCAGCGTAATTTGCGTCATCTGTGACCAAGAGTACTTTGGATCCCGCAGGTATCAACGCAGCACCTCTTTCGCCGAAACGTCTTCTCCGGCGACCCCGCTTTCTTGTTCGAAGGGCGCCACCACGGCGTAAACGTTTCCGTTCTCCAGGCACCAAGGTATTACGCTACTCAGCGTCTCTGGCACCTCTACGAGAATGCCTAAAGGAACCTCTTCCTTACCCGGAGAATACGCCATCCCCTTCTCATCCCTAATGTCCAGCACCGGAATCCTTCGTGCTACGATTTTGGCAACGCTCTCCCCCGTCTTCGCCCTATCTGAAACGAATATGAGATCGACCAGGTCACCCGGTCTGAGGGTGCCTCCTCCGCATCTCCCGAGAGCCATGGGGATCATTAGTGCCCGCAAGCCTCTCTCTATCGTGAAGCTCAACCCCCCAGAGCCCCCTGAAAGCGCGACCTTAAGGACCTGTTCTCCCGGGTAGATATGCCTCAAGCTGGCCATGCCTACCGCCTCCTCTTTTGTTCGAGCGGCGCCGGGCACGATAGCACTCGGATGCACGTACTTCATCTTGATATCGGAGGGCTGAATCACACTAAGCATCGCGATAGGTTTTTCCGCCACAACGACAGCTTCAACTCGCGAAAGCTCCGAAACATAACGGTAAACTGACCACGCCACTGTCAAACCCACCAGCAGAGAAATCCAAGGATAGAACCACCTGTATTTGCTCATTCAAGTGCCGTCTTATACGCCCAGGGAAGGCACGTGCAAAGGGCGCCGGTAGAACAGAAAGAATTTGACTTAGGGAACCTACGCCGAGTATTTAGTGTACGCGCCTGACCTTTCCCCCCTTCCGGCACGTCAGCGATCGGTCCTCGCCTTCCCTGGGGTCTAGCCCCAGATCTGGTAGCTGCTGCCATTTTACGACTTTCTATTGCATGGGTCAACTCATTTCGCGCGACATACTTCGACATAGACCAGTACATTTGATGAGTATTTGCCTTTGATGGCAAATTATGGTATCTTCATGATATGAGGTTACTCAAGTTCAGCCTCCTCGGAACGGCTCTCCTCACGGTGTGGTTAATCAGGTCACCCACGGCTCTGGCAAAGGACCCACAGTATGAGGACATCTATGGTCATTGGGCACAGACGTATATAACCGCTTTGTATGAAGAGGAATTGACTACGGGATACAGGTATGACTACCTGGCGATCATCAACGATTATTACCGGACGCTGAGCCGGGGCTATTTCTTTCCTGATTCATGTTGCACGAAGGCCCAGTTCGTCACCCTGCTCGCCAAGGCATTCAGACTGGAGCCGCGTTACCCTTCAACCCCGACATTCCGGGACGTACACCAGAATTACGCGCTTTTCGGACAGACCCCAGCATACGGTTACGTGGAAGCAGCTGCAGCTGCAGGCATCGCCCTTGGGGATGAACGCCAATGCTTCCGCCCCGATTCACCCGTCACACGCCAAGAGGCAGTGGCACTTCTGTGCCGAAGCCTGGGGCTCACGTCGTATGCGTGTTCCCTGCCCGAGGAAGAGGTATCGCGTTTGTTGGCTCACTTCTACGACTGCAACGCGGTCTCGGCTTGTTTCCGGAGAGACATGGCTGCCTCAATAAAGCTCAAGATCATCGATGGCTATCCAGATGATACGCTGCGGCCTCACCGTTACCTCACTAGGGCCGAGGCCGCAACGATAGTCTACCGCTCATGCCTATTCCGTGTGAAACCGAATCCGGAAGAGTTCTCACCAGACGGCGACGGTTTTGAAGACACTACCTCGATTGCTTTGACTCATCTCAAGAACCGGAATGTGAGTGCATGGGAAGTATGGGTGGAAGATTTTGCCGGTACCAGGCTGAGACTTCTCTCAAACGGTACTGGTGCCCAACCACCCCTCCAACTTTCGTGGGACGGCATTGGAGAAAACGGGCCCGTACCCGATGGCACATATCTCCTCAAAGGCTGGGTAAGAGATGCCAACGGTCAGCAATTCAATTGCGCTGCCACGCCGGTTTCGGTGCGAAGGCATATCCTGCGTGCAGCGGTGACTCCCCCCGTCGTCGAACCCGGCGGTAAGTTGCTGCTCCACGCGGCTACAGCTGCGCACGCCTCGAAGGTCACAGTGCGAGCAGTCCTGAATGGAGAGAGCTGGATAAAGACACTATCCCGAACAGATCAGGCAAACTGGTCAGGCGAATTGGCCATCCCGAGGGAGCAACCGGACGGAGCTCTATCGATTGAGTTCGTAGCGGACTACCCGAAAATCCAAAAGACAACAACAGTGCAGGTTGAAGTTTTTGAGCCATTGATCCTCACGGGGAGCATCGAACCAAATCCCGCTCAGGCGGGCTGTGAGGTGGAGATTAGCGCCTCTTGTTCCCCCAACGTGGTAAAGTCGTGGGTGGCACTGCCCTGGAACGAGGCGCTTGAACTCTCACAGGTTTCCTCTCGTGAGTGGAAGGTACGTTCGAGGATCCCCATCGGAACAGAGCGTGGCAATTACGCAGTAACCCTGTGGGCTGCCACCGTGCACAAAAGGGCTAGAATCAGTCTGGACCTCATGGTGGATGGGAGCATTCTCGAAGGTTTACTTATCACACTGACTGGTTAAAGCCCTGAGCTTGGGGAAAAGTCTACAGGCAAGCTTCTCTAAAAGGCGAGCCAACCTGGTCGTGGGAAACTCCCTGCTGCCCAAAGGACGTACTAATATTGTGTATGTACCGGCGAGATTACCGCCCAGTACGTCCGTAAACAATTGATCTCCGATGACAGCAGTTTCTGAAGGGCCCGTACCCATAGCTTTCATCGCCTGAACGAACCCACGGGGGAACGGCTTGCGCGCGGAAGTCACCAGGCTCGCTCCGAGCTGTATGGCAAATTGCTCTGTCTCGCGGTTACTCAGGTTGTTGCTGACGATGCAGCACTTAAAGCCTTTCGATCTCAGTTTTTTAAACCAATCGATTAAGAAAGGATCCGGTTTCCTTTTGCTCCACGCTACGAGCGTATTGTCAAGGTCAATGACCAGTCCCTTGATGCCCGAACTGGCAAGGCGACCGAGGTCAATGCAGAATATGCTCTCACAAAAGTCCTTAGGCAATATCCAGCTCTCGATGCGTGTCAAAATCCTAAAGCGTGGGTCGATATGCACAGCGTACCCACCTCTCTCCACTGGATTCAATGATACCACCGGGCCCGTTGCGGCTTGAAGTAAGCTCGAAGTCGCCCACGGGGATGTGCCGTCCCCGACAATAATAATGCTGGAGAAAAGAATGGAGAGTTTCTGCTCCTCCCACCGCTGCTCTAGCCGGCGCCGCCGCTTTCGCGCCAACAGCCAACTGAGGTTTGAAGGAAGTGTTAGGAGTCGCGTCGAAAGAGCGCTATTGTGACTGCTAATGCTCGTGGTAAAGTCTATACGCCCAAAGACGTAGCTGCTCTTCTCGCGAAGGTTGCGATGGAGGAGCTGATCGCGGGAAACTTTTCCGGTCCGCAACTGCGGGTCATCGACCCCGCTTGCGGCGATGGCAGCCTGCTCATGGCTTTCCGAAACGAATTGCAGCGTCAAGAAAGAGGGTGGACAGTCGAGCTCTACGGTGTCGACAGCGATGGTGAAGCTGTCCGTAAATGCCTTCAGGCTCTGTCTGAGAGCAGCCAGGTCAAAGTACACCAGATGAACTTACTCGAGAAGCCTCCAGACGAACTACCCGGGTCACTCGGTACTAAATTCGAGCTGGTATTGGCAAACCCTCCCTTCATACGCCAGGAGGCTATTTCCCCCGCTCTGAAATCAGCCTTGAAGGCCCGCTTCCCACACTTCTCCAGCAGGTCAGATCTGTTCGTCTACTTCTTTCCGGCCATGGCAGCCTTGCTAAATGCTGGCGGGCTTTTGGCAGCAATAACCCCCTGGTCTTGGCTTGACGTTCAATACGGACAGCCTCTAAAGAGTTATCTACTCTCCACTTTTGCAATAAGGCGTATCATTTGTCCCGTGTCCGGCCGCTGGTTCCCTCAGGCATCTATTCGCCCCATCATAGTGGTGCTCTCAAAAAAGGGAGTAACCCGGGGCATACCTCCGGCAATCAAGTTTCAGATAGCTGTTCACACTGAAAATAGAGGGTTCGAGTTGCACACCGTAAACACCCTTAGTCATGGAGAGATTCTCCATGGCGGCGCGGCGTCTGACAACATAGTCAATCGTAAGTGGAGTACTTTTTTCTATGCACAAACCATCGTCTCCAAACTCGAAAGCGCTATCAGCAAGCAAGGGTTAAGTGTCAAAGACGTGGCGGCCGTACGCTTCGGCGTCAAGACCGGAGCGAACGAGTTCTTTTACTTCAAACCTTCTCTTTACGGTTCCACTGTGAATGCTTTAGGCATTCCGGTAAATGGTTGTTCCTCTGTACCGGTTATCAAAAGCCTCCGTCATGTGCGCACCTATGTGGTAGAACCAAGCATGTTGACGTACCGCTGCATATGGCTTCCCATGAACGAGGCCTTGCTTAGGCCAGAGGAGCTTCGATACATCGAGTGGGGAGAATCGATGGGTTTCCACCGGCGTCCTTCCTGTCGCGGGCGGCGGCCCTGGTACGTACTACAACGCCCGCCTGCCGATCTCGTAGTGCCGATGTCCAGGGGAGCTCGGCTGGGGTCGCCACTGTTGCTCACCCAGGCATCAGTACCAGGACCAGGTCAGGAACCAGGTCAACAACCAGTCATAGATGCCAGACTTTATGCAATGGAGGCCACTGGCTTGGCGCCAGTTTTGCTCGGCGCTTTGCTAAATTCTACCGTCACGTGGCTTTTAATCGAGCTTAGGGGTAGGCCTCTCGCTGGCAATCTACCCCTGTTGGACTTGAAGATTTACGAGCTGGAAAGCATTCCGCTGCCGAACCCGAATTGTACGCACAAGCGCGTGTACGACGAGTTCGAACTGACGTTTAGAGGAATGCTGAGCCGCCCTATGTACGATGTTTTCAGGGAAGTGACTCTCGAGGACCGGCATCGTCTGGATCGACTCTTCCTGGAATGGGTCGGCATCACCGGTACTGCCGCTCAGCATGCCCTCGTAGAAACGTATGACATGCTTTGCTCAAAAGTGAAAGAAAGGCTGAACACGCGCCGGGTCAACGCCGCGCCGTGCTAAGCATGTTTCCCACGTTCTGCACTGCTCTTTTCTCTATCCGGGAGACATACGAGCGCGAAATCCCGAGTAACCTCGCTATCTCCCATTGGGTTTTCCGCTTACCGCCGTTCAGGCCGTATCTAAGTGTTAGTACCCTTCGCTCTTTGTCGTTGAGTTTCTCTACCCTCTCCAAAAGCCTCTCGCGTTCAAGCCTGTTTTCTACTTCCTCGAGGATCACGTCAGGTTCGCTGCCGAGCACGTCAATCAGCGCCACCTCGTTGCCTTCTTTATCCACACCGACCGGTTCATAAAGCCCGACCTCGTTGCGGTTTTTCTTGACAGATCTTAGGTACATAAGGATCTCGTTTTCAATGCACCTGGCCGCGTATGTGGCTAACCGGGTTCCCTGGCCACGTTTAAACGTATTGATACCTTTTATTAAGCCTATTACTCCTATCGAAATGAGGTCCTCTACGTCACACTGCTCCACGTCAAATTTCTTTACGATGTGAGCAACCAATCTCAAATTACGCTCTATAAGTATGTTTCGAGCCTCGACATCCCCCTTCTCCCATAGACTAATATACTTCGATTCCTCGCTTGGGCTCAGCGGCTGCGGGAAAGTACTGCCCCCATTTACGTATCCACGGAGCCACCCCAACACTTGAATTAGAAGATCTAGAATAAACAAATCAGCACCCCCGCGTATGGTTTGGAGAGTCACCTGAGATTATATGTGCCACGTTTGCCCTGGGTGCATACTTCTTGTCGAGAAAGTCATCGTTCGTTCAGAATCGCGCCCATTAGCTCTTTGAATGCAGGTGCTGCCGCGCTCCCTCCGTAACCACCCTCTTCCACGAAAATGCACGCGGCGTACCTGGGCTGGTCAGAAGGCGCGTAACCGCTGAACCATGAGTGAAGTACCTTCTCCCCGTTTTCCCCCACTTTTCCGGTTTCTGCCGACCCCGTCTTGCCCGCACACCCCAGTACCGGGATGAAAGCGGCGGCTCCCGTTCTACCTGGCTGAACGGCAAGCGACATCGCCCCCTGCAGCCAAATCGCCGTAGCCTCCGAGAGCACCCTCACTCCCTCCTTCTGCTCCGTGTAGGGTATGGCGTGCCCCTTCTCATCTACCCACCTCGATATGAGCCGCGGCTCGTGATAAATACCCCCGGCCGCGATGGTGGCAGTAATGGCTGCAATCTGCAGCGGAGTCACTGTAATCGCTCCCTGGCCTATGGATATGTTGGCGAGATCCCCGAGGTAAAGCGATGTGGGGTCGGGTAAGCAGCCTGCTTGTTCATCCGGCAACCCTAGCTCTGTCTTCTTCCCCAGGCCTAGCCTCGCTGCATACGAAAGCAGCCTCCGTGCCCCGCACCTCCGACCCAGTTCGATAAAAGTAACGTTGCAGGACTGGGCGAAGGCTTCTTCAAGGCTAATACGCCCATGCCCCCCGGCCTTCGAACAGCCGATTGTGGTCGAGCCGATCGAAGCTTTGCCATCACAACTGAAGACTTCTCCAGGTCGGGTAAGCCTTTCTTCCAAAGCACAGGCTACTGTGACGAGTTTGAACACTGACCCAGGCGTATATGCCTGAACAGCCCTATTTAAGAACGGTGAGTCGGGTTGTTGAAGATAATCCGCGAGGCTGTTCTGATCAAAACCAGGCGTTGAAGCCATGGCCACTACATCCCCGGTGGCAACTTCTAACACTACACCTGCTGAGGGACGTTTCGTCCCTGCCAAAGTCGCTTCCAGCACAGCCTGTATCTTCTTGTCTATTGTTAAGTAAACACCAGTAGTCTCAGAGGAGCTCTCCACTACGTGGAAACTCAACCATGGTATCCGCTCTCCAGATCCATCCGCGTAGGCAGTAAGGCGCCGTGGCTTTTTGCGTGTCAATAACTCGTCTGCCGCCAGCTCGATTCCAGCCACGCCGCGATTCTCGGCCATATCCGCTAAGTAACCCACGACGTGGCGTGCTATGGATCCACTGCCATATCGCATTTTCGTGTTGACCGGAATGATCCCGACCGCCAAGAAGTTCTCCAGACCAACCGCGTTTTTTACGTTTTCGAGCTTCTCTGGATCACAGGTAGCTACGTACGGTTTATGATCACCCGGGTTTTTTATCCCCAACTGCGTCAATATATTTTCGCTGAGCTCTTGATCGGCACACAAGGTGGGAAAAACAGCTACGGCAGGCGTCCAGCTTGGGGCGTTCAATGGAGCTCCGTTCCGATCGAATATCTCTCCACGGGCAGGCTCAAGGAACACACTTTGGGCCCTCTGTTCTATCGCGGCCTCTGCCAATGCCCTACCCTCCAGGCAGCAAATGGCGAATAACCTCAAACAAAGCAGGCCCAAACAAACAGCGCTCAACAGTGCACACGAATATGCTCGAACCCGTGAATCAGTCATCAATACTATGCTGACCACAGGCTCTAGGGTTAATTCAACACTCTTGACAAATAAGCCAGCAAATTCTCACCCATCACCATCCGTATGTTCTCTTCAGACCAACCCCTTCTGGCAAGTTCTTCCCCTATGCACTGCATCCGAGATGGAGCTTCAAGTCCTATGGGAGTACGCTCGATTCCATCAAAGTCAGAGCCCAAACCTACGGCAGCGAAACCGGCAACCTCCGCCGCGTGCTCGAGATGGTCTACGACTGCTCTGACTCCAACCTCTTCTTCCTCTTTTGAGAGGAACGCTGGGTAGAAGTTTATGCCCACGTATCCGCCGGCCTTCCCTAGGGCTTTGAGCTGATCGTCGTCGAGGTTACGCTTATGGTCCCTTAGGGCCCTGCATGAGGAGTGAGACGCTATGATGGGAGCTTTCGAAATCTCCAGAACGTCCCAGAAACCCGCTTCCGAGAGGTGCGAGACGTCGATGGCCATGCCCAGCCGGTTCATCTCGTGGACGACCTCCGCCCCAAAGGAACTCAGCCCCCCGCCTGCCCTGTCGTCTCCAACACCCTCTGCTATGTCGTTTCTTTGGTTCCACGTCAAGGTAATGAGTCTTACACCCAACCGGTACAAAGCCCGAAGAACGGCAAGGTCGCCAGAGATCGCCTCTCCTCCTTCTACCGCAAGTAGCGCTCCCAGGCGGCGCTCCTCGCCTCTTAAGATGCGCAGTACATCTTCTCTACCAAGAACAGGAGTCGCGCCAGCCCCCACTACAAGTCGTTCAAAGGCATCTATCTGCTGTAAGCATCTTTTCAAACTGAGTTCTGGTTTGAACTGAGGTTCGATGAAGCAAGCAAACACCTGTAACACGACTCCTCCATCGAACCACTCCTTTAGGTCCAGTGTAGATTGCCGCTGCCCCATCAGCCGCTTCGATATAGTGTCACAATGGGCGTCAGCTACCCGCCACATTTGAAGAATCCCTCCAGCTTTCGTGAATGATGTACCGGTAGCCTTGCTCTACGAGGAAAGACTGCCGTTTCCTGGCAAACTCTTCTTCCTTGGTATTCACGCTTATCAAAGTGTAGAAATAGGCTGGTCCTCCATCCGCCTTGGGTCTGAGAATCCTCCCAAGGCGTTGAGCCTCTTCCTGTCTGCTTCCGAATGAACCGGATAGTTGGATCGCAACCCTAGCCTCGGGCAAATCAACAGAGAAATTGGCTACCTTGGACACGACCAGGCAGCTGATATCCCCGTTTCGCAAGCTCTGGTACAGACGCGTCCTCTCATCGGAAGACGTGCGGCCGGTAACCAGAGGTATCCCTAGCCGAGAGGCCACTTTCCTTAACTGGCTAACGAATTGACCGATAACGAGCACCCGATCCCCTTTGTGCCGAGCCAGTAGCCTTTCCAGCACCTTCAACTTTTCGGGATTCTCTGCCGCCAGCCTGAAACGAAGCCTCTCGCCGGCAGCAGAATAGCGTTCCCTATACTCCGGTTCCATTCCAATCCGTATCTCATGGCACTCTGCCTGAGCGATCCAGCCCGCCTTTTCAAGGCTCTTCCATCCCACTTCCAGTTTCTTGGGCCCGATGAGGGTAAAAACGTCAGCCTCTCTGCCGTCTTCCCTGAGCAAAGTAGCAGTCAGGCCTAATCTCCTGACTGCTTGGATGTGAGCTGTAAACCGGAAAACGGGTGCTGGTAGCAAGTGAACCTCATCGTAAATTACGAGCCCCCAATTTCCACTACGGAACAACTCCAGATGCGAATAGCCTGCGCCACGTCTGTGGGTCAGCATCTGGTAAGTGGTGACCGTAACGGGTTTTACTTGTTTAATATCCCCCGTATACTCGCCCGTAAGGAGGCTGGGCAAATCAGTCTTGTCCTCGATCTCCCATAGCCATTGACGCACGGCTGTAGTACTTGCAGTCAAGATGAGGGTATTGGTGGAAGCGCGCGCCATTACAGCTATCCCGACTATGGTCTTGCCGGCACCGCAAGGCAATACCACGATGCCACTTCCTCCGTGTTCGGTTCCTCCTCCCCAGAAGCTCTCCACCGCCTGCAGCTGGTACCGGCGCAGTGCGAATGGTTTGCCAGAGCGCGTCCGCTCCAGGAGCCTCACAGGGAGAACGCCTCCCTCCACGTAACCAGCGAGATCCTTCACAGGATACCCGAGCTGCACACAGGCAATCTTGATCGCGCCCCGGTTCGCTTCCTCTACCCAGCAGCTCGAAGCATCCCGTCTCCCCCCTAGAAGAGTCCTGACGCATTCATATTCCATCAACTTTTCGAGTAAAGCAGGATCGGCGGATTCCAAAGCCAGGCGCCCCTCCCGCCGAACCAGTCTGAGGACTCCGTAGCTGCCACAAGTCTGGGCTATATCTCGCTTGAGTCTCTCCCCCAAAGGGTACTTCGCAAAGCGCTCGAGTGATTCTAAGATGGATTGAGCGCTGAGCCCTCGATCGGCTGCGCTCCACAGCGTGGCCTTTGTCATCCTATACGTGTGCACGTGAGGGGGAGCGCTGACCAGCTCAGCAAACTGCGCAACCTCTTCCCGAGCAGCTTCACACTTGGGATTGCTAAGTTCGAGCAGCACTGTCCAGTCCTTCTGGACTATGAGTGGCCCATCGCGCCGGTTTGCATCCATTTAAGAATTCCCCATCAGAAACTTTACGATTACGCCTGCTACCAATCCGATGAAAGGATCCGTGGCAGCCGTCACTACAGTAGACACCCCTCCAACAAGCGGGTCAGCGCTTATGGCCAGTTTGATGTTGGTCGGGAACGCTACGATAGCCCCTAACACGAACAAGAAACCTGCGATGGACTCACTCGGCACTCGCTTCCCGATAATTGGGAGCAACCCCGCGATCAGTATCGCTGTCATCAAGCCCATCATTATCACCGCAGCCGTAACCGGGTTGGGGGCAGCGCCCGTCCCGCTGATGATCGCTTCCACTGGGCCTCCACCAAACGCTGAGGAAACCGCATCTGCTATACCCGAGTAAAGCGTGACGTGATCCACATTCACACTGCTGCGGGCTATGCTGCCTGTTATCCCTGCATACGCAATGTTCCCGCCTATTTGAAGGCAGATCATGGCGAGCGCCCCCCGGATGACAGAGGCAGAACGAAAGCTCAAAGGAATGCGTTTGATTTTCTCGATCTCCCCATAAGCGGGTTGCGTCACCTTCTCAGGAAGCAAAAGGCGCACTATCGTTCCGACGGCCACGCTTATTACGATAGTATTGACCAGGTTCTTGGAAAACGCATACACCCCTACAGCAGAGATTAGGGAGCCCCATCCAACCAAAGCTTGCTCTTTAACCATCTTCACCGCTACGCTCGCCAGGATGATGCCAACGCCGGCCATCATCCCATTTTCAACTGCTGGCCCTATAAACCGTATGGTCGGTTCGAGCAGCCCTGCCGCGCCGATTATCGCCATTACGACTCCCGTGATGAACACAATGGCACATCGTTCATGCCTGTCCTTACCCATGGTGCCAGCTAGTACGATTGACTCTGCTTGAAACGATATCGGAGCGACCGATCTAAACAGCAATGCCCCCACTGTCCCCACTATGAACCCCAAGGAAGTTGGCAATGCTGCGAATCCGAATGACAACGCGAGCAGCCCTTGAGGGAGCCCGTTCACTACCACCGCTATAGCCGCCATTAAATCGCCAACCTGGAAACCCAACTATTCTTCCCTCCAATCGCGCATATTGTTCGGCAGCGTACTTTGATTTATCTTATAAGAAGCATTTATTCTTCGCGATTCCGGAAACTCCTTCGAAAGGTTGGCGATCAGGCATGCCTCACATCCGATATGAAGGTCAGACCAGTTATGAAATCACGGTTTGCGGTTTAAAACGTAAACTACCGGTAATTCAGATTGCCCCAGACCTGTGGATTGCCTCGTTCGTCATGCTGGGGGACGCGCAGCTCGTAAATGTTTGTGCTGGCGGGTTGGCCACGAAGCTCGCTCAATACGATTTCGAGTTGATGGTAGGGCCAGAAGCCAAAGTTGTACCTCTACTTCAGAGCCTGGCCACTCTATTGGGCCATCGCCGTTACGTGGTATGCCGTAAGAGCGTTAAAGCGTATATGCAAGACCCCATTGTAGTCGAAGTGCGCTCTATCACTACCAAGGGAGTCCAGACTCTCGTGCTCGATGGACCGGACGTGGCCAGGGTGCGTGGAAAGCGGGTGGCTGTGGTAGACGATGTGGTTTCAACAGGAGGCAGCATAGAGGCTGTGGACACTCTTCTTCGAAAAGCCGGGGCAGAAATAGTCTGTAAAGCAGCGGTACTGAAAGAAGGAGATGAATATCAGGGAGACCTCATCTACCTAGGGACGCTGCCGGTTTTCAGCGCGAGTGGAAGCTGTAAGGCTTGAAATGTCTCAACAGCATGGAATTTGTGACGACCGAAATCGAACTTAAGGCCATTGCAGCACCCGCGACGATCGGATTGAGATGGCCTAGAGCCGCAGCAGGTATGCCCATTGCATTGTAAAATAGTGCCCAAAAGAAGTTTTGCCTGATCTTCCTCATGGTCGCCCTGCTTAAACGAATCGCCGCGGGTACTCCTCTTAAGTCTCCGGACATCAGGGTGATGTCGCCCGTCTCTATAGCGATGTCCGTGCCTGTCCCGATAGCGATCCCGACGTCTGCCGTGGCAAGAGCCGGAGCGTCATTTATTCCGTCCCCCACCATTGCCACTGTGTATCCCTTATCTTTTAGTTCCCGCACTTTGTCCGCCTTTAGCTGAGGGGGTACCTCGGCCAATACGTCTTCTTCTCTCAGCCCGACCTCACGGGCTATAGCCAGGGCCGTCGCAATACTATCGCCTGTTACCATCAATACTCTCAATCCCATGGCGCGCATTTCAGCTATAGCTTCTTTGGATGGCTCCTTGACGGTGTCTGCCACAGCGATCAGGCCAAGCACGGTACCATCGCGCATAACGCTCATGACAGTCTTGCCTTCGGACTGCATTCGAGTTACCGTTCTCTCATCGGGCCCAGTAGCAGACGCCCGCCCGACTTCTACTTCCTTCCCCTCTACCAGGGCCCGCACTCCCTTCCCGACAATCGCCTGGAAATCGCTCGGTTTAGGAATCTCGACGCTTGCTTCTCTGGCGCCTTCGACGATCGCCATGCCTAGAGGGTGTTCAGAATACAGCTCGGCGGCAGCCGCCACCCGTAACAGCTCGTCGGCAGAAATACCAGCTCGCGGAACTACATCGGTGAGCGCGGGACGGCCTTTAGTGATCGTGCCGGTCTTGTCCAAGATAACTGCATTCAGCTTGTGTGCCCTTTCGAGGTGCTCCCCATTGCGTATCAGGATTCCGTTGGATGCTCCAACTCCGGTGCCTACCATGATCGCTGTTGGCGTGGCAAGGCCCAACGCGCAAGGGCAAGCGATGACAAGAACGGCCGTCATGTTCATCACGGCTCGGGAGAGATCGTGCGACACAAAATACCATCCGATAAAGGTAACGCCCGCTACCAGCACTACAGCGGGCACGAAGTAGGCGGAAACCGTATCCGCAAAGCGCTGGATAGGGGCCTTGCTCGCTTGGGCATTCTCAACCACTCTCACTATTTGTGCCAGCACAGTGTCCTCGCCCACACCCGTCGTTTCCATCTTGAAGGAGCCCGCCACGTTTACCGTACCGCCAGTCACCTTGTCCCCGGGCCTTTTTTCCACGGGAATGCTTTCTCCCGTTAGCATGCTCTCGTCAACTGTGGACGACCCTTCTTTCACGACGCCATCTACGGGTACCTTTTCTCCAGGCCTAACAAGTACGATATCGCCCACTTTTACGTCCTGTACTCGCACCTCCTTCTCCTCGTCGCCAACGAGGACGTGTGCCGTTTCCGGCCGGAGGTTCATCAATTCCCGAATCGCCCTCGAAGTGCGGCCCTTGGCGACGGCCTCAAGGAGTTTGCCCAGAGTTATCAAGGTTATCAATACGGCGCCAGTTTCGAAGTAGACGTGCCCATGTGCCCCTGCGGCGGTACGCACCCCCAAGACCACCGCCACGCTGTAGAAATAGGCAGCAGAAGTGCCGAGCGCGACCAATACAGACATGTTGGCGGTCCCGCTTCGTAGAGCGTAATAAGAGTCCCTATAAAACCCCCAGCCCGCGATGAACTGCACCGGTGTCGCCAGCACCCACTGGAACTGCTTGTCAAAAAAGAATGACGGTAGCCACGTCAGCCCTGTGAACTCTGCAATCATGGTCAAAAGCAGCGGAGCCGAAAGAACAGCAGACAGTAAGAACGAATTGAGGTGGCGCTTAATCTCCTCTTTTCTCGCCTTGTCCTCCACGTCGGGCAATGCTTTCTCGGTTATCGGACAAGCATCATAGCCTACTTCCCTTACTGCTACAGTGAGGTCGTCAGGAGAGAGGCGGTCAGGATCGTACTCTACTAACGCCGTTTCAGAGGCGAAATTGACCAGGGCGTCCTTCACACCTTGGAGAGACTTCAGCTTCTTTTCTATTCTGGAAGCACATACGGCGCAGGTCATTCCCTTGAGCCTGAGCTTTGCCCTGGCCAAACTCTCACTTCCCCGACTGGTATTTCTTCACTGACTTAATGTGTGCAGAATAAGTAGTATTGAATTCGTGTGTACCGTCGTTCCGCGCTACGAAATAAAGGAATTTGTGCTGCGCCGGGTAAAGTGCAGCCATGATCGAAGCCCGTCCTGGGTTACAGATTGGCCCAGGAGGCAGACCTGAGACCTTATAAGTGTTGTATGCCGAGTTGGAATTAAGGTCAGCCAGAGTCGGGATCCCGTTTCTCTTGCCCACCGCATACAGAACGGTGGGATCTGCGTCTAGTTTCATCCCCAGGCGAAGACGGTTATGGTAAACGCCGGAAATCACAGGGCGTTCCGAGTCAATTACCGCTTCTTTCTCTATCACCGAAGCCAACGTGACCACCTGGTGTGGCGTCATGTTCAGTTCTGCAGCCCGCCTGAGCATTTCGTCACTGAACACGTGGCGAAACCTATCTACCATCAGGTCAATTATCTGCTCTGCCGACATGTTCCGCGAAACCGAGTAGGTATCAGGAAACAAGTAGCCCTCGAGTGGATACTTGGCTTTGTATCCGGGAGGCAAGAAATCACCGATTCGTTCAGTCTTCGCAGCAGCCTCGATGAACGCTTGCTTGCTCACAAGGCCGCATCGTTCGACCAATTCCGCGATTTCTTCTACTGTTAAGCCCTCTTTCACTGTAACAGTACAACCTGGAGGTTGACCTTTAAGCAGCTTGTCTATCAGCTGAAAAATGCCAACTCCCCCAGACAACTGGTACTCACCGGCCTGCAACTTGCCGTCAGCCTTTTTCAATCTAGCGGCCATGCAAAACAAAAAGCTGCTCCTGATTAAACCTTCTTTCTTCAGGAGAGCAGCTATTTGAGCAGTGGAACTCCCGGGTTCGATCACTATCGTCTTTACGCCCGCCCGAGCGGGACTGGGAGGAAGACTTGCCTGCCATACACACCAAACTGCGATGAGCACGCTGAGCAAAACCCCGGTGCACACAAGAACGACCACGCTATTCTTACGTGGCCGCACCCACATGCTCATTCGTCCTCCTCATCTTCCTCGTCCGTCTCCTCACTGCATAAAGCATCGTATGCCTCAACAGCCTGTTCAAACTCCTCATCGTCTTCGATGGGAATCAACAATTGTTCACCGTTTTCGTCCGTCTCCACCCTCATGATCACGGCTTCGTCAGGCTCCGCACCCTCTTCCAATGGCAATAGCACGGCGTACTCCTTATCGTCCACCTGGAAAACATCGACGAGCTCGAACTCATGCTCCACCCCATCGTCATCAGTCAAAACCAGAACATCTTCATCCTTCTCTTCCGGACTCACTCGTTCACCTCCCATCCCTTAAACATGGTGTAATTGTAATATGTAGGAAAATCGGTGTCAATCGTCGCGAGAGGAAGGGCGTTCCAGCCTGTCGAGGTATCCCTGCAGAATGAGGCATGCCGCTACTTTATCGATAACACGCCGCCTCTTCTGTCTGCTCAGATTCCCCTCAATCAGGGCTCGTTCCGCCTCGACCGTGCTCAGCCTTTCATCCCAGAGCTCGACGGGGAAACCTTCTGACTCCAGCGCCCGGGCTAGTTCCACGATCTCCCCGCCGAGGCTTCCTGGTGTACCATCCATGTTCCTAGGGAATCCTATCACGATCAGCGCGACTCCCCGCTCACGCGCTATGTTCCCGAGAAGCGCTGCCACTTCTCGCGGATCCCTGGTACGTGGCGTGACCACCCCTATCGGGCACGCCACCCGAGCTGATTCGTCGCTCACCGCGAGCCCGATGCGCGACAGTCCATAATCTACCCCTAACGCTTTCAAGCGCCACCCGCCCGGCTTTCACCTATCTTGATGTAGTATCCAGGACATGCCGCCACACAATACCCGCATAACACGCATTTATCGCGGTCAATGGTACTCTTCCCACCTACCAGCGAGAGCGCCCCGAACTGGCACGCTTTGCAGCACTTGCCACACCCCTCGCAAAACGGCTCTATTGCGAGCTGTCTGGGCACGCTGTTCAACGCTTGCTTGATGTGCGCCGGCACTTCCAGCCCTGAAAGCACGGCTGCATCTGCCTCGAGCTCAAACACGTTGCTGACTCCCACAGCCACAGAGTCCACGCATTTTAGGTCTCTAACATACTGCAAGGCGGAAACGAAATCAGCGTAGAATCTCCCTCCGGCCAACGCTTTCATGGCGTATACTCCTTTGCCGGCGTCTTTCGCCGCTTGGAGGGCCCTTAGCATCCTATTCAGCCCGCCCTTCACTCCAATACCGTCGCGGTTCACGATGGCGTGAACCACGTCGATTTCCGGCATAGTCGCAAGGATTTCCACTACCTCGGCGTAGTGGGTGGACACGCCTACAGCGCGTACTATCCCTCGTTCTCTAGCCTCAATTAGATAGTCCAGCGCTTCCTGGTGCCCCCTAAGCGTCAAACCAGACTCCTGCTCATGGAGCATGAAAATGTCTATCACGTCTCTGCCGAGTTCGAGCCGAGCCTTGTCTACGCTCCGGCGCATCCCTTCGCGCGTATAAGCGTAAGATTTCGACGCCACTACTACGTCCTCAACTCCGTTCAACCCTTGCCTCAGGTGACTGTATGTTTCATATATCTCGGCAGTGTCGAAGAAGTTGATGCCTAGCCTCAACGCTTCCTTAATCAGCGCCGCTCCTTCGCTAGGACTCATATTAAGCTGTAACGGGCCCATCCCGAGGGTGCCGAAGCACATTTTCGAAACTATAAGGCCCGTCTTGCCTAGAGTTACGAAGTTCATTTACTCGATCTCCGTGAACCGGTTCTCTAGTTTCTTCACCACCTCGGGCATCGTAGTATACTCCATCTCGTCCAATGGCAATCGGTGCGGCTCGAATGGCCCCAACCTTCGCATGTACGAAGCCAGCTCGTTAGCCATCTGGCGTGCTCCGTCGAAGGCTACGTCCGCAAAAAAGTCTACCGGGCCCACCAGTTTACCCTCTGCCAGCTGGAATCCCAGAGCGACCACCCTAGGTGGACCATCGAACCGGCTGGGGCAAGCATGGGCTACGGATACCGGCATTAGTGGTCCGTTGTGCGAACCGCGCATCCAGCCAGCCACCAGGTGTGGCATGGCAAACGGCTCAAGCGCCTCGCCTACCGCAGGCATACCGCTCTGGCATCGTACGATGCACACAGGGTCGTCTTTGCCAACGTACCGCCCTGCAATCAAGCTCAGCCTCTGGGTAGAGCTGGTGGCAGCGATCTCGTTCAGAGTTCTGGAGTAAACCGATTTCACGCAGAAACGCGCCGGGGCTCCGATGAATACCAACATATCGTAGATGTCTTCAGGGCAGTTGAATAGAATTCTCTTCTTGGCCATTAGGTCATGAACCTCAAAGGTGAAACCGGCGTGCATCTTAGGATCTATCACCAGGCCCGCGGTGTTGAACGGATCCGCAAACATCTTATAAAGCGGAAAATTCCACGCGCCGGGCTCCGTTTTGTCCGCCATGAAAATGATTACAGGTTCACTGGGCCGCTCCACGAATTCCATCTCCGCCACACCAGGCCCCATGCCGCGAACGTTACCCGAAAAGGAATCGCTGAGCAAGTCCTGGCCGGCTCCATACAGTTTCAGCTTCTTAGCTTCCTGCGTGGCCGCTACGAAAGCATCCCAAGCCAGTTTATGTACTTCCTCGTTGTCAACACCTTTACGGTGTGTCATGATCAGCTCGAGATCGTCACCCACCCCTGTAACGTGGTAGTCGTCCAGCACTCCTTTACCTTTGTCATCCAACACTTCCGCGGCCTTTTGCTTGAGGATATCGTGCACAGTGGCATGGCCTACATACCCTCCCACGTCGGCCTTTATAACAGTGAGCGTTATCTTGGTCGCCAAGTATCATCACACTCCTTGTCGGTAAACTGTGGACTCTGGTGCGCTCGTTCTTATCCTATCACACCAATCAAACGCACACACCGTAGAATCGCGATTGCACCCAGAATATACTGGATCGACTGATATTCAGGGTAGTGAGGGGACCACGGCATGAAGCATCCCAAACTCGACCAGAACCGCACACCACTCGTGAGTGCACTTAAAACCTATTCGAGCACCGTCAGATTTCACATGCCAGGACATCGGGGAAGCAATTCAGCTCCGGCGGAGTTGCTCGAACTTATCGGTGAGCGCGGCGTCTCCTACGACGTGACGGGAGTACTTGGACTGGATGACCTACACCAGCCTACAGGCGTTCTAAAGGAAGTGCAGGCCTTAATCGCAGATGCTTTTGGTGCTTCCGAAAGCTATATGGTAGTAAACGGCACTTCCGCGGCCGTACACGCAATGATCCTTTCCACTGTAAGACCTGGGAAAAAGATACTGATACCACGGAACATACATAAGTCCATACTTTCCGGAATCATACTGAGCGGCGCTATTCCAGTCTTCTGCACTCCTGAATACGACGAATACCTCGGAATAGCTATGGGGGTCTCCCCCGAAGCTTTGGAAACCTCGATCCGGCGCCACGGACCGGTAGACGCTGTACTCCTGGTGAATCCGACTTATTACGGTATAACTACCGACCTGCAGAAACTATGTCAGATAGGCCACGACTCATCGGCAACCATGATCGTCGATGAGGCACACGGCCCCCACTTCAGATTTCACCGGGCGCTGCCACCTCCAGCCCTCGATTGCGGGGCAGACATGTGCGCCCACGGAATGCATAAGATTCTAGGTAGTCTAACTCAGTCATCGCTATTGCACGTCAAAGGGGATCGTGTAGAGCGCTGGAGAGTACAGGGAGCCTTACGTTTGATCCAAAGCACATCTCCGTCCTATTTGCTCATGGCTTCACTGGACGCAGCAAGGAAACAGATGGTAACCCAAGGCTACGACCTGCTCGAAAAAGCGCTGAGAATGGCACGTGAGCTGAGGAACGAGGTCAACGAAATTTCGGGCCTCGTGTGCTTCGGGCGTGAGATACTCGGGCGTCCGGGCGTCATCGACCTCGACGAAACCAAAGTGACCGTTAGCGTCAAGGAGCTGGGCATTACTGGCTATCAAGCAGAAGAATATATCCGCCATAAATTCAACATCCAGGCAGAAATGTCGGATTTGTTCAACGTCCTTTTCATAGTTAGCTTCGCCAACACCGAGCAGGACATCAAACGTCTCATAGAAGCGCTCAAAGCCCTCAGCCGGGAGTCCAAAGCCATGAGCAATAAGAAGGTCCAAAGCATACTGAAGCAGGCATCCACCATCGTGCTTCCGCCCGAACCTGAATTCCGCATGACCCCACGAGAAGCATTCTTCGCGCCTTCCGAACGCATGCCGCTCGAAAAGGCTGTAGGCCGCGTCTCCGCGGAAACGGTAACCTGTTATCCTCCGGGGATCCCGATCCTGTACCCCGGTGAAGTCATATCAGACACAGAAGCCGACTATCTTAGAATGGTTAGAGCTACTTCCCTAAGGGTTTCGGGACCTGAAGATACCCAGCTGCGATGGTTAAGGGTGGTTTCGTGATGGGCACTCACTCACCGGTTTTGTTGAATGTCTGGGCGTCTCACACCCCAGAATCCTCCCTGGTCTGCATGGAACTCACTGACAAGGCAGAGGTGAGAAGCCGTCAACCAGAGCCGCACGTTCTCCTCGCCGAACTTGGTGGGGTTCTCTGCCTGATGCATCCCGATCGGATAAGAGTGCTGGATGGCCTGATTCATCACTTAGAAGTCCAGGTTAAAGACGACATGACTGTTGTGGTCGTGAATTGCGAAGTACCGATTGTACAACCCCGGGTCCTCGTACGTGAAGGTCAGCCATTTCAGCTTTGCCTGCAGCTAAATCGCCAGCCGGTGATCTTTCCCAAGCCCTTCGGCCCCATAATCATAGACCCAGCTTGTGGTGGTCGGATCAAAGGCGCCAGAGGTCCCATCAATCTGATCGAAAAGAAGCTGAACCTCGATGTAGCCCGTTACCTTGGTGCCATCCTGGAGCAGCATAACGTCAAGATCTCGTTCACCAGGGACTCAGATGTAGACGTAACCAAGGAAGCCCGTCTACTCATGGCGAAGAAAGCCGGCGCATGGGCTATGATCACGTTGGCCATGGGGTCATCAAAGGATGGCGCAGAGCGAGGAACGAGGGTCCTATACTCAATTTCGGCCAAGGATAGCTTGGCTTTGGCCAAAGAGATCCACGTTGCCCTCATCGAACGCCTAGGCATCCCCGATCGGGGTATTTCGCCATCCAAGGAGTACCGCTCCCCCTTCGTTTGGGTGAGGATTGAGCCGGTCGTACTAACGAACAAGCAGGATGAGGCGATGATGCGCAGCCCAACGTTCAAAGAGAGAATAGCGCGTGCTATTGTGAACGGCCTGCTCAGGCACGTACGTCAAAGGGAGATGCCTCAATGAAGCAAAAAGGTGGAGTTCCGCTACCAGACGGCCTGATAAGGTTCAGGATCAGAACTCACATACTTACCGAAAAAGATGACCCGGTAAAGGTAGTGCAAAGATATGTCCTACCCATCGCGCGTCCCGGCGATGTGGTAACCATTTCCGAGTCGGCCCTAGCGATTACCCAGGGGCGAGCGATTCTGCCCTCAACTGTGAAGCCAAGCCTGTTGGCAAGGTTTCTTTGCCGGTTCCCGAATCCCGAAGGGAGCCTAGCAACGCCGGAAGCTATGCAGCTCGCCATAAAGGAAGCCGGGCCCACGAGAATTCTACTTGCCTGTGCGGTGGCTGCTCTCGGTAAGCTAATCGGACGCCGAGGTGACTTCTTCCGCGTCGCTGGTCACGGTTTAGCCCTGATCGACGACATTGCGGGCACGATGCCTCCTTTCGACAGACACATCGTATTGGGGCCCCGAGATTCGCAAGACGTTGTAAACAGGATCAAAGCGCAAACGGGCATAGACGCGATGGTAGTAGACATCAATGACAAAGGCTGCGTGGATATCCTGGCATGCTCTCTGGATTATCCCCCTGAATTAATGCGGTGGCTTCAAAATCAGTTGAGGGATAACCCCCTGGGAAATGACGACCAGCAAACGCCCATCATGCTCCTCCGGTTCGTAACTCAGGGGAAATAGTAGTTCCTACGCCTTTTATACAATACCTTTACCAACAGCATTCCCGCAGCAAATCCCCCCACGTGTGCCCACCAGGCCACTCCTCCCACGTTGGCTGGTAAACCGATGCTCGCCACACCGCTGAACAGTTGAAGCAAGAACCACAGTACGAGAAACACCACTGCAGGTACCTCAGCCACGGTAAGAAAGAAGCCGAGCGGCACCAGTGCCAACACCCTCGCTCTCGGAAACATCACGAAGTAAGCCCCGAGAACGCCAGCTACCGCTCCGCTCGCGCCGATGGTCGGAACAGGAGAGCTGATGTTGAATACCACGTGCACTACACCGGAAATGACGCCTACCAGTAAGTAGAAGAATAGGTACTTAAGGTGCCCCAACCTATCTTCTACGTTATCGCCGAAAACCCATAAAAACAGCATGTTCCCGGCCACGTGCAACCACCCATTGTGCAAAAACATAGAAGTCAAAAATGGGTAGAATCCCTCTATGCCGTATTTTAACAGGACCAGGAACGGATCACGGTAAAGGACTGGTATAAGACCGAACTGCCTGGTAAAAACGTTGAGTTCACGGTGGGTGAGCGCCAACTCGAAAAAGAACACTAATACGTTGATTATTATCAAACCAACGTTTATGACGGGAAACCTTCTGGATCTAATACTATCCCTGAGCGGTATCAAATGACGCCCCCCTACGACTCACAGGGTCATTTGGTTCTGGTCTGCAGGTAGTGCCTCACCAGCTCTTCCAGCAATTCGTCTCTTTCAATTTTGCGCACGAGACTGCGAGCGTTCTTATGACTCGTGATGTAAGCCGGGTCTCCTGAAAGGAGGTACCCTACGATCTGATTGACCGGGTTATAGCCCTTTTCCTTGAGAGCTTCATACACCAACACCAGTATATCCTCCGCCCTATACTGTTCCTCAGGTTTGACATCGAACATACGCGTATTTTCACTCTGGTTGAAATCAGCCATCATACTCCCCTCGCTTGCAGCTCGTTCTTGGCAAGTTCGACTGCCCTGGAGATACCTTCGCCAAGTTTTTCAGGTATCCTCCCGCCCGCTTGAGCCATCTCGGCCTTTCCACCACCGCCGCCACCCATGAGCTGGGCTGCTTCCTTGGCCAGTTTCCCTGCATGCAATCCGCGCTTTACCAGATCCGGAGTTACCATCACCACTAACCCCGCTCTGTCTCCGAGTCGTGAGCCCAGTATGACCACACCGGAGCCGATCCTGTCTCTGACCATATCCCCCGCGGCTAACAACTGGTCGTTAGTCTTGACATGCACTTCACCGCTGGCTATCTTATGCCCATCGAAGCTCTCTGCGGTTTCCGCGATCTCTCTCGCTTCATCACGCACGGCACGCGCTTTCAGTTCTTCTAGCTCCGTTTGGAGTGTCTCCACTGTCTCTCTCAAAGCGCGAATGCGCTCGGGCAGCATGCTCGGCTCCGAACCTACAGCAGCCCCTGCCTCTTCCAGAAGCCGCATGCAGTTACGGAAGACGCCCAACGCAGCAAAACCTGTTACGGCTTCGACCCTCCTTAACCCTGCACCTACGCTGGATTCTTTTAGTATCTTGAAGGAGCCAATCTCTCCCGTATTCCGGACGTGAGTTCCTCCACAGAGTTCTAAGCTGAACTCGCCTACTTTGACCACCCTCACCACCTCTCCATATTTTTCCTCGAAAAGCGCTTCTGCCCCAATTGTCCTCGCTTTTTCTAGGGGCATTTGGAATGTCGTGACCTGGCTAGCTTTCATTATCTCTCCATTCACAAGCTCTTCCACGCGCGCGATCTCCGCCGGCTCCATAGGCCGGAAGTGTACGAAATCAAAGCGTAACATGTCAGGTGCTACCAGAGACCCTGCTTGCCTTACGTGTTCACCTAGCACGATTTTCAACGCCTTGTGCAACATGTGGGTAGCAGTATGGTTCCTGGCCGTATCCAGCCTCCGAGCTGCGTCCACGGTAGCCCGAAGAGCCATCCTGACGGAAACTGTCCCCTCCTCAACCTTTACCTGGTGAGCCACCTTTCCTCCGGGCAGCTTGCTTGCACCCATCACCCTAAGGCGCACTGAAGGTCCCACCATAATACCCGTGTCGCTGACTTGTCCACCCGACTCCGCGTAGAATGGAGTCTCGTCCAGTATGAGGGCTCCCTCTTCTCCCGCTGACAAAGACGATACAAGCCGGCCCTCAGAGTAAATGGCCAAAACGCGGCTTTCGGACTCCAGTACTTCGTAGCCCTTGAACGTGGTGGCAGGCAAATCTTCTACTGCCTTGCCCATTTCGCTCCCATACGCCATCTCCGACGCCTTTCTGGCTGTTCTCGCGCGCTCACGTTGAGCTTCCATTGCCTTCTCGAATCCCGCTCTGTCCACTTTCACTCCGTGTTCCCTGGCGATATCTTCTGTAAGATCTAGGGGCATGCCATACGTATCATAAAGCATGAACGCATCTTCTCCGGCGACGACGCTCCGACCCTCTCGTTTAGCTCGCTCGATAACGTTTTCCGCCATTCTCATGCCTTGATCGAGAGTAGTTAGGAAACGTTCTTCCTCGCTGCGTATCACTTCTCGTGTGGTGTCGATGGCTGCCCGCAGCTCGGGATAGGCTTCCCCCATCGTCTCGGCCACCACTTCCGCCACTTTATAAAGGAATGGACCATCTACGTTAAGTACCCGTCCGTACCTTGAAGCTCGACGCAGCACGCGCCTCAGTACATATCCGCGCCCTTCGTTCGACGGCAACACGCCGTCTGTGATAAGGAAGGTGGCAGCGCGCGCATGATCCGCAATTATCCTGAACGGGAACACTGGGGCATCTTCCCCCGCCTTCTTCCCGCACAACGACTGCGTATACTCGATGAGCGGCACGAAAAGATCCGTATCGAAATTGGTAGGCACACCTTGAAGCACAGAAGCAATCCGCTCTAGCCCCATACCCGTGTCCACACTGGGTTTGGGAAGCCTAGTGAGTTGGCCAGACTCGTCCCGGTTATACTGCATGAATACCAGGTTCCAGATCTCCAGCCACCTGTCACAATCACACTTCCCAACCCCACACTCTTGGGCGCTACAACGCAACTCTTCTCCTCTGTCGATGATGATCTCCGAACACGGGCCACAAGGCCCAGTATCACCCATCGCCCAAAAATTGTCCTTTTCCCCCATCCGGATTATCCTGTATTCGGGAACCCCGGCAATCTTTTGCCATAGTCGTGCTGCTTCGTCATCCTCGCGGAAGACAGTAAACCACAGCTTGTCTTTGGGAAGCCCGAGCTCCCGGGTCAGGAACTCCCATGCAAATGAAATCGCCTCCTCTTTGAAGTAATCCCCAAAAGAGAAATTGCCCAGCATTTCGAAAAACGTATGGTGCCTCGCAGTGAAGCCCACGTTCTCCAAGTCGTTGTGCTTGCCGCCTGCCCGCATGCATTTTTGGGCAGTGGTGGCGCGTTTATAAGGTCTCGACTCCAGGCCAAGGAAAACGTCTTTAAACTGCACCATACCTGCATTGGTGAACAACAGTGTTGGATCATTGGCTGGCACCAAGGGTGAACTATGAACTACGGTATGCCCGTGCCTCTCGAAATAATCCAGGAATGCTTTCCTCAATTGCTTTGCCTTCATAGTATGCAACTCAATCACCCCAACTTGAGTTCAATCGAAACAGAAAGCCCCCGTCCTTGTAGGGACGAAGGCTTTCATCGCGGTACCACCCTGCTTACGGCACAAAGGCCGTCGCTCTTGAGGTCTATAACGGAACCACCGCCGGCTTCGCTGCATCGCTCGCCGGGTCTCCGGGCTGGCTTTCGGCACTTCCGGTGGGCTTTTTCACCTGCCGCCCTCTCTGTGCACCTGTCCGCGCCTACTTCTACCCATCATCGCGTCTCTTATTCCCTTATCTCACTATTGGGTATGTTAGCTTCGCCCCCACGCTCTGTCAATACTTCCGTCTGGGCCATGCGAAGCCTCTCACCCTCGAGAAGCCTGAGCTGATCCTCCACAAATGCCAGATGACGGTACATTACCTCGGCAGCGGCTTCGGGATTTCGAGCGGCGATTTCATGATATATGGCAGCGTGCTGAGACAGTAGTATTTTACCCATCTCTGGTAAGGTGTACAGCCTGAGCCTACTGGAGCGTAAGCCCTGTGCGAACAGATCAGAGATCATGCTCATCACGCGTACGAGCACGCTATTCTTTGTACTTTCGGCCACTGCGAAGTGAAAATTGAAATCCGAAATATCCCCGAGGTCTCCCACTGCGATCTCCCTTTTCATATCTTCCAGGCAGGAAGCTATCCTCTTCAAGTCTTCCTGAGTAGCGCGCTCCGCGGCCAGCCTGGCAGACCCCACCTCTAGGACTTTCCTTACTTCTAGCAGCTCAAAACCTATGTCCCTATCTCGAAGTACCATCAAGGCAAACGGTTGGATAACCAGCTCCGTTGCGCCTTCTCTTATGAAAGTACCTTCTCCCGGACGGCTTTCCGTCAGACCCAACATCTCGAGAACACTCAGGGCCTCACGGACAGACGCGCGGCTCACCTTGAGCTTGTCTGCCAACTCACGCTCAGATATCAACTTGTCGCCAGGCTTCAGAACACCCGAGACCACCATCTGGCGCACTTGCTCTACAATAGCCTCGTACACTCGCTTAGTACGTATAGGTTTAAACTGCCCTTCATTTTCCATTACCCAGCCCTTCCCCTTGCCGATAATACATTACTGCGGTACAGTATATCACCTCTTGTTCCGATTGGAGAGGGGTGGGAACATTCAACCACAGATGGCGTCAAGCTCGGAAAGAATTTGCTTGTTAGTGAACCCGAGCAGGTTCATCGAGCCCGACCGGCAGGCTACTGAACAAGCGCCGCACCCCTGGCAAAGTCCGGGATTTACCTTTGCCACCGGCCTTGTCGTGATAGTTTTTCCTGTTCTCTCGCTAACCTGTCCCTCCTCTATTGCTCCATAAGGGCACACGGGTTTACAGGCCATACAGCCTGTACATGTCGCCTCATTCACCGTAGCCACCATGGGCTCCGTAACGAGGAATTCGTTGGCGAATAACCCTGCTACCTTAGCCGCAGCAGCTGTGGCCTGGGCCACTGACTCTGGGATGTCCTTCGGACCTTGACAGGCACCAGCCAGGAAGACGCCCGCCGTGTTCGTCTCTACCGGGCGCAGCTTTGGGTGGGCTTCCATGAAAAAGCCATCTTGGCTCATCCCTACATGAAAGGCCCTTGCTACGTCCACGGCTTCCTTGCGCGGCACGAGCCCGGTCCCCAGCACCACCATATCAACAGGAACCGCTAGACGGGTACCGAGGAGGGTGTCCTCTGCCACGACCACTAACCCGTCCTGTGATGGTTCTATCTCTGCTACTTTGCCCCGGATGAAATGTATTCCTTCTTCCTGCACTCGCTCATAGAATTCCTCGTAGCCTTTTCCTGAAGCGCGAATGTCGATATAGAACTCGAAGACTTCCGCTCCGGTCTTGTCCTTAGCGAGATGCGCCTGTTTCATCGAGTACATGCAGCACACTCGAGAGCAATACGGACTATAGTTCGTATCTCTTGACCCGATACAGTGCAGAAAAGCTATGCGGCGTGGCACTTCACCTTTTGAAGTCAACAACTTACCGCCAGTAGGACCAGAGGCATTTACCAGACGCTCGAACTGCAACCCATCGATCACATCGGGCAGCTTCCCATATCCGTATTGAGCGAGTTTTGACGCATCGAACAAGTCGTAACCAGTCGCAAGCACCACGGCTCCAACCTCAAGTGTCAGCTCGCTGGGCTCCTGCGTGAAGTCTATCGCCTTCCGGCCACACGCTTGTACGCACTTCGCTACGCACTTCCCCCGAGAAACCCTCAAACAGTGAACGGGGTCAATCACCGCTTTGAGTGGCACCGCCTGCGGGAATGGAATGTAAGCGGCGCCCCTTCTGCCCATCCCCGCCTCGAACTCAGACGGGATCCTGCCGGCTAGAACGCACGCTTTTGCGCACTCGCCACAACCCGTGCACAGCTCTTCCTTAACGTACCTGGGCTTCCTGCGAACCTTTACTTTGAAGTTCCCGACGTAACCAGAAACCTCTACTACTTCCGAATATGTGAGGAGCGTCACGTTTGGATGGCGTGCGACGTCCACCATTTTTGGAGTGAGGATGCAAGCCGAACAGTCCAGTGTAGGAAACGTCTTGTCAAGCTGGGCCATGTGGCCACCTATCGTGGGCTCCTTCTCCACAAGGTAGACCTTGTACCCAGCGTTCGCAATATCCGTGGCAGCCTGGATACCTGCGATTCCCCCTCCTACTACTAAGGCGGCTCGCGTGACAGGCACTTTTCCTGCCTGAAGAGGCGAATGAAGCATCACCCTTTTCACCGCAGCACGCACAAGGTCTTTTGCTTTCCTCGTAGCGCTGGCCATGTCTTTCGTAACCCATGAATCTTGCTCGCGTATGTTAGCGATCTGAAGCAGATAAGGGTTCAACCCGGCTTCCTGGACCACATTTCTGAAAGTCACCTCATGCATGCGTGGGGAACAAGCCGCAATAACCACTCGATCCAGTTTAAGCCGTTGAATGTCATCCTTTATCATTTGTTGTCCAGGGTCGGAGCACGTGTAAGTGTAATCCCTGGCAACTACTACTCCAGGCAAGGTCGAAGCGTATTCCGCTACCTCTTTACAATTTACGGTGCCAGCGATGTTGGAGCCGCAGTGGCAGACATAAACTCCCACTCGTTTCATGTTCCCAGCGCCTCCTCCGAGCCCGCTTCAATGGATGCCGCGACTAGCTCCACCACATCCATGACGCGCATTTTGAGTCTTGCCACCCTAACAGCTCCCTGCAGAGTACGTTTACATTGCTGGCAGGAAGATGCTATAATCCCGGCTCCAGTCGCGGAAGCCTGTTTCACACGGCTTGCCGCCACCGCAGAGGACAGTGCCTTATTCGTCATTTCCAGATTTCCGCCGCCCCCACAGCATTTAGAGTTTTCTCGGTTGAAGAACATCTCCCTCAACTCAAGCCCAGGGATCTTCCTCAAAGCCTCACGCGGAGCATCGTACACCCCGCTCTTCCTCCCGAGGTCGCAAGGGTCATGGTACGTGACGACCTTCTCGAG